>NZ_BAAGSJ010000009.1:8460-294823 GCF_054782495.1 Spirosoma aerophilum | reverse complement strand
AAAGTAGACAAATAAATTCTTTGAGGAAAAGTTCTGTTAACTTACCTGAATGTAGCTATAAAAAGTAAGGTAACGGTCCTCATAATCTTGTTGTATTTTGATTAAAAAATTGATGTCTGATGGCAAAAAAAGGCTAATTACCTGAGTATAATTATTTAAACAATGATGTATGTAATGAGCTGTCGATTAACCTGAGATACACCGTTTTGGTAATCCTTTATATTGGTTTGATTATGTTTCGTTTAATGTTTTTTTTAATGTAAAATTGGTTAAAATGATAAGTTGTTAAGTTACACCGACATGAAGAAAAAACATTGTACTTTAATTATTTTTCCAATCTGAAGTATGAAGAAATATATTTATACGTAGAGCCTATACGTATACAAAAACTTTATGCATAAAATTAACGATGAGAGCAAATGTATTTTATAGGGAGTTAATGACTTTAATGTTCAGATATCTCCCTATGTGATATGAAAATTAATGATGAGGAGTCCAGGATAAAGGCCAATTTCAGGCGAGCGAAAGTATTGATCGTTGAGGATAGCGATGATCATTGGGTTCTGATCAAACGAGCCCTACAACACTGCCTTTCGGAGGTGGTGGCCGAACGGGTTTCTTCTCCCGAACAGGCATTGGCATTACTGAATACCTGGCGCTATGAAGAGTGGGAAATCCCTAAACTGATTCTTCAGGATTTATATTTGCCGGATAGCAAAGATGGCTGGGGACTGCTGCAACAAATTAAAAAAATGCCTGTTCCGTTTTGTCAGATTCCAATTGTTATTCTCAGTTCATCGGCTGTTCGTAGCGATGTTATGGAAGCCTATTCATTAGGCGCTTCTTCTTACATGATTAAGCCCATTACGTTTGACGAGTGGATTACCTATTTTCGGGAGTTACGCACCTATTGGTGGGAGACCGTTAGCTTACCGCCCCTGAACTATACCCTTTCCTGATAAAAATTCCTACGTCGACGAACCAATTTTCGCGCTGGCCGGGCAAAGCTGTTGCCAACTCGTCCGACCGGGCAATAACCGTTGCTCATTAACTGGACTAAAGACGACAAAAGCCCTGGGTACTGGCCTCTCAGAAATTCAGTGTAATCATTTATAAACCAATGGCTCATGTCCAGCCCCGCTACCTCAATTTATAAACATTCTTTCATTGGTTAGGGTAACTGTACGAAATGAATCTACAGTAGTACTATTTTTTACTTTACTCAATGAAAAACATCAACGATTTCAAACAAACAGCACCCACATTGATAGATGGCCGGCGACGGTCATTTCTGCGGACTGTTGGCGCAGCTGCCGTAACGGGCGGGTTGCTCACGGCCTGTTCAACAGCCGATGTACAAGTTAGTCCCGAGCGGGGTCGGGTAGCGGGCGATGTGATCACCTTACCGGGTGGCGACCTTGGTATTTTGAACTACGCCTTTGTGCTGGAACAGATCGAATCCCGCTTTTATGAATTGGTGCTGGCCAATCCGTACGAAGGCATGACCGCCATGGAGATGATGCTGTTTCAGGATTTGCGTAATCATGAAGTAACCCACCGTGCTTTTTACCGGGCGGCATTGGGTAGTGCCGGTATTCCGGATCTGACGCTCAACTTCAGCGACATTAATTTCCGCCAGCGTACCGATGTGCTGGAAGCGTCGAGGATGTTTGCTGAACTCGGCACGGCTGCCTACAATGGGGGAGGTAAGTACCTGACGGACCCCGAAAATCTGGCGGTAGCGGGCAAGATTGTGTCTGTCGAAGCCCGGCACGTGTCCATTATCCGCGAGATGGAATACCCGAACCAAACCGCTTTTTCGGGCGATAACATTGTACCTGAGGGGCTGTTCATCAAGCTCGAACCGTCTGAGGTGCTTCCCAAAGCGCAGAAATACGTGCTTGAAACCATCGATGCGCATAACCTCCCGACCAACCTCTCCTAACCCTTCTGAATACTCATGAATTTACAATCTATTTTTACCGAACTCGAAAAGGTTGATAGCGACTTCTTCGACCGGTTGGAGCATGTATCACGTCGGGGCCTTTTCAGCTCACTGACTCGTAAAACAGTGGCCGTAGCGGCTCCGGCTATCCTGGCCTCAGCCCTCACCAAAAGCTACGGACAAAGCAGTGAACTGCCTCAGAATGTAGTCGATGTGCTGAATTTTGCCTTACTGCTTGAATACCTGGAATCTGATTTCTACGAATTTGGCACCAACGTACCCGGTCTGATTCCGGATCAGGACAAACTGGCCTTCGAATACATTCGCCGGCATGAGGAGCTGCACGTTAAGCTGCTGAAGATGGTACTGGGAGCCAGGGCTATTGCCAAACCCCGCTTCGACTACACGGGCAAAGGGAATTTTCCGGATGTGTTCTCTAATTTCCAGACCTTCGCTGCGGTATCGCAGGCGTTTGAGGATACGGGTGTGCGGGCCTACAAAGGACAGGCGCCTAACCTGATGAATGCCAAACCCATTCTGGAAACGGCCTTGCGCATTCACGCCACGGAGGCAACGCATGCGGCCCGAATTCGGTACCTGCGTGGTCAGAAAGGATGGATTCCGCTGGCCAGTCCATCGGGTTTGCCTCAGGCAGCCGCAGCCGTTTACATGGGCGACGATAATGTGGTACAGAAAGGTATCAACCTGGCTGAACTGCTGGCAGGGCAAGTGCCCCTCGAAGGCCTCACCGAAGCATTCGACGAGCCACTGACAAAAGAGCAGGTGACGGCTATTGTAACGCCGTTTCTGGAATAGGAAAGCGTTGTATCGTAGACGGATGACAAGCCGCCGGGGTATTTTACCATACGCCCCGGCGGCTTGTTTTGATTACGGGAAGATGGCACGCCAATTTTTTGAATGCGGCAATAGGATAAACTAGAATTATCGCTTTACTTGACGGGCATAAAAACAGCCGTTTGGGCCTTAATTATCAACGTTCGCGATTATCCATGTCTGACGAAAACTTACCGCCTACTTCGCCACTTACGCCTGAAGAGCAGGACAAGCTAAAGGAATTGACCGCCCAAAGCTGGAACCTTGAATTAGCTATTTCCGGGGTTGCCATGTTTGCTATCCTGCAGTTGCCCGACCTGCTCGACTCCGCGTTTGGTTACATCCAGTTTAATTACCTGACCCAGGCCAACGGGATAGCGGGTATGTTGCCGTCACTCGCCTACAGCATGATCCGGGCCACTTGTTACGTCTTGTTTGCGGCCTTTCTGGCCAACTTCGTGATGCGGGCTTTCTGGGTGGGGCTTGTGGGTTTACTGGCCGTTTTTCCGACGGGTATCCGCTACGATCGTCTTCCATTCGCAACACCCTATTCGCAGCAACGCATGGCCGATGAATTTGGACCTCTCGATCGTTATATTCTCTGGCTCGATAAACGGTGTAACATCGTGTTTGCGCTCGCCTTTCAGATGGCATTTCTACTGATCGTGATAGCCTTTTTGTATGTGATGGGGCTATTGATCTACCTGGTCGTTCAGCCAAACGTCCCTGCCGACGTTTGGTATGGAATCAAAATTGCTGGCGCTGCGCTGGTAGTTCTATTCTACCTGGCCATTATTGTACTGAATCTAAAAAAGGTAAAAGAAACGCCAAGGGGTATGCAACTCCATTACCGGCTAACGAAAGGGAGCCGTCTATTTATGTACAAGCATACTTCATACGTCACCAACACATTTTACAGCAATATCCAACCTGGAAAGTTATCTCAGACGATAGTGATTTTCATGGTGGTGTTTTTGGTGGTGCTCTCCGTCGAGGTCATGACTGATGCCTCCCGCAACAACGGTCGTTTAAACAACCGACACCTCTATTCCGCTCGTGTCGATAGCCTTTACATTGAGCCAACGGCTTACGATAACCAACGTGCCGAGGGTGCGTTTATCAGCGTGGCTTCCATTCAATCAGACGTAATTCGGGAGCCTTACGTGCGCTTGTTCATTGCCTATCCCAAAGCCCTCGATACGCTGCTCACACGAGTGGCTCCCGAACCTGCCTGGAGCGATACGCTGTCGAAGCAAGCCAGGCGGCAACAGTATGCTATCTGGAGCCATCAGCAGATCAGTCGGTTGATTCGCATCACCGTCAACGATTCGGTCTACGTCCAGCCTGAACTGCTTTTTGCCAAAGCCGGGAGCCAGGAGCAACGTGGCTGGCAAACGGTATTAGTGCCGGGCAATCTCAAAACAGGTCATAACCTGCTCCGCATAGCCTTGCAGGACCCCCGAAAAAAAGAGGCTGATGAGTTGGTGGCTATTCCATTCTGGTATGTACCTGAGCCGTGACCCGTCCGCAGGTCGTGTAAGGCTGGTTTCCTGGTTTTGAGAAACCCCGCTGGTTTAAGGACCCGGCATTACTGAGAGTACAAAAAATGCTGGCGAAGCCGATTGATCGGCTTCGCCAGCATGATAAAAACGTTATCAACTAATTAGGGCTCTAATTAATCGCCTTCGCTACGGTCAGTTCCTGTGGCTTTTTGGGCTGGGTTTTCTTGCCCGTGAACCGGGCAATGATCCGGTCGACGACCAGATAAACCGATGGGACAACCAGCAGCGTGAGCACCAGCGAACTGCTCAGACCACCAATGATGACCCAGGCCATGCCGTTCTTCACTTCGGCACCGGCACCACTCGCCAGCGCAATAGGCAGCATCCCCACAATCATCGCCAGGGTGGTCATCAGGATAGGGCGTAACCGCTCCTTACCTGCTTCGATCAGGGCTTCTACCACGGGCATTCCTTCGGCTTTCAGCTGGTTGGTAAAGTCGACAATCAGGATGGCGTTTTTCGCTACCAGACCCAGCAGCATGATCATCCCCACAATGGAGAACACCGTCAGGCTTTGCATCGATAGGGCCAGTGCCAGCAACGCACCTACCAGCGCTACCGGGATGGAGAACAGCACGACGAAGGGATATACCACACTTTCGTACAGGGCCACCATGATGAAGTACACCAGCAGAATCCCTAATATCAGCGCCTGACCCAGGCTGCCAAAGGCGTCGGACTGTTGCTGTAACTGACCAAGGTACTGAATGGATATGCCTTCGGGCAGTTTCACATTCGCCATCTTCGCCTGTATATCCGCCCCCACCGAACCCGATGGGCGACCCACTACCTGCGAGTTGACCGAGATGGACGATAGCCGGTCGATACGTTGCAGCACGCTTTCGCCCACCTGCTGCTCAACTCGTGCAAATTGTGATAACTCGAAGGAACGGCCCTGGTTGTTCACAAACGTCAGTCGGCTTATGTCGGCGGCATTCGACCGGTCGAACTTGTCGAGGCTGATCAGGATGTCGTATTCGTTGCCGTTCTCCTTGAACTTGGCCCGGTCGTCGCCCCGGAAGGCAATTTGCAGCGCCTGCCCTACGTCGGTAGCGCTAATGCCCAGTTGGGCCATCCGCTCCCGGTTCAGCCGGACGTTTACTTCGGGTTTGGGGTCTTTCACGGAATACTGCACATCCTGCGTGCCCGGTATCGACTCCACCACTTGTTTAACCTGGGCCGCTGCCTGCCGTATAGACGGCAGATCGGTGCCTTTGATGGCAATCTGAATAGGGGCCTGCGTACCACCGGCAATGGAAACGGGGCTCACCGTTACCCGAACGCCGGGAATCCGGGCAATTTCCTGTTTGACCTCACTGCCAAAGTCTTCGGTCGACATGGTCCGGGCTTTTTTATCGACCAGCTTTACGTTCATATCGGCCACGTTGCTGTTCGAAGAAGTAGTAATACCACTGCTGGTGTAGCCCACGTTGGTGAAAACGTTCGTTACTTCGGGGTGTTTCAGCAGGAGTTGCTCAACCCGCTGCGAGACCTGATTGGTCTGATAAATGGAGGCCGTAGGGGACAGTTCGAGGCTGACGTTAAACTCGCCCTGGTCGCTTTGCTGCATAAACGCGGCTCCAATGAAACCACCGGGAACCAGCGCGATTGAGCCGACAAACAACACAATGACGGCAATAAATACCCAGCGTTTATGCCCCAGCGCCGATGTCAGAATACGGCCATAAGCCTCTTTCAACCGGTCCAGAAAGTTCTCGAAGCCGAGATTCAGCTTGCCCCAGAGGGTGTTGGGATTCAGCACTTCCAGCTTACCGAAGCGCGACACCAGCAAAGGCGTCAGCGTAAATGATACGAGCAAGCTCATCAGGGTCGAGAAAACCACGACGAGCGCAAACTCCCGCAGGATATTCCCGATCAGACCCGACGTTAAGGCCAGCGGCACGAACACCACAATATCCACGAGCGTAATGGCGAGGGCCGTGAAGCCGATCTCATTCCGCCCATCGAGCGCGGCTGTGCGCTTATCTTTCCCCATTTCCATGTGCCGGTTAATATTTTCCAGCACCACAATGGAGTCATCGACCAGAATACCAACCACCAGCGACAGGGCCATCAGGGTCATCAGGTTCAGCGAGAAGCCAAACACATACATCAGGATGAAGGTCGGGATCATGGACGACGGCAGCGCCACCAGCACGAACAGCGACGAGCGGACACTGTGCAGGAACATGAGCATAACCACCGATACGATCAGTACGGCCAGAAACAAATCGTCGACAACCGCTTCAGCAGACGCCAGCGTGTAGATCGACTGGTCGGCGGCAATGTTGAACTTCAGCCCAATGTTGGCATATTGTTTCTCGATGGAGGTAATCCGTTCGCGCACCAGCTGGCTTACGTCGACGGCGTTGGCGTCGGACTGTTTCTGCACCTGAACCCCGATGGACGGGCGGGCATTGATGTGGTTGATAGCCGTGGCTTCGGCCGTACCGTCGACTACCTCGGCCACATCCTGCAGTAGAATCTGCCCTCCATCGGCCCGGCGGGCAATGATCAGGCTCCGAAGCTTGTTGGTGGTAGCCACCGTAGCGTCAAAACGAATGGAATACTGGTTTTCCTGCGTTTGCAGCTGACCCGCCGGATAGCTCGCGTTGGCCGCGTTGATGGCTTGCGACACCTGCCCAATGGACAAGCCATAGGCCCGCAGTTTCTCCTGGTTGACGTTCACCTGAATTTCCCGCTCGGACCCGCCAATGATGCTGATCTGACCCACACCCGGCACGTTCGACAGCTGAGGCTTTATCTTGTCGTCCATCAGGTCGTACAACTGGGTCGGGGCGAGGTTCGCCGTCAGACCCATCCGCAGAACAGGCAATTCATCAGTGGAGAATTTGTTGAGTGTGGGCTTATCGGCTCCGTCGGGCAGCAGGTTCACGATCTGGTCTACTTTCCGCTGGGCGTCCTGCTGGGCAAGGTTCACGTCGATGCCGTTCTTCAGCTGAATAATCACAATCGACGCGCTTTCCTGCGAGGTGGAGTTGATCCGGTCCAGCCCTTCCAGCGACGACAGGGCGTCTTCAATCCGTTTGGTCACGTTGGTCTCTACCTCATCGGCAGAGGCCCCCCGGTACACGGTCGAAACACTAATGACGTTGGCTTCAAACTTGGGCAGGAGGTTGTAAGACAACTGCTTATAGCTCAAAAAGCCAAACAGAACCAGCACGGTGAAGATGGTCGTCACCAGCAGGGGTCGTTTTATGGCTATTTCGGTAATTGACATAGAAAAGAGTTGTTAGCTATCAATGGCTACTGTTTATTTCGTTACCTGAACCGGCGAGCCGTCGCTGAGGTTGATCTGGCCGGTTGTTACAATCTGTTCGCCCGCTGTCAGACCGCTGGTTACTTCGATGGTATCGCCGAAATCGCGGCCTACACTGATCTGACGCTGACGGGCCTTGCCGCCTTCGATCACGTACACGTAGGGATTTTTGACGCTGGCCACCAGTGCCGTACGGGGAATTTGCAGGGCCTGCTGGTTGGATTTCTTCGAGAAATCGACGTTCACGAACGTACCCGCTTTGAGGAGACCACCATTGGCAAGCGTAATTTCTACCGGGTAATTGTGCTCTTCATTCCCCTGTGGGGCGATGTACGAAATGCTGCCGTTGAATACCCGATCCGGGAATACATCAGCCGTAACGCGCACTGACTGGCCTTCGCGCAGGGCGTACACGTCTTTTTCGTTGACCAGCACCTGTACTTTCAGGCGCGAGATATCCAGCACCGTACCCAATACCGTTCCGGCGTTTACGTACTCACCCGCTTCAATGTTTTTCTTCACCACCCGACCGCTGATGGGCGCTTTTACGTCGGCATCCTGGATCTGTTTCCGAATCTGTTCGGCCTGGTTCACCGCGTTCTCGTAGTTGTACCTGGTTTCGTTCACCTGAATTTCGGTGGTGGCATTGCCCGCGAGGAGGGTGTTGTAGCGGGTCACGTCTTTCTTTAACTTCTCGATGTTCAGCTGCGTGGCCTCCAGCGACAGTTCTTTGAGTTTGCTGTCGACCTGAATGAGCGTAGACCCCTGCCGAACCGATGAGCCCAGATCGAAATTCACGCGCGTCACTTTACCGGCCGCCGTCGCCATGATGTCGGCTTCTTTGAATGGAATCAGGTTACCGGTTTTAATAAGTTGCTGCGACACGGTAGCCTCTGCCACGGTGGCGGCTGTTACCGGAATAGCTGTATTCGTATTGGTCGGCATCTGGTTCTTCTTATCAATTTCCTTCTTGTTGGAAGCCAGTCGAAAGCCGATCAGTGATACAACAGCCAGTATACCGGCAATCACGATAATCGTTGTCTTTTTCATAATGCAGTCAGTGATAGCGTTACAGTTGGTTATAGAAATTTAGGAGTGTACCCTGCGATTGCTCCAGGTCGAGCCGGGCCTGATACAGGTTGATCAATGAGTTAATGTAGTTCGACTGGGCCTGCCGGTAAGAGGTGTCGGCGTTGAGCAGATCGGTCAGTGATTTAGTACCCTGTTTGTACTGAAGCGTCGTGACGTTGTACACTTCCTGCGCCAGTTTCACATTGCGGTCGTCGGTCTGTACGCTCGTCTGCGCCCGTTGAATCTGCGACTGCGCGTTGTTGAACTGGAGCCGATAAGCCGCAATATTCAGCCGTTGCTGTTCTTCCTGAGTCAGTACCGTCAGGCGTTGTTGCTGTACCTGCGCGTCGCGCTGTAACCCGTCGAAAATGGGAATACTCAACCGAAGTCCCACGTTACCAAATCCAACGAAGTTGCTGAACAGCTTGTCGAAGGTTTGCGCACCGAGGTTAACGGCACCGTAGCTGGCGGTCAGGCTCAGGGTGGGTATGTAGCCTGCTTTAATCCGTTGTAGTTGTAAACGCTGCAAACTCAGGTTCGTTTCGGCCTGCTGCACAGAAACCAGACTACGGGCCTCAAAGGGTGTTTGTTCAATGGTGGGCAGTTGATTGAGCAGTGTGGAATCCGATAAGGTCAACGCCTGATCGGCGGGAAAACCCATCTGGTACTTGAGCCGGTTCAGGGCCAGATTCAGGTCATTCTCGGCCAGGCTCAGCTGCGACTGGGTGCTGTTGAAATTGACTTCTGTCCGGGTGTAGTCGACGGGTTGAATTACGCCGTTGTCCCGCTGTAATTTCAGGATATTCAGTACTTGCTGCGTCCGCTGGAGGTTGTCCCGAAGCAGGGCGATCTGCTGCTGGGCCACAAACACCTGGTAGTAGTTGCTGGCAATGTTATAAACAATGTCTTCGCGCGTTTTGCGGGTGTTCAGTTGCGCCAGTTGCTGGTTCGGCTTGCTGGCTTTGATTCCCAGCAGCAGCGAGCGATCAAAAATAGTTTGGGTCGCCTGCGCTGACAACGTCGTCTGGTATTTCTGACCAATGATGAACACGCGGGGTTCCGGCCCGAACACACCCGCCGGAATGATACTCTGCTGGAGCTTCAGGTTGTCGATGGCTGTTCCGGTAGCCGATACCTGGGGCAGGTAGAGGCCCAGCGCCTGCCGAGCCTGCTGGTTCGCATTTTCGGTCTGGTACTCCGCAATGCGGGTTGTGCCAAAGTTTTTCAGACCGTAGTCCACGCAGTCTTTCAGTCGAAATCCGGTGGGGGTCTGTGCCCATAATCCTGCTGGTAGTGCTGACAGCAAGACTAAGGCAAGTGCAATTTTACGTCTCATAAATACAAAAGTTGAGCTATCAACTGTAGACATATCAACTATTAAAACAAAAAAAGAGAACTATTGATCTAGAATGGTTGAGATTTTTTTCAGGACGCTTACGAGCGAATCGACTTCTTCGGTGGTTAGCTGGCTTGTCAACTGGCGGTCAAACATGTCGGCTGTTTCCAGAATTTTCTCCATGATGAGTTTACCGGCGGGCGTCAATTGAATCAGATTTTTGCGTCTGTCAGCGTTATCGGCGACAACGCGTAAGTAGCCATCCCGTTCTAATGTGCGAATAGAGCGTTGTATGCCTGATTTGTCCTTTTGTAACTGGTTGGCGATTTCCTGCTGCGAGGGCAACTCCGTTCCCCAGAAGTAGGCCACAAACAGTACGGGCAATTGCTCAAACTGTAGGGAGAAGCCCAGTTTTGCCAACTCTTTATTCGTCCGCCGAGAGAGCAAATGAGCCACCGTATTAATATTGAACACAACCAACCGACTCAGTTGAGCCGCTATGCGTTGCTGTACATCCATAGGAGGGTCCGTTATCATAGTGCAAAGGTACTAACGTTGATATATCAACCAATTGATTCGGGGAAAAGTTTTTTAGTTAAATACAATTTGATAGTGTGCCTGTGGCAGGCGGTGTAACCCGGGGGCTTCGCTCCTGCCGGGGGTCGGTGCCTACCGGGGGTCGGTGCCTACCGGGGGTCGGTGCCTGCCGGGGGGCGGTGCCTGCCGGGGGTGTAGCCCTCGGTAGGGGTGTAGCCCTCGGTAGGGGTGGACTACATTACCGTGCCAGCCGGTACCAGCCGGACCCGTAACCGGCCAGTTTTACCGGATAATTGCCTTTTTCACCAATCTGACTCTTTGCTTTTGTCATTAAGTTGAGCAATTGATCGTTGGTCTTCAAGCTGGTTTGAATCTGGCATTGCTGCGGCTCCTTGCTGAAGTTGTAGACCATCAGCAGCGAGCGGCCCTGGTAATCGTACTGGATAGCCATCACGTGGTTGGACCCTGTGTCGAGGAGTTTCCAGTTTCCCCAGCCTATTTCGGGACATTGTTTCCGTAATTGGGCGAATCGGGTCACTTGGTTGAGCAACGAGGCTGAGTCGGCACGTTGGGCGGCTACATTGACTTTCGTGTAGCTGTAAGGCCCCTGGCTAATGATGGGCCGGACAGGTTTGGTCCCTTCCGTAAATCCGGCATTTGGCCCGCTCGACCACTGCATGGGCGTTCGGATGGAAAGCCGCTCCTGTAGACTCAGGTCATCGCCCATACCGATCTCTTCGCCGTAGCGGATAACCGGCATACCCGGCAATGAAAACAGAACGCTGTAGGCTAACCCGACCAGCCGGGGATCGCCCAGCATAGGGGCCACCCGCCGACGAATGCCCCGGTCGTAAAGCTGCATGGTCGTGTCGGGGCCAAAGCGGGCGTAGACTTTATCCCGGTCCTTATCACTCAGCCGCCCCAGGTCGATTTCGTCATGGTTACGCAGAAAATGAGCCCACTGAGCCGTAGGCGGGATGCCTCGGGTATCGGTAAGCGCTTTTTTTAGCGACTCAGTTTCGCCGGTGGCGAGGGCATAGAACAGGTGCTGATTGGCGAAGAAATTGAACATCGTCTGCATGTTTTCGCCTTCCTTACCAAAAAAAGGCTCCTGCTCCTTTGGGTCGACGTTGGCTTCGCCCAGCAAAATAGCGTCCCGTTTGTGCCATTGAATATACTGGTGCAACTGTGTGATGATGTCGAACTGGTGTTCGGGTTTGTCGGGGTCAAAATCCTTGTTAGCCACCTCGATCAGGAACGGAACGGCATCGACCCGGAAACCCGCGACACCTTTATCCAGCCAGTATCGGACAATCTTCCGCATTTCCCGCTGCACGGCCGGGTTCTGCATGTTCAGGTCCGGCTGGAACTCATAGAAACGGTGGTAGTAATATTCACCCGCCTGTTTATCGAAGGTCCAGATGTCTTTCTGAACACCCGGAAACACCATACCGGAATCCCATTTCTTTGGGCGGTCTTTGGACCACACATACCACGATCGGTAGGGCGAATCATTGCGTTGCCGGGCTTGCTGAAACCACGGATGCTGGTCGGAGGTATGATTGGTGACCAGGTCCATCATCACCCGAATGCCTTTTTTGTTGGCCTGCTGCATAAACGCATCAAAATCCTGATTGGTACCCAGGCGCGTATCGATGCCGTAAAAGTCGGACACATCGTAGCCATCATCTTTGTTGGGCGTGGGCTGAAACGGGGCCAGCCAGATCGTTTCGACACCCATTGTTTTCAGGTAGTCCAGTTGCTGGGCCAGCCCGTTAAAATCGCCCACGCCATCTTTGTCGGAGTCTTTAAAAACTTCCACATCGACGCTGTAAATGAGTCCGTTTTTATACCAGAGTTCTTCGATAAAATCGGTTGGAATGGGGGCGGGAGGAACTTTGTTGGATTTAGTGTCATCGGCGTCTTTCTGACAGGCGACAAGGAGAACGACACACAGAAGTAGGGCTAGTTTTTTCATTGATAACGCAGTGATTTTCTTCGCTATAAAACCAACCACCTTATCAACCATCCTGTTAGCCGGAAGACCGTTTCCTGATTGTCTGGTCTATTAATTAGGCATACTTTATAGGTTATATGAAAAAACTTAGATTCTTCTCTCTATATCAATCTTTTTAGATAATCAGAAAGTTAAGCGGTCATGCAGAAAGAAGACATCCATCTAAGCGATTGGCAGCGAATTCTGATTGGTGATGCGCCCGTTGAGTTTTTATTGGAAGTGTTTATCCGTACATCCATTATCTACCTGGTGCTCCTGGTTGTGATGCGGTTGCTCGGGAAACGCATGAATGGGCAACTGACCAATCTGGAACTGGCCGTTATGCTCACGATGGGGGCTATTCTGGCACCGGCCATGCAGTTGCCAGACAGGGGCATACTCTCAGGTATATTGGCTCTGGTGTGTGCGCTGGGTTTTTTGCGGGGTACCAATTGGCTGGGTTTTCAGAACAGTAAAGCCGAAAAGACAATTCAGGGAACATCAACCGTACTCGTAAAAGACGGCGTCCTGCAATTGGAACAGATGACTGAAAACCGCCTGTCGCACCAACAGATTTATGCCGCTTTACGAAGTGAAAACGTCTATAATCTGGGTAAGGTAAAGCGCCTGTACCTGGAGGCTTACGGAATGTTCAGTATCTATCAGGACGAGAAAGGCAAACCGGGCTTATCCGTTTTACCCCCGGGCGATGCTGAAATTCAGTCGATTTATGACCAGACCACGGATCATCTGTCTTGTGGCAATTGCGGTAACACTATCCCCGCTCATCCAAAACCCGGTAATTGTTCCGTTTGTCAGGCTGACCAATGGGCAAACGCTATTTTATAAATTTCCATGCATAAGGAAGACCTTCATCTATCGGACTGGCACCGGATACTCGTCGGCGACGTGCCCGGTTTGTTTTACGTTGAGATTTTGATCCGGGCCGCCGTCGTTTATGGGCTGCTCATGGTTTGTTTGCGCCTGATGGGCCGACGCATGTCGTTGCAACTGAGCCGCAACGAAATGGCCGCTATGGTGTCTCTGGCCGCTGCCATCGGGATTCCTATTCTGGATGCGCAGCGGGGCCTCCTGCCGCCTTTTGTCATTGGCCTGATCGTTGTGGTTCGTCAGCGGTTTATTTCCTATTGGGCGTCCAGAAATCAGACGTTTGAAATGATCTCCCAGGGTCGCATCAGCACGTTGGTCGAAAATGCCGTTATTCAATTGCCGGGTATGAAGGAGTCAACCGTAACCCGCGAGTTGTTGTTTGCGCAGCTCCGTTCCAGCGGTATTACTCATTTGGGGCATGTAAAGCGGTTATACATGGAGGCAAACGGTGAGTTTACGCTTATTGAAGCCCCCGAGCCCAAGCCGGGCCTGTCCATACTGCCCGAATGGGACACCGATTTTATTGACCAGCAGGAAAAAGCACCCGACCAGCTTGTCTGCCTTTACTGTGGTAACGCCAAACCGGAATCGGAGCAAAAGGAAAAAGAAGATAAATGCGCCAACTGCGGGCATGATGAATGGGTGACGGCGTTGAAGTAAAAGTTATTCAATTACAGAATGGTGTCAACCAATTGTGGATTGTACAAGAACAAGCTTACCGCCTATAGCATGTTACAATCCGCTTTCGGTAATAGATTATTCTCTTTGCAGAGGGCTACTCAGGCACTGATTGACATGATGTGTTAATTTCTTGGTGGTATCTAGTAAATGCGCTAACTAACCATTCACTTGCTTGTAGCGAATACTAAACTGGTAATACCCCATGGCGCCCAGACTATTGATTGACTCGGTTAGAAAGCCCTGATCATTGACCAACGACTTCTTGATCATCACTTCATCAATTTCACGACAGCCATACGCAGGATCACAATTCTTGCGTTTGGTGTAAATCAAATTATTTGTTGTCAAACTGCTGCCCAAACCCACCAGCCCACTTGAATAAATCCGTCGATTAACCGTGCTGAGAATACCCTCCAGCAACTGCATTTCGCGTACCTGACTGAATACCGTCCGCTGATCGTCATACCGTTGCTCAATAATTTCCGTGCCCTTAACCGGGTTTTGTCTGGAATGAGCCACCCAATCCAGGTTTCCCTTTGGGTCAAATATGAGTCGTGTCAAACTGTTTCTAACGGGGAGTCCCTGCTCATCAATGGTCAGTGAACTTTGCTGTACCTCTTTGCCGCCAATCAGTAACCGAACGGCTACATCATTTCCCGAGTAGGCGAGTTCGAACCGGGCCGGTTGCTTTTCTTCATCGGCAACAGGGGCGTCAGCATTAACCGAAATCGACGTTAGATCAATGCGTGTCAGCCGATTGTCGGTGTAGGTAAACTGCACCCAGGGCGAACTGCTTCCTGAACTGCCCAGCCGCTCATCGCTGATGGACTGGAGTCGATTTCGCCCGTCGTAAGTCAGCGTAGAGCGATAGACGAGTGATGCGAGCGTACCCCCGTCGTCATGGTAATCGATGGTGACGGGCAAGCTAAGGGTCGGAGCCAGAGGCTTGAAATCGGGCTGGGGCGTCTGGACTACCTGAGGGGACTGTGCAGAAGGAGCCAGAGTTGACTGAGGCTGGCAAGCGGCCAGCAGTCCCCCAAGGAATAAACTGCCATAGCTAAGGATTGATGTAATTCGTAAAGAGCGCATATTCGGTAAGGTTGAACGAGTTAGTAAAAGCAGAAATCTGGCTTACAGGTCGTATATCAATAAAGTCATCGTCGCATTCTCGGAAATCACCAAAGAGCTAGCAAACAGACAGCTATTACCGAAACCGGTACCGTAAGCGGCCTTTACGCATTGTTCCGTGCTATTGGTAGTTGCCGGTCGCGTTTGTCTGGTGCTGTTCGGGATTAAGGAGATTGATTGTATGATCATTTTTGTGTCAAGTAACGCACGGTGAAAGACAACACAAAGAATAGTCATACACGATGAACTAAAATTTACTGATTGGTCAAAAACGAAGAAGCCCAATAAACGCGTGTTTATTGGGCTTCTTTAGTAAGAGTGGTAATAGACGGTTTCCTTGTGGGGGTGGGTGACTGTGACGTTCCCTTTGTTCGTTAAGCCTCTTCCGTCTGCAACTGTTTTTCGTACAGTTCGCGGTAGGCACCGTTTTTGGCGAGGAGTTCCTCCTGCGTGCCTTCTTCCACGATCTCCCCATTGTCGAGCATGATGATATAGTCGGCCAGTTTCGCCGACGAAACACGGTGCGAAATCACCACCGAGGTGCGGTCGGCCATGATGCGCTGGAGGTTGTTGAGGATAATGTTTTCGGTGTTAGTATCTACCGCCGAGAGGCAGTCGTCCAGAATCAGAATCCTGGGGTCGCGGGCGATGGCACGGGCAATACTCAGCCGCTGTTTCTGCCCGCCCGATAACGTGACGCCCCGTTCGCCCACGCGGGTTTCGAACTGCTCGGGGAAGTCCAAGACGTTTTGATACAGGTCGGCATCGCGGATGGCCTGATCGACTCGGGCCTGCGGCAGGTCGGGTTTGCCAAAGCGAACGTTATTACTGATCGTTTCTGAAAACAGAAAAACGTCCTGCGGCACGTAGCCCATCTGCCCTCGTAACGACGTCAGGTTGTAGTCCTTGATGGAAATCCCGTCGACCCGAATTTCGCCCGATGTCGTGTCGTACATACGGGTCAGCAGGTTCGCCAGCGTACTTTTTCCGGAGCCGGTGGTTCCCAGAATGGCCACTGTTTCGCCCGCCCGAACGTGCATCGAGAAGTTCTTGATGGCCACGATGCCCGAGTCGGGATACACAAACCGGACATTTTTGAATTCGATTTCGCCCTTGATCGAATGCTCGATATTCTTCTGCGAAACGATATCGGTTTTGATGTTCAGAAATTCGTTGATACGCTGCTGGGACGCGGCTGCCCGCTGGGTCTGGCTGGTGGTCCAGCCGAGGGCCATCACCGGCCAGGTGAGCATGTTGACGTATAAAATGAACTCCGTAATGTTGCCCGGTGTGAGTCGACCGGCAATGATTTCCTGACCACCCACAAAAATGACCAGCACATTGCTTAAGCCCACCAGAATGGCGACAATGGGGAAAAACAGCGAATCGACCCGCGTCAGACTCAGTGACTTGCTGCGGTACTCATCACTTTCAAGCTCGAATTTTTTGGCAGAATTATCTTCCTGAACAAACGCTTTCAGCACCCGGATGCCCGAAAAAGCTTCCTGCACATAGGTCGACAGTTGCGATAATGACCGCTGAATTTCTTCGGAGCGACGAATAATGATGTTATTGACAATGTAAATCGCCACCGACAGAATCGGCAGGGGCAGCAGCACATACAGCGATAGCCGGGCGTTGATGCTGACCATATACGTGATGACCAGAATGAATAGAACGATCAGGTTCAGGCCATACATGATGCTCGGGCCAATGTACATCCGCACTTTGCTGACATCCTCCGAAATACGCGCCATGAGGTCGCCGGTGTTGTGCTGACGATAAAAGCTAAGCGGAAGGGTCTGGTAGTGATCGTAGATTTCGTTCTTCAGGTCATACTCCACATGCCTCGACATGACAATGAGCGTCTGCCGAACCAGAAACAGAAAGAACCCTTTCAGCAGGGCCAGGGTAATGGTCATGACGCCAAAGAGCAGGATGCTCACTGTGAACACCTCATAGAGCGACGACTGAAGCGGTGATTTATCGTAGAGATAATAAATGTCCAGCGTTTCGCGTACCAGATCAAGGGCATAGCGCACCAGCTGCGCCGGGAAAATACCGAACAGATTGGAGATCGCCGTAAAGAGCGTCCCCAAAATCAGGTACCATTTATACTTGAGGAGGTATTTATTTAAATAGGAAAGTGCTTTCACAATAAGACCAGCAGCGTTTTGTTCGTAACCGCTCGGAACGGCGAAAAGTTGCAGGGAAGTTAGTGGAGTGGGTGGAGTAAGTGGAGTGGGTGGAGTGAGGATAGCAGGTGAAGCCAGTTAGCTATTTGCCCGTCTCTTTTTTCTACTTACTTTACCCATTCCACTATTTCACCCACTCCACTCACTTCACTTACTCCCCCGCTTGCCTTTCTCCCCGAAACTTCCTACTTTTGCACCCGATTTAAGCAGTTCTTTTTCATACTGGTAGCAAAATTAGACTTAGGCGGGATGCTCAATAGGCGACTACTCCGAATAAAGGTCATGCAGGCGATATATGCGCTTCGGCAGGCTGAATACTCCAATCAACAACTAGCCGTAGACGGCATCAATGATCTTTTCCAACCCGACCTAAACTCGATGCTGCCGCAGAACAAGCGGCAACTCGAAGGCTACCGGAAACTGGCCGCTCTTCTGTTTGAAGAAGCCATCAAAAACAACCAATCCGCTCAGGACGACGACGCCCCCCGTAACGTGCTTAAAGCCGCTAACGATGGGTTTGTGTTTTATCAGATTCGTACGAGAAAAGATCGCCAGCACCTGGCGCAGATGATGCTGAAGCAGGTGAACGGCATCTATGACGATTATCTGCGGGTAATGCTGCTGCTGGTTGAACTGGGTCATGCGGCCAAGATCGACAGCGAACGCCAGTACCGCGACGTGGACGAAACACCCTTCCCCTTCGAGTCGAACCTGAGCGATAATACCGTTATACAGGCCCTGTCGGAACACCAGCCGTTGACGAACGAAGCCGTTCGGCACGGGATCTCGTGGGTCGATGATCTGCCCTTTGTCCGCAAAGCCCTGCGCGAAGCCCTGAAAACGGATGATACCTACCGCGCTTACTGCGACAAACGCACCCATAGCGCCGATGAAGATCAGGCATTGGCACAACATGTGCTGCGTACCCTTATATTCAAGCACGAGGTTATCCGCGATCATCTGTCTGAAATCGACCTGAGCTGGGCCGAAAACAGCGAAGTGGTGCGGGGACTGGCCATTCGAACGCTGAAATCGGTTCAAAGTCCGACGGGTCTGAAACTCGAACCGCTCACCGACGATTGGGAAGAGGATGAACTGTTCCTGAACACCCTGTTTGAGAAAGCCATCGAGAACGACACTGACTATGAACAACTTCTGGCTGATCAGCTTCAGAACTGGGATGTTGAACGGGTGGCGATGATCGACAAAATCATCCTGAAATTGGCCGTTTGTGAGTTGCTCAGTTTTCCAAACATTCCGGTCAAAGTAACGATTAATGAATATATCGAGCTGGCGAAGGCGTACAGTACGCCTAAAAGCGGTAAATTTGTCAATGGAATCTTAGACAACCTGTCCGAGAAGCTACAAGCTTCGGGGCGTCTGCGGAAGAGTGGGCGTGGGTTGCTGGACAATAAATAAGGGCATTTGGGGTTTATGGTTACAGTTCGCGGAAGCTGATTTACCTAATTGCCAGTGCATGAGGAATCAATACCGAAGACATGTTATCATAAGTCCCAAAACCACAAACTTTTTTGAAAAATGAGCAGAATTGGCCGTGATTTAACCTTTTTGCTGACCGGTATTGCTGCCGGATCTCTTGTTGGATTACTGTATGCGCCCGACAAGGGCAAAATCACCCGTGATCGGTTGTCGTTCCGGTTGTCGAAGTACAGAGAGCAGATCAACCAGTTGCTGGAAGAGCTGGGCAACTCCGTGGAGCTTCCCGAAAATTTGTCGAAAAACGAAGGCCAGCGGGTTGTCAACGACGCTCGGGAGAAAGCCGAACGTTTGCTGGAAGATGTTGACCGGCTTATGGCCCAGATCAAGCAGCAAAACGCGTAGTAGTTTATAGTTTCAGGTTCGGGGTTTCAGACTGGCTGAGGCACGCCTGACCAGATACCGGAAGCCTTGAACCTTGAACGAAATAACGAGAATCTTTACCATGCAAGTTAAAAAGTGGCTGCTACTGGCAGTCGTTGGCGGTATAAGCTTTAGTCAGATAAGCTGCGATAACCGGCAGCAGGGGCAGGCCTCCAAGGCAACAGCCTCGGCCAAGATGCCCAGAATCACGTTTGCCGAAACAGGCATTTACGATTTCGGCACCCTCACGGAAGGCGACACCGTTGAGCATGTGTTCGCCTTCACGAACACGGGTGAATTTCCGTTGATTATCAACAACATCACCGCTTCGTGTGGCTGCACAACGCCCGAGTGGCCACGGGAGCCGGTGGCCCCCGGTGCCAAGTCGTCGGTACGGGTTCGCTTCAATAGTCGGGGCAAGATGGGGCAACAGAATAAAACCATCACCATCTTTGCCAACACCGAGCCGTCCATGACCGATCTTCAGTTCAAAGCCCTGGTGAAAGCCAAGGACGATACCACCAAAACATCCTAAAATAAGACCCCCATGTTGTCAATTCTGTTACAGGCCGCAGCCGGCTCCAACACCTCAATGATCTATAATGTGCTCCTTTGGGTAGCTATCATTGGTGTGTTCTATTTCTTCATGATCCGCCCGCAGCAGAAAAAGCAGAAGGACCAGAAGAGCTTTGTCGATAGCCTCAAAAAAGGGGATAATGTGGTAACCATTGGTGGTTTACACGGTAAGATCGCTTCCGTTGAAGCCACGACCGTGACACTTGAAGTGGATCGGGGTGTTAAAATGACCTTCGAGAAAACATCCATCTCGCGGGAAGCAACCGTGAAACCGGCTGAAGCTGAGAAACAATAGCGTGTGAATACCGTTCAAAACGTCCGCTCGTTTCAACCCACCAAGGCGTTGCTGTGCATAGGCGCAGCCGCGCTGTTCTGGTTTCTGAATGCCCTCAATAAACAAGGCTATACGCTAAACGTCGACTACCCCGTTCGGTTCGTCTACGACGACTCGTCGTTCGTGGCCACCTCGCCATTGCCGCACGCGGTGCGGGTTAATGTGTCGAGCGATGGCTGGGGATTGCTGCGCCATTCGTGGTTGCCCTTCCGTGTCGAACCCGTCGATTACATTGTTCAGAACCCACTGCGGGCCACGGCCATCAATACGTCATCGCTGGCAGCGGCTCTGGCGGAGCAGGTCAAGAAACTTCATGTCAATTACGTGGTTGCCGATACCCTCGCCATGAGTTTCGACCGGCGGCTAACGAAAACGGTACGCCTGCTTCCCGACAGTATGCACCTCGATATGGCTCCCCGGTTCATGGTATCGAGCGTTATTAACATGACACCCCGGACCCTGCAAATCGACGGCCCCGCCAAACTGGTTCGTGGCTTGCCCGATACAATCTGGGTACGCATTCCGCGCAAACGTATTTCCGATAACTACGACGAAGAACTGCCCCTGAACCAACTGCGTCACCCGCTCCTGCACACCAGTGCCGACCGGGTTGCCGTCAGTTTCGAAGTCGGCGAACTCTTATCACCTCCGGTAAAGAGCGAAAGAGCGAAAGAGTGAAAGAGTGAAAGAGTGGCAAACTCACCAGTGAGCCACTCTTTCGCTCTTTCACTCTTTCACTCTTTCGCTCTTTCATTCTTTGGCTCTTTCACCCTCATGCAAACACCTCTCCAGATTGGCGTAACGGGCGGCATTGGCTCAGGTAAGAGCGTTGTTTGCAAGGTATTCAGGGCGTTGGGTATACCTGTTTACGAGGCCGACGAACGGGCGAAATGGCTCACAGAACACGACCCAATTCTGAAAGCCGATATTCAGCGGGTGCTGGGAGCCAACGCCTACGATGCCACCGGAAAATACAACCGGGCCTGGGTAGCCTCTCAGGTGTTTTCTGACCCGTCGCTGCTGGCGGCACTTAACGGCGTTATCCACCCGAGAGTGTTTGCCGATACGGCCGCCTGGGTAATTGAACACGCCGACAAACCCTATGTGGTAAAAGAAGCTGCCCTGATGAAAGCTGCCGGAGACCACAATTCACTTGATAAGGTAGTTGTGGTTCAGGCACCCGTTGCGTTGCGCATCGCCCGTATTCGCCAACGCGACCCCCACCGGTCCGAAGTTGAAATACAGCATATTATTGATCGTCAGATCGACGATGCGGAACGGTTGCGGATCGCTGATTATGTGGTTGATAATGATGAGAGCCAGTTGCTGCTGCCACAGATAATTCGGTTACATGAAGAATTTTTATTGCTAGCGGCTGACTAACGCCCTTTCTGCCGTAATTTGGCTTATTACTTTATCAATAAGCCAAATCGAATGAAACAACGCTTACTTCTGCTTACTGCCTGCGCCAGCAGCTTTCTTCTTGGTGCGTTTATTACCAACGACGACCCCCAAAAACCGCTGACCACCGAGATGGTGGAAGTAGCCGCCAAAGTTTTCGGACTTGAGTTTACCCCCGCCGAGCGCGACTCGATGCTCGGTAACCTGAATAACGCCCGCACCAATTACGAGGCCCTTCGTAAAATTGATCTCCCTAATGATGTTGCGCCCGCTCTGTACTTCAATCCGCTTCCGGCTGGGTTTGTTATGCCCACCGGGCCATCATCGTTCAAAGCGTCGGTAGCAGGAAAGGTTTCATTGCCTCAAAACCGCGACGAGCTGGCATTTTATACTGTTGGGCAGTTAGGCGAATTAATTCGTACAAAACAGATTTCGTCGGTCGATCTTACCAAGTTTTTCCTGAATCGACTCAAAACGTACGACCCTAAGCTACACTGTGTGATCACGTTGACCGAGGACCTGGCGCTGAGTCAGGCCAAACGTGCCGACGACGAACTGAAAGCGGGTAAGTACCGGGGACCGCTGCATGGTATTCCTTATGGGGCGAAAGATCTGCTGGCTAAAAAAGGCTACAAAACAACCTGGGGGGCAATGCCCTATAAAGACCAGACGCTTGACGTCGACGCCACCGTTATTCAGCGACTCGAAAAAGCGGGTGCGGTACTCTGCGGCAAAATGACGCTGGGTGCCCTGGCGATGGGCGATGTCTGGTTTGGCGGCATGACGCGCAACCCCTGGAGTACCACGGCCGGTTCCAGCGGCTCGTCGGCTGGGTCGGCATCGAGCGTGTCGGCGGGCTTATTACCCTTTGCCATAGGCACGGAAACACTGGGATCTATTGTTTCACCATCGACGGTTTGCGGCACCACGGGTCTGCGGCCCACCTTCGGGCGGGTGAGTCGGCACGGGGCTATGGCGTTGAGCTGGAGTATGGATAAGATCGGGCCCATTACCCGGAGCGTGGAAGATTGTGCCCTCGTGTTCAATGCTATTTACGGACCCGATGGAAACGACCCTACCGTCATGGCGGCTCCGTTCCGTTATACACCGCTGACCACCTTGAAAGGTATGCGGATCGGCTACGTGAAAAAGGCGTTCGAAAGCAATTATCCCAACCGGGCCAATGACTCCCTCACGCTACAGACGCTGCGAACGTTAGGGGCCGAACTGGTTCCTTTCGATTTGCCAACGGGCGTTCCGGCGGGCCGTATTTCGTTTTTGCTGACGGTTGAAGCGGCTGCCTCCTTCGATGAACTGACCCGCTCGGGCCGCGATGACCTGATGGTGCGGCAGGGAAAAAATGCCTGGCCAAATTCGTTTCGCTCGGCGCGGTTTGTGCCCGCCGTTGAGTACATACAGGCAAACCGTGCCCGAACCAAGCTCATCAATGAGATGGCCGCGCAGCTAAAAGCGGCCAGGATTGATGTGTATGTCTCACCGGCCTACGCGGGTGGGAACCTGACACTCACTAACCTGACGGGTCATCCCTGCGTGGTATTGCCGAATGGGTTTACGAAGCAGAATCTACCCACCAGCATCACATTCAACGGGCAATTGTTCGAAGAAGGAAAAGTGCTGGCAGTGGCAAAGGCGTATCAGGATGCTACCCAGTGGCACCAAAAACATCCCACGTTGCAGTAGGAACCTTACCTCACAAAATACAAACCTTTGAATAAGACTATAAGTTAAGTAGAGTGAACAACAAACAACTCTACGTTATGAAGCGATTACTGAGTATAGTTACTTTTTTAGCATTGATTTATGGCTGTGCACCACGCGTAACCGTCGACAGCAACAGTCGCGCTGATTTTAGCAAGTACAAGACATTTGCCTGGATGGACAACGATGTGAAAGCGGGACAAAATCCATTGTATTACAATCAGATAGCCACCGAGAATGTGGAGAATACGATGGCTGGCGTGTTAAAACAGAAAGGATTGAATGAAGTCCAAACCCGCCCTGATTTATTGGTAGGCTATCATTTTTTTGTTGAGGATAAAACCCGGAACGTAGCGACACCGTCGCCTTTTTATGGTCCCTACATGGGTTGGGGACGTTGGGGATACGGCGGCTGGGGACCCGGCTGGTGGGGCTGGGGTGGTCAGCAATACACCCAGGAACAGTACCAGGCGGGTACACTGGTCGTCGACATGGTGGATGCCCGTACGCACAAGCTGGTTTGGCGGGGTTCGGTACAAAACGCCGTTGGCGACCCGGCTCAAATTGCGGCTAAACTAACGAAAGAAGCTGAGCGAATCGTCGAGAAATTCCCCGAGCGTACGAGTTAGGATTACAGTGATTAAACGCAAAAAGGTTTATTTACCACAGAGGCACAAAGTGCACATAGGTTTCATCAAGAGCCCTCTGTGCACTTTGTGCCTCTGTGGTAAATAAACCTTTTTACCTATACTTATTATGACTTCCTGGTATGGCTACTAAACGTAAACATCCGACCGCTACGGCACGTAAAACCTTGAATGTCAAACGCTGTGGCTCATTATTTATGTTATTTACCACAACGTTGACGGATAGGCTCCATCATCGTGCAACTGCTTCAGGGCAGCCTGCACCACGGGCTTATCGTCGGGGTAGGTAACGCCGAACCAGGCCGACTGACTGCGGAACACTTTGCAGTGACCCGTATCCGTCTGAATCAGGTTTGACATCACAGTAGGAATGTAAAATTCTGCCTTAGGCGAATTGATGTTCGCGATGGCATAGCTCTCAAACTGGTGCTCCACCAGCGGGAACACACTTGGTTTAAAGCCCCAGAAGTTCATCGAGACAGGCGTGTCAGGAGCCAGTGGCGTCAGGCCGTCAGCTTCTTCAAAGACAATCTTCTTCTCCGTCGCACCATTTTCCTGCTCATAAATTTTCGTGCGCTCAATGACGGAAATCAGGTTGCCGTTTTCGGCTACTTCACAAACTCCCCTGGATACCGACCCGTTTTCTGACAAGGTATTTTTGACTTCATAGCCCACCATGGCGTGCAGCTCGTCATTGGTATCGGTAGTGAGGAAATTGCTGATGAGCTGAAACGCTTCCAGACCGTAAAAATCATCGGCGTTAATGACTGCAAATGGAGTCTGTGTATGATCTTTGGCGCACAGCATGGCATGGCCGGTACCCCAGGGCTTGGTACGTCGTACTTCGCCCACTTCAGCAGGCACATACGAATCAAGCGCCTGAATGGCATAATCGACCTCGAGTTTACCCGCTAGCTTAGCACCAAAAACTTCCTCAAAATCGTGGCGGAGTTCTTCCCGAATGATAAAGACAACCTTACCAAAACCAGCCCGGATGGCATCGAAGAGAGAATAATCTATAATGGTTTCGCCATTGGGGCCAAATTGGTCCAGTTGTTTGATACCACCGTAACGGCTGCCCATACCGGCCGCCAGAATCAAAAGGGTAGGTTGCATTTCAGAGATCACCGGCGAACCGGCGCGTTAAACAGTTAATAGTCTTCAGGTATAAAAAACGTTGCCCGCCCAAAATTAAAAAAAGGGGGTGGGCTTTACTATTCAAAGCAAATTTTAAGCATTCCTGTTTGTAGCTACTCCGTTTAATAAAATTTTATCTAAACAATATACCATTTTAAGTAGTTGTCGTTATAATTGTGTGTTAGACAATAGTTGTTGTGGCAAATAAAAATAACTAACTGGATTCGCTACCACAATCGCCTGTTTTATCTGATTAACGAACGGGTTAAACTTTTACAGCCATGCCTTTTTATCACACGCTGGGTCAGATTCCGCCCAAACGCCACACCCAGTTTGCCCGACCCGGTGGCGCTGCGGATGGAGTGACTGGTCAGCAAAACGGGCCGTTTTACTACGAACAGTTGTTTGGGACCATTGGCTTCGAGGGCATGTCGTCGCTGCTGTATCACGTTCATCGGCCAACGATGGTGCGCGAAGTGCTGGAGAGTGTGGACATGACGCCCAAACCGGCGGTGCCGAAGAATATGCTATCCCGGAAGTTGCTCGGGTTTCAGGTCGAACCCGCCGATGATTTTCTGGAAAGTCGGGTGCCGCTGCTTATGAACAACGACCTGGTGTTCGGGCTGGCGGCTCCTCGTCAGTCGTTGACGACTTATTTCTATAAAAATGCCGATGCCGACGAGCTGCTGTTCGTGCATCGCGGCTCCGGAAAGCTCCGAACGCTCTTCGGGACAATTCCATTTCAGTATGGCGATTACCTCGTTATTCCGCGTGGGGTGATTTATCAGATTCAGTTCGATTCGGTCGATAATCGGCTGTTGTACGTTGAATCGCATTCGCCCATTTATACGCCAAAGCGGTACCGGAATCAGTTTGGCCAGCTGCTCGAACATTCGCCCTTCTGTGAGCGGGACATCATTCGTCCGGGTAGTCTGGAAACGCACGACGAAACCGGCGATTTCCTGTTGAAGATCAAAAAACAGGGATCGCTTCATTCGCTGGTTTATGCCTCGCATCCGTTCGATGTGGTTGGCTGGGACGGCTACAATTATCCCTATGGGTTCTCGATTTTCAATTTCGAACCCATTACCGGGCGCGTGCATCAGCCGCCACCGGTACACCAGACTTTTCAGACCGATTCGTTTGTAGTGTGTTCCTTCGTGCCGCGTCTGTACGACTACCATCCGCAGGCGATTCCGGCTCCGTACAACCACTCAAATATCGACTCCGACGAGGTTATCTATTATGTCGACGGTGATTTTATGAGCCGCAACGACATTGCGCCCGGCCATATCACCCTGCACCCCGGCGGTATTCCGCACGGCCCGGCACCGGGTGCCATGGAGCGGAGTATCGGCAAAAAAGAAACGCAGGAATACGCCGTCATGGTAGATACCTTCCGGCCCCTCATGCTCACCGAGCAGGCCGTAGCGATTGACGACGGGAAATATTACAAATCGTGGATTGACTAACCTAACGTGGGTTACCACCCGCGCTACACATCAACAAACATGGAAACACTCGAACTTGAACAACCAACAATTCAATCTTCAACCGAGGATTTTCTGCCGCTAAACGGCACCGATTACATTGAACTGTATGTCGGCAATGCCCGGCAGTCGGCGCACTATTTCCAGACGGCCTTCGGGTTTCAGCCGGTAGCCCACGCAGGCCTGTCGACGGGTTTGCGCGACCGTGAGTCGTATGTCCTGCAACAGGATAAAATCCGGCTTGTGCTGACATCGCCCTTGCACGGTGATACCGAAATAGGCCGCCATATCGACCAGCATGGCGATGGCGTTCGGGTGGTGGCCCTGTGGGTAGACGACGCAGCGAAGGCCTTCGAGGAAACAACCAAGCGGGGAGCAACCCCATATCTGGAGCCTCGTCGCGAGCAGGATGAGCAGGGCTATGTGGTGCGGTCGGGCATCTATACCTATGGCGACACCGTGCATGTATTTGTGGAGCGGAGTCAGTATAACGGGGTTTTCCTGCCGGGTTATCAATCCTGGACACCCGCCTATCAGCCGACGGATGTGGGTCTGAAATACGTGGACCATATGGTTGGCAATGTAGGCTGGCACGAGATGAACCAGTGGATGGCTTTTTACCACGATGTAATGGGTTTCCAGCAACTCGTTTCCTTCGACGATAAAGACATCTCCACCGACTACACGGCGCTGATGAGTAAAGTCATGAGCAACGGAAACGGGCGCGTGAAATTTCCGATCAACGAGCCGGCCGAGGGTAAAAAGAAATCGCAGATCGAAGAGTATCTGGATTTTTACGGCGGTCCCGGTATTCAGCATATCGCTGTGGCGACCAACAACATTGTGGAAACGGTACTGGCCCTGCGCGATCGGGGTGTTGAGTTCCTAACCGTACCCGAAACGTATTACGAGCATCTGTCGGACCGGATCGGGCCGATCGACGAAGCAATCGACACGCTACGTTCGCTGGGCATCCTGGTCGACCGGGACGATGAAGGCTACCTGTTGCAGATTTTCACCAAGCCCATCTGTCCGAGACCGACGCTCTTCTTCGAGATCATCCAGCGCAAAGGAGCCCGTTCGTTCGGGAAAGGTAATTTCAAAGCCCTCTTCGAAGCCATCGAACGCGAACAGGCGCTACGGGGGACGTTGTAACCGCTGCGAAAGAGTGAAAGAGCGAAAGCGCGTTTCGTGCAAGGTTTCGCTCTTTCACTCATTTACTCTTTCGCTCTTTCACCATGAACCAGACATACACAAAATACACCCCCAACGATCAGGCCGTTTGGCGGCTTTTGTTCGAGCGGCAGATGGCGCAGCTGCCGGGAAAGGCCAGTCAGGCGTACCTGGATGGGATCGAGACCACGGGTTTTCGGGCTGATCGCATTCCTGATTTCGAGCAGGACCTGAACCCGCGTTTGCAGGCACTTACGGGCTGGCGGGTACAGGCTGTGGAGGGATTGATTCCTAATCGAGACTTTTTCGAACTGATGGCCAACCGGAATTTTCCGGCCACCACCTGGCTGCGTCGGCGTGACCAGCTGGATTATTTGCCCGAACCCGATATGTTTCATGATACGTTTGGGCATGTGCCCATGCTGTCGAATCAGGCGTTCTGCGATTTTCTGGCGTCACTGAGCCAGATTGCGCTGCATCATATCGACAGTGACGAAGCGATTGCCATGATCTCGCGGCTGTACTGGTATACCGTTGAGTTTGGACTGATTCAGGAAGGCGATCAGCTGCGGATTTATGGGGGTGGCATCCTGTCGTCGGTTGGCGAAACGACCTATAGCCTGTTCAGCGACCAGCCCAAGCGCATCCCGTATGATGTGGAGACATTGCTCAAAACCCCGTACATCATCGACCATTTTCAGGAGCAATACTTCGTCATTCAATCCTACGAACAGCTTTATCAGTCCGTTCCGCAGATCGAAGAAACACTGGAAGGCTTATTAGTGAGTTAGATTGGTTATTTTTGTCAGTTATCAAGACCACTTTCTGCTAACCGACGCCGATCACCGACAATGACCCACCCCTCCGATACGCGTGCTTATTTTTTTAAGATTGATACAACGATCAAGAAAATCCGCAATGCCCTTCAAAAGCAATTTACCGATGCGGGTTTCGATCTGACCGTCGATCAATGGGTAATCATTGACCACCTCTACCGCAATCCGGGTATCAGTCAGAACACGATTTCGGAGATGACGACCAAAGATGCTCCCACCGTCACGCGAATCATTGACCTGCTTAGTCAAAAAGGGCTGACCGAACGGCGCATGGCGGACACGGACCGGCGTAAATTTCTGGTCTACCTGACCGAAGCTGGTGAAGCGAAGTACCACGAAGTGCTGCCCGTAGTATCGGCCATGCGACGAAAAGGCTGGGGTGACCTGAGCGACGACGATTACCAGCACTTTGTCCGGATCATGGACTCCATTTATAGCAACATCAGTGAGTGATGCTGGCGCGAGCATAGGCTCGTGCCATTTCAAAAAGTCAGTATTCACTGACGCAAGCGAATGCTTACCATATGAAGCTGGCACGGGCAAATGCCCGCGCCAGCTTCCGAAATCCGCGTTACTTCAACGGCAGCGTTAACTCGACAGACTGCTGGTTTCGCATGACGGTTACCGCTAGCCGACCGGTCCAGTTTATTTGCTGCTGAATGGCCATGAGCCGCACGATCGTCGGCACATCTTCCTGATTGGCGGTTCGAATAACGTCGCCCTTTTTCAGCCCGGAGGTAGCCAGCAAACTGCCCGCCGGAACGTCGACAACAATCACGCCTTTCTCATCAGGAAGCCCAAACGCCGACCGGTCGCCCAGGCCCTGCACATTACGGACCGACGTTCCCAGCCAGACCATTTCCTTCACCGTTTGCTCCAACTGTGTATTGAACAGAACGGGTATTTTTGGCGTGTCGGCAATGAATCGCAGCGCGGGCCGCTGCACACCAAACTGATTCATCGGAAAGTTTTGAAACCCCAGTTTGAGTGCCGGGCTGTCTTCCTGCACCCGGTAGTCGCCTTTGGCGGCATTCACGAAATGCGGGTCACCTGCCAAACTATGCGTATCAGTGCCGTTGGCCTGCGCTTTTTGCAGGGCAGCCGCATCGGGGAAGAGGTTTAAATCTAGCTCTTTGCCCCAGTCCTGGATGCCGATGGGCGCGTAGGGGCGCATCACGATATTCTTCCGAAACACATCGCCACTGTTCCGAAACCACACATGCGGGTGGAAGGAGTTGTTGATCAGAATATTATTTTCGGCTACCCGGTTGAATCCCTCCCGAAACTTGAGCCCGCCGTTGAGCAGCACATTGTTGGCGATGTAGTAATTCGTGCTACCGTCGTCGAGGTCAATATCCCAGCCATGATCGCAGCGGAAACGGTTATACTGAATGATGGTTGTCGTTTGCGCATCGAGCTGAATCAGTTCGGGGTGGGCCGCAGCCAGACTGTCCATCGTAGCGCGGTTGGGATGCCAGAAACGGTCGCGCCCCCACGAATTGAACGAGCCGTGATCGCCCGTTTCGAGCACCGTATCGAACACATCGTTGTATTCGAGCAGATGCCCGCCCCAGGTCCCTTCGCTGATGTTGATGCCCGCCCGGGGCACCTGATAAATGGAGTTGTGCCGAACGATAATGCCGGCCGCCATCGAAATTTCGACGCCCGTAGCCTGTTTTTCGATCTGGCCAATGTGGTGAATCAGGTTATCCTGAGCGATGCACTGCGCCGGATAAGCCTCGCTCTTCGGCCCCGACTGGCGGTCCAGTTTTGCATAGGGCATCGAATGTTCATAGCGGAACAACGGCGACCGCACCGCCGACGAATCGCCGACAAAGCAAATCGCACTGGCACCGATGGCGTGAAAGTAAGAGCCTCGCACGCCGGAGTTTCGGTTGTAGGCGCTCAAAAACAGGGCGTTGCCGCCCAGCTCCGTAAATTCGCAGTTGGCTAGCTGGCAGTTTTCGGTGTTTTCCAGAAAAACAGCCGCTCCCCGGTAAATCATCCAGTCGCTGCGTAAAAGCGGCTCGTTGGTTTGCATGAATGTTCGCTCGGCGTTGACGAACCGGATGCCCTGAATGTGTACGTTTTTGAGCGGAACCTGCGGGCTGCCGGTCAACTCTAACAGTCCCTTCAGCCTCGACACATCGACTCGGGCGGTGGTCAGATTGACACCCGGCGGAGGAATGACGGATAACGTATGCGTGGTTCGGTTATAAAACCACTCGCCGGGCGCGTCCAGTTCTTCGGCAATGTTCTCCACAAAACGCTCCTGTGGGTGCATGGGCGCGGGGCGGTTGTTCTGCCAGCCGCCTTCCAGCGTTACCTGATTGCCGGTTTTGCCCGTAATTCGATAGTGGAAATCGCCCCATTCACCTTTGTGCAGCGCATGAACGTAGCCGCCTTTGGGATTTTTCCAGCGGCTCACGCGCTCTTCGCTCAGGGCATCGGCGGCTGTGCCGTTGTAAACACGGGCGTTAACGTCATAATTCGGGTAACGGGCTAAGGTCTGTTTCTGGCCGTTGAGGAAAAACTGCTCGAAAGCAGGCCCCGGCACAATGGCCGTCCAGACACCCCTGGCATTCTTTTTCCACCGAAGTTGTAGCCGTCGGCCACCACTGAGCTGAGCGGTTTCGGTCTGGTAGTTGCTGATGGTCAGGCTCTTTCCCTGCGTGACTGTCGGGTCAATATGAATCGTTTTCGGGAGGTAATAAATGCCCTTCCGCATAAAGATCTGAACCCGCTCAGAGGGTGCCGATTTTACCTTTTCCAGGGCTTTGTCCAGGCTGGCGAGCGGCCGCGTAATCGTTCCCGGATTGGCGTTATTGCCGGTAGGAGCAACAAACAACTGCGTTTGCGCACAAACGGCTGATGTAACAGACAGCAGAAAAAGGAGTAAACGATTTTTCATGTAAAGTCGTGGCTAACCATGAATAGACGACAAGGTATTTAAATCAGATTACAGTACGTTGAGACGGTAAATTGGTTTATCATTACCAATAATTATACCCGCTGGTCAGCTTGTTTGGCAAACATACTAAAGACAGAACGCATTCTATAATTGATTGACGCCACAGTGGAACTACTGCCGCGTCTAAATCAAATTCCTTATTACTTAACGCCTATGCTCTACGGCATTTTTAGTTACGATACCTCAACGCCCCGTGTGGGGCTGAAACACAACGATCACGTTCTTGATCTGGAGGTAGTGGGCTTGCTGGGCTATTTCGATAGTCTGTCGATTGATTCCGCCGTGTTCACCAGACCGTTTCTCAACGATTTCATTGCTCTCGGTAAGCCGGTACACCGCGCCATTCGTTGGCGGCTGAGTGAGTTACTTGCCGATGAGGCTACGGCCTTTGCCGAGGTGCACGACCAGGTGTTTATCCACGAGTCGCGGGTGCAGATGCACCTGCCCGTTCGTATTGGCGACTATACCGACTTCTACGCGGGCATTCACCATGCCGAGAATGTGGGCCGCATGTTTCGCCCCCAGGCCGATCCGCTGCTGCCGAATTACAAACATATGCCGGTGGCCTACCACGGCCGGGCGTCGTCCATTGTGGTATCGGGAACGCCGGTTCGTCGTCCGAATGGACAGTTTATGGCGGGCGATCAACTCACCTTTGGTCCGTCGAACGCGCTGGATTTCGAACTTGAGCTAGGGCTGATTATTGGAAAAGCATCGACATTGGGTGAGCCAGTTTCGGTTGACGAAGCGGAAGACTATATTTTCGGGATTACGCTGTTCAACGACTGGTCGGCCCGCGACATTCAGCGGTGGGAGTACCAGCCGCTGGGTCCTTTTCTGGGGAAGAACTTTGCGTCGAGTCTGTCGGCCTGGGTGCTGCCGTTTGATGAGCTGGAGCCTTTTCGGGTGGTTGGTACGCCACAGGAGCCAACGCCTTTGCCGTATTTACAACCGTCTGATAGTTCTGCTCCCGGTCATTTCGATCTTGAACTGGATGTATGGCTAAAGCCCGCCGATGGCGAAGAGGTCTGCATCTGTCGCTCGAATGCCCGGTATCTGTATTGGACCTTTGCCCAGATGATCGCGCACCATACCGTGGGCGGCTGCAATCTCAACATTGGCGATGTGCTGGCAACGGGTACTATTTCGGGGCCCGAACCCGGCACTTTTGGGTCGCTGCTCGAAAGTAGCTGGAACGGACAGCGCCCCCTGCACTTTTCCCACACGCTATCCCGGACATTTCTGGCCGATGGCGATACAGTAACGTTGCAGGGGCGCGGATTCCGGGAGGGTACGCGCGTCGATCTGGGTGAAGTAACAGGAAAAATCTATCTATGAAAACAGTCAACCCGGCTGATCTACAGCCTAACGAATTTTACCGGTACATGATCGGTACCATTGGCCCACGCCCTATTGCCTTTGCCAGCACCGTTGATGCGGAAGGTACGGTTAACCTGAGCCCGTTCAGTTTCTTCAATGTATTTGGCTATAACCCGCCAACGCTGGTCTTTGCACCGAGTATCAATCGGCTGGGCCAGAAGAAACACACGCTCCTGAACCTCGAAGAGGTGGGTGAAGTGGTGATCAATATTGTCAACTACGCTATGGTGGAGCAAATGTCGCTGGCCAGTGCCGAGTTTGATCGGGGCGTTAATGAGTTCGGTAAAGCAGGGTTTACGGCTATTCCGTCGGATAAAATACGACCGCCAAGGGTGGCGGAATCGCCGGCTGCTTTTGAGTGCATTGTGAAGCAGATCATCGCTACCGGCGATGGACCGGGTGCCGGGCATCTGGTCGTATGCGAAGTGGTCATGGGCCATTTTCACGATACCATTTTCAACGAAAGGGGGGGCGTCGATCCGCACCAGCTCGATCTGATCGGTCGTATGGGGGGCGATTGGTATTGCCGCGCGAATGGCGACGCGCTGTTTGAAGTAGGGCGGCCGCAAGTGGGTATTGGTGTAGATCGGATTCCCGCCCGTATCCGCAACAGTGCTATTTTATCGGGGAATGACCTGGGGAAGCTAGGCAGCTTTCCGGCTTTGCCCAATGCGGAAGAAATAAACGCCTATCGGCAGTCGGGCGTCCTGAATCCGTTGGTCGACGAAGCCCGAAACGGGTGCCAGTATCTACCGGATCTGCTTCACCTTCGGGCGAAGCAGCTGCTGGCCGAGCGGAACGTAAAAGAAGCCTGGCTGACACTGCTGGCCTATCAGGGGTAGATTGTTTATGCCTTTTAGGTGAAACATGTAAGCAATTATGTAAGAGTATTTAACGTGGCTAATGGTCATATGCATTGAATTGCAAACCGCAACGTGGTCATTACTCACTTTATTTAACGACAGACCGTCTCTGTCGTTAAATATCCTTTTACTGATATAATTCAATTTTGGCCCGGTTCGAAACCACATAGCTTCTGGATTTTTCTTGAGTAAATAGGTAGGCTTTAACCTTATTTTAATAAGTTGCCGGCCTCAACTAATTACTGAAGAAAAATATGAAGCTTTTTTCTACTTCTCTGGTAGCGGCTCTGCTCTTATGTGTACACGTTCAGGCTCAGGATGCGCCCACCCGCGAAATTGGCTTGCGAACAAGTGACCTTAGCAGCGTGGGATTGGTTTACAAAAAACAGGTCAGTGAAAATACCTACCGCCGGTATCGGCTGGCGTTTGGCAGTCTCAGTGGTACATTCGTCAGCAGTAATTCATTAATTGGCTTTTCGGTGGGTGGCGCTATGGGCAAAGAAAAACGCAGGTCCCTCTCCGATAAGTTACAATTCGTGTATGGTACCGAATTAATTGCCAGTGTCAACCTCAACTCCACGAACACCGGCAAATTGACCATTGATAATGGCTTAGGTGGTACAACTACTTATACCGGTTCCAGTATTTTGGTCGTGACGCCCTCCGTTGGCGTCGGTTTTGTGCTGGGTGCCCAATATAATTTCAACCCCCGTTGGTACCTCAGTGCCGAACTGATCCCGTCCATCACCGTCAGCGGTGCGTTTGGGGGCGAAACGTCGATATATAATTTTCAAGCGGGCTTTAATTCGTCGAGCGCGGGTATTACGGGCGCGTATCGGTTCTAGAACGCTGATTCGTTCATCTTCGTAAAATACAACTTTCAGTTTCGGCTGCCCGTTTGCATACTGCAAGATCGGCAGCCGAAACTGCTGATAGCTACTCCGGCAGAAAGCAAGCCCGACTGATGCTCCGGCATACCGTAAATAAATAAACCGCTTGAAGGAAGGTTATTTGCTGAATCTATTCCAACCTTTTGGGTCATTTCTTCCTCTTCCTGTTGCTTTGACGGGTTACTGTTCATAACGGTCGGCAACCTGGTTTGTATTGTTTCTGAATTCATTGTCTGCATGCTCAACTCACGTTATAGAAACCTGACTCAATTTTTTCGTAAAGAATCTGTTCTGCTAAGCGCTTATGTTGGCATAACGCTTCTGGCGAGTATACAACAGTACCTCTTGCCCGACCAACCCATTGGGCCCAGTGTACAACGCTACTCAAATTATAATAACTACGTCATTTTTGAGAGGTCGTTCGATCATCTGCTTGCCAACAAAAATCTATATATACTTTACCTGACGGAGCAGTGGGATCTGTTCAAGTATTCGCCCACCTTCGCCCTGGGAATGGGTTTGCTGGCGTTTCTGCCCGCCTGGCTGGGGCTAACGGTCTGGAATCTGTTGAATACGCTGGTCCTCTTTTTTGGCATTAAACACTTGCCCGTACTGACCGAAAGCAGTAAGGTGAAAATCCGTTGGTTTATTCTGATCGAGCTGCTCACCTCCATTCAGAATTCGCAGAGTAATGGATTGATCGCCGGACTTCTTATCTGGAGCTTTATCTGGCTGGAGCGGGGAAAATCCGTATGGGCTACGTTGCTGATGCTCCTTAGTGTTTTTATCAAGATTTTCGGTGTGGTAGGCTTTGTCCTGTTTTGGCTCTACCCGCGAAAATCAGCGGCTTTTTTGTACACCGCTGTCTGGACAGTGCTGCTGATGGCGTTACCGCTGCTGGTGGTGTCTGATCAGGCGCTGCTGGCTCAGTATCAAAACTGGTGGGCTATGCTCCAGACCGACCACTCCAATTCGGTGGGCCTGTCGGTGATGGGCTGGCTAACGACCTGGTTTTCGCTCGATCCTTCTAAACTCATGGTGGTGCTTACCGGCGCTGTGTTGCTGGTGCTGCCTTTGCTCAGAACCAGTCAGTATAAGGCCTATCAATACCGGTTGATGATGCTGGCGTCGGTGCTGGTCTGGGTCGTCATTTTCAACCATAAAGCCGAGTCACCCACGTTTATTCTGGCTATAGCCGGGGTAGGTCTGTGGTACTTTAGCCAGCCGGTTACGGTCGTTAACCGGGTGCTGGTGATTGCCACGTTTATCTTTACTTCCCTCTCCTCAACCGATGTGTTTCCGGCTTTTCTGCGGGATCAGCTGGTACTGCCTTATGTGTTGAAAGGCTTTTTCTGTATAGCCGTATGGGCGAAAATTACGGCAGATCTGTTGATGAACAACTGGATATCCGGTGAGGTGATCGTGGAAGAACACCCCCTGGTGCTTCAATAGCCAGTTAGGGCTACCCGGTGGCTCTTACTGCTGGCTGTTGCGGATCAGGGTAATGTAAAACAGGATCAGATTCCTGTAATCCTTGCGGCTAATGCGCTCGTTGGTGCCGTGAATACCTGCCATTTCGGCTTCGCTGATGGGAAGGGGCGAAAATTTATAGATGGAAGGTGTCAGGGCCGAATAAAATTTGGAATCGGTAGCCCCCAGCATAACGAAGGGTGCCACGGCAACATCCGGGAACACACTCTTGATCGTTGTGTGAATGGACCGGAAGGCTGCGTTCTCCGTACTGGCCAGCGGGGAAGGGTTGTTTCCTTTCCCCAGCACACTTACGGTAATGCTGTCATTATCGATAACCTCTTTCACCCGGCTGATAACCCCTTCAACCGTATCGCCCGGCAGTATCCGGAAATTGACGGTAGCGACGGCATCGATGGGCAGCACGTTATCCTTGGCTCCGGCCCGGAAAATGGTGGGGGCCGTTGTTGTGCGTATGGAGGCATTGCCCGACTTCGTTTCGCTTAGGAAAGACTTGATGACGGGGCCAAAAAGCCAAGAGTTGGCGAAGACAATCCGTTGCCCGAAAGACACTTCTGAAGAGAGGTAATCCAGTAATTGACCGGTACCCCCATCCAACCGCGCCGGAAAGGGGTTGTGCTCCAGCTTACTGACGGCTTCGGCTACCATGCCAATGCTGGTTTCTTTTGGAGGCATGGAGGAGTGTCCGCCCTTGCCGATAGCGGTTAGTTCCAGACTCATATATCCCTTCTCGCTGATCCCGACCAGGGCAACCGGTTTGTTGATACCCGAAACGCCTTCAGGCCGGATAACACCCCCCTCATCCAGAATATACTCCAGCGAAACAGACCGTTTTTTCAATGCTGCGGCAATGGTCTGGGCACCCCGCTGGCCCGATGTTTCTTCATCCTGCCCGAAGGCCAGCATCAGGGTCCGTTCAGGCTGAAAGCCGGTACGCAGCAGGTATTCAACCGATTCGAGCAGGCCCATCATGCCCATCTTATCGTCGAGCGTACCGCGCCCGTAGAGATAGTCATCGTCCAGTATACCTCCAAACGGTGGCCGTTTCCACATCCGCTGCGTTCCCTGAATAACGGGCACCACATCGTAGTGAGCCATCAACAGAACAGGTTTCAGGGCTGGATTTCGTCCTTTCCATTCATACAATAAGCCATAGTTGTTGAAGGTCTGGGGGTTCAGGCGTTGATGAACGAGTGGGTAAGAAGCTCGGATGTACTGAACATATTTGTCAAACTGGGTAGTATCCGTCAGCTCGTAGTCGGTATAGGAAACCGTTGGAATGCGAATGGCACCGGCAAGCCGCTCTATGGCCGAATCGGGAATGGAAACAGGCGTGGCGGGCGGCACGTTCGTTAGCTGATGAGACGTGAGCCGAAAGGTATTAACGAGCAGAACGATCAGTAAAAGGACAAGCAGAATACCGATAACTCGTAGAATGAAGCGCATGTACAGACGGTGGTAAAGAGTGATGTGAATCGCCTGATAACCTGAATGTCCAGACGGTTTACGCTAATGAAGTTGCCAAAAACGGCATTATTTGTCAAATGCAAAAGCTTAGTTGGATAAGCCGGTGCTATTCGTTCGAAATTAGCTGGAATCCTGATAGTTATCAGGTTAAACAACCACCAGGTCAATAGTTCGGATTACGGGTATGTGCAACCGTTGTTTGGGAAGTCGCTTTTTTGGGTTAAGCTTCCTCCAGCACTCGGGTATCAATCTTTGTCATCTGCAGCATGGCCTGCATCACCCGCCTGCCTTTTTCCGGATCTTTGCTGGCTAACAATCGGCCCAGCGCTTCAGGCACGATTTGCCACGAAACGCCGAACTTATCCTTTAGCCACCCGCATTGGCCGGGTTCACCGCCTTCGGTTAGTTTCTCCCAGTAAGCATCCACTTCCTCCTGCGTATCGCAATGGACGAAGAGCGAAATGCCCGAGGCAAACGTAAAGGAAGGTCCACCGTTCATGGCAATAAACTCCCGCCCGTCAAGGACAAAGCTGACCGACAGAACGGTGCCTGAAGGTAAGCGCCGGGTCTGTGTGATTGTTGAGTTTTTGAAGATCGACGTGTACAGGGTCGCGGCTTCTTCGGCCTGGTTGGCAAAGGTCAGGAAGGTTGTAATTTTCGGCATGTTGTTTACGGGTTATCGTCAGACAAAAGTAGGGTAGGGTAGTGTCGTTACAGTAGCCAACGGGTTGTTCCTGTCTTTTGTCATCACAGCCGTTTACCTCGAAATCGAAATGGGTCGGGTAGACTGTATGAATAAATCAGGTTGTTTCGAAACCCTATGAAGAAGTTTGCTGCCCTGTTTTTACTTACTTACCTGCCCGGTCTTTTATTGGCACAGCAACCGTTTTCGGGCGGGCGGCTGCGGGTATCGGATACTAAACGGTACCTGGTTCATCAGGATGGTACACCGTTTTTCTGGCTGGGCGATACGGCCTGGGAACTGTTCCACCGGCTCAACCGCGAAGAAGCCGACCAGTACCTCAAACGCCGGGCCGAGCAGGGTTTTACGGTGGTACAGGCGGTAGCCCTGGCTGAGTTCGACGGCCTTAAAGAGCCGAATCCCTATGGCGAAGTGCCACTGGTAGACAACGACCCGACCAAACCAAACGAAGCCTATTTCAAACACGTCGATTACATTGTTGATAGAGCCGCTCAGTACGGCATCGTCGTTGCTTTTTTGCCCACCTGGGGCGATAAGGTCTTTAAAAATACCTGGGGTAATGGCCCGGAAATTTTCAACCCGACCAATGCAAAAGTCTATGGACGTTACCTGGGTAACCGCTATAAAAACCGCAATAACATCGTCTGGGTACTCGGGGGCGACCGTCAGCCGCGAGATGGTTCATCGGATGTTGACCTTTGGCGATCAATGGCCGCCGGTATTCAGGAGGCCGTTGGTGGAGCTGATAAAGCACTGATGACCTATCACCCACAGCCCAACGGTCTCGACGGGGGCGCATCGAAGTGGTTTAAGAATGATGCCTGGTTCGATTTCAACATGCACCAGAACGGGCACTGCCGCAACAACGCCATGTACGACAACATCACGGTGTCGTACAACAACCAGCCCGTGAAGCCTACCATGGATGCCGAACCTATTTACGAAGACCATCCGGTTTGCTTCAATGCCAAAGATCTGGGTACATCCAACGCCTATGATGTTCGGCTGTATGCCTACCTCGATTTGTTTGCCGGGGCTCACGGCCACACCTATGGCTGCCACGACATCTGGCAGATGTATAGTGCCAAACGACCGGCTGTTAATAACCCGCATATTTTCTGGCAGGAAGCCCTCGACCTGCCGGGCGCGAACCAGATGAAACATGTCCGGCGGCTGATGACGGCCCGCCCGCTGCTTGATCGCGTACCCGACCAGTCGTTGATCGTTGAAAACAACCTCGGCCCCGCCGAACGCATTCAGGCTACTCGGGGTACGGATTATGCCTTTGTGTACTCCGCCGTTGGGAAGCCGGTTACGGTCAATCCGGGAAAAATTTCGGGGAAAAGCATTACGGCTACCTGGTTCGATCCGCGTTCGGGGAAGACGCAATCAGCGGGTACGTTCGACAACCAGAAACCTATGCAGTTCAAGCCCCCCACGCAGGGCTACGGGCAGGATTGGGTACTGGTGCTGGACGATGCCGCAAAAAACTACGCGGCTTTGTAAATAGAACACTGATTTTTAGGATCACTATGGTTTACACTGTTTTTGTATAATTCCTGTATTGAAACCGGATGTCCCGTGGTTCCCGTGGTGCCAGGTCCTTATACCTGACACCACGGGAACCACGGGAATAAATCTTAACGATCCTAAAAATCAGCGTTCTATTATAAAAAAGGCCACTCATCCGCAGCCCTTAAAAATGCCTATCCTTATGAAGTTTTGCTTGAATACATCAGGACGATTACTGCTCTTGCTCGCCGTTTTACTTAGCCAGACATCGGGTTTTGCCCAGTCGCCAGAAAAAGTGGTGTCGCTTTTCGATGGAAAAACCCTGACGGGCTGGAAGACCGTAGACCCGGCCCATCAGAAACTATGGTCGGTTGCCGACAGCATGATCATGAGCGGTGACGGCGTTCATAAAATACCCGAAAACACCTACCTGCATACTCTGAAAGAATATGGCGATTTCGAGTTTCGCTGCCTGTTCCGGCTGCATGGCGATCCAAAAACGGGGATGATCAACAGCGGTATTCAGTACCGGTCTGTGCTGGAAGGCGGTAAAATAGTGGGTTATCAGGCCGACATTGGCAACGGGTTCTGGGGTGATCTGTACGACGAACACCGGCGGGAAAAACTCGTGAGTGGCGACCTGCGAACGCTCCGGCACATCCTGAAAGAAGACGGATGGAACAGCTACATCATTCGCTGCAAAGGCAACCGCCATGAGCTGTACATTAACGGTGTAAAAACCTGCGATTACATTGAGAAGGACCGTGAGATTCCAAAGAAAGGCGTCATTGCTGTTCAGATTCACAGTGGGGGCGTCGCGCAGGTCGAGTTTCGGGATCTGGTGATTGTGGAGTTGTGAGGGGACCACCCCCAACCCCCTCCTAAAACAGGAGGGGGCTCTAAAACGGGCTACCCTTCGGTATAGCCCCCTCCTGTTTTAGGAGGGGGTTGGGGGTGGTCCCCTTCTCCAATCAGTAGAAAATCAAGTCATTTAGTTTCATAGATAAACACGTTTACATTCACCGGCTTACGACTTATTCCCATGAAGAGGTCCTGTTTATTCATCCCCTTTGTCGGCGCGGCCCTTGCTCTGACCAGCCTACAGAGCATCGCCCAATCGACCAAAGTCAAATCGGCTGCTCAGGCACCGGAGAAGGTTGATCGTGAGTATGCGATGGAGGCTACCATGCTCGGTTATTTCTCAAAAGACGGTGCCCGCAACCCTACGCTGAAGGCCAACAAAGGCGACCGTGTTCGGATCACCATTACCAACGGCGAGCAGATGACGCACGATATTTCGCTGGAGAAGCTGGGCGTTAAAAGTAAGTCGATCAATGATAAGGGAGCCAGCACCAGCATTACGTTTACCGCCGACAAAAGCGATACCTATTACTGCTCGGTACCGGGTCACCGGGCGGCTGGCATGGTCGGTAATTTCGAGGTGGTGGAAGGCTCGTTGACCACGGCCACCGTTGCCGGACAGGTGCCGATGAAAAACGGGAAACCGCTCAACCTGAACTTCGAAACGGGCACCCTGGCCGACTGGACCGCTACGGGCGATGCGTTTACCAATCCACTGGTCGATAAGGATCCCTCGCCGGTACACGATAAGGAGATGCACATTGGCTTCGACGGCAAGTATTTCCTGAGCAGCGGGGGTACCGTCAACTACAAGCAAACCGGTACGTTGACCTCTGTTCCGTTTACCGTCACCCAGCCGTTTGCGGCTTTCAAGGTATCGGGTGGGGCGTTGCAGGATACGCGGGTTGAACTGGTACAGGCCGGAACCGACAAAGTTATTTTTCACAGCACCGGGCAGGGGCGGGCCACGCTACAACCGGTGGTGGTCGATCTACAGCCTTATCTGAACCAGGAGATCTTCATCCGGATCATCGACAACGAGACGGGTATTTCGCAGATTCCATATATCCCGAATGATAAGCTGGCGCATATTAACTTCGATGATTTTCAATTCTACGCCACCCGGCCCGTTTTTCCGAACGAGCTGAACCAGAAAGACATTATTATTCTGCCGCCCCTCGATCCCGTTCTTCACGCCGGGCTGTCGGGCATCGAAGCGGCCAAAGTAATGACGCTGCCCAAAGGATTTAAAATCACGCTGGCAGCCGCTGAACCGGACGTTGTCAAACCCATCTGCTTTACTCTCGATCCACGGGGTCGTCTTTGGGTCGTTGAAGGGCATACCTATCCCGTTCCGGCACCGGAAGGCCAGGGTCGCGACCGCATCCTGATCCTCGAAGATACCAACGGTGATGGCACGCTGGATAGCCGGAAGGTCTTTGCCGAAGGACTGAATCTGGTGAGTGGTATCGAAGTGGGCATGGGGGGCGTATGGCTGGGGGCAGCTCCGTACCTGTTGTTCATTCCCACCGATTTTAAAACGGATAAACCGCTGGGGCCACCTCAGAAAATGCTCGACGGCTGGGGCACCGACGATACCCACGAAGTGCTAAACAGCCTCCGCTGGGGACCCGACGGCTGGCTCTACGGCACGCATGGGGTGTTTACGCACTCCAACGTTGGCAAACCCGGCGCGCCCGATTCAGAACGGACGAAGCTGAACGCCGGTGTCTGGCGTTTTCATCCCACGACCCAAAAGTTCGAACTGTTTTCTGAAGGCACCAGCAATCCCTGGGGACTCGATTTTAACGATTACGGCCATGCGTTCGTGACAGCTTGTGTGATTCCGCACATGTACAACATGATTCAGGGCGGGCGTTACTTCCGGCAGGCGGGTAAGCATTTTAACCCCTATACCTACGACGACATCAAAACCCACGCCGACCACGTTCACTGGGTGGGCGAACGCGGACCCCATGCCGGTAACTTCCGGTCGGCTTCAGCGGGTGGTGGCCACGCCCATTCCGGCGCTATGATCTACCTGGGGGGCGATAGCTGGCCAAAGGAATACCGGAACGATATTTTTATGAACAACATCAACGGGGCCAAGCTCAATAACGATCACCCCGTACGGGCCGGGTCGGGCTATATGGTTACCCACAAGCCGGATTTCCTGACCATGAACGACTCCTGGTCGCAGTGGCTGAATATGAAATACGATCCCAGCGGTTCGGTCTGGGCCATCGACTGGTATGACAAAAACCAGTGCCATAGCCCAAACCCGGATGTGCATAACAAAACGATGGGCCGGATTTTCAAGATCACCAACGACAACGACAAATGGGTTCAGGTCGATCTGGCTAAAGCATCGGACATGGAACTGGTCAATTACCAGCTAAACGCCAACGAATGGTACGTACGTCAGGCCCGTACCCTTTTGCAGGAGCGCGGCCCGAATAAAAAAGTACACAAAGCCCTCAAGGAAATACTGGCGAAAAACCCCGATCCGACCCGCAAGCTCCGGGCCTTATGGGCGTTGCACGTCACGAAGGGCCTTTCGGAAAAAGAGCTGACGGATTTGCTGGCGAACGAAAATGACTACGTCCGGAGCTGGGCCATCCAGTTGCTGACGGAAAATAAGAGCGTATCGCCCGAAACTCTGAAACGGTTTGCGGCTTTGGCGCAGAATGACAACTCGGCGCTCGTTCGACTGTACTTGACGTCGGCCATGCTGCGGCTGGACCCGGCTCAGCGTTGGGACGTAATGGACGCGCTTGTTCAGAAAGTTCAGGACAAGGATGACCACAACCTGCCGCTGATGGTATGGTATGCCTCCGAACCGCTGGCCGCTATCGACATGAAGCGGGCGCTGTCCATGGCTCAGAAGTCGAAGCTGCCGAAACAGTTGGCGTACACGATTCAGCGCATTGGTGCCATCGGTACAGATGAGGCCAAGAAGCTGCTCAAAGAACTGAACGACCGCGTGGGTAAACTCGACCATTCGCACGAGAACCACGAGATCCAGGAGCTGATCGCCAGGGTACTGGAAGAGTGATAGGATGACGATGTAGGGATATATACAAGGGCTATGCCCTAGCGGGGCTGCACCCCTGACCACAGTCCCCTACCGAGGACATAGCCCCTGACCACAGTCCACCACCGCCGAGGGCTACGCCCCCGGTAGCAAGCCTGACCCTCATCATGACCATGAGCCTAACTAACCAACTCCTACATACCATCCTGCTCACCTGCTGCCTGACAAGCGTCTACAGCCAGGACAAGAAAACCCTCTTCGACGTCCGCCAGAAACAGGCCGAGACGGCGACGAGGGCTTCCAGTTCAGCAACCCCCGTCGTTCCGGCGGGTGATTTTAAAAAGACGACCCTCACCCGTGATTTCCTCTCGGAAGGGGTGGCCGTGGCCGATCTGAACAAGGACGGACGCATGGACATTGTGGCGGGCTATTACTGGTTCGAAGCCCCCAACTGGACCCGCCACGAGATGGCCCCCTCCCGCACATTCGACCCCCGGAAGGAGTATAGCGAATCATTTCTCAATCTGGGCATGGATGTTAATCTCGACGGGTGGGACGATGTCGTGATCATTGACTTCCCCGGCAAACCCGCTTTCTGGTTCGAGAATCCAAAAAAGAAGATGGGCGAATGGCAAAAACACATCATTGCTGATTCGGTCGGCATTGCTAATGAATCGCCGGGTTTCATTGATATTGATGGCGATGGACGGCTCGATATTCTGTGTGGCGACAAGGCTAAAAAGCAGATTGTCTGGTTGAAACCCCCATCGAAACCCGGTGAAACGGCCTGGGCGCGCTACCCGCTGAGCAAAGAAAATGTACCCGGCACGGAGATCTTCTCTCACGGTATCGGCTACGGTGATGTGGACAAAGACGGTATCAAAGACGTGGTAATTCGGGATGGCTGGTTTAAAGGAACGGCCGATAACAAATCCGGCAATTGGGTGTTTCACCCGGCCGACCTGGGCGAACCCTGCTCGCATATGCAGGTGCTGGACGTGAATGGCGACGGTAAAATGGATGTTGTCAGCGCATCGGCCCACGCGTTGGGTATCTGGTGGCACGAGCAGGTAGCCGATGAGCAGGGTAGCATTAACTTCAAAACTCATATGATGAGCAACACCACCGCCCAGACCCACTCGTCCATCATGTCTGACCTCAACGGCGACGGCCGCGCTGACTACATCACGGGCAAACGGTTCCTGGCGCACCACGGCCGCGACCCCGGCGACAGTGATCCGGGCATTCTAATGTGGTTTGAGTTTACCCCCGGCAAGGCCCCTTACTACAAAGAGCACATCATCGACAACGACTCCGGCGCGGGCCTCAACATCGTAGCACAGGACATGAACGGCGACAAAAAGCCCGACATTGTTATTGCCAACAAGAACGGCGTTTTTCTATTCGAGAATAAGGTAAAGAAGTAGGAGGTCCGGTTTTCGGGTTATGGTTTACGATTAGGCGGGACTTATGGAGAATACTAAATTCAATCGTACTTAAGAGAAATAACAGGGCGTTCCAGGTTGGCTAAGCTCCACTCTAATCCCGTCAATATAGAGGAGGAAGCTAGTTCCCAAGCTAAAGCTTGGTTGTCCGTTGAACGCCATATGATATTTTGCTGCACTTGGAGATAATATGTTTTTGATGTACCATCTACAATTTCAACCGTCGAGACTGGCGTAATATGATATAGTTTCTTCCTCTTCGTAATCTGTAATGCAGCAGCGCACTGGTCTGCCAGATCAAAAGGCAAATAACAAACAGGTTGGTCCGAGAGAAGCATTTCTTGCCAAAGGCGGATTAACAAAGCAACATCAGCTTTCTTGCCCGCTATTATTTCTTCTTCACTCCATACCGGACTGGTATCACTAGCAGAAAAGTCTGCGGGGTCGAAAAACGCACCTAACCAGGTAGTATCAGCTACCCAAGCTCGGCTTGGGCTTCCATCGATTTTAATGAATAAATCATTCGTGTAGCTTCCTTGCTCGTCCAGTATAACTCTTAGCATTCGTTTGAAATTTATCGATTAAATCACTAGGTTCTCACTCCACCACCCACCAGCCGTAACTCTCCGGCTCAATATCCACTGTCAGGTCAACTTCGTAATTCCGGTTCAGTTTGTACGATTTCGCTTTGCCTTCGCCCTGACGAATCATCGCTGTTTCGCGCAGGCCAGTGTAATACAGCGGCAGTTTAATGGTACGGGTAATTTTTGTTTTAAGGGGGTTGAAGAGCATCATCAAGCCTTTCTCCTTACCCGTTGCGTTCACGTGCATGAACCCGTCCCAATCGCGGCCGTCGGCCCGGCGGAGGTGAATCAGGTCGGCGTTGAGGATGGGGCGGTACTTTTTATACCAGTTGATGACATCCGTTACGGTTTGTTTGGTGGCGTCGGTGTCGTAAAGTCTTGGGCCCCGGTAGCAGGCTTGTACACCCGCGCCGTAATACTGCATCATCAGCTGTTTGTAGTCGGTCAGGTGTTCGCTGAGGGGTTCCAGTACGGCTTCGGGGCCACCGCCCTGGTACTTGGTGAGGGGCACGAAACCCCAGCCCATCGTGGGCGTTTTCTCCCAGGTGCCGTCGAAGATATTCTGTCGGTTCAGGATTTTCTGCTGCTCGCGGGAGAGCGAGAAGTTGACCTCCCGGTAGCCGAGAGCAATCTTGTTGGTGCCGTCCATGAAATACCAGTCGGGGGCGTTGATGTACACCCCTTTTTCGTTCAGGAAACGGTAAAAGCCTTTCTGCATTTCCATCTGCACCCATTGCGAATCGTCCAGCCCTTTATGGCCGGGGTGTTTCGTCGATGCACAGACATCGCCGGGGTAGGGGCCATCGTGTTCGAGCAGGTCAAAGCCGGTTTCGGTGATGAACTTCTTCAGGCTGTTGAGGTAGTTGATGCCCCATTTACTGGCCAGACAGGGTGCGTTGCCAAAGAAAGCTCCTTTATCGGGCAGGCCGGTTTTGGGGTCGATTACGTCGTTCTCATCGTCGATTCGGCGGCTGCTGAACAGCGAATAACCACCCAGCAAAATGCCCTTTGAATGGGCGTAATCCGCTAGTTCTTTGAATTTTCGGATGTTCGCGTCGCTGGCATCTTCCATGTTCAGGCCACTGCCGAAACTCAGAATCACCATTTCATAGCCCGTTTCGACACATTGGTCAATGGCCCGTTTCACAATAGCCGGATCGGTGCTGACGAGGTGCATGAAAATCGGATTCTGGCTTGTCCAGGGCGTAATGGTCTTGTAAAACTGCCGACGCGCCAGCCCGTTTCGCTCCCGGTCGTAGCTGTCCAGCAGGAGTTCGTAGGTGCGGATGGAGGTATACGTATGCCCCGGTTCGGCCTCAATGCCAACGCCAAGGCCGGGGTAAACTTCGAGCACGCAGGGTGTTTCGTAATTGTAATTGACCTGCGAGGTGTAAAGCGAATCCGTTTTCCAGTGCGTCGCCTGATCGGAGAGGTCGTATCGCATGGCGTTGTTGAAGGCAAAGTTGTTCTCGATGTAGATTCGCTGGGGTTTCTTCATCTGCTCCGGCTTACCCACCACCGCCGACTCTTCTTCGGGCGTGGCCAGAATTTCATTGACGACCTGATTGATATGAAGGGCTTTCTGTGTTTTATTCGAGATGGTCACCCACTTGCTGAGTGCCGGTAGTCCATCGTAAAGTGCATAGTGAACGGCCACGTCGACGCCCTGCAAATCGGGTTGTATTGAGGAAAAGTGCAGGGTAAGTTCCTGGCCGGTGGGCTGCTTTCGGTTGAGTGTCCAGGTGCGGGATTGCCAGTTGATATACGGCTGTATCGGAGAAACGCTGAAGGATGTATACTGAAAATCAGTGGGATTGGCGGTAAATCCATCGAGCCATTCTTCGCGCAGATATGCCCGTTCTTTCTGGCCATACAGTCCACCAACGGCGTAGGTTTTTCCATTCAGGGTCACCCGTGCTTCGGGGCTCACCGACCGTACAAACTGCTCATTCGTAGATAAATTCTGAAAATCGACCGTTGCCAGGTTCGGACTAATCCGAAACCGGCGGCTGATGAGACCGTTTGACAAAACCAGCTCTTTGCCACCATTGGCCTGATAAACCCCTGCTTTCTGCGCAACGGGTGTAATGAGCCAATCGTTCTTGACAGGTGTAGGCTTGTAGATGGGTAAGCTAGCCAGTTGGGCAAGGCTGTTTTGAGCCACAAGTCCGCAAACCAGCAGCCAATAGAAAGTACGCATTCTCGTGTAGTTTTAGTGAGTAGCCCTTCACGTTAGGTATACAAACTACAAAAGATGCGTTTTGGTAAGAGATACCGTATTTGGTTAAAAACAGGTCATGAACACAGAGAGACAAAAACGCGGAGAACACAAGGAAAAATAAAATTCTGTGTTCTCCGCGTTTTTGTCTCTCTGTGTTCATCAACTTTATAGACCCTTATGCGTGCTGGCCCTGGTGCTTGCCCTCGCGGATTTCTTCGATCATTTTGCGATTGAAAGCCGGAATATCGTCGGGTTTGCGGCTGGTTACCAGACCCTGATCCGTTACGACCTCTTCATCAACCCAGTTGGCCCCGGCGTTGACCAGATCCGTTTTGATCGATGGATAGGAGGTGAGCTTACGCCCGCTCACGACGCCCGCTTCGATCAGCATGGTTGGCGCGTGACAGATGGCCGCTACCGGTTTGTGTGATTCGAAGAAGTGCCGGACAAACTGCACGGCTTTAGGCTCCGTGCGGAGTTTATCGGGGTTCATGACACCACCGGGTAACAGAAGGGCATCATATTGACTTGGGTCGGCTCCGGCCAGGGGCAAATCGACGGAGAAACTGTCGCCCCATTCGGTTTCGTCCCATCCTTTCACTTCACCCCCATTCGGGGCAATCAGGTGCGTGGTAGCCCCTGCGTCCTGTAAGGCCTTACGAGGCTCGGTCATTTCAATCTGTTCAAAGCCATCGGTTAGCAGAATCGCCACCTTCTTTCCCTGCAATCGTTGCTGCGTTTCCATACTACGTTGAGTGTTTTGTTGTTCTGTTATTAATCATTATCGCGTCAATTCAATTGACCATTGTCTGCTATGGTGATGACATGGATTGAAGCGATAGTCTTGTTTGTAACTAGAGAAGTAAGGAGAAGGTTATCAGGCAGGCAAGTAGTCAGTAGGAATCATCTGATAAACTACTTCCGGAAAATGGGTTGTCAGATGGATGATCAGGCAGTCTTTGAACCTATAACTCACTGAAAAGCACCTTGACGAGTCGTTTTTTGTTACGTTTGTACTATGGATTCTAAAGCATGTGAGAAGGCAACCGGCGCCATTGCTGATAAATACCGGCTCTCGATTTTACTGGAGCTGGCACAGCGTGAACGGATGACACCTTCCGAAGTTCAGGAGATGACGGGGCTTTCGCAGCCTTGTGTATCACACCATGTTAAACTTCTGACAGATAGTGAGTTAGTGACAGCCGATAAAGAAGGGCGAAATGTGTATCTGCGTCTGAATAAGGACACGACGCGTCAATTGTCGCTTTTTCTGTCGAAGCTGACCTAAAATTTAATTAAAAACATTTAAACTTTTAAATATATCAAACGGTTTTCTGTCCGAATACGACCAAAAAACTCGTACGTAAACGGATACTACACATGGCACAAAAACTTTTCTCGGCGGCAACGCTGGGCAACCTGACGCTTCAGAATCATATTGTCATGGCTCCCATGACCCGGAACCGTGCCACAGTTGATCATGCTGTAACGGATATAATGACAACCTATTATGAACAGCGCGCATCGGCTGGCCTGATCATTACGGAGGGCGTTGCGCCTTCGCCCAATGGGAATGGCTATGCTCGTGTGCCGGGTCTGTATACTCCCGAGCAGGTTGCAGGCTGGAAGAACGTGACCGATGCCGTTCATGCAAAAGGCGGTAAAATTTTCGCCCAACTCATGCATAGCGGACGTGTTGGTCACCCCGTTAACATGCACAATGGGGGCGAAGTCATTGCGCCATCGGCCATTGCTGCGGCCGGGCAGATCTATACCGACACAGACGGTATGGTCGACCACCCAACTCCACGGGCGTTAACTACAGAAGAAGTAAAACAGACGGTTCAGGAGTTTGTCGAGGCCGCTAAAAACGCTATTGAAGCTGGTTTCGACGGTGTAGAAATTCATGGTGCAAACGGCTATCTGGTGGAGCAGTTTCTGCGTTCAACTACCAACCAGCGTACCGACGAGTACGGTGGCTCGGCTGAAAACAACGCCCGCTTTGCGCTGGAGATCGCCGAACAGATTTCGGCTGCTATCGGCAAAGAGAAAACCGGTATTCGATTGTCGCCTTATGGTGTGTTCAACGATATGCCTTACTCACCGGATGATGATAAAATCTATCATTACATAGCCGAGAAGCTGTCGGATTATGTCGTGTACGTTCACCTGGTCGACCATGAGTCGATGGGCGCACCAGCCGTTGATCCCGCTATAGTCGACGCGATTCAGGAAAACTATAAAGGTACGCTGATTTTGAGCGGAGGTTATGATGCCGAGCGGGCAGAAGAAGCGCTGACAAGTGGTAAAGCAGATTTGATCGCTGTAGGTCGGCCGTTTATCGCTAACCCCGATCTGGTAGAGCGTTTGAAAACCGGTGCTGAACTAAATCAACCCGACTTCTCGACCTTTTATACCCCCGGCGAGAAAGGCTACACCGATTACCCGGTGCTGGAGTCAGTAAAAGCTTAAGGAGAAAAGGGAGGAGGGGGAGTAAGGGGAAGAAAGGAAGAACTGCGTTGTGCGTTAGTATCCCTTTCTTCCCCTTACTCCCCCTCCTCCCTTTTCTCCTTTTTTATACCAATACTGCCTTCAAAATTTGCTCCAGAATGAGCCGTCCGTCGGTATTGCCGAGGACGGGGTCGGCAGCCCGTTCGGGGTGGGGCATCATGCCGAAAACGTTCTTGCCTTTGTTGGTAACACCGGCAATGTTTTCCAGACTTCCGTTGGCGTTGGATGCCTCGGTAACGATACCGTTTTCGTCGCAATACCGGAACAGCACCTGGTTGTTGTCATTGAGCGCTTTCAGCGTATCGGCATCGGCAAAATACCGGCCATCACCATGGGCAATGGGTATCTTGTACGCGGGCTTATCCAGACCCGCCGTCAGCAGCGCATCGGTCGATTCTGGCTTCAGGTAGATGTTTTTGCAGACATATTTCTGGCTGCTGTTTTGCAGCAGGACACCCGGCACCAGCCGCGCTTCGGCCAGAATTTGAAAACCGTTGCAAATGCCCATCAGGTAGCCGCCCCGATTGGCATGGGCAATCACTTCATTCATGATGGGCGAAAAGCGGGCTACTGCTCCCGTGCGCAGGTAATCTCCATAGGAGAAACCGCCGGGCAGGATAATGAAATCGCAGCCTTGCAGGTCATGATCTTTATGCCAGAGTTTTACGACTTCCTGGTCCATCAGTTCCAGAGCGTCTACTGCGTCCTGATCGCAGTTAGAGCCGGGAAAAACAACAACGCCAAATTTCATAGCGGGAGAATTGCTAAATCCAAGTAATACACAAAGATAGCAGTTCAATCGCTACTTATGCGTATCAATTGCCGGAAAAGGGATGATGGGGAGGAAAGGTAGGAGAGCGGCTCCTGATTTTACTTCGTCCGTTTATTCCCTTTCCTCCCCATCATCCCTTTTTCTTACCTTTACAGCATGCAATTGCTCTTTCACCGGGTCGACCTCCGCCTGAATCATACCTTCACCATTGCACACGACAGCCGCGATGTGCAGCCAACCCTCATTGTCGAATTACGCGATGGCGAGTACAGCGGTTTTGGCGAAGCTACCGCCACCCGCTATTATGGCATTACTATTGACGGTATGGTGGCCGCTCTTGAAGCCATACGGGAACTCATAGAAAGCCATTCCCTAACTGATCCCGCAACATTCTGGGCTGACATGCAGCCGCATCTGGCGCAAAACCCGTTTGCCCTTTGCGCCCTCGATCAGGCTGCCTGGGACTTATTTGGTAAACAACAGCACCAGCCGCTGTACAAACTCTGGAAGCTGGACCCGGCCAACAGTCCCATCACCGACTACACCATTGGGCTCGACACGCCCGAACGGATGGTCGAAAAAATGCAGGAACGGCCCTGGCCTCTGTATAAGATCAAGTTGGGTCGGCCAGAAAAAGACATAACGCTTGTCACCAGCCTCCGTGAGCATACCGATTCGGTGTTTCGGGTCGATGCCAACTGCGGCTGGACAGCAACCGACGCCATTCGTAAATCGCAGGTGTTGAAGGAGCTGGGCGTCGAATTTATTGAACAACCCTTGCCTGCCGACGATTGGGAAGGAGCCAAAATGGTATATGAACAAAGTGCATTGCCCATCATTGCCGACGAAAGCTGCATAGTCGAGAGCGACGTGGACCGGTGCGCGGGCTATTTTCACGGGGTGAATATCAAGCTGACCAAATGTGGCGGCATAACCCCCGCCCGGCGCATGATCAGTCGCGCCCGCGAACTGGGTCTGAGTGTGATGGTGGGTTGTATGACCGAATCGAGCGTCGGAATTTCAGCCATTGCACAACTCCTGCCGCTGCTGGACTATGCCGATCTGGATGGCGCCATGCTCATTGCCAACGACCCCGCCAGGGGCGTTACATTCGACTACGGTAAAGTTGTTTACGCCACGGAAAATGGTACCGGGGTGAGTTTATTGTTGAGCAATGAGTGAGATTTTTTACATAGACCAGCTCCCGAACCGAACCGTACGTCATAACGGCCAGGACTACCTTTTTTTTAGTGGAACGGCTTATCTGGGCATCCCGCAGCATCCTGCTTTTCACCAGCTTATGATGGAGAGTATGCAGCGTTACGGAACTGTTTTTGGCAGTTCCCGAAACGGCAATGTTCGAATTCGGGTCTATGAAGAGGCCGAAGCCAAACTCGCAGCGGGTATCGGAGCCGAATCGGCCCTGACGTTGTCGTCGGGCATGATGGCCGGGCAGGTGATCAGCCAGTGGCTTCGGAGCCAGAACACGACGTTTGTTTACGCACCTCATGCGCACCCGGCTCTCTGGCATCAACCGGTTGTTGACCTGCCTCAGCTCCCGTTTGGTGAGTGGGTGGCGCAGCTACCCGGACAGCTACAGGCGTTGCCGCCCGGGCCGGTCGCTATCCTGATGAACTCCCTCGATGCTGTTTGTTCGGATTATTATACCTTCGACTGGATCGACAACTTACCCGATGACCGGCCCATTACGCTGGTCGTCGACGATTCGCATGGCCTGGGCGTACTTAATCAGGGGCGGGGAATCTGGCCGCAGATTTCCCATCACACGAGTGCGGCTAAAAATCAATTAACGGTATTAGGAACGGGCTCGCTGGCCAAAGGCATGGGGTTGCCGGGAGGGGTGGTTTTTGGCGATGCCGACACCATACAAACACTACGGCAGAGCGCCTTTTTTGGGGCTTGCTCACCCATAGCACCCGCCTGTCTGGACGCTTACCTACGTGCCGATGCGCTCTATGCCGAAGGCTACGAGCGACTTCAGGCGAATATTCAACTGGCAGAAAAATTACTGCTGCCCACCGGTTTGTTTCGTCATGCCACCGGTTATCCGGTCTTTTATACCGAACAGGATGAGCTATACACCGACCTGTTAGAGCATGACATTCTCATCTATTCGTTTGCCTATCCGACCCCGGCTCACCGAGCCAATACCCGTATTGTGATCAGCGCCTTTCATGAATTGTCCGACATTCAGCAGGTCGCCAATAGGATTCTGGCAAGATGCGGGACCGTTCTGTAAAAAATTAGTAATTAATTGCCATAAACTATGATTAATCTGCGTATATAGCGTAGCTGGTAGTCAGTTACGAACATGCGATACGCTCTCCTTGCCTTTGTTTTATTAGTTTTTGCCGCTTGCAGTAAAAAAACGGATGTTCATCCGCACGATCCCGTTGCACAGGTGGCGGGCACCTATAAAATGACTGCCCTGCGCTACGATTCAGCAAACGTAAGTATCTATAACCTGACGTTGCCAATGACTGGCCCTCTAACCGGGAAGATGGTCGTTCGCCGGGATTCGGCCACGGTAATTTCGACAACCTACACCGTTAAACAGCCGGGGAGCGCCGATATTTATGATACGTTTGGCCAACTGACATTGAAAGGAATCACATCGCCCTACGATATTTATTATGGCGATAACAAAATAGGCAGTACAGATGGCAAAACGTTTACCATCGACTATGCCTACACCGACAATGGCGTTCTGTATCGGGAAGTATATACCGGAGTTAAGGTAGTCGGTAAGTCGGTAAGTCAGTAAGTGATTCTACCGCAATCCCGATAGAAACGCCAGGCTTGGCATCATTTGCTCCACCGACCGGGACGATTCATCTTCAATAAAAAAGTGCTTTACGCCTGACTTCTTCGCCTGCTTCATAACGGCGGCAATGCCCACATCGCCCTGCCCAAGCGTAACATTCGATTCTACGTCTGAACGCCCGTTGTTACTGTCGGGCGTGCCGGGTTTGCGGTCTTTCAGGTGCATCAGTAGAAACCGTTTGCGGTACTTCTGGAGTAGAGCAACAGGGTCGTAGCCGGGTGCTTTCACCCAGAACACATCCATCTCGAAATTGACCGACTTCGGGTCAAGGTTCTCCGCTAAGTAGTCGAAGAAAGTGCCGTCTTTGTAGGTCTGAAATTCGTAGCCGTGGTTATGGTAGCAGAACGTGATGCCGTTTTCGGCCAGTAGTTTTCCGGCGGTGTTGAACACGTCGATCGCCCGGTCGGCGTCATAAATGGTGAAGGCGTCGCCACCGTGGGGAATCCAGGTGCAAACAACGTATTTGGCACCCAACGCCTTAGCTTCGGCAATAATCTTCGGTACGTTGTTATCCAGATCCTCGAAGCTGGCACCCGTACTGATGGCTTTAATGCCATTCTGGTCCAGCAGTTTCCGAAAATCGGTCAGACTCAGCCCATAGGTACCCGCAATCTCTGCTTCCCGAAAGCCCATCTCCTTTACTTTGGCCATTGTTCCCGGCACATCTTTCGCAAACTGGTTGCGGAAACTGTATAACTGTAAACCAACGGGAGCGGGTTTCTGTGCTAGCGACACCAGACAGCAAAGTAGCAGGCTGGCAAGGAGTAAAGTAGATTTTATAGTCATGGAGCGAAGGGGTTTAAGGCGTATTTGGGTTACGGTTTACAGGACGTCAGTTAACCATAAACCGTAAACCGAATACCGTAAATTATCTACCCGTTTGGGTCGTGAACGTGCTTTCGAAGATCTTGTCAGCGTTACCGGTTTCGAATCCTTCGCGCCGGTGCTGGCGGGTAACCTGATCGGTGGGTAGATGCTGAAACTCAGGGAGTACGCGCCGTTCGGCAAATTCGACATACGACCCCGCAATGCGAAACACGTCACCCCCGGCAAATTCGGCGTCGATCATCTGGGCCACGGTAGAGGACTGCCGGAGCCCACCGTCCGGGCTGACTTTGATAACACCCCCCGCCGAATTGAGCTTGAATCCACGGTTTTGCAGGAAAGCCACGTATTCATCGATGGTGTTATAACCCGGCTTCAGGTTGTGCACGCTGATCGTAAAGTGGTTCAGGTAATAGCGATTATAGATCACCCAGGCCGCGTATTCGCTTTCGGCCAGCAGGGTCTGGTAATCGGCCAGCGTAGGCGTTTGCCAGAGGGGCTGGTGCAGAAAGCGGTCAACGGCTTCGGCATCGTCCAGGTCCAGCGAATCGACGGGATCGCTCGTGACGGTATCCGTATAGGTATGAATGATGCGCTGGGCTTCGTCGGAGAGTTCATGCACGCGTAGTTCGCTGGCGAATATCCGGGGGAAGTGTGGTTGCGGAGGGCTATACCAGTAAGCCGTTAATTTTTTGCCGGTAAAGTCAAATTCGTCGCGTCGTTCGTAGCCGTAGTGCAGGAAAATCTTCTCGAACGAAGCCAGTCCCAGATTTGGCACGCCCATCGTCCGAAAGGCGATGTGATCATTCTCGATATCCTCCGGCGACTGAATAATGCCCGCATCGATCATGGCATTCACCACGTTTTTCACGTCAGGAACACGTTCGCTGTACCGGCGCATCAGGCCACTCATGACAGCGTCGAGGGTTTGGATGGTTGATGAAGTAGTCATGGTTGTTCTTGTCATGCTGGAACGCCAGCCCGGTAAAACTAACGCCATCGGCTCCGCGCCAGGATCACATCTTTGCCCGATTCGGTTTGAACGATCCGGTGCAGCAGCGAGTCCGACGTTTCGATGGCGGTTTGTACGTCCAGCCAATCGTGCCAATGGCTTTCGGTCCTGTAAACTAAATCAATTTCAGCAATTTCCCGCGTTTGTAACGTATCTGTATTGATCGATTCGAGTAGCCACTGCACATACGCCACATTGTTGACATGCTGGTTCTGGTCGATGCTGAGCCAGCCCACCTCTACCGGGCGGGTCTCATTCGGCATAAAGGGCAGCGTCTGAAAATCGGGCTTGAGGGGCAGCGTAGGCAATGGATCGACGTTAGTGGGTGCGCTTAGCCGACGGATGAAGTCGGGGAGGGGCACCATGCTTCGTTTTTCCATGCTGAAAACCAGCCAGATACTGCCCGCATCGGCCAGTAATGTGCCATCCTCGGCCAGTACCCGAAAATCGCGGTGAATAAAATATTTCTCTACCGTGGTCGGGTAGGTCATTAGCTGAATCGTATCGCCATAGCGCGGGTACTGGTGCATCCGCAAGCAAAAGCGCATGAGCATCCAGCCAAAGCCCTGCCGGGCCAGATCAGTAATGCCGATGCCGTAGTCGATGGCATTTCGGTTCGCTGACTCCTGCATCAGGTTCATCAGGGCCGGTAGGCTCATTCGCCCGAAGGCATCGCACTCGTAGCCGCGTATGGTAAAGGTATCTGTCTGAATAAACGCCATGCTGCAAAGAACGATGAAACGCGTATTGGTACGATTAAACGGGGCGAAACATTGTCCTGTTATTGTACCGGACCGCATCCTGCTGTCCAGCCGTTAGGCTAAAATTGCGTGTACTAATGTAAAAAAATTAGCCTGACGGCTGGACAGCAGGATGCGGTCCGATACATCAATCAAAATACAACATAACGTATTGTACACTGTAGTCAAAAATCCTAAAAATACCGGCTTTTCTGATTTCTTTTGCCGGGAATTAGTCTGCTCAGTCAATAAGATTATTATCGGTAAAATTTTTTGCTATGACAGTCTGGTACATAATGGATCTGGTCGGTACGGGCGTCTTCGCGATTTCGGGAGCTTTGTCGGCGCTTAGCAAAAAGATGTACCACGATCTGTTTGGCCTCTTTTTTATCGGGTTCGTCACGGCCGTGGGCGGGGGCACTCTCCGCGACATCATCATCGGGGCGCATCCCCTTGCCTGGATACGCGACCCTCACTACCTGATCGTTATCCTGAGCAGCGTGCTGCTGGCCATCTTCTGCCGGAAATGGTGGCTGGGGGCTTTGCAACGGCCACTGCTCGTTTTCGATACCCTTGGCGTCGGAATTTACACCATACTGGGAATGCAAAAAGCCCTGGCCCTGGGCGTTAACGACTGGGCTTCTATCCTGCTGGGCATTATTTCGGCCCTGTTCGGGGGCGTCATCCGGGATACGCTGGTTAACGATCTACCCCTGATTTTCAGCAAGCAACTGTACGCCACGCCCTGTCTGGCGGGGGCACTTCTCTACCTGGTTGGCCGATCACTCCCTATCGAGCCAAACGTAACCTTCATGGCATCCGTCGCCCTGATTACCGCATTCCGGCTCGTAGCCATCCGCAAGAACTGGTCGTTGCCACAGATTCGATGAGTGGCTTGTATTTGGTATTGTAACCTTTTTGGGTGATTTCAGACATAAAAAGGTTGATTTCAGCCATATTAAACTGGCTTTATTAGGTGGGGTACCACAAATTCCTTAATTCGCCTGGAATTGAAATGTGGTTACATGTCTTCGTGTCTCCGCATCAGACAAGCCCTAGTATGCTCCAACCACACCCTTTTGAGAATCCCACAGACTGTACCTTATTTTCAGGTCTGGTTGACCTGACGCCCTGCGAATGGAAAGTACTATTTTGTGTAGCCAATGACTTAACAACGGTTGAGATTGCCGACAAACTTGCCCTGACGCCAAAAAGTGTGGAGAACTACCGCACACGTATTGGGCGCAAACTGACTATGCAAGGCCATCACAAACTAGCCCGGTTTGCCCGGAAGTATGCTAGTGAACTGCGGCAATGGCATGACGAGTTATTGCGGGCATTACCCCCCCCCTAGAAACAAAATAAAGTTACATAGATGTAACGGTTAGTTTGATGTGAAACTATCAATCGACTGATTGTGATAAATCGTTTCAAAAATTGAGGGGTTTTCCCTCTTTCGCGCGATACATCATCCGAATACCTTTGATACAGAAAAAGCCCCACGACAGTTTGGCGACCGGACGCGGGGCTTTGAAGAAGTTCAATGTTTCACCATTATACATGTCAAATGTAATGAAAAAAACAGCGTTTACCCTTGTATTCTTCTTACTAGTCAGTCTTGCTTGTGAACGGCCCGAGTCCTTGACAACTAGCCTGCCCAAACTTGCCAATCAGGAAAGCCTGTCCATTGCCGACGCCAAAAACTATTTTATCAAAACAGTTTTACCTTCAAACCCTTCTGGCAGAGTAGCGAGCCAAAACAAGTACGAGCGTGATATTGACTGGAATGCGGCCAAAAAAGTAAAACAGACCAACGGCCTGGAAGTGGTTGCCGCTCCCGTGATCTACAAGACCAATAGCCGGCCGGGGGTAATTCTTTGGGATGATAAGACATCGGACGATGAAAAGCGACCTAAGATCGAGAATGTACTGGACGCCAGGGAGTGCTTACTGACGTATAAGGACAAATCCGGCAATTTCCAGACTCAGATCGTCCAGTATATTCCCAGCAAAGAGTACAAGACAAAGAAAAAGGGGGTTATAGCCGATGATTTTAGTGGATGGGTGATGGCCCTAACTTGGGATGAGAAACTCATTACAGGTTATGAATTTAAGAACGGGAAGGATGTCCGGCAACTAACAACGACAAAAGCGGCTGCTGGCGGGCGTTTATCCTCCTGTGATTTTACGTACTACCAAAGTGTTACGGCGAATTGCTATTCCTGTGGGACTAATTGTACGGCCTGCGATGTGTCTGTGTCGGGGGGCTATCAGGGTTATTGCACCGGCCCTTCCAGTGACAGTGCGACGGATCCAAATACGAACGTAAGTTATGGGGGACAAGGTATTTACTATTATACGGCAGCTGCGCCATCAGATTATAACTATGGTATTAGTTGCACTACATTTGTATTTACCAAAACAACACCATCTTGGCAAGAAGCAGGTGTGAAAGGGTTTTATATGAATATTGTCTACTGGACCCAGCAGCGTAGAGAAGTCCGTCGATACGATATACCAGGTCAAGTAGTAATTGGTATGCCCCTTAATAGATCAAATGGGCAAGCAATATCGACTGGGCAAGCCGCAACTATCGCAGCGTATATTGTAGCCAATGCTTCTGATCAAACATTTCTAGAATACCGTGACCGGGAGGATCAGCCAAGCGATTGGGAAGTAGAACGATCGTTCCGAAATAATCTAAAAAATGCTGCCACTGCTATGGGCATAGGCGCTAATGCTAGCACAAATGGCTCTGGTTCTCCACTTATTCTTATAAAGCAATCTGAGTTCACTTTCTTAGGAAATGGAAACTGTGACAGTAATTAATTTTCATCTTGGTAATAGCTACGAATTAGTTCGTAGCTATTACATAATTCTGCAGCAATGTGAAAGATTTTCGTTTTATTCAAGAAATAATAGACTTCGTTAGTACCATCAATGACCAGAATAACGAAGTCCAAGTAGTCTCCATGGATAATTTGGAGAATGAATTTTCGCGATTAAAAGCTACCTATAGAATTAAAGATTTTGAGGCACACTTATATAATATTCCCCTTGAACGGTTTACGCTCTTTAAATTAAATGACAGTAATGTTGTAGCGATACATCTTTTTGTAAAGCCCAATAAAAATTTAATTGGCCTTATAGAAGCTGATTTGGGAGATTATCATACAGCAGCGAGTTGGGGTATTGAAGAGAAGGCGGATTTGAAAATCGTTAGTTGGAATTATGGACGTTTTATCGTCGATTTACGAAAAAACGTCAAGAACCTTGACCGTGATTATACATTTATGCCACCTTATGATGTCATTACCATTAGTAACGATGTTTATAGAAAGCTAAAATAGGAGACCCTTTAAAATTATTGGTCTACCCATACTTTAAACAGGTTTGCTGAATACAAGGCTAACAAACCTAGTTCCATCAGCATCAACAAAAACTCCCCCGCTGCGTTTGACCGCAGCGGGGGAGTTTTTGTTGATGCTGATGGAACGACTACTGGGCAGTCGAAGTCGGCGTTGCGTTTCTTTGGTGCCATACCGCTTGCGGAACTTGTCCACACGACCGGCCGTATCGAGCAGTACCTTCTTAGCCGATTGATATGGGAAGCGTTTCAGCTGTAAAAAAGGTGTTCAATAAATCATCGGCTGTTTTGAAAAGCTGAACGTTGGCCTTTACCGTGATAGCCGAGGCTAACTGAAGGGAGTCCAAGCTACGGAGTCCGCGCTGTCCGTATTTATCAAGTAACTGGCGGGATAACTCCAGGAGAGACTCATCCGTAGCGATAATTGTGTAAGAGGCATAGTCTTCATCGAACGCATTGAGAAGCAGGGTGGCCTGCTGAACCGTGATTTCGTTCATGCGGACTCTGCGCCATACAATGGATCGAAATTCAATGCCAGCTAATGCCGATAGATAAATCTGCTCGATGGAGTGCAACTCAAATAATTGATCTAATTCGGTCGAGCCATTTTCCTGAAAATATAGCTTAAACAAAGACGATGTGTCCAGGAAGATGTTCATAATGCTTCCCGGCGTTCCCGAATGACTTCGTCGCTCAATGAACCCTCGTAGTTTTTCAGCGCTTCCCGAGTCTTACGGAAAGAGAAATCATCCATCGTCAACCGTTTGTGCTTTGATGCGATGGTCGGGTCTTCCAGAAACGTGACAATAACCTTTGTCTCATTCTCGAACGGAACTTTGTCATGCAGGTAAACCTGGCCATTTTGATAGACGCCCTCAACAGCTACTAACATAGTCTTCAGTTTTTATCAAATATACAAAAAACTCCCCCGTCGCGTTTGACCGCAGCGGGGGAGTTTTTTATTGGCGCTGATGAAACGACTACTGGGCAGTCGAAGTCGGCGTAGAGTTTTCTTTGGTGCCATAGCGCTTGCGGAATTTGTCCACACGACCGGCCGTATCGAGCAGTACGTTTTTGCCCGTGTAGAACGGGTGCGACTGCGAGCTAACTTCAATCTTTACGAGCGGATAGGTCTGGCCTTCATACTCGATACTGTCTCTTGTTTGAACCGTAGAGCGAGTCAGAAATTTATAATCGCTCGACAGGTCGTGGAATACCACTTCGCGGTAGTCCGGGTGAATGCCCTTTTTCATGATTAATCTCAGTTTCTTGTCATCTTCTCGGTTTCCGACCGAAAAGGACTGCAAAGGTACGGCGTTTGCCCGGAATACCAAAGTCTTTTTCAGCTTCTTTTAGCAGTTGATTATGAAGTCACTAAATCAGTGCCGTTTCCTAATATTAGCATAATCCCGGCTTGTGCCTATCCCGCTTTATTCTTACTTTTCCATGGAAATATACTTCCTCTGGAAAACAGTTCAGGGCGGAGTTTGACCTGGCTGGCCGATCAATAAAATCTCAATTTTTTATTTCCAAGACTAGCGCTACAGTGGGCTATTGGTAAGTCGCTAAGGCTGACGACTTAACAATTTCTTAACCTGTCTGATAGAGTTGCACCTTTCAATGAATTCCGGAAATTCCCGAACCTTCCGGGTTGCTTTTCCGTCTATTTCAAAGGAACTTTAAAACGGCATTTGATTTCGGTGATAGCGTTCAACAGTTGTTGACTTCGCACGATCAGCTTCCTGATGAATGTCGACCAGGGGAGAAAACCCGCCTATGGCGCAGCTAAAGCCCTTTATTCATAACATTTACCGCATTTATCATTTTTTCATATAGTATAACTAACCCAAACGCTCATGTTTGTTGTTAAACGCGATGGCCGCCGGGAGTCGGTTAAGTTCGACAAAATCACGGCTCGGATCGAGAAGCTTTGCTACGGCCTCGACCCCGCTTATGTACAGCCGGTAGAGGTGGCTGTAAAGGTCGTTAGTGGACTCTACGACGGTGTGAAAACCACCGAGCTCGACAATCTGGCGGCCGAAACAGCCGCGTCGATGACGACCAAGCACCCCGATTACGCTATTCTTGCTGCCCGGATCGCCATTTCGAACCTGCACAAAGAGACGAACAAGTCGTTCTCTGGCACCATCAAGAAACTGTATCAGTACGAAGACCCGAAAACCGGCGAAAATGCCTCGCTGATTTCGAAAGAAGTGTATGATGTAGTTCGACAGCATGCCGCTCTGCTGGATTCTACCATTATTTATGATCGGGATTACGGCTATGATTACTTTGGCTACAAAACGCTGGAAAAATCGTATCTGCTGAAACTGGATGGCCGCATTGCCGAACGCCCGCAGCATATGCTGATGCGCGTGGCAGTCGGTATTCACCAGGAAGACATCGACTCGGCGATTGAGACCTACAATCTGCTCTCCGAGAAGTGGTTTACCCATGCCACGCCGACGCTGTTCAACGCCGGTACGCCTAAGCCACAAATGTCGAGCTGTTTTCTGCTGACGATGAAGGACGACTCCATTGATGGTATCTACGATACGCTGAAACAAACGGCTAAAATCTCGCAGTCGGCGGGGGGTATTGGCTTAAGCATTCATAACGTTCGGGCTACGGGTACCTACATCAAAGGCACCAACGGTACTTCCAACGGGATTGTACCTATGCTGCGTGTGTTTAACGACACGGCCCGCTACGTCGATCAGGGTGGTGGCAAGCGCAAAGGCTCTTTCGCGATTTATCTGGAGCCCTGGCATGCCGATATTTTCGACTTCCTGGATCTGAAAAAGAACTCGGGTAAAGAAGAAGGCCGCGCCCGCGATCTGTTCTACGCCCTCTGGACGCCCGATCTGTTCATGAAGCGCGTAGAAGACGACGACGTTTGGTCGTTGTTCTGCCCGCACGAGTGCCCCGGTCTGGCCGATTGCTACGGCGATGAGTTCGAAGAACTGTACACGCGGTACGAGCGCGAAGGCCGCGCCCGTAAAACCATCAAGGCGCAGGAGCTGTGGTTCAAAATTCTGGAATCGCAAACCGAAACCGGCACACCTTATATGCTGTATAAGGATGCGGCCAACAAAAAATCGAACCAGAAAAACCTCGGTACCATCAAGTCGAGTAATCTCTGTACCGAAATTATCGAGTACACGGCTCCCGACGAGATCGCGGTTTGTAATCTGGCGTCCATCGCGCTGCCGAAGTTCATCACGCGCGGCACCGATGGCATCATGCGCTTCGATCACCAGAAGTTGTATGAAGTGACCAAAACGGCCACCCGCAACCTCAACAAGATCATCGACATTAACTATTATCCGGTCGAAGAGGCTCGTCGGAGTAACATGCGCCACCGGCCAATCGGTCTGGGTGTGCAGGGGCTGGCCGATGCTTTCATTATGCTTCGGATGCCGTTTGAATCGGATGAAGCGCGTCGCCTGAACGAAGATATTTTCGAGACTATCTATTTCGGCGCCATGACTTCGTCGATGGAGCAGGCTAAAGAATTCGGTCCGTACGAAACCTGGAAAGGGTCGCCGATCTCGGAAGGCAAGTTCCAGTTCGATATGTGGGGTGTTAAACCAAAATCAGGTCGCTGGGATTGGGAAAGTCTGCGGAAAGATGTTGTTGAACACGGCGTTCGGAACTCGCTGTTGCTGGCTCCCATGCCAACAGCGTCGACCTCGCAGATTCTGGGCAACAACGAATGTTTTGAGCCGTATACGAGCAACATCTACACCCGTCGCGTATTATCGGGCGAGTTCGTGGTCGTGAACAAACACCTGCTCAAAGACCTGGTGAAGCTGGGCCTGTGGAACGATGCCATGAAGAACAACCTGATTCTGGCCAACGGCTCGATCCAGGCGATTCCGAACATTCCGCAGAATATCAAAGACCTCTACAAAACGGTCTGGGAGATCAAGCAGAAGCACATCATCGACATGGCCGCCGACCGGGGCGCTTACATTTGTCAGTCGCAGTCGCTGAACATCCACATTCAGGATTCGAACTTCGGCAAGCTGACGTCGATGCACTTCTACGCCTGGAAAGCGGGTCTGAAAACGGGTATGTATTACCTCCGCACGAAAGCGGCTGCCGACGCTGTGAAGTTCACCGTGGTACAACCACAAGCCGAGCCTCAGCTGGAGCCGGTTATGGCCGAAGCCGTAACGGTAGAGAAACCCCTCGATTACGTACAGTACGCCAAGGAGCACGCCCAGAACACAACCCCGCAACCCGTACCGATGGTAACGGACCTCGAACAGCAGTATGCCGCCATGACCTGCTCGCTCGACGATCCGGAAGGATGCGAGATGTGCGGAAGCTAGTTTAGACTGACATTTTGCGAGTTTTTAACTCCCGGCTGTGGTTAACATGGCCGGGAGTTGTGTTTTAAAGAGCCTCATGAACGCTTTAGGAGGACTATCATCCTACCCCATCAGCATGCAAATACACTAGCGGTTGTAAGTTGACGTGAAGGATACGGTTAAGGGTGGTGTTGGGTTCTTCAACCCGACACAGTAAGGTTTCTTAAAACCTTCTCTTAAGAATAGTGAAAGGTAGGTTTTGAGAAACCTCCCCTGTCAGGTTGAAGAACCTGACACCACAGGAACAGAAGATGATTGTGTATTCGGGTTCGCCAACGGCCATTGTAGGGATTTTAAACGAAACAAATTATACGAAGCGTTTAGGATGCGGGGAAAATTCCCTCTTCCTAAGGCTTTGGGTTTCTTCTATTAGACTGAATCACTTCGCCACCGTTGTCACCATGCCATCCGGCGATAATTTGCGGATGCAGTCATTGCCTCCATCTATGATGTAGATGTTTTGCCGGCTGTCAATAGCTATGTCGCAGCCCAGAGGAAAGTTGAATAAGGCCACCAGCGCGTTGCCGTCTTTGTAGCCTTCCTGTGCCCGGCCACCCATGTTCACGCTGTTAGACTGAATGACGCTACCACCGGCAATGGTTGTTACTTTGTTGTCCGCAATTTTGATGATGCGATGCAGGCGTCCATCGGAAAAAATAACCTCCCCCTTTTTGTTGATGAGAATATCCTCTGGGGCCATCAATTCGGCTTTGCTGATATCGCCCTGCACATAAATCGGTCGAAATTCCCGTTTTCCGCACAGCCCGGCTACTGTTGTGACGGTGCCATTGGGAGCCAACTTCTTAATGCACCGGCCATCGCCGTCGCTTAGGTAAAGATTACCAACCGCATCTATACCCATGTCGGCGATCCACTTGGTTTGTAAAGCCGGATTTTCCCGGGTGTTCACCAGCGTAGTGACCATCCCTTTGGTGTCTATTTTTCGAATCAGGTAAAAGTCGCCGAGGTTATCTTTGTTGGTGTTATCGCGTTCGGCAACGTAGATAGTACCGGCCGGGTCAATTTCAATGAGTTCGATACTCCTGAACTGAGCCGTTTGTAACGGGCCGTCTTTCACGCGGCTCATAAACGGCACACCGGCAAAGAGCGTTATCTTACCGTCGGGGGTGAGCTTCCAGATCACGCTTTCGTCGGCCATGTAAATGTTATCCTGACCATCAATGGCCATGGCGTTGCAACCCGGATAAGGCGGCCGCTTTGCTTCTTTCTGAATGTCTTCGTTGATGTAGGAAAGTTTTCCATCGGGGGTTAGCTTCATTATCCGTCCCCGATAGATATGCACAATCACATTGTCTTTGCTGTCGACCACAATGGATTTAGGCGTCGAGGGTAGCTTAGGAACAGGCGATTGAGCCCTTGTTGGCAGGGAAAGCAGACTGAGCAGAAGAAACAGTGTGTAGTGCATCGCTTATGTCAATTTATTACCCATCCACCGGCCGCGTAGAATCCTGAATGACCAGCTCGCCCTCCAGATTGGCCTGTGTAATGGTGTTGTTTTTAATAATACTCTCCAGTAAAATTTTGGTGGCCAGCTGGCCCATCTCCAGCAGGGGCTGTTTGATGTAGGTGATCGACGTATGGAAGAGGTTATAAGACTCGGCCTGGTCGATGCTCACGACGGCTACCTGTTCTGGAATGCTCAAGTGCAGGGTATTCATCTGCTGCAGGCCGTAGAGGGCGAGCCTGTTGGACGCAAACAGAATCGTGTCAACGGGTTTGGGGCCCTTTAGCAGCTCGTCAACGGCTTTGGCTATTTCGTTTCCGGTCGTATCGAGTCGCAGTTCTTTCAGCCACGTTTTCCGAAATGGGATTTTATGCTCTTTCAGGGCTGTCAAATAGCCCCGTTTGCGTTCGTTAAGGTTAAATAACGTTGTGTTGAAGGTAACCATACCGATGCGCCGATAGCCGGAGCCGATCAGATGATACATGGCTTTATGAATAGCCCCGAAGTTGTCGAGCGCCACATAACTGGTCTTAAGGTCAGGGAAATAGCGGTCAATCAGAACAAAAGGAATGCTTTTTTTCTGTAGTTCGGCCAACTGGCTTTCGGATTCTTCGGAGGGGAAAATGAGCAAGCCATCGACCTGGCGGTTGAGTAGGGTTGTGATGAGTTTCTGAGCTTTTTGCGGCTTTTCGTCGGAGCTGCCGAAAAGCACCGTGTAGTTGTATTTGTCCGCTTCATCTTCAATGATCCGGGCCAGCGACGAGGAGAACGGGTTTGAAATATCGGCTACCACCAGGCCGATCGTGTGAGTCTTGTTTGTCTTGAGACTCCTGGCAATCTGGTTCGGTATGTAGTTCAGTTCGTTGGCAACGTCCCGGATTTTCTTGGCGACCAGTTTACTGATTCGGTTTTCCTTTTGATTATTAAGAACATACGAAACAAGCGCCGTTGACACCCCTACGGCTTGGGCGATATCTTTTAATGAAGTCTTTTTGGTCATAACAGACAAACATAGAAAAATCCTATTAATAAGTTAATCGTTTAAACAATCTTCTTGTTTCTTAAACATATGAAGTAAGTGGTAAATCATAAAAAAAGAATATAAATAGGCTATTTATTGTATTATACTAATATTTTTACGCGGCTATATAAAGAACTTTCCCGGTTTTGGGTGCTTTGTGTTTAAACGTTTAAACCAATATCTTTTGGTTGTGGTTTTTATAGCTGAAATGCCTACGATAAATAGTTGGCAAACAAGCTTACTAAGAGCGAGTTATCGAGTTATGTAATTAGTCCCGTTGACGAATGAGGAGAGTAGCGTCTCAAAAGGGTTGAGACCAATATTTACGGGAAATAAGTAAACCGGGACTGTTCAAAAAAGGAGACCTGCCTTGTGCACACTTTCTGAAACGGACCCATTAACAACCGAGAAAGCAATGAAACTACCATACGCCCATACGAACAAGACGACGTCAACTGACTTTACTCTTTCGTTGCGAAGAACAGTTTTAACATTTATCAACCAACATGCGGGGGTGTTCGAAGCACTGGCCCGCCAGCAAACGCCGTTCGGCGGTTCGCTCCTGGCAAACGATCGTTGAGCCAGCAAAATCAATCGAAAGAGTAGCGGGAATAAACCCCGGGTGACAATCCGTGTCTATACATTCAATCCATTAAATAGGGACGAACGTACTTAACCGGATGGGGATCGCTTACTCAGTATCAACATTAACTTCCATCAACATGAATCGTTTCTCTGTTTTATATATGCTTAAAGGGCAGTACCATCACATTGGTGCTCCTACCCATTCAGAAGCGCTGTCCATTCTGCAAAAGCTGTCAGCAAGCACAAAACGGGTGCCGGTGGGTATCTACGACGCCAAAACTGAACTCATTGAGTGGGAGCCCGGCCGTCAGCAGAACTACGATCAGGCCGACTTTCAGGAGCAGGGTAAACTGGCTGATCAGGTCATTACCATTGCGCAGGCCTTACGGCGCAGAGATGCTACCTGGCAGCCCGCCAGTACGTTCAAACAGCCCAGCTTCTTCGCCTAAAGAACGAACCCGTTCCGAAGCGTCGCCTATACAATCTGACTCAACAACATAAACTTATTTTTCGATATGTTCACAACTATTCAGGAGGTGCATACGGAAGACCGTACTCTCCGGATGCTCGACACATCCCACACACTACTGGCTTATCCGGCTTTTCTGGCCGGGTATCGAACAATACACGAGGCTGTAGCCGATGGCTGCCTTAATACATACCTGCGGACTTCTCTAACCATAACGAATAAGTCGCTGATCAATGCCCCCACTAATGAACTGGAAGAACGCATTGACCAGTTGATGTACCACGTGGCGAGCCCGGAAGAGGACGATTCTCTTGTTGACGTATGCCGGGATGGAGCCTCCAAACTGGCTACTTACATCCTTCCTGCCCTTCGCGACCGGCTCGAACAGGGTAAAGATGTATCATCTTTTGCCTTCCTGCTGGCAGCCTACGGGCAGTACCTGAAAGCGGGTGTGGATGATAAAGAGGAGCAGTATACGGTCGATGAACCGGACTTGACACCGAACGACTGGAAGATACTGACGCATGGCGATGAGTTGTCTCTGCTGGACATTTCGGCATTTGCACCGGCACATTTGCGTTCGTTCCCTCAGTTCGTGACCCGCTATAAGTCGTACAGTCGCCAGATTGCTTCCCATGGTCTTATCTTTTCGCTCAAACAGACGCTGTGCGCGTTTGGGGAAGACGACAGTCCGGTGAGCGATAGATAAACGATTGAAAGGACTTTTGTCTGAAAAACACGCCGGCAAGTCCGGTAATGGCAAGAAATATGGAATACAGACAGCTAGGGGCATCGGGCCTGCAGGTTCCGGTGTTGAGTTTCGGCACGGCTACCTTTGGGGGCGGTAATGAGTTTTTTAAAGCATGGGGCAGCACCCAGGTCGACGAGGCAACCCGCCTGGTCGATCGCTGCCTCGATGCGGGCGTGAATCTCTTCGATACCGCCGATGTTTACTCCGATGGCCTTTCGGAAGAGATTCTGGGGAAGGCCATCGAAGGAAAACGCGACAGACTGCTGATCTCGACCAAGGCCACATTTCCCTTTGGCGAAGGACCAAATAATCAGGGGTCGTCGCGTTTTCGTCTGCTCAAACAGTGCGAAAGCAGTCTCAAACGATTAAAAACGGACTATATCGACATCTACCACATGCACGGCTTCGACGGCGTTACACCCCTGGAAGAAACCATGCGGACGCTGGACGATCTGGTGCAAAGCGGCAAGGTTCGCTACATTGCCTGTTCCAATTATTCGGGCTGGCATCTGATGAAGTCGCTGGCTATTTCGGAGAAATACGGATGGAATCGCTTTGTGGCCCATCAGGTTTATTACTCGCTGGTGAACCGGGAATACGAGTGGGAGCTGATGCCGCTGGGCATCGACCAGAAGGTAGGAGCGTTTATCTGGAGCCCATTGGCGGGTGGTCGTTTGGGCGGTCGATATGGCCGCAACAAGCCCGCGCCAACCGAAGGCCGGGTTTCGGAGGGTAAAAGCCCGGTGCCGCAAGCCGTTGTTCCGGAAGAAACGTTTTATAATATCACGGATGCGCTGGACGAAGTGGCGGCCGAAACCGGCAAATCTGTAGCGCAGGTGTCGCTGAACTGGTTGCTACAGCGCCCAACGGTATCGAGTATCATCATTGGTGCCCGTAACGAAGAGCAGCTTACCCAGAATCTGGAGGCCGTAGGCTGGAATCTGACAGTCGATCAGGTCAAAAAACTCGACGCTGCCAGTGATGTACCGACCATTTACCCATACTGGCACCAACGACAGAATCTAACCCTCAATCCACCCCCGAAATTTTACTAAGCGCATGATTCAGTTTACCCGGTTAGATCATGTGCTTGTCTCCATTCCGGAGGGGAAAACGATGGAGGCCAGAGCTTTTTATAGTGAGGTGCTGGGGCTTGCCGAGATCCCGGGCGAACATCCGGGTGGGGCAATCTGGTTTGCGATTGCCGACATTCAACTGCATTTGCGGGAAGAAGCTGGTGGCAGTTTATCACTGCGGCATCCCGCTTTCGAGATTGTAAATCTGGAAGCGGCCAAACTCGAACTACAGCAAAAGGGCGTAGCGCTTTCCTATTCATCCGACATTGATGGGCGACAGCGGTTCTTTATCCGCGATCCCTTTGGTAATCGGATGGAATTTCTGGAATTTGTGCGCTGAACGAGCCTTCATAAAAGGCTGAATGGATGCCTATGCGCTACGTACTATTGCTGATGATGGGTTGCCTGGCTACGGCAGTCATGGCTCAAACGCCTTTTGCCGATCAACTGGCCAAACATCGGGAAACCTATAAAAAGGACTTGCTATCGACGGCGGGCGGGCCCTTGACCGAGGAGGGCGATTTAGCTTATGTGACGTTCTATGCACCCGACTCAACGTATCGTGTAACGGCTACGGTAGAGCGGATGCCCAATGCCGAGCCGTTCGAGATGCCCACGTATAACGGAAAAACACGCTCGCACGTGGCCTATGCCTTGCTGTCGTTCAAGCTGAACGGTAAGCCACAGACATTGACGCTGTATCGCAACCTGAACGTGATTCGAATGCCTGAATACCGTGATTACCTCTTCCTGCCGTTTAAAGACGCAACTTCAGGTACGGAGACCTACGGCGGAGGCCGCTATCTGGATTTACGCACGGGCGAGATCCAGAACGGACGTGTAACGCTCGATTTCAACAAAGCCTACAATCCATACTGCGCGTTCAAAGAGGGCTATCCCTGCCCCATTCCCCCTAAAAATAACACGCTGACGGTGGCTGTGAAAGCGGGAGAAAAAGCCTTTGGAAAAGATCACTGACTAATGGGTCTTCTATTAAAAACCATTTCCCCTCTTCCTGAGTCCGCGTGGACATAGGAAAAGGGAAAATGGTACAAGCACACGTTTATAGATTAGGTTGGTTAATTTTTCACGAAAGACAGGTGCTCATCTTCGGCTGGCTCTTTGTCATCGAGTTGTAGATTCGACGAGGTCGATGCGCTGTTCAGGTTCCAGGTGCCGTTTAGCAGATCGTATGGCTTCGAGGTGCCCATGTTGAGAGTTATGGATGCTAAACCGTTGCCGCCATAGTAGGTTACGGCCGGTGAGTACACCCATGTCCCTTTGGTCGTTTTGTTATTCTCGGTGGCTGTAACTGTGCCATCGGCTGAGAAAACAAAATTTATATTTTTGAAATTGGATGATTTATCTTCCGTTCGCTGACGCAGGGAGCCAACAGACCAGTTGCCAACCGGCATAACGGCTTTTACGTCGATGCCAGACGCTGTTGAAGCGGGCACGGCCTCATCGGCCTTCTTGCAGGAGAACGTGGTAGTAACGAATACCAGGAGTAGGAACACGACAGATTTCATGGGTAAAGCGCGTTTAGGATTTCCCTCAATACGGAAACGCACTAAGTTGAGTTGCGTGAACTACTTAGAAAATTTTGCAGGCTATAAATAGAGGACTCTGTACCGCGCGGGAAACCCGAGTAGCCAAAGCCAGCAACCTATTCTTCTGGTTAATCTTTGGCTACTCGGGTTTCCCTTCGGCATACGAAAATTATATTTTTCGGGCCCAGATCAGGCTGTAGTCCATTTGTGTTGGAATGTTGTCGGCAGTGGGGTGCAGACCAGCTTCCGTAAACCAGCTTCGGTACTCGGCCCGGCTGTAACAACGGCCTTTGGTGACCCAAAATAACTGGGCTGAATAGTCGGCTACGGCCAGGGGACCGTCGAGCGTATCGTTCAGGAACGCATCATGAGCCCACAGTTCGCCACCCGGTCGCAAGGCCGAAGCAAAGCGATGGGCCAGCGACTGGCAGGTTGATGTGGGCCAGTCGTGAAACAGGCTGGCGGCCAGTAGAATATCCGTTTGCGGAAGCTCGTCTGTTAGCATGTCGCCCGGTAGCAGGCGAACCCGTTCCCTGAGGCCATCGGCTCCCGGACGACCACTTTGGCTAAGCTCGTCCAGAATTTCAGCCGCTACCGTCAATACCGCCGGGCGATCCAGGATGGTGGCAGTCGATGTGGGGTTGTTCAGCAACCATTCGTAGGTATAGTAGCCCGTACCCCCGGCCACATCCAGCAGATGACCTTCGCGTTTCGGCATCTTTGCCGCCACCACGGGCGACAGGTATTTGGCACGCCCGGCCAGGCTTAGTGTAAATTTTCGGGATAGCTCAGGGTCATCCATGGGCGAAGGGCCATCGCCTTCCTTCACAAACGAGATGCCGTCCGGAGCTGCCAGAGGGCCGTCGTTTTTCAGCAACTCAGCCATTTCCAGTGCGCCTGCATCGTCTTTTTCCAGACCTGTGTAGCCTGTCAGGTTGGGCGTTTGGGTCTGTGTAAGATACTGCCCCAGTGCTGTGACATACAGGTGGCCAGATTCATTGAAGGCCAGAAGATCCATAGCGCAGAGAGCCGGGAAGAGCACCATAGCCGGGCGCTCTTTTAACCCCAACCGAGCACCTGCTTCTGCTAGTGAAAGGGATTCTGTGCTTAACAGCTCGAAGACTTGCAGGTGATGAACGGCTGCAATCAATAAGCGCGAGCCATACATAGCGCGCAAGTGGCGGGTAATTGGGGCGAGGTCGAGTTGAGGGTTCAGCGGCATCGAAAGAGTAGGTTTCCAGACCGGATTAGCCGGCCTGGGCGAACGCCAAAGATACAAGCACTCTATCGAAAAAGAACCGCACAAATGCCGGGCTTCACCTCAATTGGCCGTCTTGACAGCCTCCTTGTTCGATGCGGCTTTGGGGTCATGCTGCACCATCCAGTTGAATCTGTCGATCAGCACAAGACGGCCGGCCAGTGTTCGATTATTGATATTATGATTCAACACATACTGGTTCAATTCCCGATCGTAGGTAGTCATCAGTGGTGTGTAAATGTCTTTATGGAACCGGTCGAGGTTCAGCAACTGACCGGCGTCGTATACAAAATAGTTGAACAGATCCGTATCCTGCGCTATTTCCGGCTGGTCGTTGATCGTGGCCGGGTGACTAAGCCAGCGCTTGAATAACCCACGCGGCTTTTTTAACCGTCGAACTACCGTCAGGGGGCCATCCATGCAGATTTCGTGAAACACCTGACTTTCGTAGTCTTTATTAACGGGTTTTGCCAGCGAGATAAAAACGCGCAGTTTATGCGTCGAGTAATCAAACCAGGTGAAGCGACCAACCTGATTGGCCGAAAAGGTTCGAATCCGTCCGTTGGTTTCACGCAGCGATACCATCTCGGCCGCCCAGTTGTAGGCAAGGTCGCCTTCTAGCGTTGTTCGATCCCAAAGTTCCAGCTGACCCGCTCGCCAGATAATTTTCGGTCCGGCCGCCTGACTGGAGTTAACAAGAAAAAATACAAATAATAAGGCGAATGTAAATTTTAGTAAATTTTTCATAGGTATATTATTCAGGTTGTATGCGTAGAATTGCTCAGAAGCTACCCACGTAAGTCGAGGTGATCAACGAGCTCTGTCATGTCAATATAATCAATAGGTAACTGCTTTGTTTTCAGATAATATATTGTTCTATTTTTGCTTTTAAGACTATATTTAGATGGAATTGAATCCGATTGGGAAAAGAATTGTATTGTTCTATTTTTCTGTTTTTAAGTCAAATTAGACCGGAAGGAAATAGTTATCCAACGGTTAGTAAGTATTCGTGCCTGTTTAAGTGATAATGGTATAGTGCAAAAAAAAGACGCCCTGTTCAGGGGCGTCTGTGTACATAGTTGAAAGCAATGAGGCTGAGCAATCTATACCTGCGTAGCGTAGATCGTTGAGTCCAGGAACGCGTTTCGGAACTTGCCTTTCGGGTCATATTCTTTGACCAGCTGTTTGAAGGCAGGCAGTTTCTCATAGCGCGATTGAAGTACCGATGGAGCCATGGTAAATAGCTTACCCCAATGGGGTCGGGCTTTAAACGGGGCCAGTTCTTTCTCGATCATGGGAAGCACTTTTTTCACCGACGCCCAATCCTGTTTCCATGTAAAGTGAATAGCCAGACTGGGCTGCTTGTAACAGGGGCTCATCCAGAGGTTGTCGGCGTCGATGGTGCGGAGTTCCGAAATCATCAGGTGAGGGCTTATCTGATCACGCAAGCGCTCAACGGACAGAATGGCTTCCATGGCGTTTCGGCGAGGGACGAAATACTCGGATTGCAGTTCTTTGCCACTGCTGGGTGTAAAGCCCATGCGGAAGTGGGGCATGCGCTCATACCACGGGCCGGGCACCCCCATTTGCTCAGTGCAGTTCACGGCCGAGAGTTCGGCAATGGGGTGTAGGTTCTTCTTGGCAAGCGTTGCCCCGAAGTAGTCCGATTTGGCATCCAGTTTTACGCCCTTGTCAATGCGTCGTTTAATCCAGACTTCACTAACACGGCTCTTCTGCCAGTCGGTGAATAAACTCACGCTATACCCGCCCGACACGATAGCGTCAAAATGCTCTTTTAACTGGGCCATGGGCAGATTCTCGTAAACGTCCTGCCGCATCTGGAAAGTCGGCTGAATATCGAGGGTCACTTTTGTCACCACGCCCAGCGCCCCCAAATGCACTACGGCCGCCCGAAATACATCGCCGTCTTTAGCGCGGGAGAGCGTCCGGATCTCGCCCTCGGCGGTAACGATTTCCATAGCCGCCACCGCCGTCGACAGGTTACCATTTTTCACACCCGAACCATGGGTTGCTGTAGCACAGGCTCCGGCAATGGAAATATGGGGCAATGACGCCAGATTATGCAAGGCAAACCCTTTTTTATCGAGGTAAGGGGCCAACTGGCCGTATTTCATACTGCCGTCGACGGTTACCGTATGGGCTTTTGTATCGAGCGAGATCACGTCATCCATGGCCTGTAGCGAAAGCAGGTTGTCTTTGCTGTCGGCAATGGCGTTGAAGCAATGGCGAGTGCCCAGAACCTTTAACTTCGGCTGTTTTTTGACGAATTCCTGTACCTGACTGATGGATTTAGCCGGGTACAGTCGGTCGGTGCTGTATTGTAAATTACCAGCCCAGTTTTTCAACTTCTCGTCGGCTGTCCAGCCAACCAGGGGAGCTAATGCAGGTGTTGCCAACAGCGTAGAGGACAGTTTAAGGAATGTTCGTTTATTCATCGTTCAAGGGTTTAACACTAATCTAATTAGATAATTCTTGAAAATTGGCTGGGTGCAAAATAAAGAAGGAAAAATACCGGAAATTTTAGTGATAAACAGGGTTGGTGAGTAGCCGGTAGGCTAAACCAGACTTTATAAATGCAAGCTACATACAAGCCTGATTGAATGACACCTGCCAACATTACAGCACTTTTCCACCGATTTTCTACTTCCAGAGTCGGTGTTATCGGCGATTTTGCCATTGATCTCTATTTTACGCTGCAAACCAAAACGGGCGAACGCTCGCTGGAGACCCAGAAAGATGTGTTCTGGGGAAGTCGGCCGAAGGCGTCTTTGGGCGCAGCGGGTAATGTAGTGCAGAATCTGGTTGCTTTGGGTGTATCGCACTGTCAGGTAATGGGCTGCGTAGGCAACGACCTGTTTGGCCGGGAAATGAAACACCTGCTGAATGAGTTGGGCGTGAATACGCACGCGCTGCACACACTTGAAACCGACTGGGATACCTGCCTGTATACCAAGCCTAACCTGGATGGACAAGAAGCCAATCGAATCGACTTTGGCATCGCCAATCAACTCTCCGATGCCCTTTTTGCGGATCTTATTGCCAGTCTGGAGCGGGCACTTGACAGCCTGGATGTGGTGGTCATTAACCAGCAGTTTGCCAATCCCCTGCTCACAAAACACCGGGTGGGCGTGCTCAACGATCTGATCGCCCGTTTTCCAAATGTGCGCTTTCTGGCCGATATGCGCGATGTAGGCACACTAATTCGGGGAGCCACCTTAAAAGTGAACACCACCGAACTGGCCAACTTTATGTCGCTGCCCGTACCCGAGTCGCCTGATCTTGATTGGTGCGTTCAGCAGGGCAACGCCTTCAGGAAGCAGTCGGGTGGTCCCTTACTGATTACGCGCGGTCCGGCCGGTATTCTCTATCTGGACGATCAGGGAATGCATCTGGTTGACGGACTGCCCCTACAGGGAGAACTCGACACGGTGGGGGCTGGGGATACGGTGGTGGCTACCTGGGCCGCCTGCCTGGGAGCCGGAGCCACGCCTGACGAGGCTGTGCAACTGGCCAATCTGGCGGCTGCTGTAACGGTTCAAAAACTAAATCAGACGGGCACGGCGAGCCTGCCCGAAATCCTTGACTTGTATCAAACCGCACACTAATTGGTTCACAGAGGCTAGGGATTGAATAAATCAGCGCTGATTTTATCCGTGACAATCCGTTTAATCTGCACAATCTGCGAGAAATATTTATTATGACGAACGAAGCCCTGCTCCAGTGCCGTCAGGAACTGCACACTCATCTAACCACAGAATTGCTGCCTTTCTGGACTGCCCGTACCGCCGATTACGTAAACGGCGGTTTCATTACTCACTTCGATCAGGATGGCCATGACTCGGGCGAGGACGAGAAGTCGCTCATTGCCCAGACCCGCTCCATTTATACCTATGCGTCGGCCCATCGGGCGGGCTATGGCGGTGGTGCCCTTGCCGATCTGGCCCGTCATGGCGTCGACTACCTCCTGAACCGGATGTGGGATACCGAACATGGTGGGTTTTACTGGATGACCAACCGGAGAGGTGAGGTGCTGAATGACCAGAAGATCGTATACGGGCAGAGTTTTGCTATTTATTGCCTGAGCGAATATACCCTGGCTACGGGCGACCCGCGTGGCGTTGAGTATGCTCAAAAGGTATTTGATTTCCTGCAAAAGTACGGAGCCGATACCTGTTACGGGGGCTATTTTGAAGTATTCGACCGTCGGTGGACCTTAACCGGTCCGGGCGCTGCCGGTGGAAATCGCAAAACGCTCGACGCCCATATGCACCTGATGGAGGCCTTCACGACCCTGTACGAGTGCACGGGCCAACCCATTCACCGCCGTAAACTGCTGGAAGTGATCAGCCTGCTGGTTGGGAAAATTATGCACCCTGTTTACGGTACGGGTGTCCCGCAGTTCTGGGCCGACTGGCGCGTGGCTCCCCAAATTAAATTCGATGTGATCTGGGGGTGGGATCGCTTCACCGAAGATGGCGTGAAGCGTGAAGCCGAAGACAACACCAGTTACGGCCACAATGCGGAATTCGCCTGGCTGCTGCTGCATGCGCTGTCGGTGCTCGATATTCCGCACGAGACTTATTTCAGCCACCTACAGAAAGCCCTTTCCCATGCTGCCGACCACGGTGTAGACTGGGAGTTCGGGGGCGTATTTGTGGAGGGGTCGCATAGCGGGAAGGTGTATGATCGGGAAAAGGAATTCTGGCAGCAGGCCGAGGTACTCATTGGCTTTCTGGACGCCTACCGCATTTTCGGAGATGAGAAATACTGGCGGGCTTATGAGAACGTTCACCGTTTCGTGATGGATAAAATGGTGCATCATGAAGTAGGGGAGTGGTGGCCACTGATGACCCGTCAGGGGGTGCCGATCTGGACGCACATGAGCCATTCGTGGAAAATAAATTACCATACCGTTCGGTCGATGGTGCAGTCGATTCACCGGCTCGATCAGTTGATGAGTCAGTAAACGGCTTCGCCTGAGTTGGTAAGTCAGTAAGTTAGTAAGCGGCTTCGCCCAAGTTAGTAAGTCGGTAAGTGGCTTTGCCTGAGTCAGTGGTTATGAGAGACTAAAAGGGCATTTATGACTTTAAGTGATTATACTTTACGAATGAGAATAAATACATACAGATAATTCATTATTTGTACAATAAAAGTGCAAAATAATGTTTGTTTATTCTTATTTTGTTTATTAGATTGACCGGTAACTAAACACTTTCTGGTCATGAAAACGCTCCTTTTGGTAACCGCCTTGTTGCTGAGTACCGTTATGTGTGGGTTGGCCCAGGCCGACAACGATGCCATTAAACGTGTGTTGCGGAGTGAAACGGAAGGATTTTTTAAGCGAGACAAAGCCGAGTGGTCGAATGCCTGGGCACATACACCCTACATTCATTTTGCGGCCAACTTGTATGGGGGCGATTTTATGCTGATAAAAGGGTGGGATAATCTGGAAAAGCAGTTTGCCAGCCAGTTCAGAAGCTCAAAAGTATCAGACAAGGTTACCGTACAGAACGCCAATTATACTATTCATCAGAATGGCAACATGGCATTCGTTGCGTACGACCAGACGCTCGTGGACAGCCACGGGAAGACAGAGTCGAAAGAGTCGCGCACACTCGAAAAGATTAACGGACAGTGGAAGATCATTAACGTTACAGCCCTAACGAACCTGAAGAGTTTCGGACTGGCGCAGAAGTCGAATTAAGATTGATGGACATAAATGTTACAAAAAATCCGGCCACACACTGTGGCCGGATTTTTTGTAACATTAGGGTGTAAAAACCTTATTGGTTTGATGAAAATTGCTTCACAAGCCCTTCCAGCGTATGCAGGTTCTGCACGCCCGACTGCCGCCAGACGATCTTGCCGTCTTTAAACAGAATCATGGTTGGAATACTCCGAATCTGATATTGCTGAGCTGCCGCCTGGGCTTTATCGACGTCGATTTTAACGACGCGAACTTTATCGCCGGAGCGCTCGGTCAGTTGCTTTAAAATAGGCGCCTGTTGCTTACAGGGGCCGCACCAATCGGCATAAAAGTCGACCAGTACCGGCTTATCGCCATTGATCAGGTCTTTAAACGATTGCTTATTCATGGTCTTTGTGTTTTTAGGATGGTAAGCGGCTTCGCCCAAGTCGGTAAGTCGGTAAGTGGCTGACCGTACCAGTGGACCGGTGCAGCAACACTTTTGCGCCAGCCACTTACCGACTTACCGACTTAGGCGAAGCCGCTTACCCACTTTTACTGTTCCTCATTCACCGGCTCATTCATAATGGTATGACCCATTTTGTCTCGTTTTGTTCGGAGGTAGCGCTCGTTGTGTGGGTTCGAGGCAATTTCGATGGGTACCGTATCGACGATTTCAAGTCCGTAGCCCATCAAACCAGCCCGTTTTTTGGGATTGTTCGAAATGAGTCGGAGTTTACGAACGCCCAGGTCCCGTAAAATCTGCGCCCCCACGCCATAATCGCGGGAGTCCATCGGCAGGCCCAGGTCGAGGTTGGCTTCAACGGTATCGCGGCCCATTTCCTGAAGTTTATAGGCTTTAAGCTTATTGATCAGGCCAATGCCACGACCTTCCTGAAACATATACACCACAATCCCTTTTCCTTCGGCTTCCACCATTTTCATAGAGGCCTGAAGCTGTGGGCCGCAGTCGCAGCGGCACGAGCCAAAGATATCTCCCGTCACGCAGGAGGAATGCACGCGTACCAGCACCGGCTCATTCGGCTCCCAGGAGCCCTTCACGAGCGCCAGGTGTGTATCGCCCGTATTGCTTTGTTTATAGGCGATCAGGTCGAAATGGCCCCACTGCGTGGGCATGTCAACACCGATCTCACGACGAATCAGGGTTTCGGTACGCAGCCGATAGGCAATCAGATCCTGAATGCTAATGAGCTTCATGCCGAAACGATCGGCCAGTACGCGTAGCTCGGGCAGGCGGGCCATGGTGCCGTCTTCGTTCAGTACTTCAATCAGCACACCCGCTGGCGACAGACCGGCCATCCGTGCCAGATCAATGGCAGCTTCGGTATGGCCTGCCCGACGAATAACGCCACCTTCAACGGCTCGCAGGGGAAAAATATGACCAGGTCGGCCCAGATCATCCGGTTTCGTGTTGGGGTCGACCAGCGCCTGAATGGTCTTGGAGCGATCAGAGGCCGAAATACCGGTTGTACAGCCATTCCCCAGCAGGTCGACCGATACCGTAAACGGTGTTGTATGCACAGAGGTGTTGCTGGTAACCATCATATCCAGTCCCAGTTCGTCGCAGCGTTCCTGGGTGAGCGGGGCACACATAAGACCGCGGGCTTCGCGAACCATGAAGTTAACCAGTTCGGGGGTAATCATCTCGGCCGCGCAGATCATATCGCCTTCATTCTCGCGGTCTTCATCATCCACCACCAGGATAATTTTGCCCGCCTTAATATCGGCGATGGCGTCTTCGATACGATCCAGTCGAATAGCCGCTGACTCGGTCGAAATTCCCGAATTTTCGGGAGTGGTTTCAGAGTTGGTACTATTATTGCTCATTTTTTTGGTTGATGCGTGTCTGTGCCGGTATTTTTGGTAAGCAGTTCTCCGCTTCAGTTTAAACGGAAAACTGATTTTAAGAAAGATACGTTTCGCCGGATGCGAAAATGTAGATTGAAGCCGTTTCCAGGTATAGAAACGTCTTGTTTATACAAACGATAAAAATTTACCCTTCGTGCGAATTTTACGACTGTGGCCGACTGATTTCAGGGTGAAGACCAGCCTATCTGCTGGTTGGCTAATAGCCATATTTTTTTTTATTGTACTTCCAGTCAACCCTTTGTTTGCTCAGGTTGACCCTAACTCTGACGCTAACAATAATTATTGCGTGAATCCTAAAGGTGCGTTAGCTGGAGGGTTTCTTTTGGAAAGCAACCGAATATGTGTTGGTGGATTTGTTCGTGTTAAAAATGGTAGTGTTTCGTCCAATTTGAGGAATGTTGGTTATGTAAAAGATTACAATGGTAAGGGAATTCCGCTTTCCTCTGAACTAGGGCCAAGTTTTCAGTATACTAAGCCCGGTTCATATACCATTTTACAGGTAGGTACTATTAATGGAACAAGTGCTTTGGCCTGTCAAACCATTACCGTTCTGCCGCTCGATGCCGTTTCTTTCACCGCACAGGCCTGCCTGGGCCGTCGGGCAACGGTAACTGTTGATCCATCGACATTGGGTCAATATGATAGTTATAACGTCCGTTGGGGCGATGGGGTTGTTGCGAACTTAAGTCGCGACGAAATGCTGGCGAATCCAGCTCATACCTACAACACATCGTCAACGGGTACGCCGACCATTATTATAGAAGGAATATACGGTTCGGCTGCCTCACCGCTTTGCAGCGGTGCGCAAAAGTCCCAGTCTATTACACTACTGGCTACGGCCACCCAGCCTATTATCAACGCCTTAACCACAACGAGCGATAAAGCGATTGATATCCGGTATCAGACCAGCACAGGAACGTCGGTACTGCTTTATCAGAAAATAAACGGCGCCTATACATCGACGGGCCAGAAGGGATCAGGTGCGGGGACTTTTACCGTACAGACCGATGCCAGCCAGGTTCAGTGTTTTCAGTTGGTTACGCAGGATGCCTGCAACAGCACGCCCCTGAAGTCGGATGAAGTGTGCAGTCTGGTACTGGACGTCAAGGCCGCCAGTAAACAAAACAATCTGAGCTGGCAACCCTATGCCGGGACAGCTTCACTCTTTCGGTACTACCGCATCACACGGAACAATGCGCCAACTGGTGGCACAATAACGAACCGAACAACCAACACTTATGCCGACGCCAACAATATTACCTGCGGAACGCAGTATTGTTACGCACTGGAAGCTACCGTTGGGCCAACACTGATAACATCTGCCAGGGTATGTGCTACTGGTATTAATGGCGACACGCCCGGCGATGTCGGGAATGTGATTGTATCGGTCGAAGACGGGCAACCCAGGTTAATTACGACGCCCCCCGCCACCATTGGCGCCACAGACAGTTATACCATGATTGTAAGCCGGGCCTCTTCGCCGTCGGGGAGTTTCCAGCCCATTGCTACCCTTGAACGCAAGAGCACCTACACTGACGGCAGCGTCAATCCAAATACGGGGTCCTATTGTTACCAGGTTGTCTATCAAAACAGTTGTGGGTTGTTTTCCAAGCCGTCAGTGCCGGTTTGCACGGTGTTTCTGGAGGCCAAGTCAAACACGGGTATCGACTGGAACGCTGACTCACCCTTCACGCCCGAATCGATTGACAGCTACACGGTTGAAGTTATCGACTCGGTGAATGGCACCAAGCGCGAAATTCTGGTTGGCGGTAATACGCACTACGAGCCCGACCCGAACGATCCAAACCTCCAATCGCAGAAATACCGCATCATTGCCGTATCAAGCAGTGGAACTGTTTGCTATTCTAATTTTTACACCTTCCGGCGGGAGGCCAGAATTCTGGTGCCCGATGCGTTTACGCCCAACGGCGATGGCATGAATGACGAGTTTCTGGCCAGAGGGATTTACGTTGACCGTTTCATGATGAACATTTACAATCGCTGGGGAGAGGTTGTATATAGCACAGTGAACAAATCTCAGGGTTGGGATGGTACGATCAATGGCCAGAATGCCGAGGCTGGCCAGTATATGTATCGAATTGAGGTCGTCGATCTGACAGGACTGAAAACTGTTCGTACAGGCGCGTTGTTATTGATACGATAGAGTCGGTAAGTCAGTAAGCGGCTTCGCCTAAGTCAGTAAGTGGCTGAAGCAAAAACAGTGATCATGCGTCAACCGCTTACCGACTTAGGCGAAGCCGCTTACTGACTTACCGACTTACTGACTAAAAAGACTACAAGTATGAATATGATGGATATGTTTGGGAAAATGAAGGAAGTTCAATCCCGAATGAAAGATGCTCAGGAGAACCTCAGCGCCGTTACCGAAACGGGTGAATCGGGCGCAGGGCTGGTAAAAGTGACTGTGAATGGTCTGAAAAACGTCCTGAAAGTTGAGATAGACCCGGATTTGATAAAGTCGAACGCCCCCGCAGATCGCGAAATGCTGCAGGATCTCATTGTGGCGGCTACCAACAAAGCCATGGCAAATGTGGAAACAAAAGCCCGCGAACATCTGCGTCAGGCAACCGAAGGGTTACTGCCCAATATCCCTGGCTTGAACCTGGACGGGTTAATGTAGGAAAGTGTTCGTAAGTTTACGGTTTATAGTGCGCGCGTTCTGGTTTGCCACTGCCCGGTTGGACCGTAAACCAAAAACCGCCGACTGTAGACCGTAAATTTTAAGCGCATTTTGTGGATACCCTTGCCATTGTTATCCTGAATTACAACGGACAACCGTTTTTAGCCAAGTTTCTTCCCACCGTACTGGCCAATGCGGATGGTCACCCGGTTTATGTGGCCGATAGTGCATCGGCAGATTCCTCAGTACCTTTCCTGCGGGCTAATTTTCCTACTGTCCGCGTCATTGAACTGCCTCGTAACGAAGGGTATGCGGGGGGCTATAACCAGGCACTCGACTACATCCGAAAACACTACGGCGGTGCCAAATACTATGTTCTTCCCAACTCCGATATTTCTGTAACAACCGGCTGGATTACGCCGGTCCTCAGTTTGTTGGAGGCCAATCCCGCCATTGCGGCCTGTCAGCCTAAAATAAGATCATACGATCAGCCTGAGATGTTCGAACATGCGGGAGCGGCCGGAGGCTTTGTCGACTGGCTGGGTTACGTATTCTGTCGAGGGCGGGTATTCGCTACTTTTGAGGCAGATAAAGGGCAATATGACGATAACAGGCCTGTTTTTTGGGCTACCGGTGCCTGTCTGTTCATGCGCGCCAGCGTATTTCACGATACCGGTGGATTCGATGCCTCTTTCTTTGCCCATATGGAAGAGATTGACTGGTGCTGGCGTATTCAGCGGCTCGGCCATGAGGTGTGGGCCTGTGGGGAGTCGACGGTCTATCACGTTGGGGGCGGCACCCTCCACAAATCCAATCCGCATAAAACGTACCTCAACTACCGCAACAGCCTGTTGATGCTGTATAAAAACTGGCCTGCCGATGGCTGGTTATGGCCTAAAATCATGTTTCGGTTGGTACTCGATGGGTTGTCGGCGATTCTATTTCTGAAGGTAGGACAGTGGCGCGATGTGTGGGCCATTGTGCGGGCGCATTTCGCTTTTTACGGTCGATTGCCGCAGCTCCGCCACCAGCGCAGACAGTTAAATGCTCAACAAAGGAGGGAGGTAGGCTTATACCCGCGCAGCATTGTCTGGAAATACTTTGCCGAAGGCAAAAAGACGTTTAGAGAGATGTATGATGTATGATGTAGGGTATGTGATATGGCTGGACACATTTTACAGCGTACATAAAATCACAGTTCCCAGATAGTTGGGTGGGCATGTCGACGGAGATGTTTGCTCATTTCCATCCAGAAAGCCATAATAAGATATAGAATAACGGGTGAGCCTAACGTTAAAAACGACGTATAAATAAAATACAGCCGAATACTGCTTGCCGAAATATTCATTTTCTCGCCAAGTCGAGAGCAGACGCCAAACGCCTGACTTTCAACAAAATATCTGATCTTATCCATGTCTCTAATTTGCGATGCGTGTTTAGGAATAGGCACTCCATTTAGCCGAACTAACGTCTACACCTGATAGATTGTTTGCCGTTTACACAAAATGCCCATATAAACATAGTGAAAATAGCTAAAAAAACGTCGGTCTCTACTTGTAGTAAGAACATTTTTCTTTTCTTTGTAGTGTAACCACGTGACTAGTCTTTAAAGGCTATTTTTGGTTTTACGTCCAACAAATATCGCAGATTTTACCTATGTATCTATTGAATAAGATACCCTGCTGTTTGGTTCGCGTTCTTTGTTGATAACTGACCCTTTAAGTTTTTAAATTGTTAAATTGTTTAAGTTTTATGCAAACAGGTGTAGTAAAATTCTTTAACGAAAGTAAGGGTTACGGATTCATTGTTGAAGACGATACCAACCGGGACATCTTCGTCCATATCACCGGCCTGAACGGTACGACCATTCGCGAAAAAGACCGGGTTCAGTTTGAGGTGGTTGACGGCAAAAAAGGACTAAATGCCGTAAAGGTAAAAAAGTTAGACTCAGAATATTAAGCTTCTAGCTCGTCTACATATGAATGTGTAACCCCCGCCCGATAATGTCAGGCGGGGGTTTTTATTTTTAGTTAGTAAGCGGCTACGCCTAAGTTGGTAAGTCAGTAAGTGGCTACGCCTAAGTCGGTAAGTCGGTAAGTGGCTACGCCTAAGTTAGTAAGTCAGTAAGTAGCTGGCGCAAGAGCAATGTGTATGCGCCAGCTACTTACTGACTTACTGACTTACTGACTTACCGACTTACCGACTTACCGACTTAGGCGTAGCCACTTACCGACTTACTCACTTACCAACTTAATTAACTCACCCACCCTTTTACCTCATCCAGCGTTGGCATTTTGGCTTCCAGTTTCAGCTTTTTGCGAACGCCACCCAGGTCGTTGAACAACTTGTTTGGGTTTGCTCCCTGTAGTTGCTCGACGGTCATAAAGCCTAGTTTCTGTACAGCGGGTACCCATTCGGCCGGAACGCCTGCCGTAATGAATTCGCTTTCGTCGGCCACTTCCTGTTTCTTCTCGGGGCGCATCTGTGGGAAAAACAGCACATCCTGAATCGACGCCTGGTTGGTCATGATCATCGACAAACGGTCGATGCCCAGTCCTACACCCGCGGTTGGCGGCATCCCGTATTCGAGGGCCCGCAGAAAATCTTCATCGAGGACCATGGCTTCCTCGTCGCCCCGCTCGGCTAAACGCAGCTGTTCTTCAAACCGCTCACGCTGGTCGATAGGATCGTTCAACTCCGAGTAGGCGTTGGCAATTTCTTTACCATTGCAAATGGCTTCGAAGCGTTCAACCAGACCCGGTTTGCTCCGGTGCTTTTTGGTCAAAGGCGACATTTCAACGGGGTAGTCGGTGATGAACGTGGGCTGAATCAGGTTGGGCTCACAGGCGTCGCCGAACAGCTCGTCGATCAGTTTCGATTTGCCCATCGTGCTATCCACTTTAATGCCGCGTCCTTCGGCTACCTGCCGCAGTTCAGCCTCTTCCATCGCCGACACATCGACGCCGGTATACTCCTGAATGGCTTCGAACATGGTAAGCCGTTTCCAGGGTCGTTTGAAATCAATAACGTTTTCGCCCACGGTAACTTTCGTCGTACCGGCCACATCCAGTGCTACCTTCTCGACCATCTCCTCGATGGTGTCCATCATCCAGAGATAATCCTTATAGGCAACGTAGAACTCTACCTGCGTAAACTCCGGATTGTGGGTGCGGTCCATGCCCTCGTTCCGGAAATCTTTGGCGAACTCGAACACACCGTCGTATCCGCCAACAATCAGGCGTTTCAGGTACAACTCGTTGGCAATTCGCATGTACAGCGTCATGTCGAGGGAGTTGTGATGCGTACGGAATGGGCGGGCAGTGGCTCCGCCATGAATGGGCTGCAAAATGGGTGTTTCGACTTCCAGATAGCCTTTTTCGCTCAGGAACTGCCGAATGGAGTTGACCAGTTTTGTGCGTTTAATAAATACGTCGCGCACCTGCGGGTTCACAATCAGGTCGACATACCGCTGGCGATACCGTTGTTCGGGATCGGTGAACGCGTCGTAGGTTTCCTTTTCGCCCTTTTCATTCACGACCTCTTTCACCACTGGCAACGGGCGCAGCGATTTGTTAAGGATTTTGAATTCCTTCACATAAACCGACAGTTCGCCGGTCTTGGTGGTGAACACGTGTCCCCGAACACCAATGATGTCGCCAATGTCCAGCAACTTCTTGAATACGGTGTTGTAGAGCGTTTTATCTTCGCCGGGGCAGATGTCGTCGCGTCGGAAGTAGAATTGCATCCGTCCGGTGGAGTCCTGTATTTCGGCGAATGAGGCACTGCCACTAATTCGAAACACCATCAGGCGACCCGCCAGTTGAACATTTCCCCAGCGTTCGTCGCCGGAAAAATCCTGTTCGGGGGCAATCTCGGTGCCAGCGCCCCCGGTTTCGAAAGCCGCCCGAATGTCGGCTATAGTTGTCGTTACGTCAAATAATTCGGCAGGGTAGGGGTCAATGCCCATCCGCATTAATTCTTCGCGCTTTTGTCGGCGATTTATTTCCTGTTCACTCAGCAGCATGATCGTTATTGAGTCGGTTAGCCAACAAGCTAACCAGTATTAGAGGGCGCAAAAATAGTGAAAAGGATTGGCGTTTACAGTGATATGGTTAAAGAAGCCACTGATGGAGTTGCCCGACCGTTCTCATAATTTTTTCATCATGGAAGAAAAGAATATCTATCATTGTGCTATCAAAATGATATTACTTTATTGAACTAATTTTTACGGTCATGCAGGAAAAACAACTTACATCTGCTTCTGGGTATCTGTATTTGGGGATAGCCTTGATCTGTTTTGCCATCGCAGTCATCGCCTTTAGCTATGGTGCCGGAATTTTGGGTGGCTTTCTGGGGTTTGCGGGCTTCTTTATTTTAAAAGGTATTGTTGTGATTTACCCAAAGGAGGGTATGGCAGCTACCTTCTTTGGCGATTATGTGGGTACCATTAAAGAAACGGGTCTGCAATGGGTGAATCCGCTTTACAGCAAAACCAAGATTAGCCTGCGCGCCCGAAACCTGAACGGGCAAACGCTGAAAGTTAACGACAAGATGGGCAACCCCGTTGAAATTGCGGCTGTTGTTGTCTGGCAGGTGAAAGACACCGCCAAAGCGCTCTTCGAGGTGGATAATTACGTAAACTTCGTACAGATCCAGTCTGAAGCGGCCGTACGTAAACTCGCCAATTCGTATGCCTACGACCATATGGAAGACGAAACTTCGTCGGTCACTCTGCGTGATAGCAGCGGCCAGATCAATGTGTTTCTGGAAGAGGAGTTGAACGAACGACTCGAACGGGCTGGTGTGGATATTATTGAAGCCCGTGTTAGCCACCTGGCTTATTCGTCCGAAATTGCTGGCGCCATGCTACAACGCCAGCAGGCATCGGCCATGATTGCCGCTCGTCGCCTTATTGTGGAAGGAGCCGTAGGTATGGTTGAGATGGCCCTGGAGCGACTGGAAAAAAATGGCGTAATTGCCCTGGACGAAGAGCGCAAAGCGGCTATGGTTAGCAACCTGCTCGTGGTGCTTTGTGGCGAAAAATCCGTTAGCCCGGTCGTCAATGCCGGAACACTGTATAATTAAAGGAGTGAGGAGTTAGCAGCGAGGAGTGAGGAGGGCTGACGCATGCCAGGGCGCAGGAAGATAGTGTCTATAACGTATTGAGGAGTGAGGAATGGGAAGTGAGGAGGGCTGACGCATGTTTTCGTGCTACTGCGTCAGCCCTCCTCACTTCTCACTCCTCGCTCCTAACTCCTATAAAAAAACATGGCTTCCGAAAAAAAAGCATTTGTCTTAAGGATTCAACCGGAAACGTTGAAAGAGCTGGAGCGTTGGGCGCAGGAAGAGTTTCGGAGCGTTAATGGCCAGATTGAATATTTATTGAACGATGCGTTGCGTAAACGAAAGAAACGCAGCCCCGGCGTGGCTGATGACGAGACATCCACATCGGTGGAAGAGCAGTAGTAAATTGGGGAACTAGTGGAGTGGTTAGTTGAGGTTCATGAGTGCGCCTTGCTGTTTTTTCATTTTATTATTCCACTACTCCACTACCGTCTATGCTACCTGCTACAAATTCGCCAATCAATCGAATACCATCGAGGGTGAGGGATGGCACAATATCGGTAAATACATCCTGCAAGGAAGGAATTCGGGCCGACAGTCCACCCGTGGCAACGGCTATGCAGTCGCCGTTTAGTTCCGTTTGAATCCGGCTAACCAGGGAACGAACCAGCCCTTCATACCCTAACACCACGCCAGCCTGAATGGCGTGGGTCGTACTGGTGCCGAGTGCCGATGAAGGTACCTCGATCGGCACTTCGGGCAGTTGGGCCGTATTGGCGAACAAAGATCGAATGGCTGTTTTCAGGCCCGGTGCAATCGCTACACCCAATAGCTTACCCTCGCCGGACACGGTTGTAAAGGTTAAGGCCGTGCCAAAATCAACGACGACACAAGTGCGTTGGTAGCGGGTAAAAGCCGCCAGTGCATTGGCCACCAGATCCGCTCCAATTTCGTGCGGACGTAAAACCTCGATAGGCAGGAGTGGATAAATGCCCGGGCCAACCACTACCGGCTCAAATCCGAACAATTCGTGCAACATAGTCCGCAGTGTAGGACTTAAATCTGGTACGACGCTGCTTAAAACCGTTGTTTTCACCGCGCTCAACGGGATGCCGGCTTCGAGTAACCACAGCCTCAACCGACGCTCATAAGAGTCGGCTGGCTCATCTCGCCGGGCGGGGGTTCGCCAGATGTGTTGCCAGGTAACTGTAGAATACAGGCCAAAAACGGCGTCGGTGTTGCCAATATCAACGATAATCTGCACGAGTACAAGAGGTAGTTGCCGGGGCGAAATAAGGGGAAAAAAGGCATATTCCCTCGCTGCTGCTTAGTGCTTGTGCGCAAAGTCCCTTCTTTCAGGGTTGGAACATTGGCTTTTTAGGCTTTATGGCCATGAAATCTTTCAGATAAAAGGGTTCAAAGGAAGCAACATCTTCAAACTGGTTTTGGTCGAAAGCGAGCGCTGCCAATTGCCCAATGGTCCGGGCTGAAGGGAGAATGAGTTTATTGGGGAAAATGGCATTTTTGTGCGCACTTAACAGCGAGCGACATTTCTCCGCGCCATCACCGAAAAAGACAACGGGCCTTTGGGACAACCACTCGTTAAACGATTGTTCGTCGATAATTTTGGCGGTAGTTGCCTGAACCTCCTGCCCACCGTTGGTATAGAGCGCGCAATACACTTCCATCCGTCGGGCGTCGATCATGGGGCAAAGCAGATGATCGGCGGGGAAAAATGCCCTGATCTGTTCAGCCATTGCCTGTAAGGTGTTTATAGCCATCAGCGGTTTGTCGAGGGCAAAACAGAGCCCTTTAGCGGTAGAAACGCCAATCCGTAAACCCGTATAAGACCCTGGTCCTTTAGCAACTGCTACCGCATCTAACTGAGTCAATTCAAAACCTGCCTGACTAACAATTTGGCTTATGAGCGTGGTCAGCATGGCTGAAGAGGTTCGTTCGGTAAAAAGTTCGTAAGAACCGAGTATACTGGAACCGGTCGTGTTGTTTTGATGATGCAGCGCAACGGAACAGACGGTTGTTGAGGTATCGAGGGAGATGATGAGCGACATAAGACGGACAAGTAACAGCGGTCAATGTAACCGGTGATAAAATATTTTCCAAGTGAAAAGAATCAACTCGTTATTTAACCAGTCTCAACAATAAGATTATTCATGTATGTACAATTTTTTTTCTTTATTTCCTTTATAGATGAAACGATGCCTTTTAGTATACAGTGCCGATAGAACTTTATCAAAAAAGCATCATTAACAGCGGGGAAATGAGTAAAAATCTTTGTTCGTATGAGTATAAATACGGAAAATAGTGAGTAAAAGCCTTGTATAGGCTAAGTATGCTATTGCCCTAAATTGTTAATTATTAGTAGGCTCTTAAAATAAATAGTTGCTTCAAGGTGACTTTTTGTAAACTATAAATTCTACATTAGCAGTAGGAATCTAATATTGTCTCAGAATATAGATGGAAAAAATTAGAAGAAATCGCGCAGAAACCACACAGCGTATCGTAAATGCCCTTGAGGATGTCCTGGCTGAGCAAGGTCTTGAAGGGGCTCGGATCAATCAGATTGCTGAAAAAGCGGGAATTAGCAAAGTGCTCATCTACCGATATTTTGGTGGTCTGGATGGCTTAATGGAGTATTACGTGCGCATGGGTCGTATGTTCCCACAGTTCACACCGGCGATGCTGGACCAAATTCGGCCTATGCATCAAGATGATCTGGCAAAAGTATGGTATCGGCAGGCAATACAGATGTTTCGTTACATGCGGACATCCAAAGCTGCGCGGGAAGTGCTGAAAGCTAACGTTGTCGAAAACGATCCAACTGCAGATGTTATCAGCAAAGCTCAGGATGACGAGATGATGCGGCTGGTCAATCAACTTTCATTTATAGAGGGGCCAGATAATCAGGCAATTTCAGCGGTAATGCTGGGTGCTCTGTCCTATCTGACTATTCAGGCGCAGAATAACCACACGATGGTGGGTATTGATCTTCGGAGCGAGCAAGGATGGCAGCGCATCGAGGGAGCAGTAAAAATAATTTATCTGGCATTAAACAAAATGGCTGTTGAGTCGCAAATGGTCAAGTTGAGCCCACAAGCAAAAGCTATACCTACAAGCCAATGGTGAATCGAGTAACGCTATTTGTCTCCCTAAAAAAAGCTTCCCATTTCAGATAGGAAGCTTTTTTTATGCCCTTTCGGGACTAAAGCAGGGTGAAGTTGAGCATTTCGCGGCCAAATTGCTGAATGAGGGCTTCGATCTGCTGAGCCTGCTGCACAGTTGGATATTGTTTACTTGTCATGAACTGGCTCAATAAGTCCAGTGGAATGTTGGTTTGCTCAGCCAGCGCATTAATTCTGAATTGCTGGAAAAGTTCTCTAACCCGGGTGAGGTCATAATGATAATCAAACACAAAATCGGTAGGGATCGCGTGTGTTCGATCGTTTTGTTCAGCCAGAAAGCGGGTGAATTCGGTGAGTTGAGAACTTAGTTTTTTAGCAACAGATTCCGGCGTATTTCCGATGGTTAGTGTTAGGGAACCTTGTCTTTCAATGCGCCCCCAAACCTGACTACCCTGCTTTTCGAGTATAACCGTTAAGACCGAAAGTGGATTAGGTGCATAGTTAATGTTTTTATGGATTGCTTCCTTCGATACATATCTTGACCGGAATATACTGTCTAAAGTGCCTGAAGGCACCCTTCCTATACTTCTAAGAGGCAACACAAGATACTGTCCGTCAAGGGTATATATACTACATGTACTTCCTGTATGAGCTAGTACCCAGTCTCTATTATGTAATATATTTATTGAAGTCTGTAAATTCATAGTATATACTTTGCAGCTTTTGCAAATATGCAACTTTTTTGGGTTTGGGCTAAGTGTTTAATCCCCTAATATTAGTTATTTACCATTCTTAGTGAGAATAATAAAAAAGAATATCGTATTGAAATATATAAATTAATTTATGTAGGTATTAATACGTAAATAATAGCCAAATAATATATGTGTTTATGTGATATAGTTTCATATATATCACTACTGTTTTTTTATATTAACAATTGTGTAAAATAATTTCCTTCGATATTAATATTGGCTTCTTTTTTAAAAGCATTTATTTATTAAAATTGATATTCGTTAACATTATATACACGATATTATTTGTATTTATAAAATTGTAGCAATATATTTGAACGTCAATATCAGTAACTACCTATTTATCAAAGACGTAAATCAGTCACTAAAAGGAAGTTTTTATAGTTAATAGATAATCTTTGAATATAAGGTGGTACATGGCTCAGTAAGGGCTGTAAGCCGATTTTCAGTTTCTTAATTCTTATTTATATAGCTCGTTTATTTATTTATGATAGTATCCTCTTCTCTCAAAAAGCTATCTTTATTTATTAGCATAGCTTTGACTACACTCGTTTCAGGATGTATTTCCTCTAAAAAGTTAGTCTACTTTCAGAATCAGGTGGCCGCGTCTGATTCAATAAAGCTGACAGATCGATTTATTCCGACAGTTCAGCCAGGCGACATCCTGTCAGTGCGGGTAAGCAGTCTAAGTCCGGAAGCTGCTTCGTTTTTCAACCCGCCATCCGCTACCGTGCCGATGGATAAGCTCATGACGCCCACCACCATCACGGCACTGCCAGAGCTAACGGGTTACCTGATCAATCCGGATGGCACCATTGAATTGCCATTAATCGGTAGAATGAAAGTTGGTGGTTTGAATACGGTTCAGATCGCTGACCTCATCCGTGGTCAGCTGAGAGACTACCTCAAGGAGCCAACCGTAACGATTCGTAATCAGAATTTCCGGATTTCGGTGATGGGCGAAGTCGCCAGACCCTCGCTCTTTACGATTCCCAATGAGAAAATCAACATGCTGGAGGCTTTAAGCCTGGCCGGCGACATCACCATCTATGGCCGACGTGATAACGTGCTGCTCATTCGGGAAGAGAATGGCCTGCGCACCTTTACCCGTATTGACCTAACCAGCCGCGACCTGTTCCGCTCGCCTTACTTCTACCTGCGTCCCAGCGACGTTGTCTATGTTGAACCCGGTCGGGCCCGCCAGGCAAGTGCCGACAGAACCTATCAATTACTACCGATTGCTTTAAGTGCCCTTTCTTTTTTAGCTATCATATTTAGTCGCTTCTAACTATTATACATATGTCAGAAAATGCTTACTCATATACGCCTTATCAGGTTTATAGCACAGATAATCAACCCAACATTCGGGTAATACTACTTCGCTACCTGAAGCACTGGAAATGGTTCGCCTTATCACTAACGCTGGCTGGAGTTGCCGCCTACGTTTACCTGCAATATAAAACGCCGGTTTATAAAATTCAGGCGAGTCTGTTGATCAAAGACGAAGCCAAGGGGCTCGACGGTGAGAATATCCTGAAAGAAATGGATATTCTGACGCCTAAAAAAACGGTCGAGAACGAAGTGGAGATCATACGGTCCTACACCTTAATGAATAAGGTGGTCAATCGCCTGGATCTCGACGTTGAATATTTCCACCCAACGGCAACCATCGACGAAGAGATATATGGCGGCCTGCCGCTCCGTCTGGTGGTAGAGCGCCCGGTTGCGGCTCTGTACGAAGAGAAGTTGCAGCTTAGTGTTGTCGACAAACAGCATGTACAGATCAATGATGTCGTATACCCCGTTAATCAGTCTATTCGTACACCTTACGGACGCCTGCGTGTGTTTACCCGCCAGCCACTGGCCGCATCTATGGAACCCCTTATTATTAAAGTGGCTCCCCGTACGGAAACTGTAAACGATTACCTGAAGCGACTGACGGTAGAAACCACCAGCAAAGCATCGACCGTATTGCAGATCACGCTGGAAGAAACGGTACCTGCCAAAGGAGAAGCTATCCTGAGCCAGCTCATCGACGAGTATAACCAGGCGGCTGTGGTCGATAAGAATCTGGTAGCGGCCAGCACACTTAACTTCATCGAAGATCGGCTTCGGTTGATCTCGGGTGAACTGACATCGGTTGAAAAAGATGTTGAGTCCTATAAAACCAGCCAGGGAATTACGGATCTGGGTATGCAGGCGCAATCGTTTCTCCAGACAGTACAGGCCAACGACACGCAGCTGAATCAGGTAAATATGCAGTTAGGTGCCCTGAGTGAGATCGAAGCCTATGTCGATAGCAAGTCTTCCAGCCGGGGCACTACACCTGCCACACTCAGTTTAAATGACCCAATACTGTTAGGCCTGGTGTCGAAGGTATCGGAGCTGGAACTGCAGCGTGATCTGATGGCTCGTACAACCTCTGAGCGTAACCCATTATTACAAACACTCGATAGCCAGATCAAATCAACCAAAGAAGGTATAACCGAAAACATACGGAACCTGAAAGAGCAGTTGACCAGTACACGGGGGCAACTGATGACGACCAATCGCAAACTCGAAGGGATGGTCCGTACGGTGCCGCATAAAGAACGGGCATTGCTGAACATTACCCGGCAGCAGGCGATCAAGAACAATCTCTATACCTATCTGCTCCAGAAGCGGGAAGAGACAGCTTTATCGTATGCATCGACGTTGCCGGATAGCCGTACCGTTGATGTACCCCGGCACGAAACAGATCCCATCAAGCCTGTGCGGGCCTTAACGTTCCTGCTGTTTGGTCTTGTTGGCCTGATGATGCCCGTAGGTGTGCTTGCCTCCGGCGATATGCTGAACAACCGCGTTCGGCGTCGGTCCGATGTTGAAGAGGCTTCGCAGGTGCCTATCCTGGGCGAAGTGGTTGAATCGGATGGAAAGAAGGCGCTGGTCGTTGTATCCAAGAGCCGGTCAGTAATCGCCGAGCAGATACGTGCCCTTCGCACCAACCTGCAGTTCCTGCGGACGAACCCAACGGGTAGCCAGGTTATTCTGTTCACCTCCAGCATTAGTGGCGAGGGTAAGTCATTTATGTCCATGAACCTGGGAGCCAGCCTGGCACTGGTCGATCGGCCAACGGTTATTCTGGAAATGGATTTACGGAAACCGAAGCTTCACATGTCGCTGGGCATGCGCAATGCGGTCGGTATCAGTAACTACCTGATTGGTGAGGCAACCCTCGATGAGGTGCTGCAGCCGATAGAAGGCTTCCCGAACTACTTCCTGATCAGCAGCGGGCCTCTGCCGCCAAACCCGTCGGAGCTACTCAACGGTCCTTATCTGGCCCAGTTGATTCAGGAACTGCGCGACAGATTCCCGTATGTCATCATTGACTCGCCACCCATTGGTCTGGTGACAGACGCTCAGGTCATTGCGCCTTTGGCTGATGCAACCCTGTACATGGTTCGGCATGATCTGACGCCAAGAAATCACCTTAAAATGGTGGATACGCTTTATAAAGAACATCGGTTCAATAACCTGAACGTCATTCTGAACGGCGTTGATGATGGGGAGTCTTACTACTACAGCTACAGTTACGGGGGTTATTACGAAGAAGACAAATCGTCTCGATCGAAGTCCCGGAAAGCGATATCCTAGTTCATTTATACACACATGAAAAGCAAATCAAATACTTACTATGCTTAGTAATGCCTCACTTTCTAACACCAGACCATACATAGACACCCAGAACGAGGAACTTACATCGACAGCTGTACATGAAGGGTTATTACCCAAGCGCTTATTTGATATCACTTTTTCGCTGCTGGTTAGCCTGTTCGTTCTGTCGTGGCTGCTCCCGTTACTAGGTCTGGCCATCCGATTCAATTCGCCAGGTCCCATGTTGTTCGTCCAACTGCGTACCGGGCGTAATGGCCGCCAGTTTCGGTGCTTCAAACTGAGAACGATGATTGCCCGCCCCGAAGCCGAGTTTCGTCAGGCCAGTAAAAACGATGTACGTATTACAAAGCTGGGTCAGTTGCTGCGTAAGACCAATCTGGATGAGTTGCCTCAGTTTCTGAATGTGCTCCTGGGCGATATGAGTATCGTAGGACCTCGCCCTCACCCGATTCCGCTGGATGCCATGCACTGGCATACGCTCCCACGGTATTCCGAACGCTATAACGTGAAGCCCGGTATAACCGGACTAGCGCAGGTACGCGGTTGCCGGGGCGAAACGGATACCCTTCAGAAAATGGAACACCGGGTTCGTCTGGACCGCTGGTACATCGCCAACCGTTCTCTGGGACTGGATGTAAAAATTTGCTGGTGGACAGTGATCAGCACAATTAAAGGAGATAAAAAAGCCTGGTAGACTATGAAGTGTAGCATAATTATACGAGCATTTAACGAAGAAAAACATATTGGAAAACTCCTCGACGGTATCGCTTGTCGGGAGAGTCAGCATGAAGTAGAAATTATATTAGTCGATTCGGGCTCTACTGATAATACCGTACAAATTGCCGAACAAAAAGGCGCTCAGGTAGTGCGTATTCGTCCCGACGAGTTCTCGTTTGGCCGGGCGCTCAACCTGGGATGCCAGCGGGCTACCGGCGACATATTGCTGTTTGCCAGTGCCCACGTGTACCCGGTCTATACCAGTTGGATCGACCGGATGCTGGCTCCTTTTGAAGACGCTAAAGTAGGCTTGACCTATGGCCGCCAGATCGGCAATCACCTCAGCAAGTTTTCCGAGCAGCAATTGTTTGCCAAATGGTTTCCGGCTGTTTCCAATTACAACCAGCCAATTCCGTTTTGCAATAACGCCAATACTGCCATTCGGCGCTCTCTTTGGGAGCAGTTGTCGTACGACGAATCATTGACCGGGCTGGAAGATCTGCACTGGGCGGGTACCATTCAGCAGCAGGGCCACAAGATTGCCTACGAAGCCGATGCGGTAATTGTGCACGTGCACGAAGAAACGCCCCGCAAGATCTTCAACCGATACTATCGGGAAGCGATCGCCTTTAAACGGCTGAAGCCCCTTGCCCACTTCAACCTCTGGAACTTTGCCTACCTGTCGGTGACCAATATCCTGAGTGATTATATCGCAGCCATACACGAGGGTACGTTTCTGGCCAATTTCTTCGATATCCCCATGTTTCGGGTACTGCAGTTCTGGGGCACCTACCAGGGCTACCGCTTTATCGGTACGCTGGACCGTACGCTGCGCGAGCGCTTTTACTACCCTAATGAGTTGATCCGGCGCGAGAGAGACGAACGTTCCGCTCAGCCGTTTATGAAACAGATCGCGTATGAATAGCCAGGCTCTCATCGATATTTCGGTTACGCTCTGCCCAACGCTGCCCACGTGGCCGGGAAGTATAGGTGTACAGACCAGCTCCCTGCAAACCATCGGCCCTGATGTGGATGCCAATGTGAGCCGGTTGGATATGGATGTACATACAGGAACGCACCTCGATGCGCCCCTGCATTTTGTGGCCGATGGTGAGGACACCAGTTCGCTGTCGCTGTCGACACTGTTGGGAACCTGCCGGGTTGTCCTGATTCCCGATACCGATACCATTACCCGGTCGTTGCTGGAGCAGCATGTAGGGGCTGAGGTGCCCCGCCGGTTATTGCTGCGCACCGATAATTCGCTGATTCGGTGGGAAGAACAACCGTTTCGGGAATCGTTTACCGCCCTGGCGGCCGATGCTGCCGAGTGGCTGGTCGATAATCAGGTGGAGTTGATTGGCATTGATTATCTGTCCATTCAGAAGTATGCCGATTCGCCCGCTACGCATCAGATTCTATTACAAAATAAGGTGGTCATTCTGGAGGGTATCTACCTCGGCCAGGTGGCGCCCGGAACGTATCAGTTAGTGTGTTTGCCGTTAAAAATAAAGGGCCTCGAAGGGGTTCCGTGCCGTGCCGTATTGTATCAAAATTAATTATCTAAAACTATTCTAATCATCAATAATAGCTTATGTCATACTCAGTTGCAGCTATTGTACCCATGCGTCATTCCAGCGAACGTGTTCCTGGAAAAAACTACCGTGACTTCGCCGGTAAACCGCTCTTCCATCGTATCATCGACACCCTGCTGGAGTGTCCATCCATTACCCAGGTCGTTATCGATACCGATAGCCCGACCGTTATTGAACAGGCTGAAATTTATTACCCATCGGTAACCATTCTGGAGCGCCCCCAACACCTGCGCGACGGAGCCATCCCGATGAATAACGTGCTGCTTAACACCTGCGAGCAGGTACCCGCCGATTTTTACCTGCAAACCCACAGCACCAATCCGCTGCTGTCGGCCGAAACGGTGGAGAAAGGGGTAAAGCAGTTTCTTAATCAATACCCGGTATACGACACGCTGTTTGGCGTAACCCGGATGCAGACGCGGCTGTGGGACCCGCTGGCCCGTGCCATCAACCATAATGCCAACATTTTGCTGCGTACGCAGGACCTGCCGCCGGTATACATGGAGAACTCCTGCATGTACATCTTCAAAAAAGAAACCCTGATCCAGAAAGGCAATCGAATTGGTGACCGGCCCTTTATGTACGAGATCGCCGAGATCGAAGCCCAGGACATCGATGTTGAACTGAATTTTAAAGTAGCTGAATTCCTCTTTACTGAACTTTATCCTGAATTGGCGTTATGAAAGTATTGATTACCTGCCCACCCATGCTGGGCCAACTGGCTGAATTTCTACCCATTTTCGAAGAAGCAGGCATTGAGGTCGTCGCCCCAAATGTCGTTCAGATTCTTTCGGAAGAAGAATTACTGGAACTCGTTCCAACCGTTGATGGCTGGATCATTGGCGATGATCAGGCTACGGAAAAGATCTTCCGGGCTGGCAAAGCCGGTAACCTGAAAGCCGCTGTGAAATGGGGCATTGGCGTCGACAACGTTGATTTCAAAGCCTGTAAAGAACTGGGTATTCCCATTATCAACACGCCGATGATGTTTGGCGCCGAAGTCGCCACCATCGCCGTATCGTACGTGCTGGGGCTTGCTCGCCAAACCTACTACATCGACCGCGAAGTGCGGGCGGGCAACTGGGTGAAACCCGCCGGTATGTCGCTGGCCGGTCATACGGTGGCGCTGGTTGGTTTCGGGGATATTGGTAAGGCTACGGCCCGCTTCCTGAAAGCCTTCGACATGCACATCAATGTGTACGACCCTTTTGCCAACCGAACAGAAGCTGACGAAGAGGCTTACCGCTTCCTGAGCTTCCCCGAAGAGCTGGAGAATGCCGATTTCGTGGTGACCACCTGCGCTCTGACGCCCGGCACCAAACACATGATCAACGCCGAAAGCATTCAGCGGATGAAAGATGGTGTGCGGATCGTGAATGTATCCCGTGGACCGATCATCGACGAAGCCGCTTTGCTGGCGGGCCTCAAAAGTGGCAAAATTCATTCAGCGGGTCTGGATGTGTTTGAAGTAGAGCCACTACCGATGGACTCCGAGCTGAGAACATTTGACCGGTGTATTTTCGGTACCCACAACGGCTCCAACACCATTCAGGGTGTACGTCGCGCCAGCCATCAGGCTATCCGTACCATGTTCGAATTTCTGGAAATCGGTGTAACTGCGTAAGGCCATGAAAAAAGTATTGATTACGGGTGTACTGGGGGGAATAGGCAGTGCCCTCGCCCTGGCCTTTCGCGAAGCCGGATTTTACGTCTACGGTCTGGATATTCAACATTCCGACCGCCACGAAGCCGATCAACTGATTCAGTTCGATCTGCACCAGTTCAGCACCAGCGAGGAATACCGGAATGAGTGGAAACGCACGTTCAACGTATTGATTCCCGAACTGCATGTGCTGGTCAATAATGCAGCGGTACAACTGCTGGACAGCCTTGCCGACCTGAAACTGGACGACTGGAATCACACCATGACGGTCAATCTAACAGGACCTCTGTTACTCAGCCAGCATTTTCTGGAGTCGTTGGAGGAAAATAATGGCTGCATCATCAACATTGGCAGCATTCACCAGCAGCTCACCAAACGTCGGTTCATCAGCTATGCCACATCGAAGAGTGCTCTGATCGGACTGACCCGCGCGTTAGCGGTAGACCTCGAAGGGCGCGTTCGGGTAAACGCCATCAGCCCGGCAGCTATCGAAACTGACATGCTGCTGGCCGGCTTCGACGGAAACCAGGGAGCGCTGGACGAATTACGGAAAATTCACCCGGTGCAGCGCATCGGCAGCCCGAACGACGTAGCCAAGATGGCTTTATTCCTGGCCTCCGAAAGCTCCGGCTTCATCCACGGGGCCAACCTGACCCTCGATGGAGGTATCAGTTCGGTGCTGAAGGATTTGTAGTAAATGATAGTTTGGTAGACACAGATATAAGAAGTATGAGCAAAGTATGATTCTTTGCTCATACTTAAAGTAGTTAATAATAAAAAAACTATTATATAACGTATATAGATAACCGTAGTAAATAATGGAATTAGTTATACGTAAACTTTGGAATTCGCCTACTATAGCAACTTGGATGAGTTATTCAACTAAGGCAATAAGCCTTTTTGTGGTACTCCCTTTAATATTAAAGCGATTTACAGAAGGAGAAGTCGCTCTATGGTACCTGTTTTCAACAATTATATCATTACAGGGCCTATTAGACATGGGCTTTAGAAATACATTTATTCGATTATTTTCATATGCGCTGGGCGGTTTAACTGATATAACCTCCACATTCCAGACAAAAGTCTTAACGAAGAAATCTGAGGAACCAAACTGGGACCTTTTGGGCAAGATATATGCCAACATGGTTCACATCTATGGCTGGCTTACTATACTTGTGATTATCGTCATGGGTACGTTAGGAAGTTGGTCAATGCTGCGTCCAATTTCGTTTGTAAAAGACTCCCAATCAGCCTGGCTAGCATGGGGGTGCATAATCATTGCTTCTGCCTATAAATTTTATGGTTCTATTTATTCAAACTACCTGGAAGGGTTAAATAAAATTGCTCTGGTCAGAAGGTGGGAAGCACTAACTTCAGCAGCATCTATTACTTCTTGTGTAATAGCTCTAGCAGTCAATGATAGCCTGTTACTTTTAGTTTTTATAAATCAGCTATGGGTTATTTTATCGGTTGTTCGTAACTACTTTTTAAGCAGGGCGGTTGATGATAAACAATTTGAAAAAATTAAAACAGATTACTCTTTTGATCGCAAGATTTTTGCTGCAATTTGGCCAGTAGCGTGGCGGAGCGGACTCTCAGGGTTTATGTCAAATGGACTCAACAATTTAAGCAGTGTTTTGTACGCGCAAATCGGTAACAGTGCCAGTGTTGCTTCCTATCTTCTTGCCTTACGAATTATAGCACAGATAAAGGAAATTTCAATGGCTCCCTTTTATAGCAAAATTCCTTTATATGCACGTCTTCGTGTACAAGGTGATCTGAATCAACTAATTCAAAAAGCACAAAGAGGAATGTTTCTTTCTCATCTTGTCTTTGCATTAGGTGTTATTGCCGTGGGTATTACTTCTAATTACTTGCTAATCTACATAAACAGTGATATAAAATTTGTCTCGAATGAGTTATGGCTACTCTTGTCTGTAGCCTATTTTATTCACCGCTACGGGGCTATGCATATGCAGTTATATTTGACAACTAATCATGTCATTGGCCATATTGCTGATGGAATTTCTGGTGTGATTTTTGTTGCTGTGACATTATTATTAATTAACACATATCAAATTTATGCAATCCCAATTGGTATGATAGCTGGATATTTGGGTTTTTATGCTTGGTACTCAGCTTACTATTCATACAAATCTATACATATAAGTGCTTTTAAGTTTGAATATAAAGTATCATTAGTACCATTTATGTTGTTAATCATTTATTCAGCCACCCAACTAATTTAGCATCATGGACTTACTTGAAAATCAAAATATTCAACTAAGAGAAACATTAAATCCATACAGACAGGCCGCTTTACTAATAAAGAACAGGTTAAAGTGGGATCTTAATAAATTATCTTGGGATTCCAGAAAAAAACTAAAATCAGTTAAAGATAAATATGAAGGCAAGAAGGCAATTATTATTTGTAATGGGCCTAGCTTAAATAAAGTAGATTTTCAACAGTTAGAGGGTACTTTCACCTTCGGTTTAAATAAAATTAATCTTTTATTCGATAGAGGAAATTTTCGTCCATCTGCAATAGTTGCCGTGAATAGTATGGTTATTGAGCAGAACTATAACTTTTTCAATGAGACGAATATTCCACTTTATATAGATGAGAAGGGAGCTAGTTTAGTACAAAATCGCCAAAATGTAACCTTTCTTCATTCTTCTCCAATAAAAACATTTGCAAAAGACTGTTCATTGAGTGTAAACCAAGGGGGGACAGTTACTTATGTGGCTCTGCAACTCGCATTTCACTACGGATTCACTAAAGTTGGTTTAATTGGTTGCGATCATTATTTTAAAGAAAAAGGCCCTGCGAATGCACTTGCGGTTTTCAGCGGCCAAGATGATAATCACTTCGATAAAAACTATTTTGCTAAAGGTCAAAAATGGCATCTACCAGACCTGCCACAGAATGAATACAGTTATTCTATGGCAAATGAAATATTCAATGCATATGGCAAAAAGATATACAATTGTACGGAAGGAGGATATCTAGAATTGTTTGATCGTTTACCACTTCAAGAATTTTTGAGATTATGACTTTTAATATCTTTATACCTAATAAAAAGGGCCATTATGAAGATTATTCTAAATTTCTAGATAATCTTTTGGAGAATCATGATGTGAAAATTGTAAGGAGCTTTAATGAAAAGCTTAAAACAATTTTTAGACTTAATCAAAACGTAATATTTCTTAATATAGACCACAAGGATATTTATTGGTCTTTGGTTAGGAGTTTTTTTACTAAGAAAAACTTCGGGGTATCGGTTTCTGTTGATTCTTTAGTAAATAATAAGGCTTCATCCACATCACATTACAAAAATTTTGTCAATCTAGCTAAGACTAATTTGAAGTATCAGCTATTTAAAGGGCTGAAATCATCTAATAGGTTAAAGCTGATATCAATTCATAAGATGACAAGCTATGAGGATCAATTAAAAGAAATTATCTCATTTCTTACTTATGACTTCCAATATTACGATTTGCCATATTTAAATATTAGTTATTCACAACCTAAAGAATTACAAAACTATAATGCTGATTTAGCAAATGCCCGTAAGAAATCTGTACTAGTATTTAATAATACTAGTAAGGCTAAAAAAAATTTAACAGACTTGGCAGCATGGATTGAAACATCACAAAAGTACCAATTTTTCATAGTAGGAGATTCATCTTTTTTAAAGGGTAATCAAAATGATAACGTTGTAGTTATCAATAGATATGTGAGTAATGAAGAAATGATGTACTTTATGAAAAAGCTGGATATTATCTATTGTTTCTATAACAATGATAAACCAAGTGGATTCATGGGAAGAGCCATGCAATTGGGTAAGAAAGTCATTGTACCAACTAATAGCTACTTAGGTTCCATTCCTTACATTAATTCAATACGTGTAACAAGTTTATGCGAAATGGAGAAAGTGGAATTTAGTCTGACTGAAGATCATAATCTGAATGGGGCTAAGTTAGGCCAGTTTGATGATTCGGATTTATTAAGACAATTTTTATTGAATACTAAATAGATTTTTTAGCTATTATTTTTATAGAGATTAAATAGATGTTATTAGGTGGAGACTAGCGGTATAATGAACCTTATAAAATCAACATTCGCACATTATGTATTTTCTGATTTTTGCCATAACTATTTCGTTATTACAGGTCAATTCGTATTCTGATTCTGTGTTAGTTAAGGTCTTGCCTCTAGGGGCATCTGCTTTGGCTTTTTTCTATTTTCTATCTTTAAGTAATGGAAAGCTATTACTCAAATCTTTAGGAAATAACTTACTAGCTTTTACTTTACTTATTTTTGTTTTAATCGGTAATTTTCGATCAAATTATCCGGATCAAACACTAGAATTTACTATTAGTCGAACCCTAAATACAATTCTGTTATTTGGTGCATTGTTTTCAGCCATTCACTATTTTAGAAATACAGAAAGGCTAGGTACTATAGATATAATTATTAAATTTATTATTACTCCGTTTTTTATTTATTGCTTAATTAACTTTTTATTATGGGCTATGGGTGTATCCATAAAGGAGAGTGTGATGACAGATGAAGTAGTTAATAAAGAAGCTGTAATACTTTCGTATCTAGGTATACATATAGATAGAGTGCAGTTTCCACTTTCAACAGGGTTAAATAATTATGCAGTAATCATAGGTGCGATGTTTACTACATGTTTATTATTAATATTTGTAGTGAAGGTTCGATCATCTAGATTATTTATTATGTCTAGTTGTATAGTATTTTTTATTACGTTGTTGTTGATTGATTCTAGAGCGTCTATTTATTATCCAATCATAATAACAATCGTATTCGGACTTTACCAGAATTCAAGAACATTCTTAAAACTTATACCGTATTCGCCGACTTTAGTAGTATTAGGGCCATTGTTTTTATATTTAATGGTACCACTTTTAATGTCACTTCCATTTATTGATTCATTAACACGAAATAGTGAAGAGTTAGCAACAGGTAATTCACGATTCCTTATTTGGTCTGCTTGTCTTTTAGAATTTATAGATTTTAAACCGATTCACTTAATTGGTTACGGATATTTTGGGCATTATGGTTCAGGTGTTTCTTCTGCTTGGGCTAGTATATTTTCGACTTGGAATGATGAAGAGTTGAAAACATCCCACAATACTTTTTTTACAATATTGTTTGATTATGGCTATGTAGGATTGTTCGTATACTGTGCGCTTATATATAATACAGTAAAAAAAATATCACTACAGTGGAAAGTAAATAAATATGGTAACTTACTTATATTTGGTTTCTTTGCTTTTAATTTACTTGCTGGTATTACTGAAACGTTAATAGGTTTCTATTCACCTAATTATTTTATTCTTTTCTTTCTTTTTCTTTTTGCTAATTTTTTTGGTAACTCACCTATCTTGGTTGAGCAAAATAATTTTTATCGATTTGTAAACGTGAAACAGAATAAAAAACCTCAAGTGCCTTCGAATTTAAATAGTGTAGTCTGTTGATAAAAAGTGTAAAAACATTTTTTTCTAAATTTTGAGGTTTATATAGTTAATAATTACCTACTTAGATATTGATGACCATGATCGATTTAACCAGGTTCACTCCATCCAGAATCCTTCCAGCCGTAGAACGTCGATTGAAAGAGGTCCCGTTTACCCAGGCTTGGTACCACTCCCAACCCGGCGAGAAAAACAGGGAGTACCTACAGAAAATCCACAATCTGTATGAAGGGAAGCGGCTGTTCTTGATTGCTAATGGACCCAGTATTAAAGATATGGACCTGTCGGTTCTGAAAGATAAATACACCATGTGCATGAATCGCTTCTATATCTATTTTGATAAAATTGGATTCACCCCCACTTTCTTAACCTGTGTTGAAGAATTAGTACTTGAACAGTTTAAAGACGATTTTAATAACCTGCCCTGCGAGACGTTCTTTAACTGGCGGTTTTACAAGCAGTTTCCAAAGGCACATTTTCTAAAAGAAGCGTACTCGTTTAATCCTTTTTTTCAGGAAAATCTCCTGGAGCCTGCGCACTTTGGCGGAACCGTGACCTATGCCAGTCTTCAGCTAGCCTATTACATGGGCTTTACAGAAGTGGTCATTATTGGCATGGACCACAGCTTTAAAGAGAAGGGTATGGCCTCAACGGTTGAGGTACGTAATTATGAGAAGGATGAAAGCCATTTTGATCCGAATTATTTTCCAAAAGGTGTCAAATGGAAACTGCCGGATTTAGATAAATCAGAGTACTCGTATGCCTTAGCTCGTGATTTTTATAAGAAGAATGGTCGTAAAATAATTGATGCGACCATTGGTGGGAAATGTACCATTTTCGAAAAAGGGGCTTTCACTGATTATTTATAGGGCTAACCTAATAAGTTAAATTATACTTTTCAACCTGAATAAGAAATGATCTATACGTCTAATACTTTGTTTACTACGCCCAGGCTTATCATTGCCGTAGATGGCTACTCGGGATGCGGAAAAAGTACTACAGCAAAACAAGTGGCAGCTCAATTAGAGTATGCGTATATAGATACGGGTGCCATGTATCGTGCTGTTACCTTGTATTTTCTTCATAACGAAATTGTTCTTGATGATCTGACAGCTGTACGTGATGCACTTATGCAGATCGTAATCTCTTTTAACTTCGATACTGCGACGGGCCGTAATGAAACTTACTTAAACGGTATCAGTGTAGAAGATGAAATCAGAAAACTGTACGTAGCCAATGCTGTCACCAGGGTGAGTGCGCTGCCGGATGTACGTCAGGCAATGGTCAAACTACAACAACAAGCGGGTAAAAAGGGCGGTATCGTTATGGATGGCAGAGATATTGGTACCCATGTCTTTCCCGATGCTGATCTCAAAGTATTTATGACGGCCGATCCATATATTCGGGCCGAGCGCCGACAAGCTGAGTTGCTGGATAAAGGTAATATTGTTGGCCTCAATGAAATTCTGGACAACATTAAAAAGCGCGACCACGACGATACCACCCGCGCCATAAGCCCTTTGCGTCGGGCTGAGGATGCTGTGCTTCTTGATACTTCATACATAACGATTCGTGAACAGGTGAGCCAGGTAGTGCAACTGGCGATGGAACGAATTAATCAGTCTGAGTCCGTCATGAGTCTTGACAATACGATTTAGACATTCCAGCCCTTTGACACTCCGGGCTACTAATTACAGCCTTTTATAGAAACCTCTCACCCGTAAGGAATAAGCCTATCCAGGAAAATTTAAGAAGGTCATTTGCTCCACGCAGATCGTGCTGGGTAAGGGATTTTATTGGCCAATCAGCCGGTCATCTCCCAGGACCTGACCGGCCAAACATTGGTTTTGCTATCCTTAAATAAGAATGCCATCATGGAAACGTATATCGCCGTAACCAAACCTACCTCTCAGTCAATCGTTGATAAAGTTGACCTTATTGAGAACGAAGCCCATACCGACCGAATATTTACAAAAGCGCTCTCTGATACAAGTTCGACGGTTATTTCGTACATCAACGCCCACGCTTTCAATCTTTGCTTTACAAATAATGATTTTGCTGAGGCTCTTCTGAAATCTGATTATTTACTGCGCGACGGTACCGGAATCGAAATGCTTTGTAAAGCTATTGATCGGAACCCCGGTATAAATATGTGCGGTACCGATACGATTCCTCAGTTACTGACACTGGCTAAAGGCAAACGGATAGCGCTGATTGGCACGCAGGAGCCTTATCTTCAGCAGGCAAAGGATATGCTCAAACAAAAGGGTCATAATGTTGTCTTAACCGCTCATGGCTTTCTGGATATTCCAGATTATTTGCCCCTGGTACAACAAGCCAGGGCCGATGTAGTTATTCTGGGGATGGGTATGCCAAAACAGGAACGTTTGTCTATTTTTTTGAAGGAACGGCTTAATAATCCCTGTGTCATTGTGAACGGAGGAGCAATTATTGATTACTGGGGTGAAAAAGTCAAGCGGGCACCCGCCTGGGTTCGGCAGATGGGCATGGAGTGGGTGTTTCGATTGATCCTGGAGCCTCGTCGACTGTTTAAACGATATGTGATTGGAAATGTACTTTTTCTCCGGCGGGTTCAGGAACTGAAACGACAGGAACTGGCTGCTCTTAATCGTGTACCTAAAAGCACTTATACCCACTGACAACTTTCGTCCTATGCGCTGGCTCTTTCTGTTGTTAATACCCGCTTTCATTTGGCGTGCTACCAATAAATCTCAGGAGCCCGGACAGGATAGGATGACCTTACGGCAGGCCGCACCCTTTCCGTTAGGGGTAGCGGTTAATTCGAAGTTACTGGCCACTGATTCAGTATACCGGAATACAGTCGAGCGGGAGTTTAACAGCTTAACGTCTGAGAATGCCCTGAAAATGAATCGTATTCATGTCGCCCCAGATCGATTTGATTGGTCGCAAGGTGATGTGATCGTTAATTTTGCCCGTCAAACAAACAAGCGTATGCATGGGCATACGCTTGTTTGGCATGTAGCTGTACCGAAATGGGTAGAGACTTTTCAGGGCGATTCGCTGGCTTGGGAAAACCTGTTGAAAACCCATATTCAGACTGTTATCAGCCATTATAAAGGAAAGATCAGGTCATGGGACGTCGTCAATGAAGCCTTCAACGATGACGGGTCGTTACGCGAAACAATCTGGATGAAACATTTGGGCCCCGATTACATAGCCCGATGCTATCAGTACGCTCATGAAGCTGATCCCAGCGTGTTATTGTTTTATAATGACTTCAGTCTGGATATCAAACCATTGAAAGAGGCTGCCGTAAAGGCGATGTTAGTAAATTTTAAACGGAGAGGAATTCCCATTGATGGAGTTGGTTTACAGGCCCATATATCCATTTACAACTCAGATGGTAAGTTCAGGGACTGTTTAGCTGATATGGCGTCTACCGGCCTGCTAATTCATATTTCGGAATTGGATATTCGGCTAAATCCAAAAAAAATAAAGGTTTTTTCAATTTCGGATGTACTTCTGAAGCAACAGGAGCAAAAATACACAGCCATAGTGCGGGCTTACAGAACGGCTGTTCCCAGAAAGCAGCAATATGGAATCACGATCTGGAGTGTTGGCGACAAGGATAGCTATTTAAGTAATGAATGCAAATGCCCCGATGCTCCTTTATTGTTTGACTCCACCTATAGAAAGAAATTGGCCTACAAAGGATTCATGAAGGCATTGGGTCAGTAACGATTACGTTTCATTCCTCCAGACGCTGTTTGAGTTACTCGCTTTGAATCTGCAAATCAAATCGACTAACGCAAACAGCGTCTTATTCTTTTTCCTGCTCTTGCGTTTAACGCGGCTGTTTGTACCGTTGGTTTGGTTGCTTATCGTGAAAAACAGGGCTCTTCTCTAAAAACCAACGCACTGGCTTGTTGTCCCGCAGGAGGCTGTCAACCAGACTGGTTCCAGTTCCGTTTCATAAGTACCAGGCTCAATCGAAGCGATACGGATAAGCTTCATCAGGTCGCCCCGATGAAGCTTGGTACTGCCTTTTCTACCCATAGGGCAATCCAATAACATTAAGCGACTGAAAGGGAAAAACAGATTTTTGTAAGAAGCCCTGCGAGCAGAAGAGATGGAATATCTTTCAGGGTATAAGGGGAATACTGTGTACAATGAATGGATGGCCTGATTGTATCTGATAGACAGCCAATTTGTTCGGGGCTAGTTAAGAGCAGTTTGACACGAATAAACAGGCTTCGGGGTAATGGTCAGAACCATTACCCCGAAGCCTGTTTATTCGTAGCAATAACGCGAGATCCTATTGTCTATTCGGTTAAACCCTGCATAAAACCGTAGTAGGATAACTTTCTGTTATAGTTCTTGTCGAAAAGCAGGGGATAATCTTCAGTTGTGCTTTCTGTTAATAACCAGCTATCGGCATCACTTAGATTCCAGTTTGTGATACCAAACTGTTGTCCGCTTGTGACAACACTTCGGTAAATTTTTGCTATGGTTTTGTACTTAAGAGCATGTGCATTCTTTATGGCATCCGTTGCTACAAACGTTGTTGAAAGACTGTAGTTCATCCGAATATCTAACTCCGAGATGTGAATTAACAAACCTGTGCTTGCGTATTGGCGAATAACTGATGAAAGTGCTGACTCCGGGGTGTTAATCGTAATGTGCATCTGTAAGCCAACTCCGTTGATGGGGATATTGCGCTGTTTTAAATTTTTAAGCATAGCGTATACAGCGTCCGATTTCTTAGGCTGATAGGCTGAGTTATTATCATTGTAGAAAAGTAGTGCTTCAGGGTCAGCTTCGTGTGCATATTGAAAGCAACGCGCAATATAGTCAGCTCCTAAATGTTCAGACCAAACTGATTTCCGTAACGATCCATCAGTTTCAAATGCTTCATTAACTACATCCCAAGATTTAACACGGCCTTTGTAACGACTTACAACGGCTTGGATGTGCGTTTTCATAAGCTTTTCCCAAGCTAATGAATCACCTTTAAAACTGGTGACCCAGTTTGGCAGAGCTGTATGCCAGATCAACGTGTGACCGTGAACTTTCATGTTTGATTGCTGAGCGAAGTTCACAAGCGCATCCGTTTCAGTCCAATTGAATTGACCAGCTTTAGGCTGAATACGATTCATTTTAGCGCTGTTTTCTGTGGTGATGCTATTGTAGTTTTTTTGAAGAGCCGCTTTATAAGCTGGGTTCGAAGCGATCAGTTGAGGATTGATAGCGGCTCCGATTGGGAAAGAAGCGACAGCTTTCAGGGTGTTGTTGCTGTCGCTGGAAGCGATGGCCCGGAGGCTGGAAGCGAATGGTACTTCTGTTTGACTTTCTGGATTAACCGCATCTGACTTTGGGCTACAGCCGGTCAGGTTGAAAAGAAGAACGATCAGGGCTGCCAGGATAACAGCACGGAAGATGTTAACTGTTGATTTGTTCGTGTTTTTGGTTGCGGTGAAAGTTGCCATTTCTTTGATCTTTTTGCGTTTGCTTGATCAAAATTGGCATCTAAAAAGGGGGTAGGCCGGTTCTATTCGATAAGCTGCTCGTTCTACCCGTTAACTGGTAGTTTTTACCGGAAAACTGTTTTACATAGTAACCTTGTTTTTGTATTATACTTATAGTGATCGATTGTCTGTTTTTATTAATTCTAGGTGTATAAATACAGAATATCGGAAATTACCCTCAAAAAGGCCAAAAAACAGCCGTTTTATACGCTTCATCGAATAAAAAGCTCAAATTCCAGAATTATATTATGGTTTTGAGAAACATAAGAATTAAAGTGATTTTGTACTTTTTCTATATTGCCAAATTAACTTACACGTCTGATTTACACTAAGCTGATTGCAGAAATTACTTAGTCAGATGCCTATAAAAACAAATCGGTCGGCTCTTGCTGAAGTGCTGAGCCGACCGATTTTTAGAAAAGAGATGATCCTGTATTCTGTATACTTAAAGTAGTATGTGTATATAACAGGTGAATTATTTTTTAGGGATGTTTTTCGGCTGCTTAGCCCAGCTATTATTGGTGAGTTGCCAGGTCATTACGTAGTGATCCATTGCAGCAGACAACAGGAGACTAGTACAGCTCAACCTGCTCAGCCAGCGGTGTTCGGTAGGTACGGCGAACAATGTAGTTCTTCTTTCCCTGCGATTCGTGGTACGTTCGCATTTGAAGGTCCAGAATCAGGCCAAATGCCACGAACTGCAAACCGGCCAGGAGCCAGACCATACCCAGGGCGAATCGATCGAGGCCGTTAACCGTCGGGTCAGAATTCCATAAGAAGCGCATACTCAGGAAAACGCCACTTAGCGCGGTTAATATGCCCAGTAGGCCAAATAAATGCATGGGCTTGCTCAGGTATCGTTTGATGAACAAAAGGAGCAGCAGGTCGCTTAAAACACGCCCTGTGCGGCCTAGCCCATATTTAGACTGTCCAATGCGTCGGGCATGGTGCCGCACAGGTACCTGAATGATCCGGGCGCCATCGAAGTGTGCCAGTATGGTGATGAAGCGGTGCAACTCGCCGTAAAGTTTTATCCGTTTGGCGACGCTGGCGCGGAATACTTTTAAGGCGCAGCCATGATCCGAAATAGGCAGGCCAACGGCTTTTCGAATCAGGCCATTGGCCAGTCGGCTGGGGAAACGGCGCAGCCAGGCATTGTCCTGCCGATTTTGCCGATGCCCGACTACCAAATCGACATCCAGATTTTCGGCAACCCGGAGCATGGGGATAATGTCGAGTGGGTCGTTTTGCTGGTCGCCGTCCATGGTGGCAATAAAGGCCCCTCTGGCTGCGTCTATGCCAGCGGCCAGCGCAGCACTCTGTCCGTAATTTTTCTGTAAATCAATAACCGTCAGCCGTTCGTTCTGAACCGAAAGCAGCTCTGCCAATGTCCCATCTGTGGAGCCATCGTTGACGTAAATGATCTCGTAATCCAGCGAGTGCAGGGCCGCATCAATCTGGTTAATCAGGGGCTTGCTGTTGCCGGCTTCGTTGTAAGCACAAACAACGACCGATACATAGGGATGTTTCATAAATCAGAATTAGTCGAGGGCTGGTGTATATAGGTGGCTCTGCAGATAGCTGGCGACCATGCGCCGTAATCCGTCCTCCAGGTTGGTTGCAGGATGGTAGTCAAGCAGCCTTCGGGCCTTCTCGATCGATGCGTGCGTGTAGGGCACGTCGCCGGGCTGCATGCCAAGCCACTCGATCGGAACCCGTTGCTGGGTTAGCTGTTCAAGCTGGGCAATAAGGTCCAGTAAGGCGACCGGTCGGGCGCTTCCCAGGTTAATGATCTCGTAGCCTTTTACGCGCTCAATGGCCCGGCTGATACCCGCTACGATGTCATCGACATAGGTGTAATCGCGCTGGCTCTGTCCGTCTCCGAAGAGGCAGATGGGCTGGCGGGTATGGAGCTGGTGAATAAAGCGGGAGATGGCCATGTCGGGCCGTTGCTGCGGACCATATACGGTGAAAAAGCGCAGACAGAAAACCTGAAGTCCATACCGCTGGTGGTACTTAAGGCACAGCCGTTCGGCGGTTCGCTTCGATAATGCGTAAGGCGATACGGAATCCTCGGCCGGGTCGCTCTCCCGGAAGGTGCCCCCCTCCCGAACGCCGTACACAGACGATGAGGAAGCAAAGACCAGCCGCCTGACGCCATGCGCCCGCATAACGTCCAGTAAAACGGCCGTACCGTTTACATTATGGTCGACGTAAGCCGCCGGATTTTGCAGCGACGCCCGTACCCCGGCCAGACCTGCCAGGTGAATAACGCCATCTATGGGGTGGGTTCGAAAAATAGAGTGCAGGAATCGCTTGTCGCGAATGTCGCCCTCAAAAAGAAGCCAGTTATCCAGATGGCTCAGCGACTCGATATGCTGCCATTTGATGGCCGGGTCGTAGCTGTTGTTAAAGTTATCGACCAGCAGCACCCGGTGCCCCTGCTTCAGCAAATAGCTGGTCAATGTATGGCCAATAAAGCCCGCTCCGCCAGTGATCAGGATCGTCATCGTGTGAATTGGTTAGCGTATGATTGAAAAGCTCTGCACGTTTGCCGGGAGCTTGTAAGAGACTATTTTTTCGGGTTGTTAAACTGCACAATGGAAGCCGGGTGCCGATCGAAAAGCACGACCCGCCCAACCGGCCTGTAAGATTCATGAGCCAGGGTGAGCGAATCGCCGATGTACAGCGCACCCGGTATTTTTTGATCCGTTCTGCGCAGGATTTCGCCCCGTACCGCCGTCAGATGGAACGTACTGACATCGGTAGCCGGACCATCGCCAACGGTTGTTTTATAGCCGTACAGGGGATAGCCAAGCGTTTTGCGGGCTGCCTGAATGGCGCTGTCCATGTAAAACTGCCGTTTGGCGGCCCTGCCCGGAAGCACCAGCCAGTTGAACCCCAGCCGGATGACCAGCAACGTCGCAATCATCAGCACGAGCCGGTTAGGCGAGGATTGGGTCATGCGCCAGCCAATGCCGAAAAGCAGGAGGGAAACAACCGCTGTTTTCCAGAACGCAGCGGGTAACACGCGGGTGGTCGGGTAAAACATAGCTGTCCAGACGCCAGCGGCAACCACCAGCGTCACCACCAGCCAGATGCGTTCGACCCACCATCGGCCCCGGTCGGTGGGGGCGGATTGTTCAGTGTAGAGATACGCCAGCACAGTAAAGAACATCGGAACCAGCCCGATCAGATACCGGCCATAGGCCTGTGGCGAAGACCAGTAAATGAGTACCGTCAGGCTGAAGGTGAGCGCGTTGAAGGCAACGAACGGATTTTTGGTCAGGATCGTCCAGATGTCCTGGCGAAACAGCAGCACCAGCAGAAGCGTAAACGGCGCGAAGTGGTACACAAACTCGAACGGAAACGTGATCAGGTGGAGGAGCGTTGGCCCCCAGCCAAAATAAAGGCCGGTGCGTTTGGTGCTTTCAGTGATCAACACACTGGCTACGTCCTGATACGGAATGGCGTTCTGACTGAAGTAAACCACGTAATAGCTGCCTGTAAGGAGCGCGAATACGCCAATGCCCGCCAGATGAGCGGGATGGAAAAGCAGCCGGGGCCGACGGGTATACAGGAACCAGCCCCCCAGCGTCAGGCTCTGAAACGCCAGTGGGGGTAAGCCTTTTAGTAAAAAGGCCAATGCTGTCAGCGCATAGGTAGTGAGATACAACAACCAGTAGTTTCGCTTTTGGTCGTAATAGTACACCAGCATCATCGCTGCGTAGATGGTCAGCGAGAAGGTGATCTCGATGAGTCCCAGCATGGAGTCATACAGCAGCACGCGGCCATTGGTCATGGTCATGAACGCAGCCGCCCAGGCAACGCTCGAATTGGTGTACTTCCTGACAACGGCAAACATCGTTGCGCCCAGCAGTAGCAAAGACACCAGCATGGGAAACCGCAGGGCGAAAGACGAATAATCGCCGAACAACCGATAGGAGCCAATGATTAGCCAGTTATAAAGGGGCGGCTTGTTGAAGTAGCGTTCACCATGGAGGGTGGGCGTGATGTAGTCGCCCGAGAGCATCATCTCCAGCGATACCAGCGCCCGCCGGGCTTCATCGCCGGTATCGAGCGGCATGTAGCCCAGGTGCGACGAGAGCACCAGCACCAGTCCTACGCATAGGCCTGGCGTCCACCAGTCGGTTGTCTGCCGGGCAGAAACCGGTTTTATTGTCGTTGTCGATTCCATGGACAGGAAGTTTTGGCTGAACCGGTTCATCGTTGCTGGATTACTTTTCGCAGGCTGAGCCAGCTGCCCACCGTATTCGTCAGCCATTGTCCCTGGTCGAGGGCTACGGCCATTGCCAGTTGCGATCCTCCCAGCCAGCGGACGGGTAATGTGAGTTGGGCCATGCCCGAAAACTGCGATAAAGGTGCTCTGGGGTCGCTGCGCATGGGTTGGCCGTAGTTGCGGCTGTAGGATAGTAAAGCCCGTATCTGAGCGCCGGAGGGCCACTGGCCCAGCAAGCCCAGGTGGCCAACCTGCACCCGGTTGTTGCTGATCATCATTAACCCATGCCGCCCGTTACCGCCGATCAGGTCCTGTAAATCGGCCCGGGCGTCGACCCGGCGGGTGATGAACGGGGTGCCGATCACGCGTTGCCGGTGTGTCCAGCCATCCACGTACTGGTAATTATTGAAATAGTCATCGGCGCCATTGTAGAGCCGGCTTCCGATCTCGAAGTTAAATCCACCCTGATCCAGCGTGGTCAGAAATTCAGCCGTTATCTGGGTAAGTTGAAAGCCGTTCGAATAGCCAATCCGCTTGTTTTTCCAGCGGATACCGTACAGGCCGTCGGGCATATTCTGGAAAGCAACCCCCGATTTGTCCTCGAACGGATGCTGGTAGTAGAGATACCAGTTGGACTGCGTGTTATCGATTTCGAGCGCTACATCAATAGAGCCCAGGTGGTTTCCTGCCTGGTTGATGATGTCGTGGCCGCTGTACTTCGTCGTGTCGTTGGGTGGTTGTCTGACCAGAATCACATCTTTATACGTCTCCAGCGAATTCGGCAGCTGACCGTCGACTGCAAACCGCTTCCCCAGTGCACTCGAATAGCCTCCCCACTGGGCAACGTGTGTCAGGCCGCCATAGAGCCGCACCCGATTGCGGAAGAGGCTGATCCGGGCGAACAGCGCTTTCTGATGAAGGAACGAGTTCCGGATGGAGTCGGTATTGCCGAACCATCCGTGCGCATACATCCCGTTGAGGGCCACAATCCCTTTCGTAAATCCCAGCGGTACATACCCCCGAGTACCAAATTGGACCTTGTAGAGGGGTAATGCATTGCCCGACCAGGCGTAGGACCCCGACGATAACAGCGTATCGACCAGGCCAAATACCTCCCGACGCCGACCTGCATAGAGTTCGAAATGCCGGGACAGGAGACTCGCATAAGCTACCGGCAGGATAAGCTGAGAACGGGTGCCCAGGTTGGCGATGCCTTCAACGGCCACTCTGCCGTGGAGCTTCCGGGGGGCTTTGTCATCCCCGAACTGCCTTGTCAACCCCACCCGTAACACACCCGCAGGGCCTGTTAGCGGTACGGTTCCGTACTGACGCGAACGAAACCAGAAAGGGGTCTGCTTTGCCGACGAACCCAATCCGCCTACCTCAGCCATGATACTTTGCTTAGCCGTAATGGTGTCGGGAATGGCCTGGCCTGTCAGCGTGTAAGCGGGTAATAAACAGACGAATAAACCAATAGGAATACGTAGTCGATTGACCATATAGTAAAGGGTATTAATAATTGCCGGAGGGTATAAGTAGGGGTAAACTCAGGCAAGAGCTAGATTAGATAGAATACTATATATTTAACAATCTTACTAAAAAATAACTATATATAGCGCTTATTGCTTATAAAGTTAATAAAATATATATTGTAAGTTAAGAGAATTATTGTTTTGGAAAGTAATTGTGGAAATTGATTAAGCGGGAATAGGTACTGGATTCATGCCCATCTACTGACCCATGAGCGGTTAAAAGATGTATTGGGGCTAATGGATCTGACTGTTTCTTAGAGCGTCATGCCCATGACAGCCTGGAAATTTTTCGTATTGTCGCCATACGCCTTCACCACAACGCCCCCCGTAAATCCGTTGCCGAACCGATAGAGTAAGCCATATTTCTGATAGGTGGCCGGATGGTACCAGAGCGGGCGCATTACATTCCAGCCCATATGGGCCGTAAAGGAAAAATGGCCCTGCCAGAATTCATAGCCAGCCAGCAGGGTGCCTTGCCGGTAGGGTTGGTAGCGACCTGTCCAGCGTTTGATTTGCTCCTTGAAATAGTGATCATCCAGCAACTCGACACCGCCCGACAGCACGTGCGTTCGGGTGAGGTGATAGCCTGCCAGCAGGTTAAGACCGAAGATAGGGTAGGCCTGTTCGGGAGCCTGATCGTTTGCTTCCAGTACTTTGGCTGACCCCAGCCCCAGCACACGGAACATCCAGCGTTTGCCCACGCGGGGCGCACGCCAGGTACGGGTGTCGGGCAGCTTGGTAGAGCCGGTATAGTGCTGAAGACCAAACGATAGCGCGGGAATGTTAAGCCCCTGATTAGGCAGGCGGACACCCGCGTTTGAGATGTGTTTGAAATCGAAACCAGCGAGCAAACGCCAGTGATCGCTCAGGTTATAGCGCGCATACAGCCCCACACCGGTTAATCCGTTTATGGGCGTACCGAAGGCCTTGTTACCCGGGTTTCGGACAATATCATAACTCCGCGATACATAGGTCAGGCCAGCCAGCGCACGAATGGAAAGACCCCACCGCGCCCGATGCACCAGAATAGGCTCGTAGAAAAGACCGGCTCCAATGGACTGACCCAGGGCTACCGGATTGCGAAACGAATACCCATTGACGAACACACCGGATCGGAAAAAGCACTGGCATTGCTCCCACGAGTCCCGACGCATGGACAACCGGCTATAACGCAGCTCGATCCCAACCGGCGTCTGGTCCGACACCGGGCTGATGTGAGTTGCTTTAGTCAAACCCGATAAAGTAATCAGACCTATCTCCCGTTCTTCGGGTTGGGTAACTGCCTGGGCTAATACAGCCAGCAAGGGGAAAAGAACAAAACAAAAGACGAGGAAGAGCCTCAATTGAAACATAAAAAATCTGGTATAGCTACGTTTTTTATTTGCTTCATGTATGAACTATAATAAAATATTAAGTTAGCTTTACAAATAAAAAGAATATTATAAAGATATATATTAAATATATAGTAACATAACGACCGGCATCTTTTTATCTGGCCGTTGAAGCTGGGCGATACTATGGTCCGTATTTATCTTGGTCTTTTACTGGTTTGCGTAGGCCTATCAAACGCCTTTTCTGCTTCGCTCACCCCGCCTGACTCGCTGGTTACCCGTCCTGTGAGGCAGGCGATCAGCTTACAGATTGGCACCACCGGACCAGGTGTTTTTTATAATCGGGAAGTAAGTTCGCTGCATCGGCTGACGTTGCGGGTAGGTGGTCAATACTTCGCGTATCGTAAGTCAATACAAGTCAAAGCGGCTTCAGATTCCTATGTGCAGATCAAACCGGACGTAACGATTGGTATGGCGCAGGCAGCCCTCAAATGGCATCCGTTTCGGCGGAGTTCGTTTTTTCTTACGGGGGGCGTAGGCTACACCTGGCATCCGGACATGCGGTTTGTGATAACGGCAGAGAATACCCTGAATTTCGACGGACTGGAGCTAACCCCTCAGGATGTTGGTACGGTTAACCTGGGCTTCCGATGGCACCCCGTTGTGGGCTACCTGGGATGGGGATTCGGGCGGAGCCTGCCGGACAAGCGACTGGGCGTTGGGGTCGAAATGGGGGTTTTCTATCTGGGAAAACCGCGTGTTTCGCTTGATTATGAAGGTTTTCTGGAAACAACGACCATCGATGATCAGGTAGCCGTTGTCGAAAAGAACCTGTCCGGTTACCGCTATCTGCCGACAATCAATCTAACGCTTTCATACAAAATCAGTCACTGAACGGCTGGCCCTCCCGGTCTGCTTTCACCCTTTTTCCTGTTATGAGCATCCGTTATCTAGTATACAGCCTGCTGATTTTTATGGTCGCTACGGAGGCCTGTCGTAATCCGCTCGATGGGGTAACGATTGGCTTGAAAGATCCCATCCAGGAGGGCGTGGTGGTGAGTCAGTTTTATGACCCGACCGGTAATCCGTTGCCGACCGACAACCAGATAACGATTGTCGGGCCGGATGCTTCGCGGGTGGTAACGACGCTGAACACCAGGCGCTATAAAGTAAATACGGATGGAAACCTGTTGCTGGCTGCTGCGCCGGGAACGGATATTTCGTCTCAAAACCCCTTACGGTTCACCCTCGTTGTCGAATCGAAGGAGTACCTGACGGTTGTGCAGCCGTATGTGCTCTCCGACCCGAAACGACAAACCCGCAGCATCCGGCGGATCAGCCTGCGTAACCCTCCCCGAACCCTCAACGCCGTTCAGCAGGCTGGAAGTGCCAGTACGAGTGGGTCCGTCCCGACGACCTTTGGCCTGACAACCACGCCAAAAACGGGCGAGATTGATCAGGCAACGGTCAGGCTTGAGTCGGGAACCCGGCTTATCGATCGGGAGGGGCAGGCAGTAGGCGGCAACCTGACACTAGCCGTTATGTATACCAATGCCCGTACTGATGAAGCTACGCGTTTCATTCCGGGGGGCGGCATTCTGTCGTCCGTAGCGGGTAGGCGTGGGGCTCCCTTAGGAAACCTGCGGTTTGTGTCGCTGGCTGGGTCGGTAACCTTTCAGCTGTATAATGACGGCTACACGCTGGTCAAAAACCTGTCGCCGTCTGCTCGCTGGACCATGGATGTCAACCCGTCTCTGTATAACGTACCCAAAGGCCGGTCTATCCAGGTTGGTGATTCGATTCCGCTGTTTAGCTACGATGAGCTAACCAGCCGATGGCAGGAAGAGCGGCCCGGTGTGGTCATTCGCAATCCGCAAACGGGGCGGCTGGAGTACCAGGCCGAAGCGGCCTACACGGCGGCCTACGTGGCTGGGTGGACGGAGTCGATTTGTGCAGTAGGGCCGGTCTTCAGGGTTAGCAGCCCGTTGGCGGGTGTCGATGTGAATTACCTCTGCAAAGTAATTGATGTAACGACAGGCCAGCAGGTAAGCGCCTTTTATACCAATGCTAATAATGGGTCGCTCATTTCCATTCGGAACCAGCCGAAAAATCGGAAACTTAAGGTACAGATCTACGACGAGACCGATGCCTGGGGCAAAGGCACGAAAGGAGGATTGATTGCCGAATCGGCACCGGGCTTCACCTGCGATCAATCGCCGGTAACGATCAGTTTGGCCGCTCTGCCTGTACCGCCCGTTATGAAGCTGGAGTTTTCGTTTTCCTGCCCGAATGGCACCCGGCTTGATGAGGCTTCTTTGCCGGCCATGATCATTTCCCAGTACAGTGAGGTTGACCAGAACAACTGGCACGATCTCATAACGGCTACCCGTACCAGTCGGAAAGCAACCTCCTATAAACTGAAGGTAGGCCGTCGCTACGACTTCCGCGCCAGCACCGATGGGGGGGCCACCTGGCCGCTGCGTCAGAATAATTATTTAGTCGACAAGCCCGAATGGACGCTGAAAATCCGGGCAGAAATGTACTGCAAATGAAAATACTGATCCTGCGATTCTCATCCATTGGCGATATCGTGCTGACGACCCCCGTAGTCCGTTGCCTCCGCCAAACCCTGCCCGACGCCGAGATTCATTACTGCACCAAGCGTCAGTATCAGGACCTTGTTGCGCATAACCCATACATCGACAACGTTTTTTACCTGGACGATAGCTTGCCCCAGTTGGTAAGCCAGTTAAAACGGGAACAGTACGATGTTGTTATTGATCTGCACAATAGCCTGCGCACCCGGCTGATCAAGCTTCAGTTAGGAAAACGGGCCTTTACGGTCAACAAGCTTAATCTCCGAAAGTGGCTTTATGTACGGTTCAAAGCCCGCGTGATGCCCCCCGTTCATATCGTTGATCGCTACATGGACACCCTGAAGGCACTGGGCGTGACCAACGACGGGCGGGGACTGGATTATTTTATCGGGCCTACGGAACACGTAGGCCTGAATCAACTACCCTATACCCATCAGTCCGGCTATGTCGCCTATGCCATCGGTGGACAGCACGGCACCAAGCGATTACCCGTAGACCGAATCATTGAGGTTTGCCGTGACATAGGCGGCCCTGTGATGTTGCTGGGCGATGCCCGGGATTATGAGCAGGGTAAACTGGTTCAGCAGGTGTTGGGCAATGAGATCATTTACAATGCCTGCGGCTCGTTCACCATCAATCAGTCGGCATCGCTGGTGAGGCAGGCACAGTCGGTATTTAGTCACGATACCGGACTGATGCACGTCGCGGCAGCGTTCAAAAAACCGATCGTGTCCATTTGGGGCAGCACAACGCCCCAGCTAGGCATGTATCCCTACAAAACGCGTCATGTTGTTGTAGAGAATACGAATTTGAGCTGCCGTCCATGTTCTAAAATAGGGCATGAACAGTGTCCGCTGGGGCACTTTAAATGCATGACTGATCTATCGTTCACGATCAACCCCGACCAAATCTGGGAAAAGGCCAGACAGGACCAGTATTGAAAAATGGATGGCAGGGAACTAGATCGTATCGGTACTTTTCAAGGCCCAATAGATGAGGACTGGCTGAAAAAACAAACGAACAAACCGCTTTCGGTCGGTATCCAGCCCAAAAGCGCTTCGCCTGTTGGTATACTGAGAGATGTTGCCGGGGAAAATAGCGGTGAAAAAGGCAGCGGCTATCTTGCCCGTTGCTTCCTGGTGTTTCTCATCGGTCAACACCAGGCTACTGCCCAATGCGATTTCGGCGATGCCTGAGTACAGAACGGTGTCATCCGTCTTCAGGGGCACCCAATCCGGCACCTGTGCTTTGAAATCTTTTCGGGCAAATGTCAAATGGCTGATACCCGCGAAGATCAACGAACTCCCCAGAATTATCCGGGCTACCTTTTTTGCACGTTTCTCGGTCATCGCTCTGTGTCGTTTATTTGTCTGTTTATATACAGTAAACGGATTCATGTGGTCAAGGTTTAGATGATCGATACGCATGAATAAATCCGCGAATGAACATAAAATTGCAAATTGACCTAAATGAGCGTGAACGCCTGATGCCAATCAGGAGCCAAGTTGCACCGGGTATAAAGTTTAGCTGATCGGAAAATTAAGGGACAAGCAATGACATGTTACGGAGCGGCTGGGCGCGTAAGGCGTCGTACTCAGCCAGGGTAAAAAGGGAGCCCAGCGCAGGCAGATCTTCGGGACGATGGATGTCGCTGCCGATAAAATCGACCCAATTGTTCTTGAGTAATCGAAGTGCCTGAGCGCGCACTTTATTGCCATACCGACCGGTTAGCGAGAGCCAGTTGAGTTGAAATAAGCACCCCATTTCGTGAATACGGGTCAGCGATGCCTCATCATTATGGTAATAGGTATACCGTTCGGGATGGGCCAGCACGGGCGTGTATCCGCGTGTTTGAATGCGAAAAATTATGTCTTCCAACTGTTGGGGAGCCGATGCCCAGCCTGTCTCGATCAACAGATACCGTTCAGCGCCGAAAGTCAACAGATCGTCGTTGTTCAGTAGATCCGGAAAGAATTCATCCAGCATGTACTCTGCGGCTACGTCGATCTGAATCGGTATATTATGGCTATCGGCCAGGGCCTGTAATTGGCGTTTACCCTCCCGAAGGTCAGTGGATGAGTTGGGGTACCAGTCCCGGCTAACGTGGGGTGTCGTGATAATTCGCTGAATGCCCCATGATACCATTTGTTGTAAGCAAGCTATTGATTGTTCAGGGTTTTTTACGCCATCGTCCACACCCGGGAGTAGGTGTGAATGCATATCTACCTGCCAGAAACAAGCGTCATTCCCTGCCTCGATCCCATTGACCGAAGAAGAAATAAACCGTTTCTTAAATCGTTCCCAAACGTTCATAGTTTTTTAATCTCGTCAAAGCTACAAAATCAGGGCCTAACAAAAAATGTGAGTATTGTCACTCATTCACCATCATCCGGCTAATTATTCCTGCAAAATCGGCTTAGGAGACCTGATTTTAGCCCTTTTGAGCTGATTTAAAGTTTTAGTTAATAAGTATCTGTTACATAACTGTGTGTTGATCGATATACGTATTTACATAAGATAAAGTAACCTATAAAGATTAAGTTGTAATAAATAGTTATAAGTACATACGGAATTGGTACATTTTGGGTTGCGTTAGCCGTTATAATTTCAATGATTAATTTTTAATGGTTAGTGACGTGTATCCGTTGGCTTGTTCAGTTGTAGCCTGAACATTCGTACATTTCTGCGGTTCTGGATAGAATAGAGTAATGTTTTTGGACATCTTTTTTATCTGGAATCATGAAGAAATTAGCCACAATAGTGATGTGTCTGGGTGTCGCTATTTCCGCTTCAGGGCAGACAAAATCCGGATCGACGACACCACCGGCGGTTGTTTCGGTGATCGAGGGCGTTAGTGGAAAGCACTTCGAGCCCGATACGGTCTTTGCCGCTTTATCAGAAGAGGATGAGAGCTTGCTGGCGAAGCAGCCTATTGCTAACTGGAGCTTACTTCAGGAATCCGGTAAGTACATTACCTATTCAAATTTGGTTGTTGGCACACGGTCCTATCAGTTGCTCATTGCCAAGGCGCCCCAGGACGAATTCCCCACGGCAACCCTGATGAGGTACACGACGCCTAAATCAAAACCCGACCCAATTGCCCGCGGCATGCTTAAGCCAAAAGAAGAGAAGCCAAAATAACAACTACAGATCGGTTGTTGCGGAATGGCTGTTAACGTTTGAGGGTCAGCTGCGCTATATTTCCGTGTAGCATAGCGACAACATCAGTAACCAGAACCGCTGGCCGCTGGATGAAGCACTGCTCCACCAGCATGGCCGGGTCATCCTCCGAATCTTCATCGGGCGATCGTTTCATCATGGCAATGCCCTCTTCAATATGAGAAAAATAGCACCATTGGGCACCATCCACACTATCGAACCCAATTAGTTCGCCCGCCTGAACATGTTCACCCCGGTTCAACAGATCGGATAAAGGAACAAGCGTTTCGTAAGTCGTCATAGCAGTTTACTTCGTTTATACTGTTTACGCATAACATCCCTGAACAGTTTGATGTATAACCTAAAAAAGCGCCTGACTTCTACAGCCGGACGCTTTTTTAGGTTATACAGATGCCTTTTTACCAAAATTAGTTGGCTAGTAGCTTTATGGCCTGAACCGCTACAGCCGCACCGTATCAAGCCAGACGTTTCTTACTCCTGCTGAGACTCGAAGATAGCCATCGCTTTGTCAATCGTTTCGTCGTCTACGCCATCAATCGTTAGTTCGTTATCGTTCTCTACATTACTAACAATGGTCACCGTAGCCATGTCCAGCGCCGGATTGGCCAGGAATAGCGCAGCCCGAAACCGTTCTTCGATACGACGGTTCAACGCATCGTTGATGTCATGCGTGAGCGCGCTCGCCAGTTGAGCTTCCTCTTTGTTACTGATCATTCGTAAAGGGATTTTTAAAGATAAGTTGAGGTGTTAAAGATAAAAAAACAATGCAACAGCCCCAAGGGTATGCCGCAGTTTTACACCATACCCTACAAAATCTATTACACGGCATCACCGGTATAGTTATTAAAAAAGGCATCCGGTTTGCCAGTTCACACGCAGCCCGATAAGGTAGTCGGGTATGTGAAATCTGACAACCAGAAGCCCGTTACCCTATAAAGGGTCTGTTTAGACCATTTGATAATCGTTGGTTTCGACAGTGGTCGAATCTTCATTCAACTCCTTCAGTACCGCCCGGGCAAATGCCAGTCGATCTGATTTGCGATACTGCTCTATGGTTAATGCACCCGACGGGGCTTGAAACGTTTCATTAACTCGCTGGCAGGCAGCCCATAACGTAGGATGCAACTTGATTTTATTCTGGCGAATGGGTGTATCTGCACCGAACCAGAGATTTTTGATGTTATCTACTGTTGACTTCATTTCAATAGACTATAATATGAAGCCAAACCGGGTGTCCTGATTAATGTTTGAGAATTTTGAGCAATTAACACAACCTTAATCCGCCGACTACTGGCCTGAACTTCTAAATAGACAGTTTAATTTATGTTCTTCCTTTGACGTATAATAAATGCAAAAGGATAAAGGGTAACTAATTTAGTTATCGTTAATAACGCAGCAAAACTACAAAACGTGATAAAAAAGCACAAAAATTTACTAAAAGTTTATTTTGAGGTACAATATTCTGTCTATTTTATATTTTACTTGCCATATATATTGATAGCCATATTATAGAAAATAATAACAAATTTTATGCCTTACTACAGTTATTCCAGCAACTCACTATATTTTATTTGTCAGGCGCCTGGCTATGGAACAATTTGATGACATTGACAATGAGCTGTTTACACCTCCTGCCGATAAAAATGTACCGATCTGGCGCTACATGGATTTCACCCGGTTTGTGTCTTTACTGAATTCCGGAAGTCTTTACCTGACCCGATGTGATCAATTCGATGATCATTTCGAAGGATCGGTCGTGCCGGCGAGTACACTACCCCGGCTGGAGAATCGGCCGGATGAGTTGCTCGACAAAGCGGCCCTTACGCCCAATCAGTTACAGGGTATACTGGCGGGCCTTTGGCGAAAATACCAGCGTCAGTACGTGTTCATCAATTGCTGGCACATCAACAGCCAGGAGTCGGCGGCTTTCTGGCGGTTGTATGGAAAGAAAGACCAGACGATCGCCATTCAAACAACGTATGCAAAGCTTAGGGAGGCACTGCCCGACCGTTTTTATGTTGGGGAGGTAAACTATGTCGATCACCAGACGTACATGAATAACGAGAAAGAGGGTTTCTTCAGTGTTATGTGTAAGCGGAAATCGTTCGCCTACGAACGGGAACTGCGTGTCTGTTACGTCGACTCCTATGAGTTTCAGCAGGATAGTAAAGATCCGAAAGAGTTCTTCTTAGAGGCTAACCCGCGCTTATTCGAAACAGTACCCGTTGATCTGCAAACCCTGATCGACTCGGTTCGGATAGCGCCGGATGCGCCGGCCTGGTTTGTGGAATTGACAAAAGATACCCTTATCCGATTCGGCTATGATCTGCCCGTTTGCCAGTCCCGATTCAATGAATACCCGTTCTATTGAATAGGGGTACCGCGTTGTTGTTGGGGCAATGGTTCATTGGCTAACCGGTTGTTAAGTCCTTATTTTTACGAAAAAGGCTACTTAGGCTTACCTCTTATCGGATGGAAACACCCTAAAAATCAAACGGTACCCATGGGATACCGCTTGAAAGTAAATCTCTATTAAAAAAACATAAGCTCATGCATTAATTTATGTTTGGCTGTTGCCTCAAAATTTACTTTCCGGCTTGTGACCGAAACTATATCTACTCTGTCTAAATGGAAGGTTGAATTAATTTGATGCTTCTTTAAGCCCGGTTGCCTCGATGTGGTCGGGCTTTTTTCTTTGGGCGGGTCAACTGGTTTTCTGCGTCGAATCACGACTGACCTGATCAACCATTTACCTGATTCCAACAACACAATCCTCAAAAAGCCATAACCCGATGTGTCTGACTGCTTTCCTGGGCCAGGTCGATGATACGGGCGAGTTGCCGGATATCGGTGGGCGATACCGACGGCTGGGCGCCATGCACAATCGCTTCGTAAAGGTTATCGTAAAAAGGGGTATAGTTCCCCCGCTCGCTTTCTATTAGTTCAGTTTGCCCGGACCGGTACAGGGTTCCCCATCTGTCCGCCGGCTCGGTGCCCCAGGTGGCCTCCGTTGGCAGCTGATCTATCCGAAGGCGCTCTTCCTGCGCATCCAAACCATGCTTGATAAAGGAACCTTCCGTACCGTGCAGGCTATAGCGAAGTTGATTGTTGTAGACGAGCAGGCTGGATTTCAGCCGGACAACTTTGTCGGCGTACCCCAATTGTATGTCGAAATAATCGTTGATCAGGCTGTTCGGGCGAATGATCCGGATCGTGGCCTCCACGGTATCCGGTTTGCCGAAAAGATGCAGGGCCTGGTCGAGTATATGCGGGCCGAGGTTAAAAAGATTTCCCCGCGCAATGCCGGGTTGCTCTTTCCAGTTCTGCACACTCAGGTTAATGGGGGAGTAGCGATCATAGTGACCTTCATACTCAACCAGCGTACCCAGAGCCCCTTCGGCCAGTAAGCGCTTGATGGTCAGAAAGTCAGAATCCCATCGCCGGTTTTGGTAGGCGGTAGCCAGACAACCCTGCTGCCGGGCCAGTTCCAGAAGCTCACTGGCTTCCTGTTCGGAGGTGGCAAAGGGCTTCTCGACAACCACATGTTTCTTGTGCAGCAACGCCTGACGCGCATAGTTGACGTGGGTATCGTTGGGTGTGCAGATAAAAACCAGATCGATGGCCGGATCGGCAAACAGCTCTTCGGCCGTGGCGACCCATTCAATGGAGGCATCGAAGGCACGAACCGCTTCCGGTCTGCTGCTAGCGATCTTCTTTAACCGAAAACGTGGGTTGACCGATAAAAACGGGGCGTGAAAATACCGTCCCGACAGCCCGAAGCCGACCAAACCAACCTGAATACTAGTAGACATACGAAAAAGAGTAAGAGTCAGGGGCCACACGCGGGCTAGGCCGGTACATCGCAATCGGGGTACGAGTCTGCGCGAACGTGTTAAGGGCAAAGATATAAACAGCACGCTATCAGAAGGCCAACACGCGTTTTATTCCTGAAAATTGGCTTCATGTGAATTCACGACTAAATCGATAGTAGGCTGAATCCGGTAATAAATGAACAAATTATACCCTGATTTATCGGATTAGATGAGCCAATTTTGTTTGTCAATGGAGCGAAGGCGTTTCGTGGTATAAGTAAGAAGAAGATGAGTCGATCCAGAACAATAAGTATAATCGTAGCCTTTGTCGTCATAAACGCTTTGGGTCTGAGCCTTACCGTTGTCAACAACGGCAGTTATAAAAATTCGCTTTATCACCGCTTTACCCGCCAGCGATTTGCCTGGATTGTCAGCGATCCGCTCCCAAAACAGCCCATCCAGGCGGGCTGGGCCCGCGAAGTTTTTCTTCCAACGGCGGCTGCTCAAGAAGGAACGCCGGACTCTGTTCAAACGCGGGTACTGGTGCTGAATAATGGTACCACGCGGGCGGCCATGATTACCGTCGATCTGGTCATGATGCCGCCCTCGGTGGCGCTGGCGCTGGAACAGCGGCTGCCAAAGCTCGGCTTTCTCTGGAAAAACGTTTATCTCGGATGTACGTACGCCCATGCCGGGCTGGGCGGGTGGGCCAGCGATTACATGGGCGAGCGGACCTATGGGCCGTACAATGAACAGCGTGTCAATCAGTTGACGGAGACTATTCTGAAAGCGGTGGCCGCTGCCCAGAAAAACAAAGCGACGGTGCAGATCGGGTACACCCAGTTAGATCTGAAATACCAGAAGCCGCTCCCGACCGAAAGCCGTCAGGCAGGGGCCGATCCGCTTCATCTGCTGCAACTTCGTAAATCGACGGGCGAATCGGCGCTGGTCTATTCGGCCAGTGCTCGCCAGATACCCACTGGTGCAGTCTCCGATGCCCCCCATGACGGCGGGTTTTTTCGTGACCTCACCCAAAAGCTAGACCGGCTGCCGGCCTGTTTTACGCTGGCAATGGTTGGGCCGGTGCAAGCGATAAGCCAGCCCGGTCAGGCGGGCCAGGAGAGCCTGTCGGCCGATCGGATAGCGACTCAGATCGTTACCTTATTGGAGCGCCAGCCGCTCCGTACCGACAGTACTTTAATTGCCCAAACGGTGCCGCTTGTCCAGAATGACCCTCATATTCGCATTAGTCAAAGCTGGCGGTTGAAGCCCTGGCTGGCCAAAGCGCTGTATGGCGACTACCCGGCGGAGTTAAAAGCGTTGCGCATTGGTCGAACGGTGTTTCTGGGATGCCCGGCCGGCGTATCCGTGGAACTGGCCGATGACCTGCTGGCATTGCCCGTTGCCGACCAGCGAAACCTGATCATCACCAGTTTCAATGGCGGAAACATTGGGCAGGTTGTTCCCGACAGGTATTATTTCGACGACAAGAGCCCTTATCCGATTGGCAAGACCAATTTGTTCGGCCCTCACACCGCCGAGTTTTTCGAAGACATGACCCAAAGTCTGGTCAGTAGTCTGAAGTAGCGGACGAGTGCGTAAGTGGACTATGTTATTTATTGGCTTAGTCAGTCCATAAAAATCAGCTGTTTTAAAGACACGCGCCAGTTAATAAGCGACTGGTGCTGGTATAGATACAAGCAGGACAGGCATAGTAGGCGTAAGTAATCCGGTCAATCAGGAAAACTTACGCTATTGTATAAGGCCAGTAAGCAACTAGTGATTAAAGCTTCAGCACTATGCCAAAGAGTAAATTTGGGAGCCAGCTACCGGAACTCTTTGAACGTTCAAGAATTGAGTTGACTATATCATCTGACCTATATCGTAAACCTCCTCCGGTAAAGACCTCTAATCGGGTATGCCCTCCCTGAGTGAGCTGGAAGTCTATACCAGTTTTCAGGTTGATACAATACACCATTCGGTAGTCCATAACTGGCGTATAACCCGTTGACGAAGAGTTATACGTATCGACATATCCCTGTCGTTTCACCATCATATTCGGGCCAACGAAAAAACGGCTTCTCCGACGGGCATTGCCGGAATAAAATCGATAATCCATCTTGATGGCCCAACCCTGACCATTAATTGACCCTAAGCTTTTCCAAAAATAACTACCGTCAATTACTAACGCCTGGCGTGGCGCCGTTCCCATTTCAGCACCCACACGCAGCTCGCCTACCGTGAGTTCAAATGGATATAGTCGAAGAAAAGATGGTGATTTGACCGGGGTGGACGTTAGGGTATCGACTTGTTGCGCAGAAACGGCAGCAAATTGAAGAACCGCAGCAATGGTGCTAAGAATAATGTGTTTTCGCATGGTGTGTGACGGACTATTTTCGTGAATTGATCAGTCAAAACTAGCCGTACACACCTGATATTGAAACGGGGAGTTTATTTCCGGTGGGTTCCGGGTTACTGTCGGATGAAAGAAGGCGGTACAAGGAGATAGGTTTTTAACTATCCAGTCCCATCTTTTTCAGGAAATCGGGTTTTACCCGGCGGGCTACATCGACCTCGCTGCCGTCGATCATGATGAGTGAGCCACCCTCGCCACGGCGGTATTTTGTGATGTAATTCAGGTTGACCAGGTGGGATTTATGGACTTTAAAGAAGTACTCATGATCATCAAGCACCTGTTCGAACTCCGCTAACGAACGCGAAGCCACCAGTTCTTTGCGATTAACAAAGTGCACGGTGGTGTAACTACCCATAGCTTCGATGCGAATGATATCGGCGGTGGCAAAGAGGAGAACGCTTTCCATCGTCGGAATCGGTATTTTCTTTACCCGTTCGCGCTCTTCCCGAATCATTTTCAGGACCTGCTTGAGGTCATCGCTGGGCGCGGGCTGGTTTTGTTGCAACTGATTTTCCAGTACTTCACTATGCCGTTCAATTAACTCCTGGTTTTCTTCCAGCCGTTTCAGGGCCAGTTCCTGCGCCTGATTAATGCTGGAACGTAATACATTTATTCGGTCAAGCAGGGCAAATGTCAGTAAGGTGGCCTGGCAAACGGCGCCAATCTGGTATCCGTAGTAGGTGAGGGTATGATCGAAGGAAATCACGTTGAACAGCGTCAGGATCAGCAGCAGAATCTCAACAATGTAGAATCCCCAACCCAGTAAGTAAAAGCGTGCCGGCCGGAAACCCCGACGGTAGAGCCACACACCCACGCCTAAAAAAGACAGGAATGTGATCAGGACAATGAGGTTGAACACCATTTCGGCTTGCTGAACGCCCAAACTTTTAGCAATGACAACGGCAATGGCCAGGGCGGCCACCGCCCGGTAGGCCCGGGCCAGATGAGGATGAACGGCGGGTATATTCAGAAATGAAACCGAGAAGGCAATGCTGGTGAGCAGGGTGAAAAGCCGGATAAGGCTGGAGTTGATCCCATTGTTCATATAGGGCATATCCTGCCAGAGGAGATCGAACAGATACCCTTCAAAGGTGAGCAGCGTGAGGGCTGAAAAGACCACGTGCAGGGTATAAAGCAGGAATGTACGGTCGTTGAGGGACACATACATAAAAAAACTGAACAGGGCAATCAGCGTCATAACGCCCACCACAAAGGCGTTGATCATCGTTTCGCGGTATATTTTGTGCATCACCGGCCGAATGGTTCCCAGCTTTATTGGCAACACCAGCCCGTTCATATCTTTGAGGGCAATATAAAGCTGCCTGGGTTCCCGGCCCAGATTCAGGGTAATGCTGTTAATGCCAAAGTAGCGGTTTGAGAACGGACGCAGTACACCCGTTTCCAGAAAGTAAGTAGTGTCCCTGCCAACAACATAGGCGTCGACATAATCGACATCCTGCGCTTCCAGAATGGCATAGAGGGGTTCATGGGTTTGATTCCGGATATCCCATTTAAGCCAGATCCGGGAGGGGGTGAAGCCTAAATTAATGACCTTATTCAAGCTGGGCTTAAAGTAACTGTCGGGCAGCTGGCTGGCCTGAATATGAGTGAGCCTGTTGGTGGTATCCTCGAAATATCGGGCCTTGGCTCCCATCTCAACTAAGTCATTACCGATGTGATACGAAACCGCCGGTTGAGCCTGGCAAGGTCCTGAACCCAACAGCCAGAAAAGCAAAAGTAAAGTTGTACTGTTAGTGAATACTAGCTGTTTAAAAGTCACTTTATATGTGTCCTGATGGCGGGATATGATTTTGTAATGCTAACGATTGCTGTCAGAAATTACAAGTGAACCGCCTGATAAACGATGATATATAGGATAATAAGTAAAATAATCTATGTAAGTGTACTAATGGAAGAATTTCTGCTAAACTATTTATGTAAAAGTGGTTACAAGTTGCGTGAATGATTTTACTATATTGCAAAAATTCCCAACGGTTAGAAGAAACGTATAGCGAAGTTTATGAATTAGTAGCCATTAATGCCAATAAGCGACATATGGCCTATGCACGGTTTTCACGCACTGCATTACAAGTAAAATGGCTCACTTTTTGTATATATGTTATTAAATATATTATACCGTTAGTAACTTATGGGATTGTATTCTATGAAACGTAAAAATTACCTCATAGAGGAAGAAAATTCTACGATTGCGCTGGAAATATCTGTGAATGGTCGCATCGAGCAAGGGTATGAACCGATAGGTGGCATAGGATTTGATAAGCTGAACGGCCGATATCTACAGGCGTTGTATCTGCCGGAAAGGCTCCAGACTACGCCCGTGGATGTGTATAGATCAAGAGAAACCAAATAAAAAAATTCTGTATTGCGTTTATTGGCTTTAAAGGGCCAATACATACCTCGTTACTTCCAGGTACTTCCCTGATTTACGCTAAATTGAGCTTTTGGGCTTCTATATATAAAAAATAGACTTACTTTTGCCAATAAGGCTTTATGGTGTAATGGATAGCATCACAGTCTTCGGAACTGTTGGTTGGGGTTCGAGTCCCTATAAGGCCATTTTTTTAATCAAATGCGCTGGCAACCTTGCCATTGATGGCATGCCCAATTCGTTGATACCCTGTCTGGCGGGGCATCCGGCATGTAAAACTCCGTAAGTTCACGAGTCGATTTTGATTTCCTGCAGTATCACTGTAAGAAAAGTGAGCCGTATTGCTCTCAGGCGCTGACCATATACCTGGTAAATGAGTTAGACCTGTCCACTCGATGAGCAGACCGGTTCGCTTTGATGGCTGGACCCGTCTGCACTGGTGGTGGCGCAGGCGAAAAAGGTGAACCATAAAATTACCGCACTTCCCATTCATGCGTACCAGCCGCAACGGCGTTGATCTTCCAGAAATTACCCTCGGGGGTTGCCTTGACCGGCTTGCCGTTTTCCAATACCTGACTTTTCGCCTTTTTACGGGGCAGATATACGACACTGCTGGTATTGGCGGGTAGGGTAGCGCGCAAAATAAAACGCGCTGCTGTGTTCTCAAATGATACCGTAACAGGCCCGCGTAGGGTAGCCAGCTGCAGGGAGGCCTGCCGCAGGGTATCCGGCTGGGGCTTTATCTGGATGGTCTCAAAGGCAGGCGTCAGGGCCTCAACGCCCATTAGTTTTCGAACGATAATGTTTGCCGGTGCCGCGCCCCAGGCGTGGTTCCAGTCCTGATTGGGCTTGTAACGGGTATCCCAGGCTTCGGTGGTCATGGTGGAGCCGGTGCGGATCATGTTGTACCAGCTTCGCTCATCGGTAGAGGTCATCAGCGCCAGCGCGTAAGCTCCCTCGTTGGCGTTGTACAGCGCATCGAGCAAAAACTGTGACCCATATACGCTGCAGGCCATCCCCCGCGACCGCATGTGAGCCAGCACCCTGGCCTGTACCTTTTCAGGGACCAGACCAAAGGCCAGTGCCATCATGTTGGCATGAAGGGAGGCATGGTCCGTACCTTCGCCATCGTGCACCAGTCCGGTCTTGGGATCAATAAACGTGGCCTGGAAAGCTTTCTTAACGAGATTGGCGCGGTTGGTGTACAAGGTGGCGTCGTCGGTTTTACCCAGTCGATGGGCCAGTTGTGCCATGAAGGCCAGCCCCTGGTAATGAAAGGCGTTGACAACGGCATTGTAATCCGTAAAGACAAAGCCGTCTGTTTCACCGGCTTCTTTCTTGCCAAGTCCCAAAACGCCCTGCTGCGGCCAGTCGACAATGTCCTGAATGGTGGGCCGACCGTCGAAGGTATCGTAATGAATGGATTTTTTGAACTCCGGGGTTTGCAGCCCTGTCCGGGTGCTGATGAGGCCGTCGGCACGGGCGAGGGGTAGCAGAAGTTTTGCCTTTAGTTCGGGGTAAAGGGCCTCTACGGTGCGCGAATCGCCTGAGTAAAGGTAGTCGTACCAAGCGATCAGCACGTTTTGCAGCGACCATTCGGTAGGCCAGGTCGCGTGAAAAACGAGGTAGTTCAGCGACCGTTTGGCCATGTTGTATTCGGCATCGGTGGCGTAGTGCGATAACTGGTTGAGCAGCGCGTCGGCTTCGTACGGAATCCGTTCACGGTCACCATCCACGTAATAACCCGTAAATGTTGTCGCTTTGATGGTATGCTTGCAGATCTCCCAAACCTGGTTGAGGGTGCTGTCCGAACTGGTGAACGTGGTGGCCGCATCATCGAACGGGTAGGTGACGACCTGACGAACCACCTGCTCGACGCGACTGGTCGGGGCCAGCTCCAGTTCGACATAGCGAAAGGGTAATACTTCGCCGATGTAGTCGGGCATCAGAATGGCTTTGGGGCCGGTATTGCGCTTGTCAGGTTTGAACTGAATGGCGTAGCGGTGCGTCCCTTTTTGCAGCAGAACCGGAATCTGTCGGTACCGGAGCGTGCCCGATGGTTGCCGGTTTATGTGCCCGTCGGCCGTCACCGCTTCTCCAAGGTGTACCCGCAGCGTACCGGCGTCGGTTGGGTTGGCAACGGTTATAAACACCTGTCCGAAGGCATCTTTCCCAAAATCATAGACGACTTGCCCTCCGGCCAGTGTCCGCTGTGAACGGGGAACTTCTTCCGTTTTGACCAGCGGGTAAAACGGCGTTTCGTAGTCCGACAGCTGTCTGGCTGTCCGGAACAGTTTGGGCTGGGAGAACTCGCTTTCGGTGTTCTGGTTGTTCCAGATCTTCACCCGCCACGCGTAAATCCGGTTGGTATCCAGTTTCTGGGTGGCAGGCAACGGAACCCCCACGCTCTGGCTGCTCATTACTTTGCCCGAATCCCAGATGTCGCCCTGACTGCTGAAGCTGTTTTTTCGGGACGACGACAGGATAAGTCGGTAGGCTGTTTGGCGGGTGGTTTTTCCGTCAGTCGGCACTACCCAGCTAAACGACGGTCGGCGGCTTCGGATAAGGGCCAGCTGTCCGGCAAATCTGGCCGAATCGGCTCCGTCGAGCGTATAGTTCGTTAAAAAGCCATTGCTCCACACCTTGTCGGTATGGAGCAATAGATCGGTCCGTAAGGTCGTGGGAGCCGTTTGGGCAACGGCTGTCAGGCTGGCCGCCAGTAGACCAAAGAAGAAAACGTAGCGCATGAAATCGGGTTGTTAGCGTAAATCCACACTATGGTCGTGCGGAAAGTCTTCGCCACTCCATATCTTTTGCGCACTCCATTTTGCCGGGGCATCGGCCCAAAAAGGGTCGGACGGTGGCAAACCAAGTGGCAGAAAGATCGTTGAGGCAATGTACAGGCTTCCCTGATTGTTGTAAAAATCAGCCAGATCGGGTTGCGAACCGTACAAGCCAATGGTAAGCCAGCCATTCTGATAAGTAGAAGGACTTTCGAGCGTTTTTTTAATCACGGCTGTCAATGCACAGCGTACCTGAGCGGGTTTTAGTGATTCGGGCAGGGCTTTGCGCCACGCCATATCGGCCAGATGCTGGAAAACGGCTCCACGGTAGACCAGCGATCGTCCGGTAGCGGGATAGGTGCCGTCGGTGTTGATGAGCCGCTCCTGAATAACGGCATACCGTTCGTTCCGCTTCCTGATTTTAGCGATCATGGCATTGTATGTATTGGTCTTTGTACTGACGATGTCGGTAATTGTTGCCAGATAGGGGTGCATGACGTAGCTGTTGTAGTAATCATAAGCGTAGGAGGGGCCGTCGGAATACATGCCATCGCCTACATACCACTGTTCGAGTTGCTGGAGCGCATAATCGACGCGCATGGGGTCCCAGTCGTAGCCGTATTTGCAGAAAAAGGCTTCGGTCATGGCCGAGAACAGCAGCCAGTTGGAAAATACCGGCTTGAACTGGCGGGTCGTTCTCAGGGCTTTCACCAGCCGTTCGCGGTCGGTTGGGTTCAGGTTTTCCCACAGCCAGGGTGCCCGCACAAAAGCGCAGGCAATGTAGGACGCGTCGACCAGCTGCTGCCCGCCGAGGTTAAAGTACATGTAGTCTTTCGCCGTCGAGTCGAGCGCATTCGAGAGGCCCTTGAGGACCCATTGCCGGTACTGGTTCCGCAGCGTTACCTCGTCGGGGCTGCCACCTTCGCCCTGTAGCCAGGGCGCTATGCCGCTGAGAACCCGGCCCAGCACTTCTACATACTGGACTTGCAGGCGGTGCTCCCGGTTGTCGATTCGTTTGGAGGTTACCCTGGGCATCACAATGCGGAGGCTGTCGTGGGCCAGATTGTAAATAACCGGCCTGACCATTTTGTCCATCTCGGCCAGCCAGAACACCCGATCGTTAACCGGTTTTGGTTTCGCAGCTATTTTTTTCTTTTGCGCGAGGACGTTGTGGCTGAATAGGGTGATGAGCAGGAGGAAGAAGACGGAGCGTAGATTCATTGTTCAGATTGTGGCACGGAGAAGATTACTTTTTACGCACAAACCGGTGCATTTCGCAGCTGGCGAGCAGAAAAGCCCCAACGCCGAAGTTGGTGGTTGAGTTGGCGTCGACAACCTGGCCGGGGATGGCCTTTTCACCGATGGGTTGTACATAGCCAATTTTTCCGTCGGGCTGAAGAGCCGTGGTGGTGAGGTAATGCCAGCCTTTCAGGGCCGCGGGCAGATACTTTTTTTCGTTTAGGTAGCCGTTGTTGATGCCCCAGAGGAGGCCGTAGGTGAAGAAGGCGGTGCCGCTGGTTTCGGGGCCGGGGGCATGAGCCGGGTCCAGAAGGCTGCGCGTCCAGTAGCCCTCTGGCTGCTGCGATTTCAGTAGGGCATCGGCGAGGCCTTTGTATTTGGCAATGTATTCCTGACGGTGCGGGTCATTCTTCGGCAGGTCCTTCAGGACTTTCGCCAGACCGGCAAACACCCAGCCATCGCCCCTGGCCCAGAAATCCTTTTTCCCATTCACGCTTTTATGTTTGGGAAATACATACTTCGCGTCGCGGTAATACAGCTTCTCGTCGGCATCGTACATGATGCTGTTGGCGTAGGTGAAGTACTCGTGCAGCTTGTCCAGGTACTGTTTGTTGCCCGTTACATTATACAGCTTGGTCATCACGGGCATCACCATGTACAGCCCGTCGGCCCACCACCAGTAGTCGTTGTTGGGCGTACTCATTTCGTACGCCATCACCTCGTTGGCGCGGGCAATTTTGCGCGCGTCGGGCTTGAGGTTGTAGAGGTCGATATAGGTCTGGAAGCAGATTTGCCAGTCGCCGAACAGCACGTATTCGTCAGTTTCGCCGTAGCTGTATTTCCAGGTCGATGTATCCGTGGCTTTGGCACCCATCCAGTCATTGTGTTCGGCCCACGCTTCCGAATACTGGCGGTAGGCTTCGTTTTTTGTCAGCGCATAAGCCTCCATGTTGCCGGTATGATAAGCGGCATTGTCCCAGAAGGCCCGCCCGTGGGTGGGGTGCGTCGATTGCCAGTAGTCGTTTACCCGCTGAATTGTGTTGAGGACGTCCGGAGCCGACGGCCGTTGCTGAGCGAAAAGCCCCGTACTGCTGAGCAGCAGGATAAGCGTGTATTTGGTGAGTGTCATGGGTAGTCAGGGGCTTGGAATGGTATCGGGATGTTACTGACCCAACTGCGTCAAATCCCACTGATCGGTCCATTGAATGACCGGTTGGTTGCTGTCAAAGGTGATGGGCAGCCAGAGGTAGCGGCTATCTTTCAGGTCTTTGGGATTCCAGCGGTCGGCCATAAAAATGAATGCATTCCGCTTGCCCTGTACGGGTTGAATGTAGGTCGACTGGCCATCGAAGGTTTTATCTGCCATGGGGCCTTTCATCGGGTCACCCACCAGTTTCCAGGGGCCAAAAGGGGACTCTGCCACGTGCAAACTGGCCTGATTGGGCGCCCAGCCCGTACAGCCGCTGGTGATCAGGTAATACATTTTGTCTTTCTTGAAGATGGCCGGTGCTTCGCGGTGGTTACTGAACAGCAACGTGTCCTGCGTAGTCGCCGACAGGTAATCGTCGGTTAATTTTACCAGCCGGAGGTCGTAGTTTTCACGGGCCGAGTAAATGTGGTAAGCCGAGCCGTCGTCATCGACAAACAGGGTCATATCCCGTGACATATGGCCGTTGGGCCGGAAGCTCTTCACGTATTGATACGGCCCCGTCACGTGTTTGCTGACGGCCACCCCCGCCCTGGCAGCTTTGTACCCCTGGCCGGGCAGCTCGAGGTGAAACCACATCACGTACTGCTTCGTCCTGGGGTTGTAAATGACCTTGGGCCGTTCCATCAGCCCGTTCGTGGCAATCTCGCTCGTCGGGTCGGTGGATTTTGCCAGTGCCAGCCCTTCGTTTTTCCAGGTATACAGGTCCTTCGACGAATAGACGTTGACCCCTTCGGAAGCTGACAGGCCGCGCTTCTCCCCGAACCAGTAATACGTCTTGTTGACATAGAGCAAACCCCCGCCATGGGCGTTGATGATGTCGCCTTTGTCGTCGTGCCAGACGGTACCGGGTTTAATGATCTTCGTTTTTTGAGCCTGGCTGATACGTGGGCTCAGGATTGCGGCCAGGAAAAGGAGGGCAAAGGAAATGAGTTTCATCGTTGAATAGATAAAGCAGCGCGGCTGGAGTTCCAGCCGCGCTAGGATTAATACCCCGGATTTTGCGTTAGCACTGCGTCTTTGTTCAGTTGGATTTCCGTCAGGGGGATCGGCATCAGCAGGTGTGTGCTGGTCAAACCGCGTAAGGGGTTGACAGCGCTGTTCGGGTTGAGCCGGGTGGCGCGGTCGACCAGCGTTTTGGTTCGCATCAGGGTCATCCGCCGATTTTCCTCGCCGATCAATTCGCGAACGCGCTCGTCGAGGATAAAGTCAAGCGTCATGTCGGCGGAGGTTACTTTGCCGACTGTTGGGTACCCGGCAAACGAGCGTTCGCGCAGGACGTTGATGCTGGCAGCCGCAGCGTCCAGTTTGCCCTGCTTGAACTGGGCCTCGGCCAGCAACAGGTAGGTTTCGCCCAGACGCATCAGAATAAAATCCTTGATCATCGCGTAGCCAAACGTATCGTTGGGGTCGAACTGGTACCACTTGGTGGTGTGGGGCGCAATGTTGAGCAGCGTATCCGTACCAGTATAGGGCACTGGTTTGCCAAACGTAGTTGGTTTCGACGGGTCGTTGTACACGTAGCGCCGACGGATGTTGTACGGCGAATTGCGAATATCGCCCGGCTTGTAAAGACTGTACAAAACCCAGTTGCTGAGTCGTAAACGCCCCAGTGCCCGGCCGCCGGTGGAGTCGGCTAAGGCCATACCCTGGACGTTGTGATAGGCTGCGCCCCAAACCCGGCGCTGCTGTGGATTGTCGGTAATGCCGCCCACAACGGTGCTTGGGTTTTCCTGTTCCAGTACCCAGATGGCTTCGGTGTTACCCTGCACCCGGCGCTGGTTACCGTAGATGAACATGTCGTGGTAATAGTCGCCGGGTTCGCCCGCTTTGATACCGTAGCGGCCCTTGATGAGCTTGAACCGGCCACTGCTGATAATGGCCTGTAGTTGCGCTTCGGCCAGATCCGGCTTGTCCATGCGCAGGTAGGCTTCGGCCAGCAGTTGCATCGCCATGAATTTGTTGGCGCGTCCGTAGAGCTTGCCTTTCGAGTTGGTTTTCACGCTCTCGATGTCCGGCAGGTTCGCAACGGCATACGTGAGGTCCTCTACGATCAGCTTATTCACCTCCTCTACCGGTGCCCGGACGAAATCCGTTTTTGGTCCCGTCAGGGCTTGCGTCAGGATGGGGACACCACCGAAACAGGTAGCCAGGTTGTTGTAGGCATACCCCCGGAAGAACCGCGCTTCGGCGTCAATTTTATCCTTACCCGTTTTGCTGATGGCCGTTAACGAAGGGGCCTCAATGCCATTGATGATCGTGTTGGTCAGGTTGATCATAATGTAATTGCGGTTCCAGGTGCGGGCCGCGGCTCCGTCGGTGGGCGTCAGCAGCGCGTAATTGTAGTAGGGAATCTCGATACCCTGCTGGTTGGAGGTGGCATTGGCGACGTCTGTGCCCACCTGCCACACGCTGGGCCAGCCCTGCTGGTCGGACCAGGAAAAATAGGTGCTCGTGTGGTTGTACAAGCCAACCAGCGAAGCTTCGAACCCTAACGAGTCGTTCAGGGTAACGGGGGTGTAGGACGAGAAAGGTTTCTCTTCCAGAAAGGTATCTTTGCAGGCCGATGCCAGAACAACCGTCGACAGGGCCAGTGCTTTTATGTATGCTTTCATTGAGGTTAATGTTGAGGCTTCCAGTTAGCGAAGGCTGATGTTCAGGCCCATAACAAAGGAGCGGGTGAGGGGGTAGTTGTTCGTCCAGTCGCCGGAGCCGCGGGTCGACTGCACGGCTTCGGGGTCCCAGCCAATCCAGTTGGTGAAGGTGTACAGGTTCCGCCCGCTGGCGTACACGGTCAGGTTGCCCAGGTGCAGTTTGTCGAGCAGTTTCTGATCGAAGACGTAGCTTAAGGTTACGTCCTTGATACGGGTGTAACTGGCATCCGATGCGTAGCCGTAGCCGCGTGGATTTTTGAAGGCCAGCGACGGGCGCGTAGTACTCCGGTTGTCGGCTGTCCAGTAACCCACGTCGATGGGTGTGTTTCGTTTGCCGGTTTCGTCGGCATAGGTCAGGTCGGCGTTGTTGCGGGTTACACCCTGAACCGTCTGGACAAACACATTGAGATTGAAGTTTTTATAATGAAAGGTGTTTGTCAGACCACCGGTCCATTTTGGCGCGGTTTGGCCCAGAATCATCCGGTCGCCATCGGCCGTGATCTTCTTATCGCCATTGAGGTCGGCGAATTTAAGGTCGCCAGCCACCGAGCCGGGGTCCTGCGAGGACGCATCTTCACCCGCCTGCCAGACACCGGCCATCTTGTAGTCATACACCACGCTGATGGGCTGACCGATGAACCAGCGGTTGCCGAGGTCATCTTTCTTATCGCCGTAGAGGTCGAGGATGCGGTTGCGGTTGGAGGCAAACACAACGGTACTTTCCCATTTGAAGTCGCCACTGGTAACGTTGCGGGTGTTCAGGGTCAGTTCGATACCGGTGTTCGACGTCTCGCCGAGGTTGTCATACACGCTCGAATAGCCGGTCAGTATGGGCAGGCTACGCAGCAGCAGCAGCCCTTTGGTGTTGTTCTTGTACAGATCCAGGCTACCGTTGATGCGGTTGTTCAGCATACCAAAATCAACACCGATGTTGCGGCTCAGCGTCGTTTCCCACTGCAGGTTGGCGTTGCCCAGGTTGCCCGGCTGTGCGCCGATGGTGCTCACGCCGTTGAAGGGCGACCGAACGGTATTGTCGGTCGTAATGGTCCGGTACACGCTGATGGCTTCGTTGCCGGATTTGCCGTAGGAGAAGCGCAGTTTCAGGTTACTCACCAGATTCACGTTCTTCATGAACGCTTCGTTGCTGATGTTCCAGCCGATAGCCGCCGACGGGAATAAACCGTACTTGGTCGTGTTGGCCCCGAATACCGATGAGCCATCGCGCCGGGCCGTAACGGTGAGCAGATAACGGCTGTCGTACGAATAGTTGACCCGGCCCATCTGCGAGTTCAGGCCGTAGCGGTCGGCATAGGAGTTGCTGGATTGCGTAGCACCGGCCCCCAGGTTATTGAACGACAACTGGTCGTTGACAAAGCCGGTAGCGTTTCCGGTAGCCGTGGCGTATTTACGCTGCTGGGCGCTGTAGAGCCCCGTAAAGTCGAAGTGGCTCTTGCCGAAATCCCGCGTGTACGACAGGATATTTTCGAGCGTAAAGCTGTTGGTTTCGGAGAAGAACGTGTTGGCCGTTCCGAGCAGGTCGTTTGCCGACCGACCGGTATAACTCGCCGTGCGGGCCGGAATGTACGAATAGCCGAGGTTCATGCGGTACTTCAGGCCATTCAGTTTGCCCGGCAGTTTCAGTTCCAGATAAGCGTTTCCGTTCAGGTTGGTGTTGCGGTCAACCCGGTCGACGTTCAGGCCGATCATGGGGTTGGTGTACAACTGCTCGGGAAACATGGGGTAGATCCGGTAAGTCCCGTCGGTGTTATACTCCTGCCCATAGGGGCTCATGGCCGATGCGTTCAGCAAGTTTGCCCGGCCACCGTCGCGGTTGCTGTTGGCAATGAACAGCGAGGTGCCCACCGTCAGGTAATCCGTCAGGGTAACGTCCAGGTTGGAGCGGAAGCTGGCCCGCTTGTACTGATAGCCTTTAATAACGCCTTTCTGGTCCAGAAATTCGCCCGATATGAAGTACCGCACGTTGGGCGACCCACCCGAAATACTCAGGTTGTGGTCCTGCAACACGCCCGTCTGTGTTGCTTCGTTCATCCAGTCGGTCGTAATGCCCGCGTTGTAATTGGTCAGCTCGTCGTAGTTGGGGACGGGGTTAACCAGTTTCTGGCCGGTCTGGGCCATGTAATCGGCGTACTTCTGCACGTACTCGGCTCCATTGCGCGGACGCAGCATGTGGGCGAAGTTTTCGATACCCACGTAGTTATTGTACCGAATGGTTGGCTTGCCCGTGCTGCCCCGTTTGGTCGTGACCAGAATAACGCCGTTGGCCCCGTTGGTACCGTAAATCGCTACCGCCGAGGCATCTTTCAATACCTCCATCGACTCGATGTCGTTGGGGTTGATATCGCTCAGTGAGCCGCCGGTTTTGCTCAGTGGAATCCCGTCGACAACCACATAGGGGCCGGAGTTGGCGTTAATGGAGTTCTGACCGCGAATGGTCGTTGACGGAGCCGCCCCCGGCACGGACGACGACTGCGAGATATTGACACCCGCTACCGAGCCCTGAATGGCCTGCAACACGTTGGTTACGGGCAACTGCGACAGGCGGCTTTTGGGGACAGACGCTACCGAACCGGTAATATCCGATCGTTTCTGTGTGCCATAACCCACCACAACCACTTCGTTCAGGGATTTGGCATCGCCCTTAAGTTGCACGTTCACCACCGTCTGGTTGCCAATGGGCACTTCCTGCAGGATATAGCCAATAAACGAAAAGACCAGTACCGGGTTGGGTGTGCCGTCGGGAATGCGCAGGGTATAGTTGCCATCGGCGTCGGTATTGGCCCCGATGGACCCGCCTTTCAGCGAAACGGTAGCACCGGGCAGGGCGTCGCCCTTCTCGTCGGTCACTTTTCCCGTAACCGTAATCACCGCCACCTCCGACGCACGTGCCCCGGCAACCGTTGATCTGACGGAAGCGTATAGCGGATTGCTATTGCCGACGATCTGTTGAGCGAATATGCCCCGGGCAGGAAGCAACACGCCACAAAAAAGTAGCCATTTAATGTCCATAAGCAGGTTCTGGATTTCTTAGTTATTTGAGGATTTACTTTACGATGTGTCAGTCGAAAGCAAAATCAATGTTTGAATAATGCAAAACTAAGAGGGCCAGCCTGAACGGATGGGGGGCGTTTTCGCCAAAAAAAGGGGGATAATTGAGATTGGGGAGTGGTGGAGCAAGTGGAGTGGTGAAGTAGTGGAGTAGCTTAGGGGTGGAGTGCAGAAGTAGACCCATTCCACTTATTCTACCACGTCACTTACTCTACCACTTCACTACTTCACCACTAACCGACTCCACTACCCTCACTTCTGATACACGCGGACGTAATCCACTTCGAAGCGTTTGGGGAATTTAGTTTTGGCGGGGTCGCCACCATTATTGCCGCCCACGGCGAGGCTCAGGAGTATGAAATGCGGCTGGCGAAAGGGATTGATGGCCGATCCGTCTTTATTAATGGTTTCGAGCAGAGAAACTTCGTTCAACAGCTGATCGTCGACATATAGCTGAATAGATCGTTCGGTCCAGTCCATACGCCAGACATGAAACTTCTTCGACCAGTCGGGATCATTAAATGAATCGATCGGCTTTTTATTACTGCGCCATATGGGCACATACTGCTTGGTATCTCGCCAGGCTACGTTGGCGAGCAGAATGTTCTGGTAATACTCCATGATGTCGATCTCGCCATTGGCGGGCCACTCGCCAGCTTCTCCCATTGTCCAGAAAGCGGGCCACATACCGGGGCTGATATCGATTCGTCCGCGCATCTCAAAACGGCCGAACAGCCAACTATGCAGGTCCTGCGTTTTCATACTGGCCGATGTGTACTCAATGGTCGGGCGTCGGCTATTCCAGTTTTCGCTGTTGGGCTTATAGGTTGGATTTCGTCTTTTCTCCCGTCGGGCTTCCAGGATCAGGAATCCATCTTTACAAAAAGCATTCTCTGGCTGATACCACTGATGCTCGTTATTGCGAACAAAGCCTTTTTCAAATACCCAGTTTTTTGCATCCGGTGCCCCGTCAATATCAAATTCGTCGGCCCACACCAATCGCCAGCTGGTGTCGGCAGGGGCCGTATCCCCGGCAGGCTGGGTTAGGGTGGTCGGTTGTGTTGACTGGCTAAAACTCTTCATGCTAAGAAAAACCAGGAAAGCAAGAAAAAGGCACTGGTGAGTCATGACTATTTTGGATTTCGGGTCTGTAACTGACGCAAAATAGCCGCCAGTTGTTTGGGTTTACTCATGTAAGGCGATAGATCTAATAACTCTACTTTGCGGAACTCGACGGGATGGCTTTCACTCTGCAGCGAGATATAGCCTCCGCGAAGAATCTGCCCGTCTTTTTTCACCTTGGGGTCGAAATTGATCACATTGCCACCACCAATCTGCGGCTTTGAATACGTAAGCACGGTGTCGCCTTCCACAATGTGTTTGATGAGCGAATCGCCCAGCACCAGCGCTTCGGCGCGCACCCACCGGTCGCCTGCGTAGGTTTTGGAGTTGGAGTCGATGCAGTGCGGGGTAAAGAGTTTACCGTCCAGCACAACGTTTGTGCCGGGTGTGCAGAGGTTAGCGGTATGCCGCTCGTGCTGCCCATCGCCCCCCAGCAACTGCATTTCCATAGAAATGGGAAAATCCTGCTGCAGGCCCATCGTTTTCGGGTCCTGCCCGTGCAGCATGGCACCACTGTTGCGAATGGCCCAGCCCGGCCCTCCTTTCACCTGCTCCCCAACGAACCGGTATTCCATGACCAGCAGGTAAGCCGAGAACGACTTTTTGTAGAAAATGTGGCCGTACTGTTCATCAAAGGCTTTGTACTGGTCGTACCGAACAACGAGTTTGCCATCTTCCACCCGGAAGGTGTTGCCGTAGTTATCGTCGAGAGGGTGCCCGGTTATTTTCACCGACCAGTCTTTGAGGTCTTTGCCGTTGAACAATTGAATCCACCTGGATTTTTTGCCGCTGGATTGACCCAAACAAAGACCGGCAGTAAGACATAGAACAAGCAACAGGAGCGAGGTACGCATGAATGAAAAGTAGAAAAGTGTAAGGGTAAAAAATACAATAGCCTGTAAAGAAAAGAGACGAGACAACTGTCTCGTCCTTTCTAAACCAATCTAATCTAAATATAAAATCGTTAGGGGCGAAGATGAGGGCGAAATTTGGTCGAGACCGGCTCGACGAACGTTGGCCAGGAAGGGTTGGTTAGCTGCTGGCCACTCGTTGTTCGTGGTTGACGAAGGCTGGCAGATATCGTTATTTAAGGAACCCGAGAAACATGAACTGTTTGCGACACTATTGGTAAAAAACAAAAATTAATTGTTGCCACCTTTTAACATAGAATAACGTATCAGTCAAAAGAAGGTTTTAATGGGTATAAAAGTAGCGTGTTGAAAATAGGTAGTAGGGTTGGTTTTCGTCAAAAGAAGGGGGTAAATTGGTCCTTAATGATGAAGTGGTTTTTTTTATATACATATTGCCTGTTAAGTGCCTGGCTGGTGCCGATCCCCGCCTGGGCCCAGCGTGAGCCGGATCAGTTTCGTTTTCAGCATATTACCGTCAACGAAGGTCTCTCGCACAGCGATGCCATGTGCGTAGCTCAGGACAAGGCCGGCTTTATCTGGGTGGGCACCAACAAAGGCATCGATCGCTACGACGGCTACACATTAAAACCTTATGAGCTGCCCATCAACGATCAGGAGGGTATTGCCAGCAACCGGATTCGGACGCTGGAAATAGACCGCTCCGGCAGGCTATGGGTAGGGGTGGAGCGATCGGGAGTCTTTTGGTACGATGCCACCCAAGACCGGTTCGTAAGCATTCGGGAACTGGCGGGTGCGGCTAATTTCGAGTCGTTCATCCGGCAGTTGACCCACACCAACGTGCATGCCATCTGCACCGATACGCAAAATCGGATCTGGGTGGCTACCCAACATTACGGCGTGTTTGTGCTCCAGACCGACGGGCGGGGCAACCTCCGCGATATTCACCAGATAGGTCTCTTAAATAAACCCAATGCCGAACCCCTTGTCAACAAACTGGCGGTCGATTACCGGGGTCGAATCTGGATCGGTACCCTGGGGCAGGGGCTCTGGCTTTTTAATGGCAGTGCTCCACTGCCCCGGCAAACGACCTTGCTCGCTGCGCATGTAACGGCTCTGCCAGCGTCGGCCAATATCAGAGCCCTGCACGTTGACACACGGGGCGATTTGTGGATTGGGAGCGACGATCAGATTTTCTGGCTAAGCCGAACAGCATTGGGCGTCCCCGTCGGCTTTCAGGTCAGATCGCTAAGCCGAACCTTTGCCGACATTGAAAGCCTTTTCCTGGACTCGTCGAAACGGTTATGGATCAGTACGAACTACGGCCTGCTGCTCATGGAGGCCGGGGCCGTAACCGGCACAACACCACCTGTCGATGAGCAGGCTGTCCATACATTTCTACCGCTGGACACCGACCCGGCCAGCATCAATTCCGTTCGGGTACACGACCTGCTGGAAGATCGCTTTCATAATCTCTGGCTGGCCACCTCGGCGGGCGGACTGAATCAGCTGAAGTTGCGCCCCAAACCCTTCGGCCAAATCCGCCGGCAAATGGTTGGGCAAACGACGCCCGCCAACAATTACATCAACACCATCTGGAAAGATGAAAAAACCAATCGGTTGTGGATGGGTACCCGAAATGGTTTTGCCAGCTATGATCTGACCCGGAAAACGTACCGGAACTACCTGAATCGGTCGCTGTCCGGCGATATAAACGGCATTGACATCGCTACGCTGTTTCAGGCTTCTGACGGAACCCTCTGGATTGGTACCCGCTATTACGGGCTCTACCTGCTGAAGGGGCAGGCCGGGGCAACACCTGTCCGGCTGGCCAGTGGTCCGACAATACCCGATCTGAGTAGCAGCAGTATCGAAAGCATTGTGGAGGATCGGCATGGAAGTATCTGGGTGGCTACCTTCAGCGCGGGCATTCATCAGTATACCCGCCAGGGCCAATACCTGAAAACCTACGATACCCGACAAAATGTCTTGCCGACGCATCAGTTTACGGCACTGCTTTACGACCCTGAACGGGATATTTTATGGGCCAGCACCCGGGATGCGGGTGTGCTGAAGATACAGATCACGCCCACGGGACTACAGACCCTCAGCCAGTTCAAACACGAACCCGATAACCCAAACAGCCTGCGGACCAATTACGCCTGGCCGTTGCTGAAGGACAGGCAGGGGAGCCTTTGGATCGGGACCATTGGCGGAGGACTGCACCGATTAACTACCCATGCCGGCGGCAAAGAAATTATTGAGCGATACAGCCAGTGGGTTCCCGAAACCGACGTCGAAAGCCTTTTGACCGATGAGGCCGGTAATCTCTGGATTGGCGGGGCTGGTTTGTATCAGTTCAATCCGGCGAGCAAACGACTGTTTCACTACGATGTGACGGATGGTTTGCAGAGCAACTCGTTCAAAGTAGGGGCTGCCTTTCGGGCGGCCGATGGAACCTTGTATGTTGGCGGTACCAACGGCATCACCTATTTTCAGCCGCGAAACCTTCACCCGAACCCGTATCCACCCCTGGTGCAGATCACCGAACTGCGCATCCTCAACCAGCCGGTGGGTATTGGCGATACGCTGAACGGTCGGGTTTTACTGTCCAAACCCTTTACCGACGTCCAGACCGTTCGGCTAAAGGCGGCAGAGAATGATTTCTCCGTTGAGTTCGTCGGGCTGAATTACGCCAATCCTCAGAAGCAGCAGTATATGTACCGGCTGGAAGGCTACAACGCTGGTTGGATACGGGCGGCACCCGGCCAGCGAACGGCCAGCTATGCCAACCTCCCCGCCGGCGACTATACTTTTCTGGTGAAGGCCAGCAACGACGATGGGGTCTGGTCTGCCAAACCGGCCCTGTTACAGTTTACGATCTTGCCGCCCTGGTGGCGAACCTGGTGGGCTTATCTGCTCTATGCGGCCTCCGTTGTGGGCGCTTTCTGGTTCTATCAACGAAGTGAACTGGCGAAACAGGAGTTGAAAAATAAACTGGTGCTGGAGCAGTATAAAGTTGAGAAAGAGAAAGAAGTGACCGATACCAAGCTGCGTTTCTTTACCAATGTCTCGCACGAACTCCGCACACCCCTGACGCTGATCCTGGGACCGCTGGAAGAGCTGGCGGCATCGGGTGGAGCACTGCCGGCGGCAAAAGATAAAATCATGCTCATGCACCAGCAAACCCGCAAACTGCTGGATCTGGTGAATCAATTGATGGATTTCCGGAAGGTCGAGTCCGGGCATGTGTCGTTGCGGGCCAGTCGCGGAAATATCATGGCTTTCCTGACCGAGATCTTTCTGATCTTCAAGCTGAAAGCCGAAGAGCTGCACATCGACTACGCCCTGGAAGCTCCTGCCGAAGCGGTGGTGCTGTATTTCGATCGGAGTAAAGTCGAGATTATCCTGACGAACCTGCTCTCTAACGCGCTTAAGTTTACGCCCGAAGGCGGTAAGATCAGGATAGGCGTCTCGGTGGTTGGTTCGCCGGATAGCGCGGCTGTTTTTGAGAAAGGTGCTCTTCAGGCAAATTACCTGGAAATAGTGGTGCGCGACTGGGGCGTGGGCATGAATGCCGACGAGGTCGACAAAATTTTCGATCCTTATTATCAGGCATCCCACACCGAAACCATGCGCATGACGGGTACGGGTATCGGTCTGTCGCTGGTGAAACAGTTTGTGGAAGTACACCTGGGGGAGGTCATGGTACAGAGTGCCCCCGGTGCCGGTACGACCTTCACCCTCCGATTCCCTTTTGGCCGGGAGCACCTGCCGCCGGACTCCATTCGCGATGAGCCTTCCCGGAGCGAACGCCACATGACCTTTACGCAAGACATGCCCGAGGTCGACAGGCCCGACTCCACCAGCGAACCCGCACCGGTGGTTCGGTCGGGACGTATCCTGCTGGTGGAAGATAACGATGAACTCCGGCAGTATTTACAGCAGCTCCTGTCGACTACGTTTGAGGTATTCGTGGCCGTCGATGGTGTGGATGGCTGGGAGAAAGCGCTGGATCTGCTGCCCGATCTGGTCGTCAGCGACGTGATGATGCCCCGGAGCAATGGGCTGGAGCTGTGTAAAAAAATCAAGCAGCACCCCAAAACGATGCATATTCCGGTGGTACTGCTCACCGCCCGGGCGGCTGCTGTGCACGAACTGGAAGGACTGGAAACCGGTGCCGACGAATACATGGCCAAACCCTTTAACCCACGACTGCTGTACACCAAAATAGCGGTGATGCTCCAGAGCCGCCACCGGCTCAAGGAGTATTACCAGCGCCAGATCCTGCTGAAGCCGACAGACATCATTATCCCCGATGAGGAAAAGCAGTTGCTGGAAAAAGCCATGGGTATTGTAGAAGCCCATCTGGCCGATTCCGATTTTTCTGTTCCGGTGCTGGTTCGGGAAATGGGCATGAGCCAGTCGGCGTTCTACCGGCAGATCAAAGCCATGACAGGACAGTCGGTGGTGGAGTTCATCCGCGATGTGCGCATCAAACGGGCCGCTCAATTGCTGGCGACAACGTCGCTGCGGGTTTCCGAAATAGCCAATCAGGTCGGTTTCGACGATCTGAAACATTTTCGCAAGACGTTCCAGAGTGTGTACACCCTCTCTCCTTCGGAATATGCCCGGCAACACCGGGAGGGTGCTACGGCCGATACATAAGTCCCTGTACGCAGTTGGGTTGGTGCCGAAATCGCTGAGGCTATTCACCAACGCGCAACAAGCCCGAATAGAAGTCATCAACACACAAACGGCCCGCCTTCTTTTGGAAGGGGGCCGCTTGTATGTTGATGAAGAATGAACTTTTGTTTGTTGATGAAGGAGGTATTAAAGATCGGCGACTTCGAACTTGGTTTTGCCGCGCAGTTCGTTTTTGGTAGAGGCTACCGCTGCCCCATATACGACTAACCCAAAACCGATCTTGTTCACGGCATCACCGATGTTGTAGATCAAGTCCAGATTGAGCCCCATATTGCCTAGCAAGCCACCGGGCATGGCCATATAGCCAATTGGGTAGATACCCCAGCCAATCAGAACGAAGTTGCGCAGCAACCGAACGGCTTTCGCTACTTCGGGGTTTGGCGATTGGTCAGCTACCTGCTTCACACTGCCCATTGTGGCTTCATACACAATGCCAATGTAACCCAGCGTCGAAATGGCACCCCAGATGATTGTCCGGGCAGGATCGATAGACTCCCCGATGTAGCCCGTTACCAGCATAAAGACAGAGTAACCCACTAAGCGCCAAAGCGTGGAGGTTTTACCACCGTAAGGCTTGATGAGCAAATAGAACTCGACGCACATCAGGGGTACTGTAAGCGTCCAGTCAATGTAGCGAAATTCCGTAGGCGACGTCTTGGTTTCGAGCCAAACGCCCCGCATGTAAAAATAGTGCACAGCCGCAATCATGGTGATTAGCCCTGAAATAAGCAGCGATGTTCTCCACTTACCATCGACCTCACTGCGTTCCATGAAAAAGAACACAGATGCCGCAAACATAGACATGTAACCTGTGAAGAACGTAAACCCAATTACGTCACCTGGCTGAAGTACCTCCAGCAGAATTGAACTGATCTGGTTAAGCATAATGGTAAAGTTTGTGATGAATGGGTGTAAAGAAATGATACAAGTTGTACGGAGAATTATACAACGGCTCAAATGTATATTGTTTAAGGTTTATAAAAAAACTTTAAACAAAATAAATATTTTCGGAGCGTTCCAAAGGTGGAATGACGTCAGGAAAAGCTCGGATAAAACGCAGTGGAGCTACTTTTTGCTAATTTAATTTTTTGATAGCTAGGCGTTTAGCGGGCAGGTTCAACTGGCGCATAACCTGAATATGGGGCAATGTAATGGTCGACAGGAGAATAAACAGATAGGGGAGGGGATCGAAATACGGCATGTAGCGGTTCCAGATGCCCGCACCCGCCAGTAAAAACCCGAAAGCTAGGACTGTAAACGGGATTGACTGTTGCCAGAGTTTCCAGATCGATCGGGCCGGATGAGCCGAGCGGTGTAGATAAGACTGAATAAGGCCGAACGAACTGAGCGAATGCCAGCCACCAAAATAAAGCATGAACGCCGGTAATAAAGGCAACGAATAGGTCAGTAACAGGACCGTGCCCAACCGGACCAGTCGCCAGCCATTAATGAGCGTTGGCCGATGGCCCAACGATAACATGGTGAGCACGATACCTAGTGTGGCCCACCCGCGTAGTAACGCTCCGCTTTTGTTTACCGCGATAGCCCAAAGCGTCATGGTTTTCGGGTCATCCTGTACAATTCGAGCCAGGATGGGCGTCACTTCTGTTGCGTGAGCGAGTAAAATAAAGCCCAGAACAAAGCCCCCCGCTATTAACCGGGTGAATGACCAATAGATATCGTCCGGCGCATGTTCAAGGTCAGTTTCGCCGAAATGCCAGGCTGAGATCAGCAAAAAGATACACAGACACAAGACGGGAAAAAACAGCCAGGCCAGCCCATAGAGCACGATCATAACGATGTACTTAGCCAGAAAGCGGGCCAGCGAAAACGGCTTTGCCTGCTGACTGATGCGCTCTTCTTCAATGAGGTGGTCGAGCGCACCGTGCGGAATACCCACTACAAGTAATAAGCTGCCGCAAAAGATCAGCTGAGCCGTTACGGATAATGGTCCTATCCAGTGCTCATAACTGACCAGCAGCGTTCCGGCCAGTATAGTCAGGTAGGTAGGCGTTCGCTCAATGGATTGTCCTAGCCGCTTTAATGTGCTGGTTATCATGGCTCCGAACGTATATAGGTACGGACAGATTAACCGTCAACACAAAGTATGAGTTCTGAAAATTATAAAAAATATAAAATTTGTTTAATAAATAGGATAAGCTGGACAAATGTATATGCCAAAATCCGGCCCGTTAAAATACGGGCCGGACAACAAAATTCACCTACTCGTTACTCATCTGCCAGTTAGCAGGATAGACGTAGTTCGACTATTCGATTTTCTTCACTTCCCGCTTGGGAATTGCCAGCGAAATGGAGAGGAAAAAGGAGGGGCGCAAAACCCGTTCGGTAACGTTCTCGATTTTTACGTCTTTGTAAACGGTGCCAACGCTGTATTCACCCGCCTTCAGGCGATTAACGTTGGAGTAGCTCAGACCTCCCGAAATGATCGCTTTCTGCGTTTGCCCTATCCCTGCCATAACGAAACCACCAACGAGGAAGCCCAGATTGATATCTGTTATCTCTTTAAAATCAGCATTGATCCCAAACATGCCTCCCCAGCTTATATCGTTACAGGTCCGGCGATGCAAATGAAGCATAGGAGCAATACCCGGAGTGATGGTGCTGAAAAATCCAGCTTTGTCGTACTGTCGAAGCGTTTGATTCGGATCGAAGAAGTAGTTTTCATTGGAAATGTATTTAGCCACCAGCCCAACACTGTAGTCAATTTTCCAGCTCTTTTTCACGTAGATCGCATCCAGAAATGTGTCGTCGCCAACATGAATGGTAAATAGTAATTCATCTACATTGCTGGCAATTTTTATAGGATTCGACTCAACCTTATAGTTCAGGGGATCAACCGCATTGCCGTACAGACCGTCAATTTTTTTGATGGTTCGCTGATAGAGATCTCTAAGGGCCATGTAATCCTTGGCAACCTGATTCTTAGCACTTTCAATTTTAGCTTCACTTTCCTTATCGTTCGCCTTGTGAGCAACAAGGGCTGCTTCTCCGTATTGAGAATATACTTTTCTGTAGGCCTCTATAAAGGCTTGGAAATTAGAGCCTAAGGCCACAATTGATAAGGAGTCAATACCAACCCGTTTCAATTCAGCGCGCATCTGGACTGCATTATAAAAACGTTTGTTGGCCATAGTACTGAGCAACTGTTCCTGTAAATCCAGTACTTGCTTGATCTTTTCCGCTTCCTCATAATACAACTCACACGAGTCGACAAGGGTTGAAACAGCCTTTGAAACCGGATTCTGGGTCGCATCTTTCAATACTTCCTCCATTTTATCTACCTGATCCTGTGTGTTATCCAGTTTCTTTTCCGTATCGGTCTTGATGCGGAAAAGGGTAATAAATTCGGCAGGCATATCCGTTGTTACCATAACGACCTGGCCATCTATCCGAACTTTTTGAGCGAAGGTGTTGACATTGATGAGCTCGTAGGTGACCAGGGTACCTGCCGGAAGGCAGGTATTGGAGGAGGAAGCATATGTTCTGGATTGCCAGTCGTAGGTGACCCTGTTGGTTTGGGCATAGAGACCCTGGCCCGCTCCCAGGAGCAGGAAAACAAGTAAATACCTCATGGATGTGGCTCGTTAAATTGTGTGAATATCTTTTAGAAAACGCATGCTGGGTGCAAAGAAGTACTCGCCCCCTTTCAGGTGGACAAACTGGTCGAACGAGGCTGTTTTTGGGCTACCAGCTGATCCCCACACAGGACAGAATGTTCCTTTGACGGTCCGGTCCCCCTGCCCGATAACCGGATCTATACCATCTGTCTGGCCGTTGGCGTGGGCCTGAACAAACTCGAATTGTTTTTCGATACTGGCCTGGTAACTCATGAAGAGTAGTCCTACTTTTTCAGTGGGTTTGTTATAGATATTCCCGTCGTTAGGGCCATCGGTTCGTTTGCCATACGGAATGCCCCGCCGGGCCATAATCCGGTTATTCTCCACCTGAACACCTTCTGTGACGGGGCCGATACGGGGGTTCGTTTTACGAATATGGCCATGAAACGGGCACCGGGTGTTGTCATTTGCCTTGTAGGTAAAGTTGTTGAGCAGGGCACTATTGATTAACTCCGGGTGCGCATCAAGTTCAATAGGGCTGCCATCTTCGGCCCGACCCACGAGCATGGCTCCGGCTCGCTCTTTGTTATCGTCATCCGTAAAGCCCAGCTCACCCGCCAGATTGGCTTCTGCTAATTTGAAGCCTTTCACATTCTGCTCCAGTTTGCGGAAAACGAAGTAGCTGCCCAGCGCGTTTGGGTCGCCCATGAACGGGTCCTGTACCAACACCAATTCTTTTTTCGCACGAGGGTCGAACTGTATGTCAGCTTCATCCTCTATATTATTATCTTTTTTGTACGTCTTCCATTCATCGGTGAAGAACAGCGGCTGCGATATGCCATCTACATAACCGAAGTGTTCAATACCCGCACCTTCGTCGTTTTTAAGCGCATTTCCCCACGCAATGGTGGTAACATCGGCAAAGGATTGAATAGCCCGGTTAACATTGTCTACCGAGGTTTTCAGTGTGTCTTCATCGGTATAGGCCAGCAGAAGCATAAAATGGATGTCGGACTGAAAGCCAGTTTGCCACTCTTTGGGTTTGGGGTCTTTAAGCAGAGTTGTTCGAGCTTTCATACCCTTTTGAAACGCCTTATCCTGAAATTGTGTAGGTATGCTGATATCAAACAAATACTGGTAACCGGCGGCACTGATATGGATGCAGGCAAAAAGGCCGGTGTCCACGGCAGGATTATCTTTATAAAGCAGGTTACTTCGTAGTTGTGCGTAGCCCGACTTAATGAGCGCGTCTTCCCCTTCTACCAGACTGTGCAGCCAGGTTTTGGCTTCTTTCCTATGGTTGGGGCGGCAGTGAATAAAGATGTTGGCGGTATGGGGGCGGCCATGCGATTTCAGGATGTTGCCCTGAATACCGTCGAGCAAAGGGCGATTGGACAGAGAGTGGGGATCGAGTAGAACAGTCATAGTCAGCTAAGTAGAGGGTAAAATTTTCTTGAATAAACCTTCGATAAAATCAGTGCCGGCATAGCCAGCCGCTACAATGGCCAGTCGGGCTTCCCGGCTGAAGTCAGCAGTATCATCGTGGCCAAAACTCGCCAGGCAGCCGGCAATAAATCCGATCAACAGCGATACCCAAAGCTGCCGCCCGTCGAACTGGCTATTGTAAATGCTTTTGGCGCTGGTCGCCGTGTTTTCGACGGCTTCTGCGGTGGCCTCTTCTTTAAGTTTCTTGAGGCCAATAACAACACGGATACCCTGCCCGATCAGGCCGAGTAATCCACATAAAATCAGATTGAGCAGGATACGTTCAGTGGACATCATCGGAATAGTTGCTTGGTAGAGTGAATTATGCAGTAAGGCCGGAGCTTAAGAATATGCACATAACGGGTGGTATGAGTGTGAGAAGAAACGGAAAGCCAATAAACTTTTTGTTGTTCTGAACGCGCAATCGAACACCTCAAAGGTCGGTACCCCATCTTCTTTTGCAAATCACTGATTATGATGATTTTGTATCCTGTAATTAGGGGATATTGTCAATGATGAACTATATCGGGGGGCTGGTTGGGAAATCTGAACAGACTGTGTAAGTTTGCCTAAAGTCCACATTCATATGAAAAAGTACGTACGTTTTTTGTGTCTGTTTGTGCCGATTTTGTCCCTGATGACTACGTTGTCGACCGGACAAGTACTCCCAATTGACAGCCTGAAGCGGGCGTTGATCAATCTGGATAAACAACCAGACGGTTATACAAAGGACACCCTTCGCTATCGTACACTAAAATCCCTCATGCAGTCGTATTCGAATAAGAATATCGACTCCTCGGTCCACTACAATACGCTAACGATCGGGCACTGCGTAAGTCGCCGGTTACAACCCGAACTTGTTTACGCCTATCTCTATGCAGGCTACCTTTATCAGGTAAAAGGGGACCATTACCAGAGTATCCAGTTTAACTACAAGGCGCTGGTACTGGCGGAAAAACTGAAGCTCTACACCCGAATGGCGCAGGCTCATAGTGAACTGGCCCATGCCTACAACAGTCTCAGGAACTACACAAAAGCCATACAATTATGCCAGCAGGGACTGTCTATTCTCCAGAGCCATCCGGACCCTTATACGCAGCTGGCTATTCTGAACGTGCTGGGCGCGGTTTACCGGGAACAGAAACGGTTTACCGAAGCCCTGAAGATCAACAATGAAATGTACCAGCTGGCCCGGCGGGAAAAGCGGCCCTGGTATGAAGCGCAGGGGCTGCACGCCATTGGCTGGGTATATAAGGAAATGGGTGATACCCGAAAAGCCCTCGACTATTATACGAAAGCACTGGCGCTGGCCCATAAGATGGGGAGCGTCGATCTGGAAGGCAGTATTCTGCTGAACACCACCAGCCTGTACATTCTGCAGCGGAATTGGGCACTGGCGCTGACAGCCTGCCAACTGGCAAAACAAACGGCTCTGTCGGTAAAAAACAGCAGTATTGTTGCAGAGTCGGAAGAAAAACTCTACACCATTTTCAAAAATACCAATCAGCCTCAAAAAGCTCTGCGGGCCTACGAAGACTTTGTGCTGCTGAGAGATAGTTTGTCGAAAGAAAAGACGCAGCAGCGGATCGACGCGCTACAGACCGAATATGAAAATGTACAAAAAACAAATGCGTTGCAGAGGCAGAACTTAAAACTTCTGGCCGAAACAAACCGGAGTCAGGCACTGGCACAAACCCGAAATGTACTGTTCCTGGCCATCATGGCTATACTGCTGGTGGCGGCATTACTCTTCTGGAACAACCGCCGGTTGAAGATCAAAAATCAGGAGATCGACCACCAGCGAACCCTGCTCGAACTGGCCCGGACTCAACTCGCCGACATCAATAAAACCCTGGAAGCCCGCGTAGAAAAGCGTACTGAAGAATTGGTTAAGGCAAATCAGGAGCTGGTTCAGAAAAATGAAGAAATAAAAAAAGCCCAGTTTAAAGGACAGACGATTGAACGAAAACGCGTGGCGATCGAACTGCACGACAACCTGAGTAGCCTGCTGAGTGCCGTGAATATGAGCATACAGGCCATTAATCCCAAAAACCTGTCGGAGTCAGAGCAATCTGTTTACCGAAACGTGAAACAGCTCATTCAGAATGCCTATTCGGAAGTACGAAATATATCCCATAATATTCTTCCGGCCGAACTGGAGCAGGAAGGGCTGTCGACAACCCTCACCACGCTGGTAGGCCGCCTGAACCAAAGCTCACCCCTGGCGTTTACTCTCACTATTACGGGCCTCCACCACCGGCTGCCGGTAGAAATTGAATTCAATGTGTACAGCATTGTGCTGGAATTGATCAACAATGCCATCAAACACGCGCAGGCAACCACCGTCGGGATCAGCCTGCTCCGAACGGACCTGGGCATTAACCTATCCGTTACGGACGATGGCATTGGTATGAATCAGCAGCACAGCAAACGAGGCATTGGCCTGCAAAATATTGAGGCTCGTCTGGCGTCGCTGGGCGGCACGTTCAACGCGGTGATGCCTACCGAAAGAGGCACCCGGATACTCATAAAAATTCCCGTCGAAACGGTGCGTTTCGACGGGAACGTAGCCATCGACTAATGGCCCTGGGATACCTGCGACCCACTTACATTAATTCGTATGCGGGGGGCCAATCGGATTCATTTCCGGCATGGTTTCGGGGTTGGGCAACTCGGCCTTGTCCCAGCTTGTGAGCGTAGGGTCAATTTTCAATAGGGTGTCCTGATGGGTCAAAAACGACTCTTTGGTGAAAGCGGCATACAGCTCGGCATTTAAAAGCCGGATTGACTTCACATTCGAACTATTGGGTATGTGGCTGAAAACGAAAGGTAGGTCCGGGTTAATTGGCTTGCCGTCCGCATCAATAAGAACAAACGTAATCCTTCCCGTATCATCTATTCTAATGTCTAGTTTACTTTCTACATACACGTATCGAAGGTCTTCAGGGAGTTGGGTTTCCATTGGCAGAATAGAGTTAGATGTGAACGAATTTGTTTAGACGAGGTTAAATTTAATGGCATACTTGACCAGACCAATGGTGCTCTGAACGCCCAGTTTCTGCATCAGGTGTTTGCGGTGCGTTTCTACCGTGGTGGAACTGATGAATAGCTTTTCGGCGATCTGCGTACCCGAGTATTCCTGGGCAATCAGCTTCAGTACATCCAGCTCCCGCTTGGTAATGGTTATCTTCTGGGGTTTATCGAGGTCGGGGGTCACTTCAATACCTGCTTCATTGGCCAGCTGGAGCATTACCTGTTCGCTGTAAAACTTGTTGCCTTTACTGATCGCCGATAAGGCCGATTCCAGTTCGGATCGCTCCGCACTTTTCAGGACATACCCATCGGCTCCGGCACGGATGGCTTCTTTGATGGCTTCGGGTTGGTCGGCCACCGTTAACAAACAGATTTTAACGTGCGGAAAACGCTGCCGCAGCTGAATGGTTAGCTCAATACCCCCCATAATCGGCATTTGTACATCCGACACGACCAGACTGATATCGGGTTCGATCTCTAGGGCGGTCAATACCTGTTGGCCGTTAGTGTGTTTCGAAACGACCTCAATGCCGTCTATACTCGCCAGGAGCATGGCAATACTATCCAGCAGAATCCGATGATCTTCGGCTACGAGAATACGCATAACAGGGAATTCATACACTAAGAATAATGGGATCAGGGTAAGCTACTTATTTTTTATCGATCGGTTGTATATCCGTCTGGTATTATTAAAAGACAACTGGCTTTTCAGTCGGCTGACAGTCAAAGGCCCACGCCATAAAGTCCTTTACCGTTCGACTTTATGGAGTGGGCCAGACATTAATGGTGTGGATAGAAACATGTCATAAAGGTCCGACCTTTACCACCACTTATCCATCCCCGATTCTCATGATTTTGTATCCTATGATTTAAGGATATTTCTACAGGCAGCGGCCTGCTTGCTTCTCTACGCCGAACGGACATACACCAGACCGGCCGTGTTTTTACCCCGTTGGTGCGCTGTCCGGATGTTGATGAATCAGGCAGTAAATTGTAATTTGCTGCCATGAGAAATTTGTTCAATCGACTCGTGACACCGATGCTCCTGTTGGCGGCACTGGGTTGTGGCAGTGGCCCGCTGGAAAAAAAGTACCGTAGCCAAACCATGTGGTACGACATACGGGTTGGGTCGAGCCCTAAAAATGATTCCATCAACCACGAACTTTGCCGCCTGGCCGTGGCCGACAATGCCAGCCATCAGGTAGCCAGTGAGGATTTTACCTATCAGGAGTTGATCGATCAGGGGTATGAACTGCTGGGCAAAACGCACCCCGAGACCTATGTCGACAGTCTGCGGAAAGCGCATGGTAAGCCCTAAACGGGTTGGGGTTGGGTTAGTTCCATAGATATATCTGTATAGGTCAGCAAAGAAAAAAGGCGAACTCTGTCGCCTTTTTTACTAATATACCCTATAAAAAACATGGCAATTAATCCAACTTTATTGGCAGACCAACGGCATACGAAACGAAGCCGTAAGTGATTTTTTGTTTGAATGAGTTGTTTTCAAAAAGCTGACCCCGTTGATTACCAGGTACTGACCAGGGCGCGCTCTTTTTTAAGGGCCAGCATGGATGCGGGTGATTCGCTGGCCAGTCGGGTCAGGGCCTGATACATCACCTTAACCGCTCCTTCAATGCGTAGCCAGTCGGCTTCGCTGCGCATATCGAGGCCAACGACGGTCCGGTCCTGTTGCGATTGTATCGTCAGGTACGATAAACCTCCGAGCAATACGGCCGAAATGGCCTGGTAATCGCCACCCTTAACAAACGAAAGCTGATCAACCAGTTTCGTTAGTTCGCTATCCAGTGCCTTGCTGATCGAATCGGCCATGGAGTCGTGCTCTTTAACCGTCGCTTTAAGAACCTCCCTGGCTGATCGGGAAGCCCGTAATTTACGAAAGACGCGTAAGGCATTGCATGACCAGATGGGTCCTAATTCTTCCACCCGACTTGGCTGGATCTGTTTTAGCCAGTTTTCCGGAAATTGAGGAATTAAACGACCCGTCTTCACATAGTGCGTCATGAGGCCTTCCAGGTTACCGAAATACTGATAAATAAGCACCTTGCTTACGTTGGCCCTCTGTGCAATGTGAGTTATGCTAAGGCCATCCAAACCCTGTTCAGCTAGTTGCTGCTCAAGAGCGTCCAGAATACGCTCTGTTGTATCAGTACGGTTGTGTTTCATTGTTAAAGTTAATTTTTCAATTTGTGAGTAAATCTGTTTTTAAAAGTAGCGGTAATACGATCGTGGGTTACCCACTTATAGATGCTGTATTCGGTGTACTTAGCTTTTATTAACGATATTAATATAAATATAACAAAATGTTTTTATATATAACAATACATAAATGACTGCGCTGGTGTTTGTTTTTATCCTACGGCTTTTTAAATCTTATTGGTATTCTATATCTAAAAAAGTGTATATGCTGTTTATGGGAGCTATTGTGTCCTGAGTAAAAACAAAGGCCGAAGCAGTGCCCCGGCCTTGAGTGGACTACTCTTCATCAACAAACTACACTAACCCCTTATTCGGCTGCAACTGTGCAGCCAACAAGACATTCTCCCTCCCTCATGCACAAACACTTACTCTTCGGTTGGTAGAGAATAGCTATTGTCTTCACAGCTATTTCGATACAATTTAAAACGAAAAAATGGTAACATAAAGTTTATTAAAAAATAAATAAGTAAATTTTATTAACGTGCCTATGGGTATGTTTCACCGGCCGAGGTTTCTGGAACTAAATTGGTAGAGTTAGCCGTACAGCCCGACGTTTTGGGAAAAGCCAGGAGGTGTCAAACCTATTCGATCATATCTGTTTTCTTTACAACTTGATACATCAATCAGCCCGGCCTGAGCTATGCAGCCCAAAGCGTTACTTGTTGGAAATGACATCAATAATATCCTGCCGAATAACAGCTGGAAAGATTTGCTGACGGAGATTATCAAGTTTTGCCAGGCGCAAAAACTGGTGACTAATGTCGAAAACAAACCCTTTCCTCTGCTTTACGAAGAGATCTTCCTGAAATCCCTCAGGAATACCCATCGCCCGGAAAGGGACCTGAAAAGTCTGATCGCTAAAAAAGTCTCTGATATCGAAGCGAATCAAATTCACCAGCGGATTCGTGACTTTGCCACAAACGATATCATGACAACCAACTATGAGTTTACGCTGGAAAGTCAGTTGCCCGGCCGGAATAGCGCCCTGATTGACGAAAAGATCTACAGTATTTTCAGGCATTACAAACTTGGCTCCCGGCGATACTGGCATATTCACGGCGACTGCAGAATTCCGAACAGCATATGTCTGGGCTTCGAACATTATGGCGGGCAGTTGCAGCAAATCAGAAATTACGTCGTAACCGGAACGGCCTACGCGAATGAAAAGGTAACTAAGCTGCCCCTTATAAAACGTCTGGAAACCAATGAGCAGATCGGTCTTTCCTGGATCGATCTGTTTTTTACGGCTGATGTTTATATCCTGGGGCTGTCGCTCGATTTTGTTGAGACAGATTTATGGTGGCTGTTGACCTACCGGGCCAGACAACTGTTCTACAGGAAAAAAACGACCATTACGAATGAGATTTATTACTTCATTCCGAAGGAGTACCGCGATAGCGCCAAAGAAAAAATTGACCTCTTGCAAGCCAATGGGGTAACGGTAATCGATACCTTATCCGGCTCTGATAAGGTACGTTATTACAACCACGTTCTTGATCGGGTCGAGCAAAGCAGCCGGTAACTAACCCAGGCCATTCGCTCTGAGGAAACTGAGTGTAGTATAATACGTTCCTCGTCCGGTTAATTCTCAAGCCATTCCATCGCCAGCAGTTTTAACATACTCACGGTGTCGTCGTTGGTGAGCGGCTTGGTCAAAAAACCGTCGGCCCCCAATCGATAAGACTCTTCTTTATCCCTGGTCAGGCTGGAGGTGGTCAGTACAATGATGGGCAATTCCTTGTATTTGGGTAAACCGCGCAGTTCCCGCAGCGTGTCGAAGCCATTCTTCCGGCTCATGTTCAAATCCAGCAGGACGAGTTGGGGCAGTACCGGAGCGGCTTCAAGCTCAGGCAGCAATTGATCTCCGTCGTAAAGTTGCTTAACCAGAATGGGCGGATTAAGGCCTTTAAAGGCGATCTCCAGCAGGAATTGATCGTCAGTATCGTCATCAACCACCCAAATAGCCGGGCCAGGTACCATGTAGATAGGGTATATATAGATTTGTAGACCGGTAAAGATAAGCCTATTTCCCGCGCGAATAAACCCTGGTATATGTAAAATGGATTAAAAATAATTGGTGTATTTCCTGTGATTATTACTTGTCCTGCCGAGATCCTAACCCACTTTGGTAAGGGCCCGAAACCGAGTCGCCTGCCGAATCGGTTTCGGGCCTCTGCAGGACAATAATTATAGTCTGTCGTTACCGGGAAACCGATAAACCAATGATCTAGCCATGTACTATGGGTTCGAACCGGTTGATCACTGCACCTTTATGAGCTTACGGTAGCTGGTGTTTTGCCCCTGTTTTACTTCCAGCATGTAGAGGCCAAAGGGCAGCCGGTCGATGGAGAGTTTCTGAACAAAAGACGTGCTGGTCTTCGGCAGGCTGTGCTGCTGATGTACCCGGCCCTGATTGGTATCGTGAATGATCACCTCTACGTTTTCCATACTGGCATTGGTCAGTGAAATCGACACGTCATCGACCGCCGGGTTAGGGTACAGTTGCAACGTTGCCAGCGAGTGGTCGGCGTCATCGGTAACGGGTTCCGCGGGTCGACCGCTTCCCGTGCCGGGAATCACAAAAAGGGGTGTTTCGCTGACCGTCAGAGTCAGGTTGCCGTTCGTGGTCGATCGCGATTGTACGGCCATGTCGGTACTGCCGGCTTTAAGTGTGTAAATCTGAGCCGACAGCACATTGCTCCCCAGCGAAAGGGTGTAGCTGGCCGTTCGGCCTTTCTCATCGGGAACCACCAGCACATAGGCCGACTGGCCATTCAGTTCGTAGCGGTCCACAATGGGGTCGGCGTTGAGGGTTTGCTTATAGCGGTACTCACCCAGCAGCTTGTTGGTCTGATACAAAAACGTGGCTGCCAGAGTGGGCGTTCGGTCGGGGTTGATCAGCCCCTGCGACCCGAATCGTTTCGTACTGGTTGGGTCGGTGGAGTACATCTGGTAGAAAAACAGTTTGTCGATTCCCAGGCGGGCATACAGCAGCGAAGCCCGCAAAATCCAGTCGGCCTGAGTTTGCTGGGCGGTTTTCGTCCCGATCGGAATGGCTCGTAAGGGGCTACTCTGATTGATGTCATAGCCGGTTTCGGTGATCCAGACGGGCATGTCATAGGCCGCATCGTGGGCGATTTTCAGGAATTTTCGCGCTGTGGTCGATGCTACACTAATTTCAGGCGCTACGCCCCGTGTGTCGGTGCTGCTCTGGCTCGATGTGCCGTTGTCGGGATAGATGTGGTAATTGATCACATCCCAGCATAGATTTACCTTTCCGTCTGCCTTGTAGCCTCGGAACTGTTTGCACCAGTCGATCATACCCGCCACATAATCCGACCCCATGGTCGAATACCCCAGGCCACCCATCACGACCACCATATTGGGGTCGGCGTTTTTAATACCCACTCCGCGGCCCATGGTGTTTTTGTGCCCATCGTAAAAAGCCGACATATTGGCTGCGTACTCCCGGCCGGTCTGGTACGCTTTTCGGCCTTTCCACCACTTATCCCGTTCGTTGTCGCATTCGATGTATTTGATCAGGTCCAGGCCGATTTTAACCGTATTGGGGGGATCATTGGTCCAGCGAGGTTTCGAGTTGACGCTGAGTAAGGTTGGGTCTACATTCCGATTGCTGCCGTAACGGGCGGCATACTGAAACGCGATACGGGCCTGCTCTATGTAGGATTCGGGTCTGGTAAAGTCTTTTCCATAGCGTACAGGCACATTTTCTGTGTCTTTCTCGGCATCCGGATAAGTGCTGATCATCCAGTCGGGCATGGTTTTCAGGCAGGCCAGCACCACCTTGCCCTCGGCCTTGCAGCGCTCATAGATGGCATCGTAGTTCCAGCCCCCGCTATAGCACGGGTTATAGGTGTAGCTGCCTTCGGTCAATTCCAGCTTTTGCCAGTCCATATAATGCCGCACCGCCGTAAAATATTTGGCGGCTTCCCATCGGCTTTCGTCAATTTTTGTTGGCGTGCTGGGGTGTTCGAAGTTCCATTCGAAGGCATTGACACCAAACATGTTCTTCAGTTGAACAGATTTTGCCGGCACGGGAGTCGTTTGAGCCCCTGCCGTGTAGCTGCCGTAGAACTCAATCTCATTCGGATACACCGAACTCGTATTAATGACCAAATACCGGGCGTTGGCAATCGGGTTATCCAGCTTGAAGCGGGCGTCGCCAGCGGGTTGCCGACTTGGGTAAGGCCCCATCCAGGTGTTATACTGCCCGCCCACGTAGCTGCCAATCGTGATGCGCTGCCATTGATCGGTAATAATGGAGAGTGTCATGGGCGTATCGGCCGGATAGCCCTGACCGCTAAATAGTCGGATGCTCTCGATGGTCATGGACTCGCCCCTGGCCAGCGGATAATACGCGTCGAAGTTGGTTAGTATTTTGCTCCATCCGGTTTTGACGGTCGCGTCGGTTCTACCATCGAACAGGCCTTCCAGCCCGTTGCTGACGTTATTGAGTTGGTACCAGCGAGCACCCTCAATAGGAATCTTCCGGGCGGTTGTCTGGGTGGCAGGGGCCAGGACAACCTGCGTTCGGGCAACGGACGGAGCTGCCAGATAGGTGCCATTACCTGCCTGAGAAGCTGTAATGACGGCCGAGCCGGGGGCTACAGCGGTGGCTTTCCATATACCAGTGGCATTGGAAACCGAAACGATAGCCGGGTTGGATGAGCTAAATGTAATGGGAGTGGCTGAATTGGTGCTGCTGGCTTGCAACGTAAATGGCGTTGTACTGACGGGCAGGTCGGCTAAGGTTCCAAAGGTGATGGTCGATGGGCTGGCCGTCTGCGATACACTGGTAACATCCATACGGTTAAAGTTCCAGAGGCCACGGATAGCATATACGCGTAGGGTCTGGTTGCCCGCGGGCAGGGTAGCCGTAGCCGTAATGGTTTGCCACGACTGGAAGCCGCCGGTTCGGGGCACATCGATACCCAGCAGAGCTGTTCCGGAGCTGCTGCGCAATTCAATCCGACCATCGCCATAGCCGTTGGCAACCCGAAAGCTAAAGCTATACTGTCCGGCAGTGGCAACGCTGACGGTATAGTCCATCCAGTCGTTATCATCAATCCAGCCTACATTGAGCCCGCCCCCGGTGTCGGTAGTCGTCTGGGTGCCTACGCCCTGCATGGCTGCAAAGTTTTCCGCTTCTACCCGGCCCGGCAACGCCATATAAGTAGCCAGCACCGAGCCAGTTGCCTGGGGCGGGGCAATGGCGAAAGGCCCGTTTGGCCAACCAGGCCGGTCTACGTTTACGTTTAAGGAAGAATGGGTTTTGTGTGTTTGAGCGGCCCTTCGGGAGCCATCTACGGGTGAATCTGGATTGACAAATAGTAAAGTTACGGCTGTGTAAAAAGAGACAAGATTCATGAAGTAAGGTGACAGTTACGTTGCTAATTGATCAGTTACGGAAAACGCGGGTGTGATAGTTAATTAAGAATATGTGAAATATTTATAAAGCATATTCTTAGTAAGCACAAATCGCTTTAGAGTACTATTACTTTCAAGATAAGGCTTGTACCAGGGGTATAATGACCTCGGTTCTTATTTAGCCGGTTAATAGATGATGTTGTTTAATGGGCGTCTCCCAATTGACTGATAGTGAAATGCCTACCTGATTTTGGTGGATAAAACCAAGTGCAGTCCTGTTAAACTTGCCAGAAAAAAGATGATTCATTGGATAAAGTTATTGCTGAAAGATAGCAAGTTATACCATTTAATAAACATTTGAAAATGCTGTCCTGAAAAAATGGTACTGGTTGGGGAGAGAGTTTCCTATTCTTTCTAGTAGGATAGTAGGCTATATATTGGTTAATGTAGCCTGGCGTGTAACCGTACGCGTCATGTATATATTAATAGAAGTAATCGTAAACAATAAGTTTTGGACTCCTTATGCTTGTTGGTGTGTTTCGCGTTTATGGCCTGTTTGTCAATCCATAATCGGTTTAATCGTCTTGGCTTGCGGTGGCTTTTGAGGATAAGTACGGGTGCAGTGAAATGGGTTAAAAGATGGTTAAATGAATACATTCATGATTTATCATTTAAATAATGAGTATTTTTACAGCTATACTAAGAATTGGTACTACCGTAACGGATAACGAATGCTTCTTCAACTGAAGACAATTGACCCCGAAAAGGGACTTCGGGTCTTTTCCTGCTGGCTGCTCAGTCTGGAACAAACATTTGATTTTTTGAGTGAGCTTTCGGGCGAGGGGACTCAGCTAATTGAGGCCAAATTGATCGATAAAGGGCACTGTTTGCCACTGCCTACGGAGGCCTTTGATGGGGCTCCATTGTCTGGCTCTATTCGGCAGCTGGAGCGCGAATGGCAACACGTATTGGGACAACCTTCGCAGAACTGGTTGGCGCATTACCAGTGGTGTATGGGGCAGCTCAATCAACAACTTGCCGCACATCAGGATTATACCAGCCGACTGACACTGGCCCTCAAAACGACGGAGTCTAATCGTCGGCGGGTACAGGAGCGGCCTTACCGTACATCGATCCAGGCCCGACTAGACCAACGCTACGAAAGTCTGGTTGATCGGTATGAACAGCTGCTGGCAAAGGCACAAATTCGGGATGAGAACCTGCGTCAACACCTGCATCAGCTACAGGCGTCCGTTGAAGAGTTGGTCTAACGGCGGGTCAGACGTCAAAAAAAAGTAGATAACGTGAATAATGGCTGCGCACCCAGGGCACTGAGCCGATGGAAAAGGGTATGGCGCCCATGATTCACGTTGGCTGGTAAGTCCGGAAACCGCCGTTGCTAGCTTTGTGATTTTTGTTGAAGCAGGGCCACAATTTCCCGGCGATTTCTGGCTTTAGCAAAATCCAGTGCCGATTTGCCATCGTTCGACAGGAGGGTCAGGTCCGCATTAGCGGCTAACAGTAACTTCACCATGTCAACGTTATCCTGCCAGATGGCGTCGTGTAAAGCGGTGTAGCCGTTGTAAGGCCCCTGCTTGTTGATGTCGATATTGTATTCGATCAGGAGTTTGGCGGCTTCCGTTCGGCCGGCGTAAGCTGCCGCGTGTAACGCCGTAGCCTTCATGCCCGGATCAACAGCCGTCACATCAGCGCCTGCTTCCAGCAATAATCTGACAATTTGGGCATAGCCTTTGTAAGCCGCAATCACCAGTGGGGCATCTTGGTTGGCATCCAGCTCATTCACATCGGCACCATTTTGAATGAGTTCCTGAACGAGCGGAAGGTTATTCTTATTGATGGCATTCATTAACGCAGTCATGATGGATTTGGTAGTTTATGTGTTCGTGAAGAGGTGATACATTAATGGGAGACGCTAGCTGTATAACCACCTGGCCACCAGCCGGACATAGCGGGGCATGATCACAAACGTCATGAGCCCGACAATCAGGCAACTGACCAGCAATGGCTTGATCAATGACGCCGATAAAAAGGGAAGTGCCGACAAGAGGGGCGAAAGCAGCCAGGGTATCAGTATGGAGAGCGGAAAAATTGCCGACCACGTTATCAGGAATTGTTTGTAGGGAGGGGCCGCTTTCTTGGTTTCCGGTGGCGTGAACCAGAACTCAAGCCCTGTCTGAATGTCGATCTTTTCGTCGGTGTCGAGAAAAGGCCGCACGTTCTCGATCATCTGCCGGCGCGTGTCCGACTCCAGCCACGCGTGCAGCGTCGATTCAGAAGCAAAATGCAGGACAATCGTGTACGCTTCGCCAGGGCTGTGCGGTCTGATCACGTTCACCCCCCGGTGCCCCGCCGATCGCTGCGCCAAGGGTACCATCTCCTTCAACCAGTTCTCATACGCGTGAACCTGATTTTTATAAGGGCGCTGCAGAATGATCGTCGTCACAGCACTATCTAATTCGATCGGGATACCGGCTGGCATAGCAAAAATTCCTTTTTGACTGGCGATTATTTATACATTTAAAAGTAGGATAAAGCCGCGAGATTACGGTTGTTCCACCAGGTTATCGAAGTTGGTTACCTCGCTCATGGGCGACTCATCAACCACAGAAGACACAAAGTGGGTTATTTTGGGTCGTTCGGGGCCCGTATGAAACTGACGCACCCGCGCTTCGAGGACCTGATCCGAAAGCGTAAAGCGGGCGTGCTGCCGTAAATGTTCGCCCCAGGTAGGTACGGTGAAAAACTCAACCTGCCGCTCGGGTAGGGCGACATCCGTAAAAATACCAATCCGGGAGGCACCATCCCGCAGCCGAAGTTGCTGAAGCGGTTTGATAGCCGCGTAAAAGGCGGCCCGGTCGGCGGGTTCGATGTGGTATTCGATCATAACGACCACGGGGCCGTTCTTAAACTGAACCGGGGTATGCACATCCGGGTCGCCCCATCCGCCAGCGGGGCTCAAGTTGAGTGATTCTGTAGGTCGGATAGGAAACGGGATACCCAGCAGCATACTAATCAGTAACCAGCCAGCCGCTCCAAAAAGGGCAACCGGTAGCCCGAACTCGTCGCCAATAGCTCCCCATACTAAACTTCCCAGCGCCATGCCGCCCTGAAAAACCAGCATGTACACGCTTAAAGCCCGCGCCTGCACCCATTTGGGTAACTGGAGCTGGACGGATGCATTGAAGCTGGTCAGAACGAGTAGCCAGGCCAGGCCGGCCAGAAACATAACTCCGGAGAGCAGTACCACCGACGTCAGGGTGGCCAGGGAGACATTGACCAGACAAAAAATCAGTCCGGAAACGATAATTCGCCGGTTGGGGCTAAGCCACTGGCCAACACGGCTCTGCAACAGGGCACCCGTTACGGCTCCTGCGCCGATGCAGGAGAGCATGAGCCCATATGTACCGGCTTCGAGGTGCAACTGCCGGGCAATGACCAGCGACAGCAACGCCCACATGGCACTGGCTCCAAACGTGAAGGCAAAAGCGCGAATCAGAATGACGTATAAAGAAGGCGAGTACCGCACATAGCGCAGGCCCGCCCGCAGGGCGCTGAAAAAATCTTCGACGGGTACATTGCTGACGACCGTCTCCCGACGCCATTGCCAGAGCGCCCGAAGTGTGATAAGAAAGGATAAGCCGTTGAGAATAAAGAGATAACCGGGTGAGTAGTACGCGATAATGACCCCACCCAGCGCCGGGCCAACGGCTCTGGCCAGGTTAACACTCACGCTATTGAGCGTTACCGCTGCCGTTAACAGTCGGCGGGGCACCACTTCGGGCGTTACCGTTTGCCAGGCCGGGCCATTCAGCGCCGAGCCGATGCCCAGCACAAACGTAAAGCCGACAACCAGCGGGGCGGTAATCAGGCCTGTTAGGGTAGTGACTCCCAGTATGAGGGCTATCACGGCCATAAATGTTTGGGTCATGAGCAGCAGCCTCCGCCGGTCAACAATGTCGGCCAGGGCTCCGGCAGGTACGCTGAGCAGGAAAACGGGCAGGCTGGTTGCGGTCTGCATCAGGGCCACCAGCGTTGCCGAGGTAGACAGGGTCGTTACCAGCCAGACGCCCGCTACATTCTGCATCCAGGTGCCCAGGTTAGAAATCAGAGCTGCGATCCAGATACTTCGAAACAGACTCTGGCGAAGGGGTTCCCAGGTCGAAACAGGAACGGCAGCTGGTGGGGCTGAAGGCAACGGTGTATTCATGCTGGCAGGGGCTGTGCTGCTTTACTAACCCGCTCGTCAGGGTCTTTGTTGCCGGTTCACGGGCAGGTTGTAGCGGAGGGAGCAGGCTACCGCGGCAACTGCGGTGCTGGGCGGTACACACAATTAGCCAGCCTGACAGAAGGGCTAATTCGGGTAACGGGCGTATATTACCGTTAAAAAACGATGATCAAGTCAGCCTGGCTATTGTTTGTGCTCTTTATCTATGGCCTGACCAGTTCGGGACAGGGCGTTCCCTATGGTAATAATCCCGCCCGGGGAAAATATCAGCTGGTAAGAGGTGTCAGGCTTTATTATGAAGTCTACGGACAGGGAAAACCCCTCCTGATGATTCATGGCAACGGTGGAGACATCAGCAAGTTCAATAAAAACATTCCTTATTTCGCCAGGCAGTACAAAGTGATTGCGGTCGATAGCCGCGCTCACGGCAAGTCGATCGACCCCGGTGACTCGCTGAGCTTTGAGATGATGGCCGATGACTTTGCGGCTCTGTTAACCAGCCTGCGCATCGACTCCGCCTACGTCCTCGGCTGGAGCGACGGTGGCATCAACGCCATTTTACTTGCCCTGCGGCATCCGGAGAAAGTGAAGAAATTGGTGTCGACCGGGGCCAACTTCTCCCCCGACTCTACGGCGATCGTGCCTTCGTTGTGGAAGCAAATGCAGAAAGCCTACGCCGACAACAAGGATAAGGTATTCACTACGCCTAAAGAAAAAAACGATTGGAAGGTGTTTGCGCTAGATGTGCTGCAGCCCAACGTTCCGCTTGCTGCGCTTGGCTCGATCAAAGCCCGGGCCCTGATTGTGGCGGGCGACCGCGATATCATCGTGACGGAGCACACAGTAGCCATTGCCCGTAATCTGCCCAATGCCTGGCTCTGGATATTGCCCAACAGCGGTCATGCTACCCTGATCGATCATGCCGACGAGTTTAACCGGAAGGTAGATGAGTTCTTCAAGGCTAAATGACCCCATTCCGTTGGTGGTTTTACCCGCTGGCAGGTCCACGAAGCGGTCTATTGCAGCTGCCTTCTACGCCAGGTGAGATACAGCGATAGCAGGGCTAACCCGATTAGTGCGTAGGGGGCGTAGCCAACGACGTCTTCGATGCCCCTGGTCAGGCTGTTGCCCTGGCCGGAAACGCGCTCAACAATCCAGGCGAGGGCGGCAAGGCCCGCCAGTAAGGCCCCCGTTTGCCGGACGATGGGATAGATCGGGGTGCGGCTCAGCAGCATCAGCCAGGGAACCACCAGCAAAATGATGAACAACTGCATCAGCTCGATACCTACATTGAAGCCCAGAATGCTCAGCGCCATGGGGCCCGCGTCGAGTTGCAGGTTGGCCAGCGTACTGGCAAATGCCAGCCCGTGAATGAGCCCGAAACCGGCCGCCACCCAGGCCTCGCGGCCCGGAAAAACAGGACGCAGCGCATGAACGGCTGACACCAGAATGGAGATAGCGATGAGCACTTCTACGGGCTGCGATGGCAACCGGCCCCAATCGGGATGCCGGGCCGCCAATGATCCCAGCAGCAGTGTAATGGAATGGCCCACCGTAAAAGCCGTAACGATCAGCAGCAGCCGCTTGGCACTGTACCGAACCCCGCCAAACTGCCCCCAGCGTTGCCCGGCTACCAGCAGAGGAGCGGGCAGCAGCAGTACGAGCAGAAACAGCAAGTGATCTGTCCCTTCGGCAATATGCTGCGTGCCGAGTTTGATCATCGCCCTAAAGCCCGTCCAACGGCTTCCCGATGCCATGTTGACCGCCAACGGCAAGATCCGGTTGTTGACAATGTCGAGGCTGATCGTACCGACCTGTATGGGTTCGGCTTCGGCCAATTGTCCGCGTTCCCAGTCCTGACGGACTGATACCAGAATGGTGTGGGTCATCACCTGGTGCAGCACCACATCGTAGTAGAACATGAACTGGCGCACATCGTTGCCCGCCGGAGGAATCATCCGTACCTGTGCCGTTAACTCGCGGTACACGCCATTAATCGGATTCTGGCTTTCGTGAACGGCCAGCTCCCCAACCGATACCGTCCAGAAACGCCCGTCCGGACTTTTGGGGCGGATATGCGCGTTGAGGTATGCCCGCAGCTGAGGTCCCAGTCGGGCCACCAGTCCCGTCGACGAATCGTTTACGGCATGCCCCCAGGCCGACTGTAATTCGATAAGGGGAATCTGCAGTTCGGCGTCGATGCGGTTGGCGTGGACGGTAAGCTGCACCACCGAATTCGGCATGGGGTGGGCGAGTGCCCGTTTCGGCTGGCCTGCTGTTATAAGAACGATAAACATCAACAGCCATCCGGACAGACGGCTGTTGAAAAATCCTGATTTGTGTACCCGAAAAGACATTCCTATCATTTTTGTAGGGGCTTAGTTGCCGCCGTAGTCGGTTGTATGGTCGCGCCAGACGGAGTGGGAGTGAGGAGTGTTACGAATGATGACACCACCCTGGTACGAAAACTCGATCCATACGCCCGGTCCGTCAATGCGAACATAATCACCCTGCGAACTCATCGCCGTCGTACCCGAATAAGCAATATAGGTGTTGGCCAGCTCTGATGTATATTTGGTAAGTACCGAAGCGGCCAGACCCGCATCCAGATCATTGACATAGAGTTTGATGGCATTCAGCACCAGCGCCTGCTTGTCGCTGCTCAGGCTACCCACCTGCAAACCCGATTTGGTAGCCGGAAATTTACCATCCTGACCCGGCCCCAGCACAAGATCATTGTAGCTACCCGACAGTTTTGCCGTCGTTTGTTCGGTTGTGCTCAGGCCCGTTAGCAGACTGGCAAAGGCCACCCGCTCCTGCTCGAAGGCGGCATACGTCCGCCCCCCCGCCGTAACAGCCGCCTGGGGCTCGGTGCCCCGAAAAGCGGGTGTGACTCCTGTACTTACCCCACCATTGAAGGTGAATGGCTGCGTGTAGTGGTGCCCCGTGAACAGAATCGCCCACAGGCTGCTGGTACTGGGTGTGCCTAAAAACGAAATGTAATAATTACTCGCACCGTACGTGGCACCTCCACCAATCGTATTAAGGTAATCGTCGGCGACCAGGTTGCCGATCATTTCATCATATCCTTCGTCGGTGGTACGCAGTGCCATCACGGCGACCATCAGATTGCGGAAAGCTGCCAGCTGCGTGTCATTGAGTGAACCCAGGTTGATACCAAGGCGAGCCGACATTCCTGCGGGCAGATTGGACCATTTCTGGGCATTGGCTTTGGTGTAGGTCAACTGCAGGGTCGATACCTGGGTGCTGCTGAGCGTAGCTTTGAACGCTTCGGACAGGCAGACAATCTGAGCTACGCCCGTTGAGCCACAGCTCGTGGTGGTGGCAGTGGTCGACAGTGCGGTCGTGATCGAACTGGAGTTGCCCGTCACGGAACCCGTGGTGGAGCCCGTTGTTGTGCTGGTATCAACATCCGTTGATTTGCAGGCTTCGAACAGACTGCAGATTCCCAGTAAGACGAGCAGGAAGATGGTAAGCTTATTTTTTTTCATAATGTAGGCTGATTCGTGTCTGTTCAGCGACTGGTTGTTTACTAATTGACTACTTGAAATCGGTCCTAACCGTTGCACACCTGGTAGGCGGTTGGGGTAAAGAGCTGAAAAGCTGTGGCGAACAAGCGGTTAAGTGATGTGTATAGGGCGTCAACTCACTGCTCCAACCCGTCTCCCCCGACAGTACAAAGGTCGCCTGAAGAAAGTGGACGCAGGAAAAAGAGTGGTTAACTCAATTCGTTCAGGGGTAATTGGCCTGAAATTGTGGTGAATCAGGAAAAGTCTGGGGTTAACACCGCGTTCCGATGGCGTGGAGGTTGCCGTAATCGTACCCGTGAGGAAAGAAAAGGGTAGTTTTCAGGAACGGACTTACTTCATGAAAAGGCTGAAAAATTCCTTTTCGTAGCTGCTGCCAATGGGGATTTCTTCGTCTCCGATCAAGATCATTTTGCTGCGGATAGACTGGATCTTTTCAACGGCAACTATGAACGATCGGTGAACGCGAACGAACTTCCCGGCCGGTAACTCGTCCAGCATGGCCTTCAGGGTAAGCCGCAGGACGATAGGCGGGGTGTCCCGCATGTGAATCTTCAGGTAGTTGTCCAGCCCTTCAATAAAGACAATATCGGCAACCGTAACCTTCACCAGACCATAATCGGCCCTGAAAAAGAGTTGTTTGGGGTCCTCATGGCCCGAATGAGTCGCTTGCTGACGGGACCGCCACCGACTCTGGGCCCGTTGCAGGGCTTTCGTGAACCGCTCGAAGGTGTAGGGTTTCAGCAGGTAATCGACAGCCTCTACCTCGTAGCTCTCCAGCGCATATTCACTATAAGCCGTTGTGAAAATAACGAGGGTTTGCTGGGTTATGGATTTAAAAAAGTCCAGTCCCGATTCCCTGGGCATGTTGATATCCAGAAAGATCAGATCAACGGGATTCGCTTCCAGATACAGTCGGGCTTCTCCGGTACGGGTAAAGCTTTTGACCAGGTCGACAAAGTCGATTCGTCCGCAGAAGGCTTCAATCACGTCCAGGGCCGGGCGTTCGTCGTCGAGTGCAATGGCTTTCATCAGGATAGGGTAAGCTGTAGATGAACACGAAAATCGGTTTCGCTGTTGTCGATGGTTAACTGGTGCGCATCCGGATACAGGAGTCGTAACCGTTCGCTGGCGTTTGTCAGTCCGACCCCCGTCGAATGTTCGAACGAACTGATCCGTACCTTTTTATTGGCCACGTAGAGGCTCAGATTCGCGTCCTCTATCCGTAAATGGATGTCGATTGGTGAGGCTTCATCCGGGCTCACGCCGTATTTGAAGGCGTTTTCAATGAACGAAAACAACAGCAACGGGGCAATTTCCAGTTGGTGTTCGTTGCCTTCCAGCTGGTAGTCGAGCTGAACCGTATCGCGCAGCCGGGCCTTCTGAAGGTCGATGTAATTTTTGATATAGCTGAGTTCTTTTCCCAGCGCCACTTTGTCCCGGTGCGCATCGCGAATGATGTAGCGCATGAACTCCGAGAGCTTTACGATCGTATCGGCCGTCTGTTCATCCTGACGAATGGCCAGTGCATAGATGCTGTTGAGGGTGTTGAACAGAAAATGCGGCTGAATCTGGGCCTTGAGTTGACGAAGTTCGGCCTGCAACTGGTCATTCTCAATCTGATGGAGTCGACTGGCCGTCTGGAAAGAAATGGAAATAAGCGTACTAACGCTACCGAGCAGAAAAAAAATGGCCAGCTTCACCGGAAGCAGCAGGGTAAACGGCGGGTGGTGCCCGTCCGGGCCGTGTCCGAAGGGAGGACCCGAGTTGCCGTCTGCTCCGTAGGGCGTTTGCCGGTTATCGAATGGGTGGACTCCGGGGTCGTGATGACTGGTACGGGATTGAAACGATGGATGTGAGGGCTTGTCCAGCATCATTTCCTCCACAAACAATTGGCGGGCCCAGGCCAGTGGCGTGTTTTCGGAAGGTAGCTTGAAATAAACCCACTGCTCGATCCGGTACGGAAAATAGACCGCAGCCAGGATGCAGCTAACCGCTACGATTGTGTAGTGTCGGTACCGTTTTGCCAGAAACCAGCGGGGAACAAACAGGGTATGGTTCAAATAGGAAAACAGCACCAGGAAAAGATAAGCCAGTCCATTTTGAACAAGATGCTCATGAGGGCGCAGCGGAGACCAGCTCACGCCCGCGTAGAGGCAATAGACCAGCGGAAGAATGGCCAGCGCCATTCCGATCAATATACGTGTACTATGGGCTCTTAACCAGATGGCCATTCGGTTCTTTTGACAACGACTGCAAAAGTATACGATCTGTCTGGTGTCTGTATATAATTGTGGTCAATGGGTCAATAACGGGGGTAAAGGCGGCTGTCGACGGCTCGGGTTTACCCCTTGGCGGAGGGCTCCTCGCCATTGGCTGTCATATCCACCGTTTGTGACACTTCCGATGGCCTAAAAAAAACACTGAGCCTAAAAGGCCCAGCGTTTCGATTCTATCCACACCACTCTACAGGCCATCACGAAGGATGGCTTGCAAAGTAATGTTGGCAATATATACAACCAGACCGGTTCGTAAAATCGTAAGTACCGATTGGTGAATATTACATACATATGTGTCAATTACCTGTATAATTTCAGGGGGCTGACCATGAGTTTATAGGCCGAAAGCTGATTGTCTTTTCTACTTACCTGCCTGTACGGCTGCACCCAAGGACCTACTATTCGGACGCTACGCTTTTCTGTAATACCGGAGGGTAATACGATGCGTTAAGCAGACAATGGCTTACAGGGTAGTTGAACGAATGGGTACGGTGTAGGTTATCGATCCGTCAACGGGGGCATCCGTGGTAATGAGGTCCACAAACTTCTTGTCGATACTCTGCTCGATAAGGGCTATATTCTGAAGGGTATTTTCTTTAATCTCCGACTTGCTTATGGCTTTTTTGTCGGATAGCTTTTCCATATAATAGGCTCTAACAGCCATTAAATCGGTGAAGGACAACTGCTCCAGCTTTTCCACGTCAATGTCAATCGTGTTTTGAGTACGGTATAAAGAAATCGGAACCACCCGAAGCGCTAATTGTCCTCACGCACGTTATAACCAGCCCCTGTGAGCCAGGCCTGATAGTCAGGGGTATGGCTGCGTTTTCGGCTAGCGCAACAGGGTTTTCACATAAGCGCGAATTTCCTTGGGATTGAAGGGTTTCGTCAGGTATTGATCGGCTCCCAGTTCCAGGCAACGGATGCGGGTGTCTGTATCTCCGGTCGCTGAAAGGACCAGGATGGGTATGTCCGGAAACGAATGCCGCTTGCGGACATAGGTGATTAGTTCAAAGCCATCGACCTCCGGCATGGTCAGATCGGTAATGAGCATGTCGGGTGCATCCCCCTGCTGGAGGGCCTCAATAGCCTCCTGCCCATTGGCATAGAGACGGAGCTGGTACTGGTCAGCAAGACTAAGCGAAAGGACCTGGCTCACAGATGAGCTATCCTCAACAATCATTATCTGGTCCATCAACGCACAGGTACTACAGGAGAGTACTGATTAGGTTTATTTTATTCGAATATAAACGAACGAATCATTACAACTATAGATTTTCTATTCTGTGAACTGCATTTGCTATTTAGTAAGTATTTGAAAATGGCTTATCACATAAATGGAAATTTGTTAACTAGTTGTTGATTAGTAGTTTAGGGTTGATAGGTTAATCAACATCGGGTACTGCCACATAAGCGGCTATCACTGGTTGCAAAATCGGCAGGATAGCCTCAATCTGCGTTTTTTCTTCGTCGGTCCAGTGTCGTGGATGGCCAAACATACAGGGCTGTAAAATTCCCCACAGTTCATTGTCCCGCTGAATGTGGGCATGAATCAGTGCCCGGTGGCCAAACGTTTCCTGCTCAAACTGCCGGTTCAGCACCTCAGGGCCTGCGGTATCCACATCATCGACATAAACCGAGGGTTGCATCGCCAGTCCTGCCCGAATCAGCGGGTCTTCGGCGGGCAGCTCATCGGTATCGGGTTGCCAGTGGGGCTGTATCGTATTTTTGAGGGGAATATCTTCGTTTTTTCGCCAGCAAAAAGCCGTTCGGCCGCGCTTCAGGTGAGGCTGTCTGACATAGAGGAAGCATCGGTCGGCTTGCAGGGTCATACCCACGCACTGCACAACCTGGGTCAGCGTATCGGTGGGAGAGGAGCCTGCGGCAATAATCTCTTTGATGGTTTTGGCCAAAGCAGGTAAAGGTATCATGCCTGCTTAACCGATGAAGTACCCTTGCGGTTTTAGGCGTGTACTCATTAATCCGACTGGCCTCGACAATATGGGCTGTTGAGGTTGAAAACGTACGACAAATACCGCCCAGCTAAAACATAAATCCTTGACTTATTGTCTACAGGCCACTGTTCGGCTATATGCCTATCAATTATAAAAATATTTATATGTTTATTTATTTGATATATATAAATACTGAAAAAAAGGACAAATAGTGTTAAGTATTAGTAGCCAGTATATTATAAGGATTAACCATTATGTCCTGATGTATGTACCTTATAGTAAATTCATTTCATTAAGCTGTATATTTTAGTCTACTTGCTCTTTCACACCACTAGTCTGATATAGCTCTATGGCCTGGCAGTTCTTGAAAAATGGTAATGCAATAGCAGAGGGTCAATTTAACTTCAATAAGGACATGAGTATACCCATCGAGGTAAGAAGGGCAGGTATCAATATCTCGAATACAGGTACCTCCTTTTTTGAAGGTATTCCTGCGTCTTTATCTTTTTCAGATACTGAAGGGAGTAAGGCGTCTCAACCTGCTGCCCAGTCGAATGGGCCAGCTCAGCAAGCTGCGAAAAAAGGTCCAACCCCTGAAACCCACAATGTACACAGGCAGGATATTCAGGGCATTAAAGAGTTGATTTTTACTATCGATACGCAACGGCAGGAACTGGTGGAACGTATCCGCAAGGTAAACGATGCCCTGCGCGTCTCGAAAAGAAAATTGACGTTGAGTCAAATCTTCCTGATTGCTCTGCTCAAAAAGAGCACTGCTGTCCACCTTCAGGAAGCTGTGCAAACGCAGGAACGAACACTGAATACACTAGAGGAGCAATTGGCAAATTCGGCTATCCAGTTGAAAGTCGAATTTGATGGCCCGCTCAAGTCCAAATACGACCGCCTGGTCAAGGCTTACCGAAACCTCACCAGGGCCGAGAAAATATGGAGTGTTAAGGGAGTTGCTCAGGAAAATAACGCCAAAGCCAGCTCGTCGGATGCGGACAGTGTTCAGCGACGGGACGTGCAGATTGGCTACAAAAGCTTACCGATTATAAAGTTTGATCAGCAGGCGTTCTATTTCGCTAATGCTGATCAGAGCGATTTATATTTCTACCCCGGTTTCCTGATTGCTGCCGGCGGTCAGGGACCGTTTACCGTTATCGGCTATAATGAGTTATCCTTTCGCTTTTCGGCAACTTGTTTTACCGAAGGGGGGGACGTGCCCAGCGATAGTCAGGTGGTTGGTCAGGCGTTTGCAAATGGCAGCCTCGGTAAATCATTCGGAGGAGGGGCATCGAGACCCATTGTGCAGTACGGCGAAATCGAGTTTCTGGCGCATACCGGATTGCGCGAAGCCTTTCAGTTTAGTCATTATGCGTACTGCCGGGAATTTGCCAGTGCGTTTCATGACTATCTGCAAACGATTGTGAGCTTGACCGGCAGGCCCGCTGAGAATTAATTGAGTTTGGGACCAGGCTCGACAAAAAAGCCCGAACGAAAGAAAAGCGTCTCATTGGTTGCTAATCAGAACGCCTACAGGTTAGCTACTAGCGAAAGGTGCCAGTCATCAAACGCCTGGCTTACCTGACAGAGATACCTTCAGGTTGGTAAAGACCACATCAAAGGACGGGTCAAATCCCCAGGCCCAGTACCTGGATACCACGAGTCGTAGGGAGCGAACTGTCTGACCGTTGCGCCCCATCGATTGCATATACTGAACAAACTCGGCATTGTTTTTTACATACCGGTTACAAATCAGGCCGTTTTCAAGCAGTGTTGTGCCAATACGATGTATTTTCTGTGTGCCATCTTCGAGATCCATTTCCAGTTTTATCGACGGGGGTTGAACCAATAGTCGTGACAGCTTGCCTAACCACGTATGATGTACTTTAATCTGAACCAACTGAACGCCGGGAGTAGGAGTTATTGAAATAGATACACCCACCCGACCCGTTTGGGTGGTGACCCCCGTCGTATCCATGTTTAGCGGCACTGTCCGGCTTTGTAAAAGTACCCAGTCCTGTTGCTGATCGGCCACGGCATACTGCTTCATCATCGCTATCTTCGTACAAACCTCATCGGCAAAGGCATACCGCTCATTGGTGGCTGAATGTGTATAAATGAGATAGGTCGGCCTTTTGCCAGAGCGGTAAAAAGTTGCGTTTATATTATCCAGATAGCGATTGGTGACCTGATACGACTGGAATATTGGCCGTGGTCGGTAAGCCTCCGTTAAGTGATTGGTATATAGTAATCCGATAGCGTCGGGGAGCACATCCACACTGGCCGGGCGAATCAATTCCTGCCAGCGTTGGGGGAGCAACCGTTGCGAAGATGCCATGCCAAAATCGCTGGGTTTGGTCATACCCGATACATACATCGCGAGTTGAGCCGGTTGATGAAGCGCAAACGAAAAAGGCCTGGCAAGCACCCAGAAGCCGACGATCAGGGCCAGTGGTATCCGTATGGCGTTTCGGAACCAGGCTGGTTGGGCAAAAACAATTAAGAGGATCAGGGGAAGGGGAGCATACTTGAAAAAAAGCTGGGTATGGGCATCTTCTGCCCGCACAAACCCCTCCTTGAACAGGATGAACAGCATCAGCGTTGCCTGCATGATGATGAACAGGGTATCGAGCATGGGCGCTTTTTTTATCCATCGTTTAACCACCCAGAACAAGAGCAGCAGGCCATAGACGCCGAGACTGACAACGGCGGCTATCAACCGATAGATAACGCTCATGTCGTTGGGAGCCAACACCATCACATCATTATAGGAATGGATGATCTGAATGTTGGTGAGCACATAAGGAATCAGGTCAGTGTTCAAATACCGGGCCGTGCCAATGAGTGCAGTCAGGAAGGCTCCCAGCATAACCACCGACCACCGTAAACGCTGACGACGAGTAACTACCCAGTATATAACATAGAGTATATAGAGGGCAACGATAACTAATCCGACACTGGCTTTGGCATAAAAGGCAAACAGGCTTATGGCACCGGCATACAGCACTAACCCAGTTTTAGGGTGGTCTCTATGGGCCGTTTCGAGATGGTAGCAAAGAACAAACTGGGAAAAAAAGAACAATACGAAAGGCATCTCCATACCATCGGCGTTATGCAAAAAGAGAACAATGACCAGTGTACCCGCTAGGTTGACGGCTGTGAAACGGTTCTTTAGTACGACCCAGATCACAAAACCCGACTGTAGGAGCATCCATACATCAAAGGCAACTATTTCCCACCGTTGTGTGGCAATCGGTAAACGCGTGTAAAGGAAGCCCAGCGGCCCATACGTAAACACAAGATCGGTTCCAAAGCGCAGGTGAAGGATTCTGGCCAGACTGAGTCCAATAGTCCAGGACCCATCAATACAATCGGGCGAAGGTGTCTGGAACATCGTCCATTTATCAAAAGAAAGCAACGTAATTAAACCGATTATTGTCAGCCTGAACCAGGTACGATGGTACATGGCAATAGGGGACTGCTCTACGGGCGCGAGGACCGGAGTACTATTCATGGTGGTTGTGGTAGTTACGGTAGTATAAATCCGATTTGCCTGAATATGAGCGCTCTCGCTGATTGGAAGAGAAATTCTCCTATGGTCGGTCACGAGGGACCGCAACGGCTGGCCGTCCGGTTACTCACACACTGCGGTATCCTTTATATAAGTTTGACAAGCCGTTGAGAAGCAAAAGAATATGTCAAAAGTAACCTGATTGTATATGATGAATAATGAGCAGCATCAACAAAAGAATAGATATGTATTAGGATTAATTTTAAGGAGGGATTTATTGCAGTAGCCTAATTCAGGTTAAAAAGCTTTACTATTCAGTTAGTTGACAGGTAGACCGGTTACGTGTCACAACACTGCAGGAAGTCCCTGTTAATCAGACCATTTTTGATGTGTGGAATAATTATATTTTTTTCAAACGGTTACCTGTATGCTTTTTGGAAAAATGAGTAATTATTTGCTTCTGTATTTTATATATTAAACATGTAGACTTTGGTAGGTCTATAGTAAAAGCCTGATATTCGATTCTTTTTGGACAACTTCAACTACGATTTTCTTTTCACACGGCCGTTATGCGTTCAAGGGGACCTCTTACTATACTGCTCTTTTTTTATGTTTGTTCGGTAGGTCTGTCGCAACATGATAAGCTATCCTTCGATGCCATCACCACCAATCAGGGTTTATCCTATAACAGCGTTATGTCGATCGGGCAGGATAAAGAAGGGTTTATGTGGTTTGGCACAACGGCCGGATTGAATAAGTTTAATGGCTACACAATGACGGTCTTCCGGGCCGACGGGCAACGGGCCGGGAACACGCTTCATAACGATGCCATATGGGATATTCACGAGGACCGAAAAGGGCGGTTATGGGTATCGACGCTGGGCGATGGCCTGTACCAGTTCAACAAACGAACGCAGGGACTAACGCCCTACCGGGTCAGCACATCGCCGGACAGTTTGTACATGAACATCTTTTACTCCATTCATGAAGAGTCGGAATCCGTGTTGTGGATCGGCAATCAGGTGGGGTTGGTGCGGTTCGATGTCAATACCAAAAAGATGCGGGTCTATCCACTGCCCGCGCCCAACGAAGTCGTTTTCTGCATGGTCGAAGATCGGTTGGGGCGCCTTTGGGTAGGTACCAAAATGGGGTTGTACACCTTCGACCGTAAAACGGGGCGCTACTCAGCCGTTGCGCTGACCAGCCAGCCGCAACCCAGTCAGCCGTTGGTGTCGGCTCTGTACATGGATTCGACCGGATTATTGTGGGTAGGCACCAATGGGGAGGCTCTGTTTAAACTGGGGGCGCGGGGATCGGGGTTGTATCAGGTAGATACCCGGGCGCCCCTGCCCGTGGCCGTTGCTTATAATCCGGATGGGTTGATCAAGAACAATATCGCCCTCAACGGTATCGTCAGCTATGCCGGCGATGTGTGGCTGGCAACCGACGAGGGCCTCCAGCGAATAAACCCCGCCACGCGTCAGGTGATCACCTACGAGGTAGATCGGTTCAGCCCCAACCCGCTGTCCAGCAATAATATTCTCTCCCTCTTTGAGGACCGGAACGGTAACCTCTGGATCGGAACAGATAATGGGGTCAACAAAGTGACGAATACCACCAAGAAGTTTTTTTCGTATCAGATCAAACCGGCCATGCCTTCGGTGCGGCTGGTCGACAACAGTATCAACACGATCCTCCAGGATCATACCGGCCTTATCTGGCTGGGCAATAACGTAAAAGGACTTTATCGGTTTGATCCGCGCCAGGGTTTGCTGGACCATCAGTCGGCCATTCCAACCGATCCGCACGCGCTGCTGAGCAATCATGTATGGACTGTTTTCGAAGACCGACAGCAACGACTCTGGGTCGGCACGCTGGAAGGTGTAAACCGGATTGATCCGGCCACAGGCCTGGCAACCCGATATCCGTCTAAAATTCCGGCCCAGCATATTGTTGAAGGCTCCGACGGTCAGCTATGGATTGGGGGCAAGAAAGGGATCGCTTCGTTTGATCCGGCTACCGGCCGGTATGTGTATCAGGATACGGCCGTTAGTGGCGGTTTTAACTTCATCACCGACCTGCTGGCCAGCCGCGACGGGAATCTGTGGGTGGCGCAGCAGGGAGCCCTGCACCGGTTCAATCCCCAAACGAAGGCCCAGATGTTCTACCGGCCGGGTATTCCCTGGAAAGCCGGTGAACTGACCGATCGAGATGTAACGGCCGTTTTTGAAGACAGCCACAACCGTATTTGGGTGGGTACCGAACGGGGAGGGCTGAATATTTTTGATCCCGCAACCAATAAATTCACTGCTTTTACCAGCCGGGAGGGGTTTATCACCAGTTCGGTTTCCGGAATTATTGAGGACAAAAACGGCGATATATGGATAAGCACCCAGAATGGTATTTCCCGCTTCAATCCCGCAACCCGAAAATTCCGAAACTACGACGCTACCGATGGGCTGCCTGCTATTGAATTTAACAAATCCAGCGTGAGCCGAAGCAACGAAACCCTTCTGTTCGGCAGTATCAATGGGTTTGTTGTCTTTAATCCCGATAGTGTGAGGGACAACGCCGTAATACCGCCCGTGTATATTACGGGCCTGAAAATAGGGGGCAAGAACCGGCTGCTGGATAGCAATCGACTCGATCTCCAGCACAACGAAAACTCGTTGGCGTTCGATTTTGTAGCGCTCAATTACCACTCGCCCGAAAAAAATCGGTACGCCTACAAGCTGGAGGGAATTGACGATGACTGGGTTGACAGCGGTTTCCGCCGGTTTGCCAACTACACCGAACTGTCGCCGGGCACTTACGTCTTCCGGGTGAAAGCCTCGAATGATGACGGCGTCTGGAATACCCAGGGGACTTCTTTAACGATCGTGATCGCTCGTCCGTGGTGGCAAACGTGGTGGGCGTACCTGCTCTATCTGGCGTTGTTCCTGGCGGCTATCCGGGCGTTTATCAATTACCGTTCGCGGGCGCTCGAAAAGGAAAATCATCTGCTGGAAACAAAAGTGGCCGAACGCACGCAGGAGGTACAACAGCAGAAAGCAGAAATTGAAACCCAGCGCGACAATCTGGAGCAAACGCTTACAGAATTAAAAACAGCGCAGAATCAGCTGATCCAGAAAGAGAAGATGGCCTCCTTGGGTGAATTGACCGCTGGTATTGCCCATGAAATTCAGAACCCGCTCAATTTCGTGAACAACTTCTCGGAGATCAGTGTCGAAATCGTGGATGAACTATCGCAGGAACAGCAGAAACCCGAGCGCGACCCGGATCTGGAAACTGAACTGGTCAACGATATTCAGGCCAATCTGGGTAAAATTCTACACCACGGCAAACGAGCCAGTAACATTGTAAGAGGTATGCTCGATCATGCCCGAACCTCAACGGGAAATGTACAGGCAACGAACCTGAACGCGCTGGTTGAAGAATACCTGCGCTTTGCTTTCCACGGGCAGCGAACCAAAGACAAGGAGTTCACCTGCGAACTGGTCACCCAGTTTGACCCCGCTATTGACAAGGTGGCCCTGATACCACAGGAGATCGGGCGTGCCCTGTTGAATGTGTTCAACAATGCGTTTTATGCTGTTCATAAAAAGCAGAAGATGGCCGCGGGGACTGGCTATCAGCCCAGCCTTATTGTCAGTACCCATCAGTTGGGCTCCGTTGTTGAGATTCGGGTGCGCGACAATGGTATTGGTATGCCCCCAACGGTGCAGCAGAAGATCTTTCAGCCCTTTTTTACCACCAAGCCTCCGGGAGAGGGTACCGGACTGGGGTTATCGCTGAGTTACGATATTATCACCAAAGGGCACAGCGGGTCATTGCGGGTAGAGAGTCAGGAAGGGGAGGGGGCCGAGTTTGTTATTCAGCTACCTGCTATGACTAGTAAGGAGAAAATAGAGGCTTGACGGTAAAGGGTCTGGGCTTTAAATAAACGCCATATCTCTGAGATATGGCGTTTATTTAAAGCCCAGACCCTTTACAAAATTTACCACTAAACAGGATATTTCCACTCGCCCCGGTAGGCGCGGCTCAGGAGCTTGTTGGCTTCGGGGTCGTTGGGGATTTGCTTGCCATCCCATTCCACACTCCGGCCGAGCTTCATGGACAACATACCCAGCAAGGCCATGTTGGTGGAGCGATGACCGATTTCAATGTCGCAAACGGGCAGTTTATTGGTCTTTATACTGTTCAGAAAATCAGCCCAGAGCAGCGCGATATTCTGATCATCGGGTTTATCCAGCTTTGAGTCCTGATGAATGACCTCCTTTTTTGAGTCCGACGGGTAAAAGGTCCAGCCGTCGAGCCAGCCCATGTGGAAGGTGCCTTCCGTACCGTAGAAATACACGCCTACTGCCTGTTGAGGATGCGTTTTCTCGGCTTTGTTTCCGCCAAATGTCCGGTGTTCCCAAACGGCCGTAAAGTCCTCAAATTCGTACGTTGCTACCTGGTGGTCGGGGGCATCGGTGCTGTCCTGTTTAATGGCCCGCCCGCCGGTCGAGAACACCTTGCGCGGATGGTGTTGTTCGGTGATCCACAAGATTTGGTCGAGCCAGTGAATGCCCCAGTCGCCGAGGGTGCCGTTGGCGTAGTTCAGGTAATTCCGCCAGCCGCGGGGGTGCATGGTCGGGTTGAAGTCCCGGAGGGGTGCCGGTCCGCACCACATGTTCCAGTCCATTTCTTTAGGCACTTCGGCATTGGGCGTCAGTTGACCCGCCCCACCGGAATAATGCACGAAAGCCCGCGCCATGCCAATCTTGCCCAGCTTTCCCGACCGCAAAAACTCCATGCCCGACACGTTATGGGGCGATACGCGCCGGTGCATACCCACCTGACAGATGCGCCCCGCTTGCCGGGCCGCTTTTACCATGGCCTTTCCTTCGTTGATGGTATGGCTGATGGGTTTTTCGACATACACGTGCGCCCCGGCTTTCATGGCTTCGATGGCCACGAGCGGGTGCCAGTGGTCGGGGGTGGCTACAATGACGATCTCGGGTTTCTCCGTCGCGATCATCTCGCGGTAATCGCGATACAATTTTGGCTGATCGGATGTTAGCTTACTGAGCTCATCGCTGGTTTTCTTCAACTGGCGCGTGTCGACATCGCAGAGGGCCACAATTTTTGATTCACCCGCCTGCACCGCACAGCGCAGAATATTGCCGCCCCACCAGCCAGCGCCGACCACGGCGGTACGGTACTTTTGGGCAGCTTTCGGCGTAATAAAGGCACGAACCTGAGCAGGGTCCGTGATGAGCGTGGCTCCGGCCAGCGCGGAGGTCTTCAGAAAATCGGTACGGTTCATCAGGTAGAACGAGTTGACTTTTTGATGTTGAGACCGGTTTTATCAATCTCTATCTTATCAAAGGGCAACCGGTTCTTTTTTTACCATCAATGGCCTGTATCGGCCAGCAGGGGTTTGCCCGCCAGCGCCTGTACCAGCATCCCCGTAACCAGTACACAGTAAATGGCAGAGAAGATAAAAACATGACTGGGTTTACGCGCCACGTAATAGCTGAACAGGGGAATCAGCTGCAGGGCATGCATACCAAAGAAATGGGCCACGCGCAGATCACCGAAGCGGGTGCTCCAGTTCAGTATAGGCAAACCCGCCCCGCCATCGGGTGCTCCTACGGTATGCGCCAGCCGCCCCGCCATCATAAACCCCTGAAAGGCGAAGACAACGAAGAGGACAATACCCAGCCGGATTCCCCACAAATACACCGGGTTGATCGTGGTCGGGCTAAGCTGAAAAAAGAGAAAACCGATGTAGGCAGTCCAGGTGGTGAACACGGCAATGGCGATTCCCATCAGGCCGAACAGCAGCCCATCGGTTGGGGACGAAATATTGAAATGCGACAGTTTACCCCGGCCGGCCTGCCAGATAATAATACCCAGTTCGATAGCGAAGACAACTACCAGCATCCAGGAATAGGCCTTCACACTGCCCTTCTGGGGTAATTCGGCCAGATACAAAGCCATTGTCCAGCAGAGGATAACGGTCGAAGCCAGAAACTTCATCGGTTTTACATAGGCGTTGATGCCCAGTACCTGCGTTCCGCTGCTATAGGCCAGCAGGGCGCAAACGAGTGTCCCGACTACACACACCCAGCCCAGTTGGTAGAGAATGGTATTTCGTTCGTGAAGGGAGGTAAATAAAGTGGTCATGGCGGCAGGTGTTGATTCGTTTGTCAGATTAATTTTCGGGTGCGGATGGTACGGATGAGCCAGTACAGGAGTAAACCAACCGGCCCCAGCATGAAACAGAAAAACAGCGGCAGCACGATCAGCCAATGTGGAATGGCCTTCTCCTGCGCATCCCGCACCACGACCGTTCCGGCTACCAGATCGAAAGCCAGATAGTGCACCCAACCCGCCAGCATGACGCCATCCCCGCCTTTCGAGAAAAGCCCTTTGACACCCGCCAGCGTTCCGAAAGCCCCGAAATCGACCGGGCCTCCGCCAAACAGATAGGTGACGTAGATACCGGCCAGACAAACCGGAATCAGATACGACTGCATCAGCCATTTGGTCGCCACCCAGCGTGGCGCAACGATCATAAGCAGCCACTGCGGCAAAACAAGGGTACTGGCGAGACTGAAAACGGCTTCTGGTGTCATGGTTTCTGGTGGTACTGTACAACGGAGTGGTACTCCCTTGAAACCGTCAGGCTGACTATTCGTCTATAATTAGCCGCTACGCGGCTATAACGGAGTACCACCCCGTTATACAGTACGGCACTACTTTACTTTCGCCTGACCCAGTACCCGCAGCAAATTGCCGCCCCAGATTTTGGCGATGTCGGCTTCGGAATAGTTACGGCGGACGAGTTCAACGGTCAGGTTTTCGATTTCGCTGACGTCTTCGAGGCCGTTAACGCCCCCACCTCCGTCGAAATCCGAACCGATGCCCACGTGGTCGATGCCCACAAGTTTCACGATGTGGTCGATGTGATCGACAATGTCCGACAGGCTCGCCCGCTCGGACGCGTACACTTTGGATACCGAATCGCTCATGGCCGTCATCCGGGCTTCCATTTCCGGGGTCACGACTTTACCCACCCGCGCCATGCGGATCTTGGTTTTGGCCGCCCGGTTGGCATCGGAGGGCTTTTTCAGGTAATCGCTTACGAAATTGACCTGCACCACGCCCCCTTTGGCGGCAATGGCCTTGATCATGTCGTCGGTCATGTTGCGCGGAAAGTCGCAGATAGCCCGGCAGTTGGAGTGCGAGGCAATAACGGGCGCTTTGGATAGAGCCAGGGCGTCGTAGAAGGTGCTGTCGGCTACGTGCGACACGTCGATCAGGATACCCAGTCGATTCATTTCCGGCACGACTTGTTTGCCGAAATCACTCAGACCGCCGTAGATCGGGCCGTCGGGATCGGTCGATGAATCGCCGATGAGGTTATTGGCGAAGTGCGTCAGGGTCATGTAGCGGCAGCCCAGGTCGTAATAGGTCTTGAGCATCGACAGATCTTTCCCGACCGGGTAGCCATTTTCCATCCCGATGAATACGGCCCGCTTCCCGGCTTTCTTGATCCGGTAGGCATCGGCGGGGGTGGTGGCCAGCTCAGCCAGATTGGGGTATTTTTTCAGGGCCTGATGAATCAGCTCGAACTGGTTCAGGGCATTGCGTTTGGCTTCGGCGTGGCCTTCGTCGGTGCGGGGCCCCTGCGAGGTGTAGACCGCAAAAAACATAGCGTCCATACTCCCTTTCTTCATTCGCGGAAAGTCGATCTGCGATCCATCCCGTTTGGTATCGTGCGACGAACCCACATCGAAACCGGGCTTCTGCATCATGATCGGCGCATCGGCATGGGTATCGAGGGTGAGTACGCGCTGATGAACTTTATGGGCTTTTTTGGCAATGGGATCGTCTCCGCCGGTGTGAGCGAGTATAAAGGGGCTGAGGGTAAGCCAGGAAGACAGAATAAGCGGGAGCATAGGAATTCAGGTTGTAGCAAAAAATGACATTCTTTCGAAACTACACATTGCCAGTGGAATATCAAACTTTCGGCTGAAACGTGCTGTTATGGCACTACCTTTGCATAAAAAGAGTGAAAGAGTGAAAGAGTGAAAGAGCGAACAAAAGACGCCTGTCATTCACTCTTTTACTCTTTCGCTCTTTCGCTTTTTCGCTTTTCACTAATGTCCGTCGTTCCTTACAAAGATAAAGACACCTCCAAGCGCGAGCAGGTCGCCGAGATGTTCGATAGTATTTCGCCGAAGTATGACTTGCTGAACCACGTGCTCAGCGGTGGTATCGACATCCTGTGGCGTAAACGGGCTATCCGCGAACTCCGGAAAGCGTCGGCCAAACCGCCCAAACGCATCCTCGACATTGCCACCGGCACCGGCGATTTTGCCCTGGAGGCTCTGGCCCTGAAGCCCGAAAAAATCGTGGGCATGGACATTTCGGAAGGGATGCTATCGGTAGGGCGCGAAAAAATGAAGAAGCGCGGTGTCGATCAGATCATCGAAATGCGCTCGGGTGATTCAGAAGGATTGCCCCTGCCAGACAATGATTTCGATGCTGTCATCGTTGCTTTTGGTGTGCGCAACTTCGAGAACCTGCAAAAAGGCCTGACCGACATGCACCGCGTTACCCGCCCCGGTGGTGTGTGCGTCGTGCTGGAGTTCTCGAATCCGCGCCAGTTTCCGTTTAAACAGCTTTACGGTTTTTATTCCAGTACCATTCTGCCGCTCATCGGGCGCGTAGTAAGCAAAGACTCGTCGGCCTACACCTACCTACCCGAATCGGTACAGGCGTTTCCCGATGGTCCCGACTTTCTGCGGATCTACGAAGCGGCCGGATTCAAAAATACCAAATGGATACCGCTCACCTTCGGCGTTGCGTCAATTTACATCGGCCACAAGGCGTAGTTACTACACGCCCGGCTCATGCTACCCATACCCTTCTGAACCGCATGGCCCGGATTTCGGTGCAGGTTGGCTTTGTGCTGCTGCTTATCGGCCTGGTGCCTGCCACAGCACAGGCGCAGTCCAACTACAAGTATGTGCGGAAGCACCTGGAACGGTACGACGACAAGGCGATTCACTACGGCTTTTTCTTTGCCGTCCCCGTCACGCGTTTCAGTGTGACGCACAGCCCTGAATTCCTGACCGCCGATTCAGCTTACCGGATCTACTCGCCCAACAAACCGGCGTTCCGGGTTGGATTTGTGGTCAACGCCTTTCTGAACGACCGCTTCGACTTACGGCTAACGCCCTCGGTATCGCTGTTCAGCCGCGAGGTTCAGTACGATTACCCCGGCGGCACCTCCAAGACAGAAACCCGCGAATCGACCTGGGTTGATTTTCCGCTGCTGCTCAAATACAAATCCGAACGACGCAACAACAGCCGCATGTATCTGTTGGCAGGGGGCACCTTTAGTGTCGAGAGTAACGTGCGCCGGAAGGAGATCCAGGGGGCGAGCAAGCTTAGCACGGGGACGATGGATTTTGCCGTCGAGTACGGGGTTGGGTTCGAGCAGTTTTTCGAGTATTTCAAGTTTGCCCCCGAAATTCGGTTCTCTCACGGTCTGGTGAACCTCTACCGCCCGGGTACCAATGCTGCGAGTGTGGGGATCAACAAACTCACGACGCACTCCATCACACTTTATTTAAATTTTGAATAGAGAAAGGCCGTTGTTTATCAGGCAATTAAAAAATAATTACATTTTTTTTGCCCTCAGGCTTGCAAAAGGGCGTTTTACCCTCTTATATTTGCACTCCCAAACGACGACAATCGCAAGGGAAAAAAGAGAGAAAAGGGAGTTTAGCTCAGCTGGTTCAGAGCATCTGCCTTACAAGCAGAGGGTCGGCGGTTCGAACCCGTCAACTCCCACAAGAAAAGCAAAAACCCCTCAGAAATGATTTCTGAGGGGTTTTTGCTTAAAAAAGTTTCAATTGCAAGATAATGCGATTAAGTATCTCACAGATCAGTTATTTCATTCATCTCGTAATTAATAGATTTAACCTCAATTAACTTAGTGGAGATGCACTTAAATTTCTGATCGTTAAAGATTGCAAGATTGAATCCTGTAGGATTTAAAGAGCTTTTGTATTCAACACCATCAAAGCCTAATGATTTAATAAGTTCACATAAATATTGAGTAGGAAGATAATCTAATTCACTATCCTGTTTTCTAATCGGTTTGGAGAGTTCTTGCCCAAGTCTAAGCAAATAATTTCTGTAACTCATATATTTTCCAATCGAATCTTCAAGCAAGATGGGACTTATGCTATCTCCATCTTTTAAGTTGACAACATTCAAATCTTCTTCAAGTTTAAATTTCCCAATCGTCACATAGTCTAATAATGATGCACGAGTTTCATACAATGTTGTAGACTCATTGTCAGAAACATAAAGATAGGAAATCCCTTTGGGGTTTGCTCTTCCAGCTGTAGCATATTCATAAGGTGGTTTTCCCATTTCATCACAAGTAAACTTATGGCTTGGTGAAATTCTCGATCTGTAAAAATACTTGCCCTTAAAATAAGGTTTCGCATGAAAGCCCAATAGTTCTTCTAATAGCTTAGTATCAATTAAATTGGTGATGAAAAATCGATTAATATTCTTAATTTCCTTTATAAAATCTTGCCATCTTAATTCTTGTATTTCGTCATTTTGATATGATGGTTCCACATAATTCGATAGAATGTCATTATAATCAAATAAAGTTGTTTTTAGTAATTGCTCTATTTTTGCATCTTCAATATTAAAGAAAGAAGGCCAGTCCTTCTTGATGACATTCCATAAATATTCTTTACTTAATGTTTTTTCATTAACGTCTTCGCACTTTTTATAAATACCAACAAGTGGAACAAGTTGGTCATAAAGTTCTAAACACTGTATAATTGCTGTCTTTTTCGTACCACAGTAATTACAATCTCCTAAGTTTGTAGCATTAGTATTAATATATATTTTAATTATCTGATCACCAAAACAATTAGCACAACACCACATAGCTCTTAGTTTACAGCAAGTTGCTTACAAGCTCTAGATGATTCATAATAGAGAGCTTCTTGACACTGCCCAAACCCGGAAAGTGCTCTCTCAACTGCAAGTTTTTGAATTCGTCTATTGCTTTTGTCTCATTAATTTCATGGGCGCCAACGAACGCAGTAAGTTGGCTTAAGGCTTCTTTAAATTTTTTAGGTAAATCTAATGGTGAATTGGTATCTTTATTTGTAGTAGATGCGAAATGTGCAATTCTTATTTCTTTTGATTTTAAATATGTTAAATGAATTACTACGACATAAGGTGTAAAACCTGATTCTGAAAAAGCCTGTCCAATAGTAAGATAATCTGCGAACCCTTTAAAGCCTTCATCTTTATAATACAGAAACTCTTCTGAGAAAGGTTCATCTGGAATATTAACATAATCAGCGTTTCGCTGCTGTTGATTAAATGAATCATTTAATGATATGCAGGATTCAGCATCAAAATTTCTTTTATATCTAATTTTAACATTTTCTATATGTAAGATGTTATATTTAACGTTGTAATGCTTTATAAAATCCTCCATCTTTTGCATATTGTCGGGTTTATTGAGATGTATTAAAGCAAGGTTGTGATCTTGAAGATTATTTACTTCAAGATATTTCCATAATTCGTCGAAATCTGTTTTGTGATCGATATTTATCCCTATTTGAAAGTTTTTATAAGTATTTGAAAAAGAATTTATTAAATCAGATATACTGCCTAAGCATCCTGAATTAGTAATACAAGAATTTAATACTAATGAGAAATTTATCTGAGCACTAATGAGTGAAGTAATAGCCTTCGTAAGCTGGGTTGTATCTGCCTTAGTAGGCTCAATTACTGGCGAAATAGGTTTGTGTGCAATCAAAGACGCTACTTCTCTTAATGCAAGTAGTTCAAATTGTTTAGCCCTTAATAGTGGAAAATACATGATTTTTATATTTGGATGAAGGTGTGTTTAGGAAATCATAAAGTGTTTTATACTCATCTTTAGAGAACCCTAATGATAGACAAACATATTTAAGTTCTTTAGGTGTCTCACTATTTAAAAGCATTTGTCTTTCCTTTATTCCTCTTAATTTTAAACAATCGAATACAGCTTTTTGGACGTCTAATATATTATAATCATGTAAAATATCTAGGCAAGTATCAAAAAATGACATATTAGGTATTTTTAATTCGATACCAGATATATTAATTATTAAAGACAATAATTCAGATTTTTTTAATGTTTTCAAAATGACTTCTAAATCTAGTTTGTTGTTATCTGAATTAGCCTTTTTTATATTCTCTATTTTAAGATTTTCCTGCAAAACATAAATGCCTACAGAGTCATCTTTAACGATTTGAGAGTATTTTTCAAATAATGTTATGTGAGTTACTATGTTTACCTCTGAAAACATCTTTTTGTAATCTGAAATCTGATTCGCTAATCTTTCAGGGCTATCTAACTCGGTTTTTATCTCATAAACACGATTTTTGCCGTTTATATAAACAACATCTGCTATAGATTTATGAATTTTAAATTCATTGAATATAACTAATGAATCTTGTACAAACCGTTTATCAGTTAACAGCTCGTTCAAAATTGTATTTTTATAGAAATATTCTATTCGATAACTATCTCTTAAGATTTGGTAAGCGTATTTTATTATATCGGCCGTTGACTTAACTTTTGAATCTGGGCAAGATGCTAACAATCTATTTGCTCTTATACTAAAGAGGTCATAGTTTTTTTCTCTGACTGCCTTTCTAAAGACAGCAGAGCTGAAAAGGTCTGACGCGCACCTTGATGGCAATGTATTGTGACTAATATTCACTTCTTGGTAACTTTCGACGACTTTCTTAACTTGCTAAGTCACGCAAACATATGTAAAAGCAATCTATATCTTATATGCCACGTGCAATTTTACCGTGAAAGTCGGCATATTGTGTAATAAACAAATAATCAAGAAAACTAATTTAAAACGGGGTAGCAATAGCTGAAAAACGCATTCCTTAGGAATACACATTATGAGGAAGATATAACCTTATCGTGAGAATAAACAAATTTGTCAAAATGCCTGCATATAGTAAACCCATCTAAAGAGTATTCATTTTGTAAAGTGGACATTCAATTGCCGATTGTTGATATAAGTGAAAGAACTCCTGTATCCGAAACCTTAGAAATAGTAACGGGAACTGTTTGCGCCAGATAGTCAAGCTGAAAAACGGACCAGTCTATTCGATCACACTGCTGGCAAATTCTAAGTATTTTTAGAATCCATATCGCTTACACAATAGCCTGAGGAGTCGTCGTTAAAGCGATGCTGTGCAAGCTTTTTATACCCCCGAAACGTTGAGTCGGGTATAGTAAAAGACTCAGATGGGCCGTTTAACCAAATAGCTTTCTCTACTTTTGTGGGTGTTGCCCGGCGTTATTTACCTTTGTTTATATGAAAAAATCGTTGCTCCTCTTCACGCTTTGCGTCTCCCTGTTTTTGCGTCCCGCTGTGGCACAGACAACAGCCCGCATGGCTACGGCCAAAACCACGTTTTCCAATCCCCTGCCTATCCAGTTTGGTGATCCTTACATCCTGCATACGGGGGATACCTATTACATGTATGGCACCGGCGGAGGAGCCGATAAGGGGTTTTCGGCTTATTCGTCTAAAGACCTGGTGAACTGGAAGGCCGAAGGACAGGTGTATTTTCACGATAATAAAAATGGCTGGAGCGACCCCAAAGCAAGCTGGGGCGGTGCCTATTGGGCCCCTGAAGTGTATGAAGTGAAAGGGAAGTATTACCTGTTCTACAGCGCCCAGTGGAAGGTGAACCCCACCAAGGAACTGGAAAACTTCCGTATCGGGGTAGCCGTGGCCGACAAGCCGACCGGTCCCTTTGTCGACCTCGCCACTAAACCCGTTTTCGATCCGGGGTATCCGGTCATCGACGCCAACGTGTTTTTTGATACCAACGGCAAAGCCTATCTGTATTACTCGCGTTGCTGCTACAAACATGCGGTCGACAGTGAAGTGGCTGATCTGGCCCGCAAAAACGGCTGGTTCAAGGAAATTGAAGAAAGCTGGGTATACGGCGTCGAGCTCAAGTCTGATTTTTCGGGCGTTATTGGTGAGCCGGTTTTGCTGCTGCGCCCGCCCGTTCGTTTGAGCGACAAGCAGGCTGAATGGGAAAGCCGGTCAGTGACGGCCCGGGAAGTAAACCGCCGTTGGACGGAGGGCTCGGTTACCTTCAAAAAAGATAATATCTATTACATGATGTATTCGGCCAATAATTTCGGTGGGCAGCATTATGCCATTGGGTATGCTACGTCGACCTCGCCGTTAGGGCCGTATAAAAAAGCCGCCAACAACCCGGTATTGCAGAAGAACACCGATCGGGGAGGGGATGTGACGGGTACGGGGCACAACAGCATTACCTATTCTCCCGATGGCAAAGAGATGTTCTGCGTCTACCACGCCAGAACCGAGAAAACCGGCGACGAACGGGTTGTGTGCCTGGACCGTATGCAGGTCAAAAACGGGATCATCACGATTTCGGGCCCTACTACCACCACCCAGAAGCGGCCATCCGGCGCAAAAACGGCGGTTAGCGGTCAATGATGGCGTTGAGGTAAGGTAGACGTTTCCGCTGGTTATTGAAACGTTACCGTAAAAGTGGTCCCGACTCCCTGGGTGCTGCAAACGGTAAGGACACCCTGCTGTAAGGCAATGTATTCCTGACAAATAGCCAGACCCAGGCCGGTACCCGGAAAATTAACAGCGTTGCTGGCCCGGTAAAATTTATCGAACAGGAAAGGAAGTTCATTGTCAGGTATGCCAATGCCTTCATCCGTTACGGCCAGCGACACGCGGTATTTCTCGTACTGAATGGTTAGACGGGGGTTTTTGGTGGAAAACTTGAAAGCATTTCCCAGCAGATTGGTTAACACATGAGTCAGCAACTTCTTATCGGCCATGACCCAACTGTCGTCGCCGAGAATGGTTAATTCCACCTGCCGCCTGTCGCTGCGGTCGTTGAAGGTCGTGGCGATCAGCGACTGACAAAGGGCGACCAGATCCGTTGCGGCCATATGCACCGCAATTTTCCCTTCCTCGATTTTGCTGACAGTCAGCGTGTCGCTGATCAGTTCGGTTAGCGAATAAACTTTTGCCAGCACATTATCCAGATGCTTTTTTATGTGTGGAATGCTTTTCGAGACATCTGGCCGGTTCAGGTACAGCTGAACCAGCTCGACGCTGGAGCTGATGCCTGACAAAGGCGTGCGGAATTCATGGGAAGCCGTGGTGACAAACTGCGATTTAAGGATATTCACGCGCCGTTCGCGGGCCAGTGACTCTTCCAGAATCTGTTCTTTCTCGATGGCCGTAGTGATATCAGTCGCCACGCCAAGCCGACGGATCAGCTCCCCTCTTTCGTCGTGGATGCTGAACACGCGCGCACTGAGCCAGCGAAGACTGCCATCCTGGTGGCGGGCCCTGAACCGGTACGAATTGCCGGGTACATTGCTAAGAAAAGCGTCCTGTAGCGTGCCCCGGTCTTCGTCCAGGACAAAGTCAAGGAACTTAAACGAACTCTGATATAATTCCTGAGCACTCATGCCCGTAAACGTTTCGAAGGCTCGGTTTATATATAAAAATCGGGGTTCATTGATAGCCCTTACCCAGAAGATCTCGTCCACGTTTTCGGCAATTTCCCGAAAGCGCTGCTCGCTCTCCAGCAGGGCTTCTTCGGCCTCTTTGCGTTTGGTAATATCGGTTAGTGTGCCGGTAACGCCTACCAGCTTATGATGCTCATCCCATTGAACCTGCGCATAAATATCGACCCAGCGATACCCGTCCACTTTGTGCATGTATCGAATCACGTAGCGAATCAGGGTTTGCTCATCTGTCCTGAATTGCACCATGTCGGACTGAATGATGGGTCTGTCTTCCGGCAGAATAGAGTCAATAAATGAACAACCTAGAGACTCCTCAATACTAAAGCCCGTAATGGCTTCCCAGGCCGGGTTAAGGTACGACCAACATCCCCGGGAATCGGTTTGAAAGACAACAATTTCGAGGTGATTTACGAGCGATCGATAGCGCTGCTCACTGGCCCGGAGGGAGTGCTCAATTAGTTGTCGCTGGGTTATGTCGCCGGCCACCCCGATCAGGCGGATGGGTTGACCGCTGTCGTTGCGAATGATCCGGCCGTTTGTTTCCATGTACCGCACCACGCCATCCGGCCGAAGAATTCGGTAGATATGGGCAAGCGGCCCCGGGCTATTGGCTAACTGGGTTCGGCTGTTACTCTGAAACGTGGCCCGATCCTCCGGATGAATGGTGTTAAGGTACTCTTCGTAAGTCAGCTCCCGTACGGGTTTCGGCAGGCCGTTTAACTCCCACAGGCACTCATCCCAGATAATTTGACCTGTTTGAAGGTCCACTTCCCAAATGCCCTGATCCATACCCTGGGTGGCCATCTGAAGCCGCTCATGCAGTGCCCGAAGCTGCCCTTCTGCCTGTTCCCGTTCGGTAATGTCGCGGGCCGATCCATACACCAGCTGTTCAATGCCAATGGCATTCCATTCAAAGATGCGGTAGGTACCGTCTTTTTTTCGGAACCGGTTTACCTGATGGCGAACCGGCTGTTGAAGAATATCCTTGAGCAGGTTCAGGTAAACGTCTTTCTGCTCATCGGGATGGATCAGATATAGAAATGGGATGGCGATGAGCTCGTCGGCGGAGTAGCCCAGCCCCTGATGAAAGGCATAATTGACTTCCGAAAACTGCCCCTGGCTGTTGGAGATACTATGCATATCCAGGGCTTCATCAAAAAACGTTTTCAGCATCCGGTTCTTTTCCTGAAGTCGGGCCTCTGCTATTTTCAGGGCCGAAATATCGGTGGCAATGCCTACGTAGCCAATGGTTGTGCCTGCCTCGCTGACCAACCGGCTAACGGTCAGCAGAACCGGGAGCTCTCTGTCCAGTTTAAGCTTAACCAGACATTCCTGCTGCGTGTACTCCTGATTCGCCAAAAGGGACTCGAAAAACGGATCGAGCGGCTCAGATGGATCATAGCCGGTAAACGAGATTAATGGGCAGGAGTCATTATTCGGATTATTTCTGAAATGAACGGCCATTCCATTGAGTTCCTGCGTAGTATAGCCCAGCAAGGTTTCGCAGGCCGGATTGGCGGTATGAATAACGCCATGCTCATTGGTGGCGAGTATGGCCTGACCAGCGTGATTGAGAATGGTGTTCTGTAGGCGGAATAGCTCCTGCATTTGCAGCGTTCGCTCAGCTACCTGTTTTTCCAATGCCTGATTCTTTTCCCGAAGTTCCGTCTTCGCCTGTTTAATAGGTGAAATGTCCATGACGCTGAACAGCACATTGGCGCCCGCCCGGGTTAGGGCAAACTCACCCCAGAGGGGAATGCCATCATGCTCAACCTGCTTCTGGTACTTTTCAGGAACACCCGTTTCGCATACCTTCGCCAGCCGGTCGAACAAACCGGCCTCTGCTGCCCCTGGAAAAGCTGACCTGAACGTCTGACTTTTGAGCTGGTTCTGGCTAAAGCCGGTCATGGCAGCATGAGCCGGGTTTGTGAATAGAAACGTAAAATCGATGATGCGACTCCCCTGCCGGATGGGTTCCAGCAGCACCAGTCCAACGGGTGTATGCTCCACGATGGCTGGGAGCCATGCCTCATCGACCCGACTGGCGGGGGGCGCTTGTGGCGACGTATGGGAAAGAAAAGCGGGTAATACCTCACCCTGATCTCGTTTTGGGTTGTTCCCCTGTATAGTACCCAGTTGATGGTGGGTGGCTCCCTCGGGCGAACGATAGTCTTCCGTGAACTCGACCAGAAACCGTCCCTGGAGGGGGGTAATCGTTAGATGTCCGGGTTGACCGGTTGCTAATCGGCAATGCAGATAACTGACCGTGCCTTCTTCGAGAGCCTGCCAGACAGGAGCCAAACTGTGCGTGGCAGAGGCCTCAATCCAATCAGAAAAGTAACTGTCTGCTGCAGGAGCGGTGGCGGAGTAGGCGCCATCAAGCCGTAAGTCAATCAGTCGCCCGTTGGCATCCAATAGGGGTAAAAAAAGAAATACAGGACGCAAACCCGCTGGTAATTGGGTAAACCCAATTAGCTGTAACGTCGGTAATTGACTATTCATGAAAAAGAGGACTAACCGGTCTCGCCGGTAAATTTCTATGTATTAGCTGCCATCTTAACCGTTGTATAACTACATCACAACAGGAGAATGCCAGGTAATCAATAGCAATTAATAAATAGTGAGGTAGGTTGAGTAGTATTGTTTAATATATTGATTTAATAAAATACAAATATAGAGTTTTTGGATATTGTAATATGTAAATATAAATAAAGCATTTGGCTTCTCAAAAGCTTATTTTTTTATGCCTGTTCTTTTTTGCGCTTACACTGGTCGATTGATAATGATAATTCTTCTGAGTTGGGTGAATTCGGATCAATGAGTCACTACAAGGAGTCCTTTGTGTAAGTATATAATATTATTTTGCTATATATAATACAACTGTAGTAGATAGGTATTATTTTTAGGCTTTTAAATAAGTACCATGGCTACTAGAAAGAAACAGTTAATCCGGGTTGTGTTTGATGTACTGGATGAGATGAAGCATAATATTCGTCTGGACGAAGATATACGTGTTGCCGCTAATGATCCTGATGAAGCCATCGACTGGGTTTTTACGGAAATGCAGCGACAGTTGAAGCGGTCGGATATCCGCCTGGCGCGGGTTCGCATTTGCGCCTGACCTGCTTCTTCGGCTGCGCACTTAATGGCGCTTTGGCTATCCAAACCAGGTGTACCAATGGCACAAATCAGTGCGCTTATAACCAGTCCGATCGTCGGCCCGTGTCCGTAAGCGTTACGGATTGAACCGCTCGTGTGGCGGCAACGCACAGCAGCGACCGTTCGGATGGTGACTAATCAGTTGGCGTAGCCGAGTCCCGACTGCTGTATTGAGCAGATTGGAAGGGTAAGGTGAGCTTGTTACTATACACCCAAAAAACAGAGTTAAATTTCACTCCCCCTCACATCGGTCAGATAGTATTACCCCGATGCTTTAACGCTGATCATCAGAAAGTATTCGCCACGAACTGCAAAGCGGGAGCCAATCAAAAAGGTAGTTGCTATGAGGATAGCCGACACATTAACCGGAAATTATAAAAAAACGATCAGCTCGGTAGGGAGTACTTCACCCTGGAGTAGCCTACACAGAATTCTGCCATTCCCCCCTTGTGGAGGTTAGGCTATTCAATTGTCTGATGGTTAGTCATTTATTTCAACAGTTGTCTCTTAGTCACGGTAGGGGCTTAACGCGAATCCAGGTTAATTGCTTGAATAGAGTCGGCTAAGACGTTTAATGACGAGGGGAGTTTCTTGTCGCTCCAGATGGCCCAAACCCGACAGAAAATGTCCCAAAGCTGACAGTACAGAAAAAGATAAACGCCGAGATTTGGTACCTTGAAGAAAGGGTTAAGGACTGGTTTGCCAGCAACTCGTTTAACGAATAACCAACATCTGGCCGAATTCAGTATGCTCACGTTCCGGTAGCAGATGCAAACGTCATAAACCTGTTCACACAAGATGTAAATCGACGCGATCATGACCGGCGAAAAACAGGATGCTGTAGGGTCCTTACCGCAATTTTACTTCAAAGTAACATTGAGTGATCTGGGAGAAATTCCATTTGAGGAAGTAACGGGTCTCGTTAGCGAGACCCAGATCGTGGAATACCAGGCGGGCAACAGTAAGGCATTTTCAACCACCAGGATGCCGGGTATTGCCCAATCCGCAAATATCACGTTGAAGAAAGGCGTCTTTGCAACAGACAACAAGTTCTGGACCTGGTACAGAACCATCAAATTGAACGCCACAAAACGGGAAAAGGTGGTCATCAGCCTTATGGATGAGGGTGGTGCTGAGGTTATGGTCTGGACATTGACCAATGCTTTCCCGGTCAAAATTTCAGGAACCGACCTGAAGTCAGACGGCAATGAAATTGCCATTGAAAGTGTAGAAATTGCCTACGAAACACTTGTCTTCAAAAACAGCTAGCCACGACTACCTACCTGGCAGCTGGATATCATTAGGCTATATCGCTCGGGCTGGAAAATTCGGATTCTGACGATGGACTTCAGAAGCCTACGGACTACATAAAAAAAGCCGCTTAACATGTCTGCTAAGCGGCTGATTATCTGGTGGGCCAGCCTGGACTCGAACCAGGGACTTACTGATTATGAGTCAGGCACTCTAACCAACTGAGTTACAAGCCCGTTGCTGAACGATTGCTCTGAATCAGCATGCAAATTTACAAATTTTTTGACAGGAATGCAGATTTAACCGGTTTTTCACTTCGGAATCCTGCTAATCCTGGAATCCTGTCCGGTATCTTTGCTGAATGTCAGCGCCTAACAAAAAGAAAATTCTCAACGATCCCGTTTATGGGTTTATCACGATTCCGACCGAGCTGCTTTTTGACCTGGTCGAACACCCGTATTTTCAGCGACTTCGGCGCATCAAGCAGTTAGGCTTATCCGAATATGTGTATCCGGGTGCGCTGCATACCCGTTTTCACCACGCTTTAGGGGCTATGCACTTGATGGGACAGGCCATGAGTACGCTGCAAAGCAAAGGACATTCCATTAGTAGTGACGAGTGCGAAGCCGCTCAGATCGCCATCCTGCTGCACGACGTTGGCCACGGCCCATTCTCACACGTACTGGAGTGCTGTTTGCTGGAAAATGTGCCCCACGAAGAAATCTCGCTGCTCCTGATGCATGAAATGAATGGTCAGTTTAACGGTGCCCTGTCATTGGCCATCCGGATGTTTGAAGGAACCTACGAGCGACCGTTTTTTCACCAGCTTATTTCGAGCCAGCTCGATATGGACCGGATGGACTACCTCAACCGCGACGGCTATTATACGGGTGTGGCCGAAGGGGCTATCGGTGCCGAACGAATCATCAAAATGCTCGACCTGGCCGATGACCAACTGGTTGTCGAAGCAAAAGGTATACTGAGTGTCGAAAATTTCCTGAATGCCCGTCGGCTGATGTACTGGCAGGTGTATCTGCACAAAACATCGATCTGCGCCGAGTCCATGCTCATCCAGATTTTGCGTCGGGCGCGGTTTCTGCTCCGTCAGCCGGGTGGAGAGCCTGTCTTTGCTCCGACTGTATTTCGTTTGTTTCTGCAAGAGGACATTTCGCTAAGCGACTTTCGCACCAATCATACATACCTCAATGCTTTTACCCGGCTGGATGATTTTGATGTGTGGGCCTGCATTAAAGAATGGGCGTTGCACGCCGATTTTGTGCTGTCAACACTTTGCCAGATGATGCTGGACCGGAAACTGTTTAAAATCATGCTGTCGACGGAGCCTTTTGCGGGTGAATTACTAACCGAACTCGAAAATCAGCTCCATCGGCTGGGATTACCCGATGAAATGCTCAGTTATTTTCTGGTGGAAGGGCAGGCCACCAATGCGGCCTACCTGCCTTCGGAAGACCGGATCAGTATTAAGCTGAAAAATGGGAAGGTCATCGATATTGCTGATGCATCGGACCTGTCGAATATCCAGGTGCTGACCAATATTGTTCGGCGGTACTATGTCTGCTGGGCCAAAGAGTTGAACGGAATAAGTCAACCAATAAACAGCAAGTGAATAAAGTTGCCGGGTTGCCAGTCCGGGAGGGTAGAGGAACAAGGGGCTTCCTAACTATTTCCGGGCGGTTTTATCCGAAAAATGCAATTTGTTAGTTACCTTAGCGGCCCAATCGATCGCAAAAAATGAGTGCTTTGCGACGGTAGTCATACGTATATGGAGTTTACAGTCAAGCAGATTGCCACGCTGCTGGGGGGCGAAATCGCCGGAAATGATGCACTGGCAATCAAGGGATTAGCCAAGATAGAAGAAGGGAAGCCAGGCGATATTTCGTTTCTGTCGAATCTCAAGTATGAACCGTTTCTGTATACGACTCAGGCATCGGCGGTGATTGTTGACCGGTCTTTTCAGCCTAAAAAGCCGGTTTCGCCAGCCTTGATTTTTGTAGAAAATTCCTACTCTGCCTTCACTCAACTGCTGGAAGAATACTACCGGCAATTAAGTTTTGCGCGCGTTGGCGTCGAACAGCCTTCGTATGTTGGCGAAGGCAGCCAGTGCGGTGATCAGATTTACCGGGGTGCTTTCTCGTATATCGGTAAGAATTGCCAGATCGGGCAGAATGTTAAAATATACCCGCATGCCTATGTTGGTAACAACGTTCGCATCGGCGATAATACAATCATTCATCCGGGTGCCCGCGTGCTGGACAACTGCGTTATCGGGCAGCAGTGCGTTATCCACCCAAACGCCGTCATTGGCAGTGAAGGGTTTGGGTTCGCTCCACAGCCCGATGGTACCTACAAAACCATCCCCCAACTCGGTAATGTTATTCTGGAAGACTTTGTGAATGTCGGCTCCGGAACCACGATCGATTGCGCCACCATGGGATCAACCATTATCCGGAAAGGGGTAAAGCTGGATAACCTGATTCAGATCGGACACAACGTCGATATTGGCCGAAATACGGTCATTGCGGCCCAGACGGGGGTGGCCGGTTCGACAAAACTCGGTGAAAACTGCGTTATTGCCGGGCAGGTTGGCTTTGCCGGTCATTTAACCATTGCCAACGGCACCAAAGTGGGTGCGCAGTCGGGAGTGGGTAAAAATGTGGAAGAAGAGGGTATATCGCTCAATGGCTCCCACGCCTTTTTAATGCGTGACAACATGCGCTCACAGGCCATTTTCCGGAAATTACCAGCTCTGGAACAACGGGTAAGCAAACTGGAAAAGAAAAACGAAAAATAGTTTATAGTGTATAGTTTTCAGGTCGAGGTCTATGATGTATGGTCGGCTGACGCGGAAACAACCGGCAACCATGCATCATAAATCCTGAACCGTAAACCATAGACTGTAAATCGCGCCGGCGACCCGGTGAAAACGAATGAATACTAAACAACAGACGATTCAAAAATCCGTATCGGTATCGGGCGTAGGTTTACACACAGGTGTGTCGGCAACGATGACCTTTCTGCCCGCCCCAACGAATCACGGTTATAAATTCCAGCGCATCGACCTGCCGGGACAGCCCATTGTGGATGCCGACGTTGATAATGTGGTGGACCTCTCGCGGGGAACGACCATCGAGCAGAGTGGTGCCCGGATTCACACCGTTGAGCATACACTGGCCGCTTTGGTTGGCTTGCAGCTGGATAACGTGCTGATTCAACTGGACGGCCCCGAGCCTCCTATCATGGATGGGTCGTCGATTCAGTTTATCAACGCCCTGCGCGATGCCGGGATCGAAGAGCAGAACGCCACCCGTAACTATTTTGAGGTCACGGAATCGGTTCATTACCGCAACCCCGAAAAAGATATTGAACTGGCTGCCCTGCCCCTGAACGACTATCGCCTGACGGTGATGGTCGATTATAACTCCCGGGTTATCAGCAGCCAGCACGCCTACCTGAACGATATAAGTCAGTTCCCCGAACAGATTGCCAGCTGCCGCACGTTTGTGTTTCTGCATGAACTGGAAGCGCTCTTCCGCCAGAACCTGATAAAAGGGGGCGATCTGACCAACGCCATCGTTATTGTTGATCGGGAGGTAAGAGATGGGGAGCTGGATTATCTGGCTGATCTGCTCAAGAAGCCGAAGGTGAGCGTAAACAAGCAGGAGGGTATTCTGAACAACATTCAGCTGCACTACCCAAATGAAATGGCACGCCATAAACTGCTGGACATGGTGGGCGATCTGGCCCTGATTGGCCGACCCATCAAAGCGCAGATTCTGGCAGCCCGCCCCGGCCATGCTGCCAACGTTGCCTTTGCCAAAAAAATCAAGAAACTGATCCAGAAGAACGCGGCAAATCAGGTTCCTCAGTACGACCCGACCCAACCGCCGGTGCTTGATATTAATCGAATCTCTCAGTTGCTGCCCCACCGGTACCCGTTCCAGATGATCGACAAAATCATCGCTCTGGACGAAAACAGCGTGGTCGGGATCAAGAACGTAACCATGAACGAGCCTTATTTCCCGGGTCACTTTCCGGGAAATCCGGTTATGCCGGGCGTTATGCAGCTCGAAGCCATGGCACAAACGGGTGGTATCCTCGTGCTGAGCACCGTGCCTGACCCTGAGAACTATTGGCCGTTTCTGGTCGGTATTGAAAATTGCCGTTTCCGGCGGAACGTATTGCCCGGCGACACCGTAATCTTCCGCTGTGAGTTTACCTCGCCCATGAAACGCGGTATAGTGAAGATGCAGGGTCGTGGATACGTGGCCAATCAACTGGTGTGTGAAGCTGACATGATCGCCAGCCTGGTTAAGAAAAAATAAGTCGGTAAGTCAGTAAGTCAGTAAGTGGCTGATGTAAAAGAAGCTCTCCGTGATCCACTTACTGACTTATCGACTTACTGACTTATCGACTAAAAAGATATGATTCAACCATTAGCTTACATCCACCCTGAAGCAAAAATCGCGCAGAACGTGGTAATCGAGCCTTTTGCTATCATTCATAAAGATGTGGAGATTGGCGAAGGATCGTGGATCGGCTCGCATGCGGTTATTAATGAAGGGTCGCGAATTGGCCGTAATTGTAAAATTTATCCTGGAGCCGTTATTTCCTCCACACCGCAGGATTTAAAATTCAATAACGAATACACCCGAACCTACATTGGCGACAATACTACCATTCGGGAGTATGCGACCATTAGTCGGGGAACGGAAGAACACTGGAAAACGGAAATCGGGTCGAACTGCCTGATTATGGCCTACGCGCACGTGGCGCACGACTGCCGCATTGGTAACTACTGCATCATCACAAACAATGTGCAGATGGCCGGCCACGTGTATATGGGTGACTGGGCGATCATTGGCGGGTCGAGTTCGGTCCTTCAGTTTACGCGCATCGGTGCTCACGCTTTTATTTCGGGCGGATCGCTGGTTCGCAAGGATGTGCCTCCCTTTTCGAAAGCTGCCCGCGAACCGCTTACCTACGCTGGTATCAACTCGGTGGGGATCCGTCGGCGGGGATATACCAACGAGCAGATTAACCAAATCCAGGAAATTTATCGCTACATCTATCTGCGGGGTCTCAACAATGCTGATGCGCTGACGCAGATCGAACTTGAGCTACCGCCATCGGATGAGCGCGACGAAATTGTGAATTTCATCCGGTCGTCGGAGCGGGGAATCATGAAAGGCCCCTCCACCAGCAACGTAGAGCGGGAGTAGGCGAGGGTGCAGGGCCGGACGATGCCTCTGTCCCTGTATCTTTTCAGGCTCCGGCCGCTGGCCGGTACGTTGCAACATCACAGCTATGCAAACCGGTGCAAAACCGGGAAACAAAAGGCATAAGGCCAAGCCAACGTGGCCCGACCTTGCACCATCAGGCAACCGAATAATGCTGACAATCGCTGCCGAGGGAATCGGTAAAAAATACCGGAAGGAGTGGATTTTTCGGCGGGTCAGTCTGACGCTCAACGCCGGTAGCAGCTATACGTTTGTTGGGCCAAATGGGAGTGGTAAATCGACGTTGCTACAGTTGCTGGCCGGAAATCTACCCTCTACAGAAGGAACGCTGACCTATTTACAGGACGGTAAACTCATTGAGCCTGACAACTGGTTTCGGCAGGTGAGTATTGCCGCCCCCTATCTGGAACTGGTTGAGGAGCTGACGCTGGATGAACTGCTCACTTTTCACCAGACGTTTAAACCCTTTCGGGATCAACTTACACCCGAAGCCGTTGCCGACCGATTGCTCCTGACACATGCCCGCCATAAAGAGATCAAGTATTTCTCATCCGGGATGAAGCAGCGGGTTAAGCTCGGTCTGGCATTTTTCTCCCATTCGCCCATCGTTATCTTAGACGAGCCCACCTCCAACCTCGACCGGCAGGGGGCGGCCTGGTATCACGAGCAGGTGCGCCAGCTCGGCTCCGACCAGCTGCTTCTGATTGGCTCCAATCAACCCGAGGAGTATGACTTCTGCCCCAATATACTGGATGTGATGCAGTGGAAATGAGTATGACGCCAGGCACATAACCGCGTGCAGTTACCCGTCTGACGTCACAATTTTCCGGTCATCAGTTAGCTACGAGCGGCATTCATCATCGACTCTGCACCGAGCTGCACGGGTGAATCGTACAATTTCCGCATCAAAAAGCCGTGTTCGATCAGGAAGTCCAGGTTGAACTTGCGTACCATACCATGGTTAGGCAAAACCGGACTCTCCAGGTGGTCAATCACGTAGTTTGGGAAGTAGTTGACCACGTCGTTATGCGAAATGCTGAACGGGGGCGTTGGCAGCGATGGTGCATATTCGACCGTGTTGAGAAACATCAATGCCCCTACCGGCGTCATTTTTTCCAGCGTCTGCAAATAGCGCATCCGCATCGGCTCGGGTAAAGCAACCAGCGAGGCCCGGTCATACACGATGTCGATCGTGCCCAGGTCTTTGGCTGTCAGATCGAAAAAATCACCGCAGAAAATGGTAATGTTGCCCGAGATAAATTTATTGCCGACCCGTTTGTATGCCCGCTGATTTTCGGCGAAGAACTGGAGAATGGCTTTTTCAACGATCTCGACGCCCACAACCCGGTGCGCAAAGTGGCTGAAATAGATCATATCGACGCTTTTGCCGCAGAGCGGAACAAATACCGACTTGCCTTCGAGCGAAAAGGGTGGAATATATTTGATCAGATAAGGGTGGACGTCTTTGCGGTGAAAGCTGGTATAAGCGCCTTCTAATTCCCATGATTTCGTCCAGAATGCCTGTTCCATGATTAAAAAGAGTAAGGATTTTTGCGAGTTTCGATGAGGCAAAGTTCCTTACTCCCTGGTCCGGATTTTAGCGAGAATGTACGGATTCTGAAAATGCCGTACATTCCCGTATTGGGGTCTGATGGGTGACGGGAAACTACGCGGTTGAGACATTACCCCTCCCCTAAAAAAAGGGGATGAGCTCAGCCTAGTCACTTTTAGCCCCTCTCCTTTTTTTAGGGGAGGGGTTGGGGTGGGGTTTACTCCGACTACTATCCCAACGTAAGCGATCCCCTTCTCTTACCCCTCCGCCCGCAACACGTCCAGCGGTGGTCTGACCAGTACCTCGCGGCTGTTGAACACGCCGATGATCACGGTTAAAGCCGTTACCGTGGCCGCTACAACCAGCAACGGAAGGGCATCGGGCCGGTAAGGGACTTCGAACACAAAATGGGCCAGTGCCCATGTACCCACGACCGACAGCAATATACCCGATAACGAAGCCAGTAAGCCCAGCAAGCCGTATTCCAGTGCCGTGATGCGTAGAATCTGGGCGCGGCTGGCTCCCAGGGTCCGGAGCAGCACGCTCTCCCGAAGCCGCTGATATTTGCTGATTACCACCGAACTGGCTAAAACGAGCAGCCCCGTTAGAATACTGAACAGGGCCATGAACTGAATCACAAAGGAGATTTGCCCGAGAATGTCGTCCACCGTTTTCAGAATAAGGCCCAGATCGATGGCCGATACGTTAGGAAACCGGCTCACCAGCGCACGTTGCAGCAGCGCCGATGTCTGGTTGTTGGGAACACGGGTCATCAACACGTGAAACTGCGGAGCCTGCTCCAGTACTCCTGACGGAAAGACGACCAGAAAGTTGGTCTGTACCCGGTTCCATTCCACCTCGCGGGTGCCGCCGACAATGGTTTGTATGGGTGCCCCCTGCACGTTAAAATTGAGTGTATCGCCAAGCTTCACGTGCATCCGATCCAGAAAATCTTTCTCAACTGATACATAAATAGCTCCGTCGGCCTGATACGGTGCTTTGCCCGAAGCTAATTTTTCAGACGAAATCAGCGTGTCGCGGTAAGTAACGCGGTACTCACGGGTGAAGGCCCATTTGGGCGTTCTGGCGGTCGTATCTTTAGGATTCTTAGGGGTAAGGTCGGTGCTTCCGTTAATGTTCGTAAGCCGCATGGTTACCACCGGAACTTCCTGCAGTACAGGGAGCTTCTGCGTTTTTACCAGCGATCGGATACCCGCGATCTGCTCATTCTGAATGTCGAACAGCACCATATTGGGCTGGTTTCCACTCGATGATAATTCCACCCGGCCCAGCAAAAGTCCCTGTGTGAGATAAAGGGTTGCGATCAGGAACGCGCCCAGACCGATGGACGTGACGAGAATAAGCGTCTGGTTGTTGGGGCGATACAAATTCGCCAGACTTTGCCGCCAGATATAACTCCACGATACCGGAAAGAAGCGACGTACCAGCCAGATCAGGCCCAGTCCCAGAGCCGTCAGGATACCAAACGCCAGCGCCAGGCCACCAGTGAACCCAATGGCCAGCATGAAGTTGCGCGTTTGCCAATACGCAAAACCGATAATGAAGCCGACAACCAGCAAATACACCAGCCACCGAAGCGGGTCCCGATTACTCAGGTCGTCTTCGTAAGAGTTACGTAATGTTCGCAGGGGCGACACGTTCCGTATGGCCAGCAGGGGGAGCAGGGCAAACAGGACGGAAATGAGCAACCCTGTTCCAATGCCGCCCAGAATGGCCGGGGCCGATAATGTTGTTTCAACCGTGATAGGCAGGAAATTCCCGAATACGCGCGGCAGGATCAACTGCACAACCGAGCCGGCCAACGCGCCGATGATGGCACCAAGCAAACCCATGAGGGCGGTCTGGATGAGGTAGATCAGGAAAGCCTGACGACCGCTGGCTCCGAGCGTCCGCAGAATAGCTACCGACGTCACTTTCTCTTTTACATATAGTTGAACCGCACTGGCAACGCCCACACAGCCCAGCAATAAGGCCACAAATGCCACCAGACTCATGTACTTGGTGAGGTCGGCAAAGGAGCGGCCGGTCTGTCGTTTGCGGGCGGCAACGGTATCGTAATTAAGCCCGGCTTTTTCTAGTTTAGGGCCGATCTGCTTGAGTATCTTCTCAACATCGGTGCCCTGATCAAATCGGAAATAGTATTTATAACTGACTCTACTGCCACGCTGCAGTAAGCTTTCCGATACAAACGGCAGAAAGACGGTTGGCGCTACTGTCGACGTCACCGCCGATTGACCCGGGGTTTTCAGTACGCGACCGATGATCTTATAGGAAATGCCCCCCACTTGTATAGAGTCTCCTACCTGTGCCCCAAACTGATTCATGAGCGCGTCATCAACCAGCGCATAGGGCTGCTTGGGAAGACTATTGAACTTATCCCGCCAGAGCTTTTCGGCTGACTGCGGAACAATCTGCCATTCGCCATAATACGGATAGCTGTTAGCGAAAGCATAACTACCCGGACTTAAGTTTTTAACCTGGGCCAGCCTTACTCCCTGATTTTTGGGGAACGAAACCATGGACGCAAACGAAATTTCATTTGTGTATTCGTAAGCATCGTTAATGGGTGTTTTCTTATCGGCATTCTTCTGAGCCGGAGCAGAGACAACTTTACCCAGAAGCGGGTAAATAAGCTTCTCTTTATTGGGCTCGTTACTCGACAGCACCAAATCCGCGCCGAGTAACTCGCGGGCCTGCTCATCAATACTCCGGGCCAGGTTGTCGCCGAAGGAGTTGATGGCGACCAAAGCCGCAATGCCCAGCACAATGGCCGACATGAAAAGAAGTAAGCGCTGTCGGCTCCGGCGGCTATCGCGCCAGGCCATTCTGAAAAGCCAGGACATAATTTAAAGAGCGAAAGAGTGAAAGAGCGATTTGCCAAGGTGGTGAAATAGTGTGAGTGTTGTCACTCTTTCACACTTTCACTCTTTCGCTCTTTGGTATCAGAAACGACCGTTCCACCTTTGATTCGGATGACCCGCTGGGTGCGGGCGGCCAGTTCGAGATCGTGGGTAACGAGGACGAGGGTTGTACCGGCTTCGCGGTTCAGTTCAAAAAGCAGGTCGACGACGGTGGCGCTGGTTTCGCCGTCGAGGTTACCCGTGGGCTCATCGGCGAAGAGCAGTTTGGGCCGGTTGGCGAAGGCTCGGGCCAGCGAAACCCGCTGCTGCTCACCACCCGACAGCTGGGTAGGGTAGTGGTGCCCGCGCTGACCCAAGCCCACGCGTTCCAGCAGTGCCTGGGCCGCTTTGGCCGCTCCCTTTTCGCCACGGAGTTCGAGCGGTACCATCACGTTTTCGAGGGCGGTAAGCGTGGGCAGGAGCTGGAAATTCTGAAAGATAAAGCCGACATACTGATTTCGGATGGCGGCCCGCTGATCTTCGTTGAGTGTATCCAGCCGAACGTCGTTCAGGTACACACTGCCCGACGAAGCCCGGTCCAGCCCGGCACACAAACCCAGCAGGGTCGTTTTGCCGCTGCCCGAAGGACCAACTATAGAAAATGTATCGCCTGGTTCGAGGGTGAAGTTGACGCCATGCAGAACGGTCAGGTCACGACCCCCACTCGAATAGGTTTTCGTAAGATTTTCGACGCGAAGAATACTCATGGAACAAAAAAGGGTTGTTGCGACTTTTTAAACGCAAAGACGGGGGATAACGCAACGAGCGCAACGTAATTGGAGCGTCCTTTGCGTTTAATTAACTGATGTATTCTTTATGAAGTTCTGCCTATATAGTAAAACGCCTTATTCTGTGATAAGCGGGTTGTTGTTGGTCTTAACGGTCTGGGGCTGTGGCGCAACTGATACCAAAACGACCACCACAAAAGCACCGGCTGCCGAACAGGCGGAGTCAACGCCAGCGAGTCCGGCCCAAAAGAAAACCATCCTGTTCTATGGCAACAGCCTTACGGCCGGCTATGGTGTAGAGCCATCGCAGGCCTTCCCGGCGCTGATCGGGCAAAAGCTCGATTCAGCCGGGTTGAACTACACCGTTGTGAATGCGGGTTTGAGTGGCGAAACGACTGCCGGGGGTAAAAGCCGCATTGCGTGGGTATTGCGTAAACCCGTGGCGGTGTTTGTACTGGAACTGGGCGGAAACGATGGCCTTCGGGGCCTTCCGCTGGCCGACACCCGAAAAAACCTTCAGGCTATTATGGATACCGTTCGGCAGAAGAGCCCGGAGGCTACTATCGTTCTGGCCGGTATGCAGATTCCGCCCAATATGGGTGCCAGCTATACCAAAGAGTTTCGGGGGCTGTTTAAGGAACTGGCCGATAAGAACAAAGCCGTTCTGATTCCGTTTCTGCTCGAAAACGTGGGAGGAATCCGTAAGCTGAACCAGCCCGATGGTATTCATCCAACGCCTGCCGGGCATAAGATTGTGGCCAACACGGTATGGCAAGTGATCCGGCCGATTTTGAAGTAAGCTTATGCAGCGCGGGTCTTCAGCCTGCGTAGTTGTCAGGCTAAGATAGGATGGTTTTTAACCTGACGGCTACGCGGGTTAAAGACCTGTGCTATGTCGATCAGAATGGATAGCCGACGGCAATGTTCAGGACCAGATTCTGCTTTCGCCAGTCTTTGCTGCCAAAGTCGATCTGGTCGATAACCCACTCGCTGCCATTCGTTTTATACGGTTTTCGTAGGGGCGTAGCCAGATCAAAACGCACCAGAAAATAGGAGAGGTCTATGCGAATACCGACACCGGTTCCAATGGCGATCTGTCTGTAAAACTCCGGGCTGAACTTGGCCTGTACTTCGTCTCCGAAGGTCGCGTTGTTTGAATAGGTCCATATATTGCCCGCATCGACAAAGACGGCGGCTTCAATATACTTATTCAACTTAGCCCGAATCTCAGTATTGGCTTCGAGCTTTATATCGCCCCCGCCGTCCTGGAAGAGCTGCCGGTCACGAATCGTGTCCCTGGCAAACAGACCAGGGCCAATAGCTCGTGGGCGAAATGCCCGGATGCTATTGCTGCCGCCTACAAAGTACTGTTTGGTCAGCGGTAACTGAAACCCTCTGGAGTTGCCATACGTAACACCTAGTCCCCCAAATAACCGATTGGCCCAGGTTATTTTCGGCGTGAGTTTGGTATATAAACGCGCATCGGCATCGACTCGGAGAAACTGGGCAAAAGGTACATTGAAGATAATTTTATCACCGTCGTCGTTGCGTTCCTTTGCAAATAAGTTTACGACGTTGCCCGCAACTTCCAGATTGGTGGTCAGCCGGAACGTGGTTGGTGAAGTAGTTCGCAGCGACGAATTGTAATTGAAGGAGTATAAGCTGCTAAGGATCAATTGCTGCGAGCGGCTTACTGTAAGGTACTGTTGATAGATATAAGGGTTAGTAATGAGGTTATTCAGGGCGGAATCCAGGAAGGCTACGCTGATGTTAGATGGCCGAACATAGGTAATGCTAAAGGGCTGGAATGAATGTTCAACCTGCTGATTCTGCCGCCATGCGTAGCCGAACGTGGTCTGGAACGAGTTTAGATCATACAACCCGCCCCGAATCACTTTTTGATAACTCAGGGTAACATTCGTTTTGGGTAGCGCCTGCCGTCGTTCGTCGTAGTTGAACCGAACGGGGCTGACAAGACGCGGGAAGCTCAGTATGGCTTCGGTACCAAAACGGTAGTTGGTAATGCTCTGTGGACCGCCACCGACCTGAAACTCAATACCGGCGTTGGCATTGATCGTCAGTAATTCGGCCCGTTTCATCGTGTTGCGGTTCCGCCAGCTCAGGATCACCTGCGAGCCGTTGAAGTTGTTCGAGCGAGACGTACCATCGAGTTCGACCCGCATCGACTTGGTTGGGTAGGGCGTCAGGTAATAATGCACGTCGAGCACGGCGGAGTCACCCTGTTGATCAGGTTCAAACCGGTTTCGGACGAATTTAAAAGCCCCCAGGTTAATAAACCGCGACAGCGTTAAATCCTGTGCCCGGCTGTTATAGCGGGCACCCGGCTTCACGGTCACAATATCCCGGAAGAGCTTCGGGTTAAAATGCTGGGTCGAATCGACAATAATGAACTGTTCTTTACTCGTGTAGGCCTGTCCCCGGTTGGTGTCGGTCTGGGCCGTCGATAAATTGTAATTTGGATAAAGGAATACGTTTCGGATACCGTATGGAATACCAGCTGCATCAGGCATGTCGGGCTTGATGGCAAAATACAACCGGGTACGGTGCCGGGCGGTGTCGTTATCGGCCAGAATGGCTATGTAATCGGGTATAAAGTAATAAAATCCTCGCTGTTTGAATAGTTGACTAAGCCGTTCCCGCTCCAGTTTAAGGTTATCAAAATTGTAGGGGTCATCCTTTTTGATGATCGTTCGGCGACTTGCTAATCGCATAGCCGCTTTCAGGGATGCCCGAATTTTGGTGGTGTCGATGAAAACCACCGAATCGACATAGTAGCGGGGCATCACATCGACGGTATAAACCCCCCTGGCCTTATAACCACTTTCGGTCAATGTACCCGTGACGTTGGAACCAAAATACCCCTGGTTTTGCAAGGTGGCTTTCCATACCGGAATGTTGGACGTAATGGCTTTGGCACTGGCAAACACGGGCTCATCGCCAAACTTCCGCCGAAACCAGGCTCTAAAACCATTTCGGCGTGGTTCGCCAAACAGATAGTACAGAGCAACTTTGTAGGGGTAACCAAACAGCTGCTTGTTGGGCCGGGGGCGAGCCAGCGCGGCCAGTTGCTCTTTGATATTCCCCTGCTCATCTTTCGAAACCGTCGAGTCGGCCTTTATGGTAATATCCGTACCCATATACAGCCGTTCATTGGCAGGCAGGTGTTTGGCAATATTACAGGCGTTGAGCGAAAGAATAGACAGGAACAACAGGAAACGGGTTACCATCCGGGCAGATTGGGAGTACCGACGCGCTGCCCCGGCGGAATGGCTAAGGAAGAAAAAAGATAGAATAAAACTCGTTATACGATCAATCATAATGAATTACAGCGAATTGCCCGGCGACCGACGCAAAATATCGGAGAGCGTGTTATAGTCGACCGTAATAACAAAGCCAACGCCAGTTTCAATAATATAACCGTCCAGCACGGCCTGGTAGTCATTACGCCGGTAGGCCCGGAGCACATAACGCCCGTCGCGGCTGAGGTTGTAGTTCAGGGATACGTTGTCGAACACCTCATTTGGGTTGCGGGTCGCACTTTGAGCCGCATTTTCCAATACGAAATTCCGCCCCACTGCAACTGTCAATCGTCCCGATAAAAAGCTCTTCGAGAGCCCTACGTTCAAGTCTGTCCGGGCGCCGTTGGTCGTCCCACCCGTATTGGCGCTACCCGTTTGCGACAGCAGGTTGAAGTCCACATCGAATCCTTTCAGGATACCCGAAGCCAGGCGCCCCAACTGTTCGGAGATGAGCTTACTAACACTGCTACGAGCTACGCCTTCAGCCTGGTTATCCAGCCCGCCACCGCCGGAACCGGAGAAGAAATCCGAGGTATTCTCGGGTAAGAACCGGTTCAGAATCAGCAGCGCAAAGACCTGTTTGTTGATCTGCGACTGATCCTGACGGAGGGTTTTAAGCTTGTTTTCAATGGTTGTGGCAAACTCGCTGGATGCTGTTGCCGTACCTTCTTCCGCTTCGGGCAAACGAATGTCGAAGTCCAGTTTTGGGGCTGCCAGGTTGTTGCCAATGCTCAGGGCCACATCAAACGGCAGCTTGCGGTTGAGCGCAGCGGCATTGATGGTTGTCGTCTCGTTGCCAATCAGATCGGCGGGGGAGGTCGACACCTGGTAAATGGCGGTGATATTGATATCGGCCCTGAGCGGATCACCGGTGAACTGGATATAGCCGCCCTTCTGAATTTTAAACTGCCGTTTCAGGACCTGATAGGTCAGGGAGTATTCGCCCTCGGTCACGTCGTAACGGCCCAGCACTGTGACCTGCCCGGCCGCATTGACGCCCACGTTGAGCCGGGCGTTGCCCCGTGCCCGCAGATAATCGCCATTGAGTTCGTCGACAACGATAGTTAGCTCCGATTTTTCGTCGGCTTCCAAGTCGAGCGAAATGTTAGCATTGCTGAGCTGGTCAAAAGCTAATCGGGGAGCCAGGCTATCCGTTTTGGGTCGGTACAGATATTTTGTCAGTGCCAGTGAATCGCCATGATTGATAAATGTAACGATCTTACTGGCTTCGTTCACGTCCAACTGATCGTCGGGTAGGACAACCGATACTTTGCTGCCATCATCGAGCCGTATGTTGCCGTTGACAGACGGACTGGCACCGGCTCCTTTTATTCGCAGGTCGGCCGTGATAGCGGCTTGCCCGTATGCATAATCGTTGTCTTTGCGACCGGCATTCAGCACCTGGAAATGATCCGCCCGAACGCGGAGGTTATACGACGCGTTGGGCAGGTTTTTCAGTACAACGGTACCGTCGGTCGTTAACGTCCGGCCCTGCTCGTCGCGCAGATTGAAGCCATCGAGCGTAATGGTCTGACCCGAAAAGGCGAGTTTCTCCTGATCGATTCGATAGGTCGCGTTGAGCTGCTTGATGTTGAAGGCTACGGAGTCGAAGGAGACACTGCCGTTCAACTGGGGATTGTCGGCAGCCCCGGCAACGGTGAATTCACCCGTGAGTTGACCCTTGGCCTGCCGCAGCTCGCCAAAGCTGAAAGCTTCGATGGTTCGGGCGTCCAGTCGGTTTAGGTTGATAGCCAGATCAAGGGCTTTCTTAGCATCTTCAGGATTGTAATAACCCGTAACGGTGGCATCATTATATGGCCCGGCCAGCACCGTGTTGACACTGATGCGCCCGTCGGATTCGTTGCGGAATCGGGCGGTGAGGTTGCCAATCGGCTTGGCCATTACTTTCAGACTATCGACATAAACCGATCCGATAAACGACAATTTACTGTCTGTACTCATGTAATCGCGGACGATAACCGTGCCGTTCAGCTGCCCACTGGCCAGCGTGGTGTCCTGATTCGCCAGTCGGGCCAGGTTGCCCAGTTCAATGGCGCGGGCCGTCACCCGAATGGGCGCGTTTCCGTATTGTTCGGTACTGCTGATTTCCAGCGACTGCTGACCGGTCTCTATGTGCAGGCGGTTGAGCAGCACGCCATTTTTACCGTACTGAGCAAAGCCGCTGGTATCTGTCTGCCAGCGCTGGTAGTTTGTGAGCAGGCCATTGGGCGCAAACTGGAATCGATAACTGGAATCGACAATGCTGAGTGTTCCCGCAATACCATGCAGATCCTGATTGATCGAATCTTTGTTGACAACGGCAAACCGAAACCGGTTATTGGCCGCAATGCCATTCAGGTTGGTTTGCCGAATTGTTATGCCATCGTACAAGACACCGTCTATGCGACCATCTACTTTTAACTGGTTGTTGGCACCCCGTATCGCCATGGTACTTCCCTGCAAAGTCGTTGTGTCATAAACAACGACGCCGGTACGAATCGTGGCCGATAGGGTAGTGTCACGTGAGTTGTCCAGATAGGCATTGAAACGGACGGTATCCAGCCGGGTAAGAGCTGGAACGAAAGCCTGCAGCAACGGATTCTGATACGCTTTCATCGCGACCGTGAAGGCATGCGGGGGCGGAATGCGCTTGTAGGTTAACGAAGGCAGGGCAATGTACTGACTTATTTCTCCGGCAATGATGTCGTACAATTGGGCATACTCAAATTGCCCGTTCAGCCGAAGCTGAGCCCCCGGCAGCCGGGCTACTACATTTTTTGTGTTCCCATCGGCAGCCAGTTTGGCGTAGAGGGAATCGACGGGGTAGTTTTTGCCATCCAGCGTGATCACCGCATCGCTCGCCGAGATTGTACCAACGGGTTTGGCCGGGTCGGTGGAGGCCATGTCGAGGTTAATCTTTCCTTTGAGCGATAATGGGTCTTTGTACAGTTTGAGTTGCTGGAGGTTTAGCTCGTTGATAACGGTTTGCCCGGCAACGCTCGGGAAGTCCCCTTTCAAGCTGGCCTTGATGTCGAGATCCAGGTTCGCATTCGGATCTTTCAACCCTCCTTTCAAATCCAGAAGCCCATTGGCGAGCCGGCCTTCGGCATCCAGATTCTGGTAGCGATAGCCGTTCAGATCGGCTGATTGTACGGCCAGATCAAAACGGGTTGTCAAGGTGTTCGGGTCGATTCCCCGTCCATCGACTGTCGCGCGGCCGGTAACTTTGCCCACGGTCCCAGTTTGCTTAAGCCACTTGCCCGCATCGAAATCATTGAGGTTCAGCGTGCCTTTGTAAGTCTGGTTTTTACCAGCCACGAAGCCCGCGAGTTTACCGTCAAAAGCCGCCGTTCCCCATTCGGTATTCAGTTTGGCATCGAGGACAAGGTTGTTTAGCTCGCCCTTCAGTTTGCCGGTGAGTTTCAACGAGGGGGGAAGCGCAATTGATGAGGGAATGGTCCCTTTGGGCACCAGTTTATTGATATCGGCAATGTTGGTCGTGGCGTCCTGAATGGTCATATCCAGCCCGACATGGTCAGGGTCTGTCACATTAGTCAGTCGCCCGCTGGCCCGGATTCGAGTGCCCGACAGCATATCGAACTCAAACCGAGGTAAGTTCAGCGAGGCCAATGTGCCTACCGCCTGGGCATTTGCTTTGAAAACACCCCCGCGATTGCCCGCAAACGGGGGCGTATCGGCCAGAAAAGGAGCCAGTTGCAGAACATCTTCAACCGATAATTTACTCTGACGCAGGTTCACCCGGACGCCCACCCGTTTGGCAAAGCGGGGGTTGGTCAACTGACCGAGCGAATCGTACCGAAGCACCAACTGGTCGCGCAGCAGACTCGTTGGCGTTTGCACATAAAGTTTGGTGATGGTGGTGGTGGTGTCGGTGTATAAAACGTTGCCTTCGAGTTGTTGCAGCACGAACCCGCTGGTAGCGCGGAAACGGCCATTTCGCAGTTGCCCGCTAATTTTCTGCCCCCGCTTACCCAGATCTTCATACACCAGAAACCGCCCGTCGATACCCAGGTTCCGCAAGTCGAGGTGGCCGTAGTCGAGTCCTGTTTTTTGCCGGGGAGCCGTTTCGTCGTCGTACCGGATTCGGTTGTTGGCAAAGCGGACGTTGGTTAGTTTCGCCTGCCAGCCGGGCGTAACCGCCGAAGCGGCTGTTGGCGGGGTCGCTGTTGCCTTTTTCGTTGGTTTGGTTAGCGTAGCGGCCACATCGGCATTGGCTAAGTCTAGGGATTTGATGCCTATTTTTTCGCCGTCGAGGTAGAAATAGTCGGACTCCATCGCCAGTCGTTCGGCATTCCCTTTTGTCTTGAAGTCGGCTGTTTCAACCCGAATATCCCATTTCGCCCGGTTGATCTGCCATTTGCCCAAGGCCAGATCGAGCGTGTCGCCGGGTTTGCCGGGTGCACTGGGTGGCGTGGGCAAGCCCTGGTACAGGCGGGTATAAACGTCCAGCCCGTTTACCGCCACATTGGATAAATGGTATCTGGATTTATCGACGTCCGTTTCGCTGAAGTTGGCCCGCAGGCTATCCATGTAAGCATTGACATCAGCCCCGGTAACGTCATCTTTGTATTTGATGCGTACATCCCGCAGGGCAATTCCCGTCAGGTTAATGGCCAGTGGAGTCGACACCGTATCGGACGGTTCGGGGGCGGTGCCTGTATCGAACGCGTCGAGAATGTACTTGAAATTGAAGGCCGTGTCGGGTAATGTTCGGCTGATATTCAGTCGAATATGCTCCAGTTCGATCTGGTTGAGCGCAACACGATTGTTAAGCAGGCCCCACATGTCGAGGTCTACCCGCATGCGACCGCCATTCAAGAGGGTATCGCCTTTGGGTGTTTTAAAGAAAACATCTTCCAGTTCGATCCAGTCGGGAATGGAATAGCGGATATGCCCGATGCGAAAGGGTGACTGAAGCTTTTGGGCGAGATAGGAGTTTACCTGTTTGGTTACCAACTGCTGGCCCCAGGGAGTTGTGGCAACAACAACCACGAATCCTACCAGTAACAGCACGATGGCAAGCAAGCCGAGTAAAATACGAACAATCAGTTTCGACACAAGACGCTGAGTTTTGGCGGATAGCTAACCGGTTTAGGATCGAATCAGGGTATACGTCACTGTGAGTATAACGAGCCAACTGTAAATATGTTACCAGCTCGTGTCAAAGCGACTAAATGTCCATAAATATCGTCTATTTATGAAATTGTATCCCGTTTGGGGGCAATTCGACGCTACAGTTTAACAGAATCTATCCGCATCTGGTATAACTATACGCAATCGACCGTTGTTTTGTTGCCAGCTACGCGTTTCTCCTATAATTTACCAACTGTCCAATTTACACGCCTTTTGTCCGGTTTAAGGCTCTTTCTTGGGTAAGTTGTTGCAGACCCGACCTGTAGGGGGTAATTTTGGCTTTCACTTCTGTTCAACTATGAGCGATCTTTTTACTGCTGAATCAATCGTCAGTCTGCTTACCCTGACCTTTTTGGAAATTGTTCTGGGTATCGATAACATCATTTTCATCTCCATTGCGGCCAACAAGCTGGCCCGTCAGGACCAGCCCAAAGCCCGGAATATTGGTTTAATTCTGGCAATGGGTTTCCGGCTGCTGCTGCTGATGGGTATTTCGTTTGTCATATCGCTCAGCAAACCCTTTACGCACATTGATGCAGGCTGGTTTAAAGCCGCCCTTACCGGCCAAAGCCTAATTCTGTTTGCCGGTGGTCTGTTTCTGCTCTACAAAGCCACATCCGAAATTCACCACAAACTGGAAGGGGGCGGAGAGGAAGAGATCGAAAGCGGCAGCACGAAAGGAAAAGCGACCGTTTCCAGTGTAGTAACACAAATTGCCATTACTAATATTGTGTTTTCCATCGATTCCATCCTGACAGCCATCGGTCTAACCCAGAATGTCGCCATCATGATGATCGCTGTTGTGCTGTCAATTCTGATCATGATGTTTTTTGCCGGGCCCGTTGGCTCATTTGTTAACGAACACCCGACCATTCAGATGCTCGGACTGGCCTTTCTGATCATGATTGGCTTCATGCTGGTGGCCGAAGGCGCTCACCTGTCTGAAGTCGTGATCTTCAACCAGGAAGTAGGTGTCGTGCCCAAAGGGTATTTGTATTTTGCTATCGCCTTCTCCCTGCTGGTCGAGTTCCTGAACATTCGCCTGCGTAAGAAGCAACCACCCATCAAACTGCACAATTACGAAGGGCAACCGGATCGTGATGGCATGATTTAAGTATAGTTTCTGGTGAAGTGAGTGGAGTAGTGGAGTGAGTGAAATGAGTGGAAGAAGATGTATTACTTCACTACTCTACTCACTCCACTACTTGACTCACTCCACTACTCGACTTCTCCACTTCTCCACCAATCACTATTTTGTCTCTTACCGATCAACTTACCGATATCATTAACAGTCTGGGCGGCTTCGGGCCGGAAATCTGGCTGTCGGCATCTTTCTGTCTGCTGTTACTTGCCGAACTGGTATTCGTTCGGGTAATGGCCCGGCCGAATGTACGTCGGTATCTGGCGGGGTTGACGGTTATCATGCTGCTGGTGGGGGGCATCTGGGCCATGCGCTTACCGGTGCGGGGTTTTCTGTTCATGAACCTGCTGTTTGTCGATCAGCAAGCCATTTTTATACAGGTCATCGTGGCCCTGGGGGCGATTCTGGTGGTGCTGTACGAATTTTTAACGGTTCGGCAGGAGCAGACCTCCAATGGCGGGATAAGTACATCGCCAGCCGATCTGACCACTCAACCCACATTGCCCTTTGAGTGGTACTCGTTGCTGATCGCCATGACATTGGGCCTGTTCCTGATGGCTATATCGGTCAACATGCTTAGTATTTACCTGAGTATCGAACTGGTATCTATCTGTTCCTACCTGCTCACGGCGCTCACCACCAGCCGAAAGGCATCGGAAGGGGGCATTAAATACCTGTTGTTTGGTGCCATCAGCTCGGCAGTCATGCTGTACGGCATGTCATTATTGTATGGCATGACCGGTACGCTCGACCTGACGTCTGATGCGTTCGGAGCTGAACTGGCCCGGCAGGATGGAGCCGTGGTAGCCGTAGCCATGTTGCTCACGACCGCTGGATTGTTGTTCAAGCTGGCGGGTGTGCCATTTCATGTCTGGACACCCGATGCGTACGAAGCGGCTCCCGTACCCGTAGCGGCCTTCTTTTCGGTTGGTCCCAAAGCGGCTGCGGTACTGGTGCTGATGCGCGTTGTGACGGCCCTGCCTGCCGAAACAACGGCCGGAGGTGCCACTGCAACGGTCCTGCAAACGCCCCTGGCCGTGCTGGCGCTGGCGGGTATTCTCATCGGGAATCTGTCGGCACTTCGGCAAACCGATGCCAAACGGCTACTGGCTTACTCGACCATTGCCCATGCCGGTTTTTTGCTGGTGGGTGTGGTGGCGCTCAGCGATGCGGGCTTCGAAGCCGTTCTATTTTATACCGGTACGTATCTGTTTATCTCGCTGGCGGCTTTTTTCCTGGTCGACCTGCTGGCCCGGAGCAACGGGAATACCGACCCACTCACCATTCGTGATTTCGCTGGCTTGGGAGCCAAACAGCCGCTATTGTCGGTGGCGCTGACGATCGTTATGCTGGCCTTGACCGGGTTGCCGCCAACGGTGGGCTTCACGGCTAAATTGCTGTCGTTCTCGGCCTTATACGAAGCTTACCAACAAACGGGCGACAACTGGCTACTAGCCTTATTTGCGTTGGGTTTGCTGAATGCGCTTATTTCGCTGGTGTATTATCTGAAGATTCCTTTCCTGCTTTTTTTTCGTCCGGCACCGGTTTCCGCAGAACCCGCACCAGCTGTCGTTTTACCTCGCCCGCTGGTTTGGCTAGCTGTTAGCTTAGTGATTCCGGTGATTCTGTTTTTCCTGAAACCCGATCTGTTGCTTCAGTTTATAAGCCAGCGTTAATAGCTCCGTTTCCTCAATGGGGCAGGTCTATTTTCGGAAAAGGGAATAGTGTTTCGTTTCTTTGTAGCCAAAACAAGTTTTTCCGCCCGTATGAGTTCAACTCATGACTCTGTAGTTTTAGATATGTCAATTGACGAACTGTTCGATCAGTTCGATAAACTCCGCGTTCTGATTATTGGCGATGTCATGCTCGACTCCTACGTTTGGGGTCGCGTGGAGCGGATTTCGCCCGAAGCACCCGTCCCGGTAGTAACCGTCGATCGGCGCGAATTGCGGTTGGGCGGGGCTGGCAATGTGCTGCTGAACGTGCAGGCTTTAGGGGCCGAAGCCATTATCTGCTCCGTCATTGGCACCGACGCACCGGGCGATCAACTCGAACAGGAATTGCACGATCGGGGACTAAACTGCAAAGGACTCATTCGAAGCAGTGCCCGGATCACCACCATCAAGGAACGCATTATCGCCGGGTCGCAGCAAGTGGTTCGGGTGGATACAGAGACCGATAAATACATCACCGCCGATGAACGGGCGCAGTTGATTGCCAAAGCGAAAGAACTGATTCCGACCTGTCAAGTCGTTATTTTTGAAGATTATGACAAAGGCGTTCTGAGCAGGGAAGCTATCGCCGAAATTACCGACTTCGCCAACGAGCAGCGCGTACCGACGGTGGTTGATCCGAAGAAACGCAACTTTCTGGCATATCAGAATACGACGCTGTTCAAACCGAATCTGAAGGAGTTGCGGGAGGGCTTAAAAGTAGATTTCGACGTCGATAAACCCGAAGAACTGCGGGCCGTCGTTACTCAACTAAAAGAGACGCTGAACCTGAAAGGGGCTTTGATCACGTTGTCGGAGCGTGGGGCCTTTATCGACTATTATGGCGAGACGTTAAAACTACCCGCTCACATCCGTAAAATTGCCGATGTATCGGGCGCTGGCGATACCGTCATCAGCATTGCCGCCTGCTGTGTCGCATTGAAGCAACCTCCGCATGTCATTGCCGGTCTGTCAAATCTGGGTGGAGGCCTGGTTTGCGAGTCTGTTGGCGTCGTGCCAATTGATAAGACGTTGCTGAAACAGGAAGCGAAAGAGAATTTGTAGCCCGTAACGCGGGTTTCCACCCGCGTTATGTGTGGTGGCGGGTTCATAAACCCGGCACAGTAAGGTTTCTCAAAACCGTCTATATTTTTAACTGTAAAGGTTTTGAGAAACCTTACCTGTCAGGTTTGAGAACCTGACATCACGGGAAAGACACGTACCTGCGGACTTTAGTCCGGATAGAATGTGTAGCTATCCGGACTAAAGTCCGGAGGTACGTTACATTTCTTTAATGGCATCCACAAAGCACCGGGCTTTGTCGGGGTCGGTATCCGGGTAGATGCCGTGACCAAGGTTGGCAATATAATGCTGGTGGCCAAAGTCGCTGAGCATCTGTTTGACCTCCGCGCGGATCTGGGCAAAATCAGCATAGAGCACACAGGGGTCTAGATTTCCCTGCAAGACGCGGTCCGGCACTAACGCCCGCGATTCTTTCGGGTCCATGTTCCAGTCCAGTCCCACTACATCGCAGCTCAACTGACCAATTTCGTGCCGGGCAAAGAAAGCCCCTTTGGCAAAAACGGTCACGGGAACTTCACGGTCCGGCGTTCCGGAGATCACATCGCAGATCTGCTTGATGTACGGCAGCGAGAACGTCCGGTATTGCTCTGGCGAGAGAATACCTGCCCACGAATCGAAGATCTGAACCAGATCAACCCCCGCCCGAATCTGCGCCTGTAAATACGCGATGGTGCTGTCCGTAATTTGCTGAAGCAGTGCGTGCGCAAAGTTCGGATCGGTGTAGAGTAATTTCTTCGCTACCGAGAAGGTCTTGGAGCCTTTTCCCTCGGTCATGTAGCAGAAAATAGTGAACGGTGCCCCGGCAAAACCAATGAGCGGTACCCGGTTGTTCAGTTCTTTCTTGGTCAGTTTTATCGCATCCAGCACATAGCCCAGATCACTTTCGGCATCGGCTACCCGTAATCGGCTCAGGTCGGCCTGATTACGTACCGTCGATGGGAAAACGGGGCCCCGGCTCTCGATCATTTCGTACGGCAGGCCCATGGCTTCGGGCACGACGAGGATATCCGAAAAGATAATGGCCGCATCAACGTCGAAGGCATCGACCGGCTGAATGGTCACTTCGGCGGCTAGTTCGGGCGTTTTGGCGAGGGTGATAAAACTCCCGGCCTGCTCCCGAACGGCCCGGTATTGCGGTAAGACACGCCCTGCCTGCCGCATCATCCAGACGGGCACCCGCTCGGTCAACTCACCCCGCGCGGTGCGGAGCAACAAGTCATTTTGTAAAGTCATGGTGCAAAAGTAAGTCTGAACCGGGATTTTTAGGATTGAAATGATTTATATGATTTTTTCTGAAAGCAGGTAGCCGGTCCACAGTTCTAAACTATGGCCCGGCTTTTTATTTGGGCTGGATGTTTAAATATTTCCCAATTTTGCCAAAATCAGGAAATCGTATGCCATCTCTCTTTATCGACGCCGAACGCCTGCGCGACCTCAACAGTGGTCTGGGGCAGGTTTGTTTACATCTTGGACACGAACTGGTTCGCCAGCGTCACGATGGATGGAACCTGACGTTTCTGGTGCCAAAAGGAAAATCGGGTGTTTTTGGTGATTCCGTCTCTTACATTGAAGCGTCCTGGCAACGAAAATTGCTGATTCCCGGCAGTTATGATGTTTGGCATTGTCTGCATCAGGATTCGTCGTATTTACCAAATCCGTTAATTAATAAGTCGGCTAAGTTGATGCTGACGATTTACGACCTTAATTTTCTGGAACGGGCCGATTATTCAGCTGCCAAAAAGGAGCGTAAGCTGGCCCGGCTGCAGCGAAAGATCAACAAGGCGTCGTTGCTGACGGCTGGTTCGGCATTTACAGCTTCGGTGGTCCGCCAGAACCTGACGATTCCGTCAACTACACCTTTCGATGTGGTGTATACCGGTGTGGCCGTTGATCCAAAGAATGCGCCGACGGAACTACCCGCCGATTCACCGCTGCACGACTTCACCCAGTCGCCTTTTTTACTCTTCGTGGGCGTCATTCACCCCAAAAAGAACGTGCATACGCTGCTGCCGCTGCTCGAAGCCTTTCCCGATTACCGGCTGGTGCTGGCTGGCCCCGACCGGCATCCGTACGCCCAGCACATCCGCCAACAGGCCGAAAAGTTGGGTGTGGCCGACCGGTTATTATTGGCTGGCTCGGTTGAAGAGTCAACGAAGTTATGGCTTTACGCTCACTGTGAAGCGTTTTTGTTTCCCTCCCTGACCGAAGGTTTTGGTTTGCCCGTTGCCGAAGCGATGACCTTCGGCAAGCCGGTCTTCATTTCCAACCTCACGAGCTTACCCGAAGTGGGCGGCAAAGAAGCGTATTACTTCGAAGATTTCGAACCGGAAAATATGGCCAAAGTGCTCCACGACGGACTGCACGATTTCGGTCAGAATTCCCTGCGCGAGGAACGTCTCCGCCGACGAGCCGCCGGGTTTAGCTGGCCAAGTGTGGCAGGAGAGTACTGGAAGTTATATGAGGGGTTAGTGAATCCCTAACCAGTGGCGTCCGGTTTGGCACTATTGGTTAAAGACTATTTACCGATTTGGATAAACTTCATACAGAGATTCGTACATAATGTTGCCAGTTCGCATATACAGACCAGCGAATCCTAAGTAAAGCGAAACGAGTATAGGCTGAACAGGATAAGGTAGGAAGGAGAAAATTCCTAGAAACCCCATTCCTCCTGCTCCATACATGATGAGAAGTAGTACGGAATGACGTGTAACCAAATAGAGTGCTTCTGTAGGAATGTTGTAAAGGCCATGTTTGAAAGCAGTTTTTAGGTAAGGCCATATTAAGCTCACTATCAAGATAATAAACCCTGAAAGCGTTCCACTTGCAAAGCCGTAATAGAAGTCGTCATCTAGCTCCAATCCATTTGCTGGATTAGGCGTGTAAATAACAAAAGATAAGAGAAGTATAACCGCATAAATAGGCACTGTTTGCCGCCACAACAACGGTTTCTCAAACTGGGTACGCAATGTCTGTCGCCAGCGCTCGTCGTACTGCCGGAAGGTGACCCGGTTGTACTGGCGCTCCATTTTCTGTAATCCTTTGCGCCCGCCAAACGCCTGTTGCGTATCCGTCAGGGCCGTTTCGAAGGTCATGCCCTGTGCCATACGGTCGAGCAGAGCCGTGGTGTAATGGTCGGTCAATTCGAGAATTAATTCCTCGTTCGTGAGTAGGTTCGTCTCGCGAAGGTGATAATCGAGGGTGGATTGCTGGGCGGGGGTGAGCATGGAATGAAGTAATCGAAAAAGGTGAATCAGACGGAGGTAAAGCCTAAGTCAGACTGCTTTTTATATAGTTCAACGTAGGTAAGCGTGTACAAAATGGCTACAAAAGCCAGGGCAGCCGATAAGCTCGCGTGCCACTCAAACAGGTACGGTCTATTTGGAGACCAGCGCGTACCATCTAAAAATAAACTGGCAGCCAGCGCGGGTAGTTGAATAACGACCAGATACAGGTAATTTCCATAACGAGCCTGCCGATACACAACTTCCCGGCGGAGCGAGGTAAGTAGCTGTTGTTTCCTTATCCGTTCTCGCCAAAACAACCGTAATTCGCTGGGGATAAACAATAAATAAGGTACTAAAACGAGGACCACAAACGCCAATGTTAACGCTCCCGGCGGCACAACCTTCGCTATTGAATAAGCTAACACGCCGATCAGCAAGGTTGTGACCAGCGTAGGCCAGCGAAAATAACGGCGCACAATGGCCCAGTGCTGCACCTGCATTTGCTTCAACAATAGTTTCTTGTACCGCTCCTGAATGTGAGAAATGCCCTGTCCGCTTCCCAAACTGATCCACGCTTTTCGGCTGGCCTCGTCAAACGAGTAACCTTCGTTCATACCGTGCTCGGTCAGGCTGGCGTAATGGTCCAGTAGTTCGTCCAGTACCTCTTTGTAAGAAATGTTCGCTTCCTCAAGCAGGTCCTGACGGAGAACAGCGAATTGGTCGGGCGTGAGCATGTTCGGATAATTAGGCGGACTTAGGATAACGTTGGTTACGTTCTTTCAATAGAATGTGTCTCGTAGCCAGCGCGACGGCTGCGTAATAAACCAGGCACAGTGTTTCCAGTAAAGTTTGCAGTGATAGGATTACCGACGCCGGGAGGCTTAAGCCGTACATTGTCAGGCCGTATTTATTGAGAAGTAATAAGGACATACTAAGCAGGTAGGCCGTAATAAAAACCGGCGAACTTGGTTGCATAACAGCCTGACTAACCTCATTCCGATTCTGATAAAAAAAGAAAATACTCTTGGCAATACTAACAAGAATAGAAAACGTAACAGGCAGAAAACCAACAGCCAACCCGTTTTTTACCATATCTTCCGCACCGAAATTCGCGTTGACTACATACAGACCAACGAACAGACTGGCGGTAATCGGCCATCTTGATCCATTCATAAAGGAACGAATCAACTGCCATTCCAGCTGTCCGAGTTTTCGGTAACTCTGCACCTGATACTCCTCTTCCATTCTAAGCAGCCCCTTCCGTCCGCCAAAGCCGGTATGGATTTCCCGCAGGGCTAAATCAAAAGCCATCCCTTGTGCCAGCCGTTCACTGATCCCATTGATGTAATGATCGGTGAGTTCGGCAATTAAGTCTTCATTGAGCAGCCAGTTTTCCTTACGCAGGTGCTGGTCGATGGCGGTGAATTGGGTGGGGGTGAGCATGGCAGGTTAAGCGAGTTTTAGGTTGAAATTCTCCTTGAACAGTTGAACGAAACTGACCGCATAGAGCAAACTAGCCATACATAAGACAAGGCCAACTGTTGAGTGTACCTGAAACAGCCAAATTCTGCTCTTCTCTTCGAATAACGAATTAAGGCTGTTTATGCCAAAAACGTAAAACATATTAAAAATGAGGCTTCCTGATTCTCGCAGATAAGTCCAGACAATTTTTCGACTATCCGTTTGCTGGTCCAAGTGCTTCCGATGACCATAGAATAACACCGCCAACGGAGATAAACCACAAATGAAGAAAATAGTAAACATGCCATTCGCGGTAATAAGCGGGGCAGTAAAGTACATTAATGCACCAACTAGTGTGGTTGTCACGAAAGTTGGCCACCGGAAATAGCTCTTCAGGATTTCAACGTGCCGGGTTCGCACCTGTGCTGTGATACTTTTCTCATAATCGGTCTGAATCTGCTGCAGGCCTTCGCCACTGCCCAACTCAGCCCAGGCCCACTTGCTGGCGTCTTCGAACGACATATTGAGCGCCATTTTTCGCTCGGTAAGGCTGGCGTAATGATCCAGCAACTCGGTCATCACTTCGTCATATTCAATGTTCGCCAGACCAGATAGATCTTGTTGGAGATAGTCAAGTTGGGTGGGAGTGAGCATGGCGGCTTAAACGAATTTGTGTTTATACTGGTGCTGAAATAATTGGATAAAACTCGCGGTGTAAAGTAACAGGAGCAGGCAAACAAGAACCGAAACAGTGGGGTAAGTTTGCAAAAACGTTCGTGTTGACTCAGGAGTGTTTTCTAAAAAGTGATTAGGTAGGTTTAGGCTTAGGTGGAAAAGACAAACGGCTAATCCGCATTTGTTTAACAGATATTCCCAGACTAGTTTGCCCGTATCAGTTTGCTGGTGAAAGCCGTAATAATACCCTCGTAATATGAACAGATATGGTGTTATGCCAATAAGCAACGTGACCCAGATCAACCAGTTTACGGGCACCAGCGGTATTATTATGTAGATGAGCAAGCCTACAAGTATGGTAGTGACCAGAGTGGGCCAGCGGAAATAACTTTTCAGGGTATTGATGTGCTGCGTTTTGATCTGTTGCTCAATTGACCTCACAAACGACGCCTGAATACTCTGAACGCCTTTTTCTCCTCCAAGGTCAGCCCATGCCTGTTTGCTGGCTTCCTCAAATGCCAGACCACTCGTCATTTTCTGTTCGGTCAGGCTGGCGTAATGGTCGAGCAGTTCGTCGACAACATCGTCGTATTTGATGTCGCCCAATCCGATTAAATCGAAGCGTAGGTATTTCAGTTGAAAAGGTGTCAGAGCCATGATTACGTGGATGGTTTAAGTTTCAGAACCAGGTTCAGGTTTTCCAGAAAGGCGGCTAACTCGGCGATGCGCCCGGCGGCTTCGGTATGGCCGGTTTTGGTGAGCGAGTAGTATTTACGGGCGCGGCCGTCGACAATCTGGGTTTCGGTGGTGAGCAGCCCATCGGCTTCGAGCTTGTGCAGGGCGGGGTAGAGGGCCCCCTCCGTAATGGTCATTTCGCCCGCCGTCAGGTCTTTCACCTTTTGCGTAATCTCGTAGCCGTACATCTTCTCGCGGTCTTCCAGCAACCGCAAAATCATAACCGACAGGCTACCTTTCAATAAAGAGGAATTCGAGGACGTGTTCATAACCCAAACGTACAAAAGAAATTTACATACCTCCAAATCTTAGGTATTAAATCTGAACCCGAATTTGTATGATTTTTTTGATTACTCTGATTTTTCAGCGGAAGCAACCTATTAAAATCATGGTCAGTCAAAAAAATCACATAAATCCAGGTTCGGATTAACTTTGCACCATCAATGAAAACATACCTTCGATTACTCTCTTTTGCCAAACCACTCGGGCGTTTTCTGACACCGTTCGTGTTTACATCGCTGTTGTCCAGTGTTTTTGGCGTGTTGAATTTTACACTGCTCATTCCCCTGCTCAGCATTCTGTTCGATAAAGTGAACGCACAGGAAATGAAGGCGTTTCTGAATCAGCCCGCGCCAACGCTCACTACCAGCCCAACCGGTTTTTTCAGATACTATTTCGCGCAGGTTTTTCAGGACTATGGCAAAGTAGGAGCCCTGCAATTTGTCTGCTTCGTGATTATCCTGTCTGTTCTGCTCAATAATCTTTTTAAATACCTTTCGGTCAGGCAGTTGGAGTCGTTCAAGGCAAAGATGGTGGCCAAGCTGCGCGAGGCTGTTTTTGCCAAAACGCTACACCTTCATCTCGGCTTTTTTACGAACGAACGCAAAGGCAACCTCATTTCCCGGACCACCACCGACGTGCAGGAAGTGGAAAATTCCATTGCCAACACGCTGTCGGCAGCCTCGAAAGAAGTGTTTCTGTTGATTGGCTACGTCATTGCCCTGCTTACTATTTCGGTAAAGCTGACACTGTTTGCCATAGTCGTCATTCCCATTTCGGGGGTCTTTATTGCCACGCTGGTTCGCCGGATGAAGCGCGATGCTCAGGAAGGACAGCAACGGTTGAGTGGTCTGGTAAGCTTGCTGGACGAGACCTTTGGCGGCATGCGGGTGGTGAAAGGGTTCGTGGCGGAGGGCTTTATCCTGGATAAATTTCGCCGAGAAAACGAAGGCTACCGCGACGCCATCCGCTCGCTGGCCAACCGGCGCGAACTGGCGTCGCCGTTCTCGGAAGTAGTCGGTGTAGCCGCCGTAGCCAGTATCCTGTTTTATGGCGGGTCGCTGATCCTGAGTGGACAATCGGACCTTACAGCGTCCGAATTTATAACTTACATCGCCATTTTCTCACAGGTGACGCGTCCGGCCAAAGATATTTCCAACGCCTTCAGCGGCTCACAGCGGGGGCTGGCATCGGGCGAGCGGGTGCTTGAACTGATCGACACGATGCCTGTGGTTCAGGACAAACCCGACGCGGTGACGCTGACTGGTTTCCGGGATAAAATCTCGGTGCAGCATGTGTCGTTTGCCTACAATGTCGACACTCCCGTGTTGCGTGATATTACGTTCGATCTGCAAAAGGGCAAAACCATTGCGCTGGTGGGCTCATCGGGGGGCGGCAAGTCGACCATTGCCGATTTGATTCCGCGCTTTTATGACCCTACTGCCGGACAAATTCTGATTGATGGTGTCGATATGCGCAATTGCAGCATGGCTTCCCTGCGCGCGCAAATGGGCATCGTGACGCAGGAAAGCATTCTGTTCAACGACACGATCTTTAATAACATCGCCTTTGGCAGTGCCGCCACTGAGGCCCAGATCATGGAAGCGGCCCGGATTGCCAATGCGCACGACTTTATCATGGCGCAGTCAGACGGTTATCAGACCATTATCGGCGACCGGGGCGGCAAATTATCGGGTGGTCAGCGGCAGCGCATCAGCATTGCCCGCGCCATCCTGAAAAATCCGCCAATCCTGATTCTGGATGAAGCCACCTCGGCGCTCGACACCGAATCCGAAAAGCTGGTGCAGGAAGCCCTGACGCGCCTGATGGCCAACCGTACCACCCTCGTGATTGCCCATCGGCTCAGCACCATTCAGCATGCCGACGAGATTCTGGTGGTTAATCAGGGTCGTATTGTGGAGCGCGGACGGCACGACGAACTGCTCACACTGGACGAAGGATTTTATCGAAAATTAAGTACGATGCAGAGTGTTTAGTACTATTTGAGTGGTTGTGTTGTGCGTATGTGGTGTGTGTGTGGTGTCGGGTCCTCAGACCCGACACCACACACACCACAACTAGTATCAGGAGTTGATTCCCGGCTACACCTATTTCACTTACTCCACTACTTACCATTAACGACAATCCTCCAGTCCGGGCCGCTGAATACGTTATACTTCTCTGAAAAGTTTTTCTGATTGACGGCTATGGAAAAGTTGAGCAGGCTGTTTATGTAGGCTACATCGTCGCCAACCGGAGCTTCACCAAAGGTATTGACCATTCGTACGACCTTATCGTACAGGCTCGTATCGCCGTGGAAAATCTGCACCCGCACCGAGGCACCGGGCTTTACGCCTAGCTGGTCAATCATAGTGCGTGGAATGTTGCTCCAGACATTGCCGTACTGAATATCAAGCACGGGGATGTTCCCTTTCGCCGTGCCATTGCTGTACTCCGCTTTCTGGTAGTCTAACTTAACGACCTGAGCGGGTAGCTTTGGGCCTACCTGCTGAAAGGTTATGGCATGAGCGGCCAGCCGGGCGGCTGTATACGCATAAACATCGCGGCCGTGGAAAGTGTATGACGCTCCTGAATTTCTCAGGCGGTTAATGGCTTCATCAATTTGTCGTATTTCGGCGATGCCGAGGTGTTCGGCCAATAGGGTAAGCGTACCATTATCGGGCGTAACGATGTAGTGCCCCGACTTTGTGAGCATCACCACCGATTTCCGTTCGGTGCCCACACCGGGGTCGCATACGGATACGAAAACGGTTCCTTTGGGGTAGTACGGCACGGTCTGGTATAGCCGATAGGCCGCTTCCCAGATGTTGTAGGCCGGAATTTCGTGGGTAAGATCTTCCAGTTTAAGGGATGGCGATACGCCCAGTGCAACGCCTTTCATGGCCGAGACGGCTCCATCTTTCAGGCCAAAGTCAGATTGGAAAACAACGATACCATTCTGGGATTTAGCCAGGGTAGATACCAGAATCAGGAAAAGTGCAGTCAGGTGGTAGGGGTTTCGCATAAATTACGGTTCAGGTTGATGGTTTAATCTCCTCGTCCTTATTCAAAAAGTAGACCGCCAGGCCCATAACTGCCTGGCTGCAACTATCTGCAACGGTAAAAGTGATGTGAATAAGGTTAAAGTCAATGTTGGTAAGCGAAAGAAAATACCCGATCGGATAAGCAAGCCCTAAACTACCAACCGATAGCGTTATTAGCTGGCTGATTCGCTGTTTATCCGTTTGGATTCCGGTAACAGGCTGTTTCCAGAACGGAAGCAGCGTTCGAACAAGAGTAGCATAGCCAAGCAGGGACACAACGCCCCATATACCCTTCAAGCCGGGTAAAATCTCGTTGTCGAACCCGAGTTGTTGATGCCCTATGTAACCCGTCAGGATCATGAAAAAACTCGCTGCCAGAATCGTAAAAGACGTTCGGGCAGACAGAACAGGGGCGGCCTTGCGTAGCACAGCCGCCTGAATCAGCAGTAGGGGGATTATAATGGCCCAGGCCATAAAACGGTATTGGCCGATTGCATTATACGATTCGCGAATGAGAACCTGCCGGTTGCCGGGGTCAGTGACCGTTACCAGTTCGGCCAGCATGTGGTGATAATAGCCCTGAATCTGGTAATAGGAAAGGGCCGACACAGCCGCCATTACTGCCGTTAGTATCCACAAAGAACGCTGCCGGGAAGTGGCCGGGTGTATAGCCAGCGCAGCGATAAAGATGCCGAGAAAGACATAAACTGCCACGACTAAAAAGAAGTACGTGACTAAAGGCAAAATTCCAACGACGCCCGCCGTTGGAACAAAAGAATCGGCTATTTCCATGAATGCAATAACGTTAGTCTGTCAAAACTAACGCTACTGCATTCATAGTGCAACGATTTGTTTTATTTAGGCGCTGCGATCCGTGCTTTCATTTGCTGCACCTGCATGTTGGACTTATCAACAATTTGCTGCGCAAAAGATCGCAGCGAGGTATTTTTGCCGTATTGCAGATAGGTGTTTGCCATGTCGATAGCATCCTGCCGCTGATCGAGAAGGAGCGTCGAGAAATTTTTATCGATGTCACTGGTCAGCTTATCGCTCGATCCTGTCTGTTGCAGTTTAAGGGTCATCGCTTCCAGGTTTCGGCTTTGCTGTTGCACAAAAGCCTGATTGGGCCGCGTTGGCTTAATGCTGGTGAGCGTACTATTCAGGGTAGCAACGTCCGAATCGGTCGTGGTCAGCATCGCTTTTGCCATTTGCTTCAACGACGAATCCTTTCCATTCTGAATTTCCATTTTCAGCAGGTCCTGAGCACCTTGTGTATGAAGTTTGGCCTGCACAGCGTAATCAAAATCGGGGTCGCCGGTTGCCTGTAACTTCTTCATTTTAGTGATCATTTGCTGCAGCGGCTGGAGTAGCGTTGTTTTAGCCGGATCGTTGGCTGTTGTCGAAGCACTAGCCGTAGCGCCACCGGTTGTCGCCTGTGCGCAGGCTGCGAGTGAACCACCGGATAAAAGGGCGGCCAATGCCCAAACGGTCAGGTTGGATTGTAGCGTTTTCATTAGGTACACAATTTTTTTGCTGTTAAACTAACCCTATTCTATTCTAAAGACAAAAACCAGTGAAGAAGGTTTAATCAGGTTACCTGAACAGCAGGGGCAGATACCGTAAAACGAGCTCATTCGGGGCCATTATGCTATTGACACAAAAAGATTGCCCACAAAATCACAGGAGTCTATATTAGAGTCTCTGTGTCCTTTGTGCCTCTGTGGTTACTCTTTTTGCGTCAATAGCAACTTATAAATGCGATAAGTTGTATAAAATCAAGCTGTTGTCCATTAGTCACATCTGGTACATGTCATTAATAGTTAATCACTTATAAATAAAGTGAATAACAGCTGTATCTAGGTTAAATCAGGTCCGTTTTGCACGCCTAATGCAATAATTTTTAACCACAGAGACGGTCCGCCGTTGCGGCACAAAGCGCACAGAGGTTGATGGGGGAAGAAAGTGCCCTAATAAACCTCTGTGCGCTTTGTGCCGCAACGGCGGACCGTCTCTGTGGTTAAAAAAAACCACTAGCAATACGTATAAGCTAAATTTTGATCGAGCCAGCCCATTATTTACATTAAATAAGAGATTAGTTGGATTTTTATAAGCTGGGATTGTTCAAAGGAAATAATCGCCTGTAACCAAAAAACAAAAAGCCCAGCCCGCAAGGTGCGGGCTGGGCTCAATATAAATACGTTTCGGCTACAACCGGATGATCTCGGCACCAATGGCATTCAGTCGGGTGTCGATGTGCTGGTAGCCCCGGTCAATCTGTTCAATATTGTCAATGATGCTGGTGCCTTTGGCCGACATGGCCGCAATCAGCAGGGCAACCCCCGCCCGAATATCCGGCGATGACATACGAATGCCCTTGAGCGGAATCTGACGGTTCAGGCCAACAACCGTGGCGCGGTGCGGGTCGCACAGGATAATCTGAGCCCCCATGTCGATGAGTTTATCGACAAAGAACAGGCGGCTTTCAAACATTTTCTGGTGAATGAGCAGCGTGCCCTGCGCCTGAACGGCCGTTACGAGCACAATGCTCAGCAGGTCGGGCGTGAAGCCAGGCCAGGGTGCATCGGCAACGGTCATCATGCCACCGTCCAGGAAGCTTTCGATTTGATAATGCTCCTGAGCCGGAATGAAAATATCGTCGCCCCGGAATTCCATCTGGATACCGAGTCGTTTGAACTGATCGGGAATAATGCCTAATTCAGGAATCCGGCAGTTTTTAATCGTGATCTCCGACTGGGTCATGGCGGCCAGCCCAATAAATGAGCCGATCTCGATCATATCGGGAAGCATGGTATGCTCCGTACCTTTCAATTCCGACACGCCCTCAATGGTCAGCAAATTCGAGCCCACGCCCGTAATTTTAGCGCCCATCGAATTAAGCATCTTGCTCAGTTGCTGGAGGTAGGGCTCACAGGCAGCATTGTAGATCTGGGTGGTACCTTCGGCCATCACAGCCGCCATTAGTACGTTGGCCGTACCCGTCACGGATGCTTCGTCGAGCAGCATATAGGTGCCGCGCAGGTTGCTGGCGTCTACCTGGTAATAGCCACCGTCATTGGCATCGTAATTGAACTGAGCACCGAGCTTCTCAAAACCCAGAAAGTGCGTGTCCAACCGACGACGGCCGATTTTATCGCCACCGGGCCGGGGAATACGTCCCTTTTTGAAACGGGCCAGCATGGGGCCAAGCAGCATAACTGAGCCACGAAGGGCAGCTGCTTTACGCTTGTAGGTATCGGTTTCAAGGTATTCGAGGTTCACATCGCTGGCCTGAAAGCGGTACGAACTTTCGCCGATACGGGTAACCCATACCCCTAGATCGCCCAGGAGTTCGATGAGCTGGTTAACATCCCGAATACCAGGAATATTATGAATCGTGACGGGTTCTTTGGTAAGCAATACTGCGCAAAGAATTTGCAGGGCTTCGTTTTTTGCGCCTTGCGGATTGAGTTCACCTTTGAGCTTGCGCCCGCCTGTAATTTGAAAAGATGCCATTTAGGAAATAATGAATGATGAATGATGAGCTCTACGAACAGCCGAGCTGCCGGTGTCCTGGAATAAGTGCCAGCGACAGGCTATTCTGTAGGCTTCGTCATTAATAGATTACCGTCTCCGACGGTCGTTGTTTCTGTTCTGATCCCGGTCGTTACGGTTCCGGCTGCCGAAGTTCCGTGGGTTTTGCCCGCCATCGCGATCGTTGCGATTATTTGGCCGTCCCTGGCCATTATCGTTCCGGTTGCGATTGTTGGCATTACGCTGGTTAGGCCCGCTATCGTTGTTTCGGTCGTTGCGATTGTTATTGGGTCGGCCCTGCGTACTGTTATTTCGATCATTCCGGTACGTGTTCCCACCGATGCGCTGAGGTTGGTCGCCGGTGCGTTCGCGGGGGGTGGCTTCCACCAGACCCTGTTCCCGAATGAGCTTGATATCGTCGAAAAGTTTACCGTTGGAGAGTTCGATCAGGCTCTGGTAGATGGTCTCATCTTCAACAGACTCTTTGTTCCAGGCCTGATAGAAGGTACGCATCAGGCGCGTCAGGTACGAAACAAACGCGCGTCGTTCTTCGGGCTCTTCCAGGGCAACCGCCTTGGCAATCAACAGATCGACGTTGCGGCCAAAATGTTTGAATTTTAGATTGTGCGTGTTATAGGGTACACGCTGCGGTTTTTTGCCCAGTGCTTCTTCGGATGGGGGCGGATAGGGGCTATCCACATCCAGGGTAAAATTGGACATGATGTACAGGTCGTCCCATAATTTATTATAGTAGTCCTGACCATCCTTCATGTTGGGATGGATTTGCCGCATCAACTCAATCAGGATATGTGCATACCGAGTTCGGGTTGAGCGATCTTCGATGTTGACCATATTGTCAACTAACTTTTGGATACTACTGCCGTATTCTTTCAAGGGCTTGCCCGATAGGTGATAAAGAAAACAAAAGTACGAAGGAATGGGCCAAGGGGCAAGGGGTAATGAGCGTAGGGGCACAGGGCGTTGGAGGTATGAGACAAAGAGTATCGGCTGCGGAGAATGGGACATCAGGAAATGCTATCTTTGTGCCCCTGTCTCCTTACTCGTACCCCTCTGCCCAACGCTCTTTGCCCAATGCGTGCTGCCCAACGTTCTCTGCTGCTTACCTACCGAGCCGAATTTGCCGATACCCTTCGTCTGAGTATACCCATTATCATTGCCCAGCTAGGTGTGGTCCTGATGGGCGTAACGGATAATCTGTTTGTTGGCCGGTTGCTGGGAGCCGTGCCCTTAGGTGCCGCTGGCCTGGCCAATTCGCTTTCTTTTCTGATGTCCAGTATCGGCGTCGGCGGCCTGTCAGTAGTAGCGGCTCTGGTGTCGAAAGCCAATAACCAGAATGATCCGGCAGCTGTAAATCGGCTGTTTCGGGCCGGATTGCGGGTGGCTATTCAGTTAAGCGTTCTGTTGGGGGGGCTTTCTATCCTGTTAGCTTACAACTTCGATCTGTTTGGACAAACACCCATCGTAACGCGGCTGGCTCGTGACTTTATGCTGATCCTGAGTGCGTCGCTGATTCCACTGCTGATTTTTGTAGCTGCCCGGCAGTTGTGTGATGGCCTTCGTTACCCCCGCGTAGCCATGATAATTACGCTCTCGGCCCTTGGGGTAAACGCACTCTTCAACTATGTATTTATTATAGGCGTTGGGCCCTTTCCTGCTCTTGGCTTGATGGGGTCGGCGTTGGCTACGCTGCTCTCCCGCATATTCATGGCCGGGGCCATGCTGCTCTATATTTACCGCACCCCTCATTTCAGGGCTTACCTGAAGAAGGAATTTAGCGAACTGCCGTCAGCTGAAGAAGCCTGGACGATTCTGCGGCTGGGTATTCCCGGTGGTTTAACGTTTTTCTTTGAAGTCGCCACCTTTTCTCTGGCCGTTGTTATTGTGGGCTGGCTTGGCGAAGCGCAGTTAGCGGCTCACCAGATTGCGATCAATATGGCTTCCGTTACCTACATGATGGCTACGGGTATCTCCTCGGCAGCTGCTATTCGGGTCAGTGCTGCGGTGGGGCGGGCCAATCGGGAGGAAGTCTGGCGCGCGGGAGTAGCCGCCTTTCTGCTATCCGTGAGCTTCATGAGCGTTACGGCACTTATCTTTCTGACTGCCAACGACTGGCTGGTAACGCTCTATATCCGCGACAGCCCGGATGTGATGACCATAGCCGCTTCACTGGTCATTATGGCCGGTTTTTTTCAGCTGTCCGATGGTGTGCAGGTGGTAGCGCTAGGCAGTTTACGGGGAATGTCAGATGTAAATGTACCGACGATCATTACCCTGTTCTCCTATTGGGTCGTTGCGCTGCCACTCAGCTACGTCCTGGCGTTTCCTGCCGGAATGGATGCCGTTGGTGTTTGGATCGGCTTATTGGTGGGGCTGTCCATTGCCGCCGTTTTACTCACCTGGCGGTTTTTTCAGCGGGTAAAGCGAGTCGATATACGCACCGGGTCGAATTTGTCGGCACCGTTCCCGGCCTGAAGGTTCTACCGCATCCTGGCCAGCATCTCATCCCGCGTTGGGCGTTCGGTGGCCAGGTCGTAGTCAATCCCGTCGCGGTCCAGATAATCCATGAAAGCGGCATAGCTGTCTTTCTCCACAGAAAACACGTACCAGTTATCGTACGGCTCGTTGAATAATTCAACTTCCGTCAGGGAAGCACGCTTTTGTAAGGCCTGATATTGTGTTCGCTCAAGTGTGTTTTGTTTGATTAGGAAATACCACATTTTGAGGGTCTTGCTGGGTTAATGGTCATTATAAAAAACGCGCAGCGATTCGCTGCGCGTTTTTTATAAGATAAAATGGGTGTGTCGTTTACTTGTTTACGGCCAGATGAGCGGTCATAATGTAATCGGCCAGCACCAGACCTGCTTCATTCAGATACAGGTCTTTTTTCTTCTTGGGTGCCGCAACGGTTGGGGCTCCGGTTTCATCTACCGGCGCTGATGCCTGCGACACTTTGTTGGCAGCGGCTCGTTTACGTTCAGCTTCGTCGCGCTCTTTGCGCCGTTTCGCTTCCTGCAGGGACACCACCGTGTTTTCCTTCGCTTTCTTGAAGTCGGACAGGTCCTGAGCGAGTTGTTTCAGTTCAGGATCCGACTTGAGACGTTGTTCGAAGCGATCCCGCAGGCGGTTCAGAACTTTGTCATCAAGGCCCCGCGACAGTTCGTAACGTGTAGAATTGATCTGATCCCAGGGGAGGGCACTTGGCTGCGAACTCTCACCATATTCCTCCGCCGAAAAGGCCGATGGGAACTGAACATCCGGCGTAACCCCTTTATGCTGGGTGCTGCTGCCATTGATGCGGTAAAACTTCTGGATCGTCATCTTCACTTCACCCACTTTTTCCGGCTCTTTAGGGAGCCATTGGTTCAGCGGGATCAATGTCTGTACGGTTCCTTTACCAAATGTCTGGCCACCCACTATGATTCCACGCTTATAATCCTGAATAGCTGCGGCAAAGATCTCAGAAGCCGAAGCACTGAAGCGGTTTACCAGAACGGCCATCGGACCATCGTAGAACACCGTTCCACCATCTTTATCCGAATAGACTTCGGTTTCGCCAGTCGATTCTTTAACCTGTACAACCGGTCCTTTTGGGATGAACAAACCCGTCAGGTCGATGGCTTCGGTCAATGACCCACCGCCATTGTCGCGAAGGTCGATCACAATACCGGCTACTTTCTCGGCTTTGAGCGAATCGATCAGCCGTTTCACGTCACTCGTTGTGCTGCTAAAGCCTTCTTCACGTTTGCGGGCTCCTTCAAAGTCGCGGTAGAACATCGGAATGTTGATGACTCCAATCTTAAAAGGCTTACCATTATCCGTTACTTCGATGACTTCTTTTTTCGCCCGCTGCTCTTCCAGTTTGATCTTTTCGCGAACCAGTCGGATTTCTTTGGGCGGAGCACCGGCCAGTGCGTTGGGCGATATGATCTGCAAGCGCACAACCGTACCTTTAGGTCCTTTTATTAACTTAACGACCTCATCGACCTGCCAGTTGGTGGTGTTCACCATCGGGCCATTATCGCCCTGGGCTACCCCCGAGATTTTATCGTCCTTGTTCAGCAACTTGCTTTTGAACGCCGGTCCACCGGGCAACACGTCACTGATGCGAATGTAATCGCCATCTTCCCGAAGCAGGGCACCAATACCTTCCAGCGACTGGCTCATATCCTGATTGAAGCGGTCGGCACTGGCGGGCGACAGATAGTTCGTGTGCGGATCGAGTGCTTCGGCAAACGAGTTCATGTACATCTGGAACACATCCGCGCTTTTCACCCGGTTAATGGCTTTGTCCAGGTTAGTGTACCGCTGGTTCATCAACGCGACTACCGCACTATCCTTTCTGTTTCCCAAACGGAGTTCCAGCGCCTGATTCTTCAGGATTTTTGTCCACAGATCGTTTTGCTCTTCAATCGATTTAGGCCAGGCTGCTTTTTCCCGGTCGGTGTTGAAGCTCTCGTCGGCCGTAAACGTAAACGGCTTTTTGATCTGTTCTTTAATGAACGTGCTTCGCTCCTGATAACGCTTGCGGAAAAGGTTATACAGGTCATACGCTGCGGTCAGGTCACCATTAACCAGCGCGTCGTCGATCTGATAGCGGTATTTCTCAAAAGAGGCTACATCCGATGCCAGCAGATACGTTTTGTTGGCGTCTACTTCTTTCAGATAATTGTCCCAAACCACTGATGAAAGCGAATCATTGAGCCGTACTTTCCGGTAATGATAAGTGGTCAGCAGTTTGGCTACCAGCGTCTCTACTTTTTCCTGCGAAACGGATGGCTGCAGATCGCCCTGTGCCGACACCGACGTTGGGGAGGAGATTGCCCCATCCTGGGCCATACCGATAGTCGTGCCGGATGCATCTACATTGGGCGCACCATTCGATGGCGAATCCGGCTGAAAGCTGAGCATCAGCACGGGTACTAGGGTCACCAGATACTTTTTCATCTATATTACCCGAGGTTAATGGCGAAAGAGCGAATGAGTGAAAGAGTGGGTTGCCAGTGTAGAGAAGAAGCAAACGATAAAGATTTAAACTCGTTTCTTTACTCCTTTGGCGGCCTGCTCTTTCGCTCTTTCATTCTTTCACTCTTTATTGTTTTACAATATCAAGTAACTCTACATCGAAGACTAATGTTGAGCCGGGCTTGATATCGGCACCAGCACCACGATCTCCGTAGGCTAAATCAGACGGGATGTAGAGTTTCCACTTTGAGCCAACCGGCATCAACTGCAGGGCTTCCGTCCAGCCTTTAATCACTTCATTTACGCCAAATTCAGCAGGTTGGCCACGCTCTACAGAACTGTCAAAAACTTTGCCATCGAGCAGGCGGCCTGTGTAGTGCACCTTAACCCGATCCGTAGGGGCAGGTTTAGCGCCAGTGCCTTCTTTTTCAACAGAATACTGCAGGCCGCTAGCGGTAGTAACTACACCCGCCTTGGCTTTGTTTTCCGTCAAAAAAGCAGTGCCTATCTTTTTATTTTCGGCCGATGCTTTTGCGCCTTCTGCGTTCCGAACGGCCATTTGTTTCTGTTGGAATTCGTTGAGGCACTGGCCCATTTGTTCCAGCGAAAGTTGAGTTTTCTGACCTTTCAGCGCATCGCTCAAACCCTGAGCCAGCATCTCGGTGTTCAGGTCTGTCATGCCTTGCTGCTTGAAATTTTGGGCCATTGCCATCCCAATACTATAACTGACAGAATCTTTATTGGAGGCAAGAGCATTGCCTGTCGTTGATGGCTTGGCCGCCGAAGCTGGTCTAGCCGAAACGGGCTTTTTAACAGTTGGTTTTTTTACCTGAGCTGTCGCCGAACCGGCGACAAAAACGGCTGACACGAAACTGGCCAGCATCCATTGGTTGAACTTCATGCGAAAACTAAACGGGGTGTATGTAAACAAAATCAGATACTATTGAAACGTGAAAGAATAGGATAAAAGTTTAAGTACGGGTCTCTTTGATGAAAAAAGATAAGGTGCCGGGCTGTTAATAAATCTTAATTCTATATAAGGCCAGAGAGATAAAAGTAGTTGAAAAGTTGGCGTATGTCAATTTTCACGGGCTAAAGTACTGTTATTTTGGATGAACGGTTTCTATGGCCCGGCTACTGGCTGAAAGCTGCCGGGTGATTTAGCGGAAAAGTCTAACATTCAGACGTTGTTTCTTTGTTTCATCGCAGTTTTATTAAATTTTAATCGTACCTTTGCGGCCGAAAAATCAACATTAAATTCTCATTATACACATATGGAATCCGTAAGACCCGACGAGATATCAGCCATCCTGCGCCAGCAACTGGCCGGTACGCAAACTGAGGCTGAACTCGAAGAAGTCGGTACGGTGCTGCAAATCGGCGACGGCGTAGCGCGTATCTACGGCCTCTCGAAAGTGCAGGCCGGCGAATTGCTGTCGTTCGACAATGGTCTTCAGGCCATGGCCCTGAACCTTGAAGAAGACAACGTTGGAGCTGTATTGCTCGGCGATTATTCAGAAATCAAAGAAGGTGACACCGTGAAGCGTACCGACCAAATTGCCTACGTAAACGTAGGTGACGGTATTCTGGGACGGGTGGTCAATACGCTTGGTTTGCCTATTGACGGTTTGGGCCCTATCCAGGGTGACTTGTATCAAATGCCACTGGAGCGCAAAGCACCGGGCGTTATCTTCCGTCAGCCGGTAACCGAGCCACTGCAAACGGGTATTAAGGCTATCGACGCCATGATCCCCATCGGCCGTGGTCAACGCGAATTGATCATTGGTGACCGTCAGACGGGTAAGACTGCTGTGGCCATCGATACGATCATCAACCAGAAAGAATTTTACGACAAAGGTCAGCCTGTGTTCTGTATCTACGTTGCCTGCGGTCAGAAAGCATCGACCGTGAAGCAGGTAGAACAAACGCTGCGGAAAGCCGGTGCTATGGATTACACGGTAATCGTAGCCGCCAACGCATCTGACCCATCGCCGATGCAGTTCTTCGCGCCGTTCACGGGTGCCGCCATTGGCGAGTTCTTCCGCGACACAGGCCGTCCTGCCCTGGTCGTTTATGACGATCTGTCGAAACAGGCTGTTGCCTACCGCGAAGTGTCGCTGCTGCTGCGTCGCCCACCAGGCCGTGAGGCTTATCCGGGAGACGTGTTCTACCTGCACAGCCGTTTGTTAGAGCGGGCCGCTAAAATCAACGCCAACGATGACATCGCCAAAACAATGAACGACCTGCCACCAAGTCTGAAAGACCGGGTGAAAGGGGGTGGTTCGCTGACAGCGCTTCCCATCATTGAAACGCAGGCGGGTGACGTATCGGCTTATATCCCAACCAACGTAATCTCCATTACGGATGGTCAGATCTTCCTGGAGTCGAACCTGTTTAACTCGGGTATCCGTCCGGCCATTAACGTAGGTATCTCGGTATCGCGGGTGGGTGGTAACGCCCAGATCAAGTCGATGAAGAAAGTGGCCGGTACGCTGAAACTCGACCAGGCTCAGTTCCGCGAACTGGAAGCCTTCGCCAAGTTCGGTTCGGACCTTGACGCATCGACCAAATTGACCATCGAACGGGGTCGGCGGAACCAGGAGATGCTGAAACAGCCTCAGTACTCGCCGGTACCCGTTGAGCAGCAGGTAGCGATCATCTATGCCTCGACCAACGGTCTGCTGGATAAAGTGCCGGTCAACAAAGTGAAACAATTCGAAAGTGAATTTGGCATGATACTCAGCGCTCAGTACCCATCGGTGCTGAACGACCTTCGCGCCGGTAAACTGACCGACGAAGCAACCGCAGCGTTGAAGAAAGTAGCGGCTGACCTGTCTGCAAATTATTAGTTTTAAGGAGTTAGTAGTTAGGAGTGAGGAATGAGGAGCCATTCGGCGTCTAAATTCTCGCTCCTCACTCCTCGCTCCTAACTACTTAAAAAGAAAATGGCCTCACTAAAAGAAGTACGTGCCCGGATTTCGTCGATCAACTCGACCCAACAGATAACCAAAGCCATGAAAATGGTGGCGGCTGCCAAGTTGCGCCGGGCTCAGGATAATATTACGCAATTGCGGCCCTATGCCCAGAAGTTGAGCCAGATGCTCGGAACCGTGTCGGCCGGGGCAGAAACGGCTTCGGAGAACCCATACAAGCAGGCTCGTCCTATTGGGCGTGTTCTCCTGATCGTGGTTACTTCTGACCGGGGTCTGTGCGGTGCCTTCAATACAAACGTGGTGAAGGCCGCTCTGACGCTGATTGATGAAAAGTATGCGGCTCAGGCTCGTTCGGGTAACGTTGAGATTATGGCCATCGGTAAAAAAGGCGGTGAAGCCTTTCAGCGCCGGGGTTTTAAAGTCAATACGTCGCACGTCGATGCGTTTGGTTCGTTGAGCTTTGCTACCGTTCGTACGGCTGCCGAGGAAGCCATGGAAGGTTTTGCCAATGGTCGGTACGACATGGTTGAGGTAATCTACAATGAGTTCAAGAATGCCGCCATGCAAATTGTCCGGACGGAGCAGATGCTGCCGATCGTATCAACTGAAACACCAGGCACGGGCGCGGCAACAGCATCAATCAACTACACCTTCGAGCCTTCGGAAGTGGAAATCATCACCGAGCTGATTCCCAAGACAATTAAAATTCAGTTATACAAAGCTGTCCTGGATTCGAACGCATCAGAACATGGTGCCCGGATGACGGCGATGGACAAAGCAACTGAAAATGCTGGCGAGCTTTTGAAAGAGCTTCGTTTGGTCTACAACCGGACCCGTCAGGCGGCTATCACAACCGAGATTCTTGAAATCGTGGGTGGTGCCGAAGCACTGGCCAGCGCATAAAGCAACTGATTTATACATTAATACGAAAAGCCATCGCCCCATTGGGTGTTGGCTTTTTTGTTGCAGGATTAAGTGCTTGTTAAAAAAGCTTAACGCCCAGAAAGGACTTTGACTGTCAGTAGGTTAACAGCCTGTCTCTGCTCGTAGACTCTATAGAAATCCTGAACGAATATGACTTGATTTTAGTTATTTAGTTGTGATATACGAACCACTATCTTTCAGCGTTTACTAATCGGTTCGATACCAACTAACGATTCAAAAAGATGAAACTTACCCACATAATCACCAGTTTGTTTGTCGCCGGTACGCTGGCGTCCTGCGCTCCGGCCATTACGGTCAAATACGATTATGACCCGAAAGTAAACGTTCGGCAGTTCGCCACTTATCGCATCGAGGCCGACCGTCAGCGAAATGCTGATCCAATTGTTGGCAGTAACCTGAACCAGCGTCGGATTGCCGATGCCCTTGACATGTCGCTTAAGGCACGGGGTTATAAGCCCGTCACACAGGGAGAAGCCGATCTTATTGTTCGGTTCTTTATGGACTCTAAAGACAAGCAGCAGATTCAGTCCAATGGCATGTACTCGCCTTATTCCTGGTGGGGATATGGTGGTATGAACAACAACGTTTATTCCCGACAGTATGAAGAAAACCGGGTTGTTGTCAACGTATCCGATGCCCGGACGAACGATATCATCTGGCAGGGTTGGGCTACCGGTCAACTGAACAGCCGTAACAAGGAACGTGACCGCGATCAGGCCTTCCGCGAAACGGTGACCAGCATTATGAAGAACTTTCCTGAAAGTGCCGGTCAGGATTACGGCGCTGCCCGATAAGTTATTCAACTGCTTAAGTAAAAAAACCTACTGCCCAATGGTAAGTAGGTTTTTTTATGCACTTTGGTTTCGTTAATTTGCGCCTTTACTAGCGTAACATGCCTGCTGCAAGCCGAGGAGTTGTGTATTCACTCATAACGGTAGTTGTTGTACTACTACTTGGCATTGCTGCAATCCTGGGTGTCTCCTACCACCGTCACCAGCGGCTGGAGGACGCTGCCATCGATCTTCAGCATAATTTAAGCCAGCAGGAAGGTCAGATAAAAGCATTACGGCAGCAGCTGGACGATTGTGATACCATCCAGCCAGCGGTTTCGGCTGACTCAGGCTGGGGCACCACAGACCGCGTCGATTCTGTCCGTAGTGTAAGTCAGATAACGCACTCCACATCCACAAAGGATTGGCCTGCCGTCGGGAAGTGACCCCCAAGCCTTTGTATTCCCGCCTGTACCGTACAACGAGTTGATTGTAGCCAATGGGCGCGTTCAAAAGCAGATTCCCCGTCCCTGCACGATTCGAGTCGGTAATTAATTGGCCAGCCAATTGCATCGGTACAACCAACAACCCATTCAAACGGAACGCTTTGTCGCGTCAATATAGCAGAACGGCAAACGGTGCCGAGATGTGCTCCAGGCTATTCCCTTCACCTGACTGCTCAGGGACGACACGCTCCTTTGCCGATAGCAGTTGACGCCACGGCCCGCCGAGGTCAGCCGATCCAATTGAAAATCGAACTGATTTTCATAGGTTGGTACAGTTGCCTTTAATTTTGGCTTAGGAGTAGAGTAGTTCTATAGGGTTTACCCTAAATTTGTGTAGAGTTGGGTTTTCACTATTATATTGATGGTAAAGTATGTCCTACTTTTGCTAAACAAAATTCTATTTAGCTGTATCGTACAACTAAATAATCAACCAGTCAAATTACACGGGTTTGTTTTTGTAAGCTGGTAAGAAAAAGTAGGCGATTAGAAGGGCTCATTTTTCGTTAAGCGACGTAGTATTGGCCGTTATAGCTTATTTTTAGTCTATACGAACTAAAAAAATACATGATACGGGTACTGATTGCGGATGACCATAATGTCTTTGTCGAAGGCATCGCATCGCTTATTTCGGGGTCATCAGATATTAAGGTAACCGAGCGTTGTTATACGGTTCAATCCGTGATAGAGCGGTTGGCTGAAACGGATGTGGATGTGGTGTTGCTGGATATTTCTTTTCCGCAGATAGAAGATGGACTCAACCTGTGTGATCACATTACGCGAAGTTATCCAAAAACAAAGGTCGTAGCGTTGACTATGCACGACGACGCCAGCCTTATTAAGCGGGTGGTGAAAAAAGGGGCGAAGGGCTATTTATTGAAGAATACAACCAAGACCGAGTTATTGCAGGCCATTCAGACGGTTCATCACGAAAAGCAGTACTTCAACGAGACCATTACGCACATTCTGCTGAATGACGGACCAAAAAATAGAAAATCAGTTGCCGGGATGGGTGTAAAACCCAACCTGACGCCCCGGGAGTCGGAAGTGCTGATGCTGATGTCGCAGGGGTTAACAACTCAGCAAATGGCTACACAACTGTTTGTCAGTGCCAAAGCCGTTGAGTTTCACCGGAGTAGTTTACTGATGAAATTCGGGGTGCCCAATACTGCGCTGCTGATTAAGACGGCCATGGAAATGCAGTACATTGATTGAGCCATACAGGTTGTACAACAAAATAGATGTCATCCAATTCCGGATTTTTCCTGTTTTACAAAAAAACGATACTGGTTGTACTGCTCCTCGGAGTTGGTGGCTGGTGTCGGCAGGGATGGGCATTGTCGGCGTCTTCGTCAATTGACAGTCTGAAAAGGCAGATCAGTGTGTTAACTAAAGACCGGAAGTATGGAGATGTGGCCCGGACATACGAGAACCTGGGGTGGCAGTATCACCAGCAGTACGGCTATAACAAGTACACGATGGATGCCTTCTTCAACAGCCTGAAGTATTACAGTCTGCTGGGCGATTCACTGGGGTACTATAACGAGCATATTGTTATTGGCGACTACTACACGCATGACGAGTTCATGCAGCCCTACGCCGAGAAGTATCTGAAGAAAGCGCGTCAGTATTTTGAACGGACAAAGAACATTCCGAAGGTGATCGAGTGCCAGTTGGGGTTGGCCGACATCAATCAGAAGAAAGAACCAATACCTACCGGACTGCTCACGGAACTGCGGGAAACGGAACGGATGAGCGATCAGCACAAACAAGCCTACTCGCAGGCCTATGCGCTGAACCTGCTGGCTAGTACCTATTCCCGGATCAAGCAGCCGGACTCGGCGCAGTATTTCGCCAGTCGGAGTTTAACCATAGCGCAGCGGCTGAAGATTAACTGGCTCATTGCGCTGAATCATTTCTACCTGGGCATCGTCAACCAGTTTAGAAATCATCCGAAAGAAGCAATAGCCGAATACCAGAAGAGTTATAAACTGGCTGAAAATGAAAATAATGTGTCCATGTTACGGGAGCTGTCCAAACACATGGCCGACAGTTATTCGCGAATGGGCGACCATAAGACGGCATACGCAGCTTCGTTGAAGGCGCTGGATTTTACAACACAATTTTATACGTCAGAACAGACCAAAAGTATTCGATTGCAGGAGTTGGATAGTCAAATTAAAACGCTGGCTGTTGAGAAACAGCTGGTTGAAGAACAAAGCCGCAGCCAGCACGTGCTGAACTCTATGTTAGCGATTGGCTTATTGATCAGTGTGCTGGGCGTAGGAGCGCTGGTATTTCTGCGTCGTCAGCAGAAGTTGATTGCGCATCAGGAAACCGTTATTGCTCAGCAGCAGATTCGGCAGCTGGAGCTTAAGTCGCTGCGGGCAATGATCGAAGGGCAGGAGGGCGAACGGAGCCGGATAGCCCGCGATCTGCACGATGGGCTGGGCATTCAACTCTCGCGTATCAAGCTGTTTGTCGAAGCGCATCAGGAACAGTTACCCTTGTCCGTAAAAGAACCGTTAAACCAGTTTTTAGATGAAGCTTGCACAGAAACGCGCTTGATTTCCAATAATTTACGTCCTTACGCACTGTCGACATTCGGGCTCATTCCGGCGCTGGAGGACTTGGTACAAAAGTTAAATCTGGTCAATCAGACGAAGCTGGTGCTGGAGCACTATGGCGAGGTACCGTCGCTGGACGATGAATCTTCGGTCATGCTTTACCGGGTGGTGCAGGAGCTACTAAATAACGCACTCAAACATGCCAATGCACAAACCATTACCGTTCAGCTGATGGCCAGCGACGAAACAACCCTGATTAGTGTCGATGACGATGGGAAAGGGGGTGATTTCGAGAACATGCCAGCCAGGGGCAACGGTATTGCCAATATTAAATCTCGAATTGCCTACCTCGGCGGGCAGGTCATGTGGCAGAGCGAAGAGGGAAAAGGAACGTCCGTCATGATCTCGCTGCCCGTTAAAAAAGAATCACCAACAATTGCTTCAGCTGCGTAACCTTTAGGGGAGGCCACCCTGTCAGGTACGCTAAAATTTAAATTTCCTACTTGCTCTATATAATTGCTTTCAATTAACTATCGTATGATTAAACATATGCTTTCAGGCGCGTTCGTCCTGAGTAGCTGGCTTACTGTCCACGCTCAGGATCGAACCATACCCAGATTGGCCCAGTTGAGAAACCAGGCTGTTCTGGCGACCATTAAAGGTGCACCGACACGCATCGACATCCAGTCGGATGTAAAAGCCCTGATAAAAGGGACGGTATCCGACGAAAAAGGGAATACATTGCCCGGCGCTACGGTGTCGGTGAAGGGTACGCAGTTGGGAACGACGACGGACGTGAACGGGGCCTTCTCGATCAATATGCCCGCTGGTGCCAAAGTACTCGTCATCTCGTTTATCGGGATGAAAACGCAGGAGGTTGAAGTAGGAAGTCGTACAACGCTCAACATCACCCTTCAATCCGGTGATCAGTCGCTGGACGAAGTGGTCGTGATCGGGTATGGTACTGCCAAACGTTCGGACGTAACGTCGTCCATTACGACCGTAAAAGCGGCCGATCTGAAAGATATTCCGGCCGCCGGCATTGACCAGCTTTTGCAGGGCAAAGCGGCCGGCGTAACCGTCACCAGCAATGGCGGACAGCCGGGCGGTGGGGTATCGGTGAAAGTGCGTGGGGTAACGTCCATCAACAGCAACGACCCGCTGTTCGTGATTGATGGTGTGCCGTTTATTGGCGGTAACACATCCAACAGCACGGGTTATGCAGGCCTGGGTGGTGGCGATGGCCAGACCGGAAACAGCGTAATGGCCATGCTGAACCCCAACGATATCGAGTCGATCGACGTCCTCAAAGACGCGTCGGCGCAGGCTATCTACGGGTCGCAGGCGGCTAACGGTGTGATCATGGTTACGACCAAAAAAGGCAAGCAGGGCGAAGGCAAGATCAACTACGAAATGTATACAGGCGTTTCGGAAGTGGCCCGTCGGCTGAACCTGATGAAACTGCCTGATTTTGCCCGGTATCAGAACGAAGTGCTGCCGATCATCGGGAACCCCGTTGCCGACGAGTTCAAGAATCCGGATCTGCTCGGACCCGGTACCGACTGGCAGGAAGCGATGTTCCAGCAGGGTAAAATCAATAACCACCAGTTGAGCTTCTCGGGTGGACGCGATAAAACAACTTACTACCTGTCGCTGAACTACTTCGATAACAAAGGGATTCTGCTGGGGTCTGATTTTAAACGGTATTCATCGCGCTTCAGCCTCGATACCCAACTGAAAAGCTGGGCTAAAGTAGGCCTGAGTGCCAACGTGTCGCGCAGTATCCAGAACGTATCCCTGGCCGATGCCGCCGAAGGTACCATCTGGTGGGGTGCGTCGACCAGCCCGCTGATTCCCGTCAAAAACCTCGATGGTTCGTGGGGTGGTGGCCAGACCGTTGGTGGTGTTCAGTACAACAACGCCAACCTGGTTGGTAACAGCCAGTTTCGGGGAAATACCAAAACCTCGAACAACGTGTTCGGTAGCCTTTATGCTGAGTTTCAGTTGTTGAAAGGTCTGTCACTGCGTAACGAACTGTCGTATTCGTTAGGACAGGACAACAACATAGCGTTCCAGAAAGCCGGTAACGTAGGTGGCACGTCGTTCCGTAGCAAACTGATCGACTCCCGGTCGGATAGCTATTACTACTCGATCACCAATTACCTGAACTACAATCTGTATTACAAAAAGCATGGTATTCAGGCCACGCTCGGCCATCAGGCGCAGAACTCGTACTACCAGTCGATTTCGGGTACGAAAGTAGATTTGCAGGCCAACATTTTTGACCTGAACACGGGTAGCTCCGACCAGACAACCTGGGGACTGAGCGGAGGTAAAGGCCAGTGGGCTATGGAGTCGTATTTCGCCCGTGCCAACTATACGTACGATGATCGTTACTCGATTTCGGCCAGCTTCCGGGCGGATGGTTCATCGAACTTCGGTCCTAACAACCGTTGGGGTTACTTCCCCGGTGTATCGGCGGGCTGGACGATCTCGAATGAGAAGTTCATGAAAGGCGACATTTCGAAAGTGCTGACCTACGCCAAAGCCCGTATTGGCTACGGTATTGTGGGTAACCAGAACTTCCCTGGTGGTGCGCCAAACCCGGCCTATGTGGGTGCGGTTCAGTTCTTCTCCGGTCCGGTGGGCTTCGGTTCGTCGAACATGATCAACGGTATTCCCAACCCGAATCTGAAGTGGGAATCCGTCAAAACCGCCAACGCGGGGGTTGACCTCGGCTTCTTCAACGGCCGCATCGACGCGACTATCGACGTTTACAAGAAAGTAACGTCCGACATGATCATCTTCCTGACCGGCCCAAACCTGATCGGGGTAGGCGACCAGTGGGACGATCTGAAAGCACCGCTGGGTAACGCCGGTCAGATGACCAACACCGGTATCGACATTGGCCTGACCACGACGAATATCAAGAAGGGTAATTTCAGCTGGAAGACCAACGTGGTGTTCACCCAGTTTACGAACAGCTACGACCGGGCCGCCAGTGCTGCTTCAGCCCTTGATGGCAAAGTGTACTACAACAATTACCTGATCACACACACCACGCCGGGCCGTCCGGTTGGCTCCTTCTGGGGATTGGTAACGGACGGGTTGTTCCGCACACAGGCTGATCTGGACGCCAGTCTGCCACAGTTCGGCTACAAAGTGAACCAGACCGAAACCTGGCTGGGCGATATCCGGTACAAAGACATCAACGGCGACAAGAAGATCGACGCACAGGATCTGACTTTCATTGGCAGCCCGCTGCCGAAGTTCACCTGGGGCTTCACGAACTCGCTTAACTACGGCGATTTCGACTTCTCACTGTTCTTGCAGGGAAGCCAGGGCGCTAAAGCCTACAACTTCCTGCGCTGGCAGCTGGAAGGGCTGAACAACGCCTACACCAACCAGCTGAACACCGTAACGGACCGGTATACCGAGGCCAACCCGAATGGAAGTCTGCCGCGCTTCACGAACACCAACAAGAATAACACGGCCATGTCGGACCGGTATATTGAGGATGCTTCGTACGCCCGGATTCAGAACATCACGCTGGGTTACCGGCTACCCCGGACGCTGCTGAGCAAGGTAAAGATCACCAACCTACGGGTATACGGATCAATTCAGAATCTGAAAACCTTCACCAACTACTCGGGCTATGACCCCGAAATCGGAGCCTTCAACAACAGCATCAAACTGATGAACGTGGACACCGGCCACTACCCGAACCCACGGACGTTTACAGTAGGCGCTAATCTGCAATTCTAAGTCAAAGAGCGAAAGAGCGAATGAGTGAAAGAGCAGGATGAGGCATAACGCTTTATCACACTGGGTCTTTTTCACAACAGACGTTCACTCTTTCGCTCATTCACTCTTTCACTCTTTAAAAATGAAAATCAAGCCACTATATGCCTTTGTTCTGACGGCGATGTTGTCTTCCTGTTCGAAAGACTTCATTGATCGGCCGTCGCTTTCGGGCACCACAACGGGTAACTATTACAATAACGCCGACGAGGTTCGGGCGGCAACGAGTACACTCTACAGCGGTCTGCCCTGGCGTAACTACGAAAGCCGGGCGCAGGATGCCATCGGCGACGTGATGTCGGGGAACATGTTCACCTACACCGATGTCGAATACCTGAACTTCACCGTGTCGTCGGCTTCTGAGCGGATTGGCGCGTCGTGGGGTGCCTTCTACAAGATCATCGGCTATGCTAACGTGATGATCAAAACCTTCGAAGAGAAGAAAGCCGCCGGTGGTGGAGCCGCTTATCTGGACCCCGCCATTGCCGAATGTCATTTCATTCGCGGGATGCTGTATTTCTACATTGCCCGTACCTGGGGAGCAGCTCCGATCATTACTGATCCGGGCGCTACGGCCCTGTCGGGGAACTTCAACATTCCCCGTTACATCCAGAAAGATGTACTACGGTTTGCTCTCGAAGAGCTGCAGCTGGCCGAAGCTGGTTTGCCAGAGTCGGACGTGCCGGGTCGGGTAACGAAGTATGCCGCGAAGGGGATGATGGCGAAACTGTATCTCTACAACAAAGATTACGCAAACGCCAAAGCCAAAGCCGAGGAAGTGATCAACTCGGGAAAATATAACCTGGTGACCGATTACAGCGGCATGTTCACCAAGATGAGCATGAATAACAATACCGAAAGTATTTTCTCGATCCAGCACCAACTGGCGCAGGATCCCTGGGGAACGGGCAACATCAAAAACCCCGACCGGGGAGCCGGTGCCCTGCGGACGTCCGAAGCCGATGCCTGGGAAATGTACGTGCCATCGCTGGATTTGCTGAAGGAATATGAATTTGGTGATCTGCGTCGGCAATGGTCAGTAATGGAACACGGCTGGACCAATCCGAACTGGAAGCCGCAGCGTGTGAATGCACCTAAATACAATGCCTTTATGGCCAATGGGTTCAAATATGATACCCTGCAGCCAACCGCCGATGGGGGCAGTCTGAGCCCAACCCGCGCAAATATTGTCAAGTATTTTGCCGGACCCGGTAAAAGCTTCGGTGGTGACCCTGTGCTGGGGCAAAACTCCGGTAACAACGTGGTGCTGCTTCGCTACGCCGACATTCTGCTGATTTATGCCGAGGCTGTACTGGCCGGTGGCGCATCGACCAGCGATGCCAAAGCCCTCGACGCCCTGAACAAAGTACGGAGCCGGGCGGGCCTGTCGCCAAAAACAGCCTTTACGCAGGATGATATTCTGCACGAACGCCGGGTGGAGTTTGCCTTTGAGGGCGACTACTGGTACGACATTCAGCGCCAGGGTTATGCGAAAGCCAAAGCCATGATCGAGAAGCAAAATCGGGGTACCGTTACGGGCGCTACATACATTACCAACTTCACGGAAGAAAAAATGTACCTGCCCATTCCATCGGGCGAAATCGTTCAGGATCCCGAGTTAGGCAAAGACCCCGTTCCGTATTATAAATGATCATCCAGGATTCAATAGTTGGTTTGTGGTAACTGGCCGCAAGTCAACTATTGAATACCGCAAACTATATTAATAATGAAACTCAAGACATTCAGTCGTTTATCGGGCTTGTTACTCCTGGCGGGGTTGACCAGCTTCGTGATGACCTCCTGCGAAAAAGATACGGACGGAAGTCCGCTGGTAGCGCCCGGAAACCCCGTAGCGAAAACCTTTACGCCTGACTCTGCATCCGGCGGCTCCGTCGTTACCCTGACCGGCTCGGGCCTGGGCGACATTCGGACAATCGTTTTCGAGAAGCAAAATATACCGGCCGGTTTTCAGCCAACGCTCAACACAGACAATGCCATTATTTTCCGGGTGCCCACCGAGGCTTTGGGCGGCAAGCAGAAAGTGACCTTCACCAACAGCGCCGGACAATCCGTTGCCGTGGACTTTAAGGTCCTTGCTTATGCTACCGTTTCTGACGTATCGAACTACGATTTTTCCAAAGGGGCGGAGATCACGCTGACGGGCAATAACCTGGACGACGTATCGTCCGTTGCCTTTGCTGATTCCGTAAAAGGCATTTCGGATGCCGCTACGATTGTGTCGAAATCGCAGAAGCAACTGGTCGTTAAAATGCCTGCGTCTACACTGACTCGTGGTACACTGACGATCGTTAATGGCACGGGACGCACCCGTACCAAACAGGAGTTCGTGAATATGGACATGGCGTACAAAGTCTTTACGGATGCGTATGGTACTGGCTTCCAGGATGCTTCCTGGGGTGATGCCGGTGCGGTGTCTGCCAAAGAGTTTAAAACGGGCACGGCTTCGGTGAGTAAAACCTACCAGAAGGGCAACTGGCACTTGATTGGTTTCGCAAACTGGTCCGCTGCTGTTCCATACTCGGCTGATTATACCTACGTAACAGGCTGGATAAAAGGTGCATCGGCCGATTATTCGCTGTATCTGACGACCGACGCCAGCAAAGCCGGTTTTGGTGGGTTTGACGACAAGAACAAGATCAATGTGAAAGCCGGTGTCTGGAATTACTTCAAACTCAAGCTATCCGACATCGACTTCTGGGTACCCGGCAAAACCCTGAGCCAGGTTGGTTTCCGAATCCAGGGCCCTGACAAGCAGGACGAAACGTTCTACTTCGATGATATCCTGCTGGTGAAGTAATTGATTGTACATTACTTAAAGACAATATCTACCCCACGGCAGCGGCCGACCGTCCCCGGCCCCTCCCCTTGAAAAAAGGAGAGGGGAGTAACGAGCAGCCGGTTCTTCTCCCCTCTCCTTTTTTCAAGGGGAGGGGCCGGGGACGGTCGGCCGCTGCCGTGGGGTACCTCTTTTATTCCTATTCCCTTTCCTTTTCATGATTTTTGATTTACTCAATACGGTAAACCGGGCGATACTTCGCCCAAAGGGAGCAATCCCTTTTTTTTTGTCCATATACCTGATCTTTGGGCCTCTTTCAGACATCTTAGCCGCTCCTGGCCCCATTAAAGTCGAGGCTGAACTGGGCGAGTTGACCGGCGTTCAGGTGGCGTCAACCAATCCGGGTTTTTCCGGGACGGGGTACGTAACGGGGCTGGACAATGAAACCGATAAACTAACGCTGACGGTCAATGCTCCCGCCGGGCTCTATGAGTTGAGCATTGGCTATGCGGCCCCCTACGGCGATAAAGGGATTGATTTTCAGGTGAATACTGGGCGGGGAAGTGGTATGCTCAAACAAACGCTCGCCGGATTCACCACCGCCGGGTTAGGCAAGTTCTTGTTAACCGAAGGGCGGAACACCCTTACCATCTACCGGGGTTGGGGCTATTACGATATTGATTACCTGCTACTTACGCCAACAGTCGTGTCTATGCCCACTAAACCATCCCAAACACTTGTCGATGCACAGGCTACTTCATCCACAAAGGGTTTGTTCTCGTATTTGGTCGATCAGTACGGGAGCAAAGTGATTTCGGGTCAGCAGGACGATGTGGCGTATATTCTGGAAAAGACGGGGAAAGAACCGGCCATCGGTTCTTTCGACCTGATCGACTACTCGCCCAGCCGGGTGCAGTTCGGGGCAACGCCCCAACGCAGTAGCGAAGACATCATCAAGTGGGCTCGGAAAGGCGAGGGGCGGGGCATCATCAGCCTGATGTGGCACTGGAACGCGCCCACTGACCTGATCAATCAGGCTCCTGACAAGCTCTGGTGGCGGGGTTTTTATACCGAGGCCACCACCTTCGATATTGCCGCTGTGCTGGCCGATAAACAGAGTGAACGCTACCAGTTTATTCTGCGCGATATTGACGCGATTGCCGTACAACTCAAGAAATTTCAGGCGGCCGATGTGCCGGTACTCTGGCGACCGCTGCATGAAGCCTCTGGCGCCTGGTTCTGGTGGGGCGCCAAAGGGGCGGGGCCGTTAAAAGAACTCTGGCGCATTCTATATGATCGGCTCACCAACTATCACCAGTTGCACAACCTGATCTGGGTCTATACCGCCACCGACACGTTCAAAACCGACTGGTACCCCGGTAATCAATACGTGGATATTGTCGGGATGGACATTTACGCCGACCCAACGGCTAACATGAGCGGTAGCTGGGCCAGTGCTCAAGCTCAGCTTAACGGTAAGAAGCTGGTAACATTATCGGAAACCGGCAACTTGCCTAGTCCGGATAAAATTCGCGGGTTTGGCACGTGGTGGTCATGGTTTGCCGTCTGGACAGGGGCGGATTACATTAAAAAACAACCTGTCGATCAGTTGAAAGCCGTGTTCACCGATACCGACGTGATCACACGCGATGAACTGCCCGATTGGCGGCCACCCCTTACGCTGGGCGTTGAGGAGCAGGACACCGCTAAAACTGTCGTGAAGCGGTTTGTCGTAACTCTGCTGGGAAACCCTGCCACCGGCGATAAAGTCGATATACGTGTGTGGAGTAGAGCCGGAAGTCGGTTGAAATTTGTGGTGACAGACGCCAAAGGCAATTCACTATTGACAAAAGAGACTGAGCATGCTGCCGATGTTGAAAGCCACTCACTTCCCTTAGGCAAAGGGGCGGGCGTTTACTTCATTCGCGTCAGCACTCAGAATGAGAGCCAGACGCTGAAAGTGGTGAAACCGTGAAATGAACGGGTTAATCAGGCCTTGCCTGATTGACCTTTCGCTACCTACTAAAATCGATTAAAACCATGTAAATTAATATTTGTAGCCAAAGTAACCTGCTGAGCTAGCTGGCCTCAGCGGGTAGAAAGAGCGTAAAGGTAGCTCCTTCATCCTCGCTTGAATGGGCCGTTACACCCCCCTGGTGATTCTCCATTACTTTACGCACAATAGCCAGGCCGATCCCGGTGCCCCCATACACACTGCTTTTACTATGGAGCCTTTCAAAAGCACCGAAAATTTGCTCACGATACGCATCGCCAAAACCAATGCCATTGTCAGCCACTGTAATCTGCCAATAAGAGCCCGGAGCCAGCCCAGCCTCCTCCGGAAGTTCGTTTTCGTTTAGTGGCCGGGCGCTCAGTATGACTTTGGGTAAGCGACCCGGTTTAGTGAATTTCAGCGCATTACTCAGCAAGTTTTGAAATACCTGTCGTAGCTGAAGGGCATCTCCGGGTAAGGTCGGTAAGTCGCCTAGTTCCAGCATGGCCCCTTTCTCCTGAATGGCCACTTCCAAGTCATTTAGCACTTCGGTAACTACGCGATTTAGATCGATGGGTTGAAACGTGGTAGGCTGCTCCTGCGACAAACGCGAATACGTCAGCAGAGACCGGATGAGTGTTTGCATGCGGTCGGCGGCCGATTGCATCCGGCTCAGCAAGCTCACTCCATCACCCAGATTAGGGGCGTACTGGTCCTGCAGAATATCACCGAACGATTTGATTTTGCGGAGCGGTTCCTGCAGGTCGTGGCTGGCTACGGCGGCAAATTGGTCCAGGCTGGCGTTACGGCGCTGAAGCTGTTGGTTGAGTTGTTCAACCTGAAGCTGGGCCTGCTTCAGCAGCGTAATATCAAGAGATGAGGTCAGTAGACCGTCCTCGCCAAAGCGGACGGCGTTCGCCAGGAACCAGCGTCCCTGCCGATGGCGTTCAAAGGTGATCGGCAGGCCGGTCTGGACCACCGTAACATACTGATTGAACAATTCACTATTGGCCAGATCAGGACTTACCTCCAGCAGGGTTCGGGTATACAACTCGTCGGCTGTCAGGTTAACCACCTCCAGGGCTGCCTGATTGGCCATCGTGAAGCGAAAATCTACAATTTGGCTCATCGGGTTGCGAATGGCCTGATAGGTAGCAACCGTATTCATGGTCGCATTGAGCACACTTTGTAAGAGGTCGGCCTGCTCTCGCACCATCACTTCGGTTTGCTTGTAATCAGTCACGTTCATGAAGGTGAGCACAACTTTATCCGGGGCGTACCCTACCACCGAGACTTCGAACCAGCCCTGATAGCCATTGACGTCCGTATAATGAAGCGTTGCCTGCTGTGACTCCCCGGTGTCGGCGGCTTTGGCATAAAGGGCGAAAAAGCCGCTTTCTACATTACCCGGATACACGCTCAACAGCGTACGGCCTTCCAGTTCGGCAGGTGTCTTCCCTAAGCTACGCTCCACAGCCTGATTGGCCTTATCTATCCAGAAGTCAGTAATCTGCCCTTGTGGGTTACGAATAGCGGTCAGCGCCAGAATACTGCTTATCGACCCATCCAGGGTAGCCTGAAGTTGTCGGGCCTGCTGTTGAACCAGTTGCCGGTCTTTGTATTTGGCCGTAGTGTCTATGAAATTTACGACCAGGCCATCCCCAAATGGGCTCACGGATAAATCGTACCAGAATGAGTCGCTTGAATTAGGGAAATACTCCTCTCCCCGAAAAATCTGACGCGTTTCGACTACCTCTACAAATCGATCCAGCATGGCTGATTGAGCTAATTCCGGATAAAGCGTTAGCAGGCTCTGGCTGCGTAGCTGGCTGCCGGTATATCCGCTTCGTGCTCGGAAGGTGGGGTTGGCCAGTATAATCTGGAAGTCGATAATTTGTCCGGATTGGGGGTCTCGTACGGCGTTAGCCGCGTATATGTTTGTAAGCGAATTGGCTAATACAGCCTCGAGTAATTCAGGTGACTCATTCGCGTCCATGCAGGTAGTGGCTAAGGTCTGGTTGACTGAAAAAGTATAAAACTACGATGAAATACGTATAAATAGATGTAAATGAGTCTATGTTTGCTCTATGTAAACTTAATATAAAAGCAGAAGCGGCTATTCGGGGTAAGTTTACTCAGAAGCTTCCTGAACTTGGTTAAGCCAGATGGATCATGACTCAATTGGATGCCGACCACAAGTGGTCAGGTATGGCGGGGGGATGATGGGTTTTCTTAGATGCGGGATAGGTGAACGGTACATTAACCGGAATGCAATAGGCAAAAAATCATATTTCTTCGTCTGTCTGCTTGACAGTCAATCGCTTGAGCCGGGCTGAATAATGAGTTTGCTGATGAATTCGACAGGCAGCTTTTTTCCTGTCTGGCTGCCTATACAAAAACTGGGTGCTACGGCTTTGACGCTGTAGCACCCAGTTTACATTGTAACCCACAGGGCAGACGGACCGACACATGGTTGGTCGGTACTATTTCAGATACCTTTCAATCGTTTGCCGGATGAGCTGATGGCTGGCAGCCGAATTATAGGTGGATTTCTGTGCTGTCGCGGCTAGTTCGTCAAGTTCCCGGCCTAATATCTGTCCTTTCACCTGCCCTTTCAGCGCTACGCTATTCCGATTGGCCAGCACTTCGTTCCATACGTTGCGGACATCGACCCAGTAGGCCCGGTTCTTTGTCCACCAGGCTTTTGCCGACTGGCATTTGGCGGCATCCGTACGCTGGTACGTATTGAGTCCTTTTTCGGATGCCAATATCTGGTCACCCGCTTCGGAGCGAATAATTTTATCGTTGTCCTGCTCATGAATGTAGCCGTCCGGACGGATTTCGTGGTGGTTGGTCCGTCGCATCACATTGTAATCCGTTCGTTTGGTGTATTCCCGGCGGGGTAGGGGCGCATCGACCGTGCTCTCCCAATAAGTGCGTCCATCGACATGAACCCAGGTGGCCGAGCCTTCGTAGCGTGGGCTGTCATCCACTTCGAAGACCTTCTGCGTCCACTGACCTTTGGCTTGTTCGGGCGTTAGCTTTATCCGTTTCCAACTGGCGTTCCGGTCGAACTTGAGCAGGCTGGTATTCTGAAATTCCCAGTCCTCGCGCCAGTGCTTGATGACCATCGAATCGCCTACGACCAGCAAATGCTGAATGACCAGTTTCGTCGGGCGATTTGCCGGGCCGACTTCTTCATCGACGAAAACCAGTTCGGTGCCTTTTGCCGTGTATCTGTCTTTGAAGGCATAGCCTTTATCCGGGGCAAACGTCTCGGCATATAAAAAGCTGACCTCATGACAACCGCATTGGCCCTTAATAGCCGCAATGTCTTCAGCTTTTGGCATTTGCTGGGCTCTAAGCAAGTTAACGGTTAGTAAAAAAACGGGTAGTATAAACAATGAGCGCATAGGAAAGACAGATTTCAGTATTGTGTAATGATGAGGCAAAGGTATCCTTATTTAGAATCTTTACAAATTATTTACCGTTTTGTTTGGACAGATTCTAAATAGGGCATACGTTTGTGCCATCAATTCAGCTGATGCCAGCCGGGTGGCTCTGCACCAGAGAAGCTTTATCAACGTTTCCATGCCTTTGTTTATACTCCTTACCTTATCGCTCATACAACCGGGGCCAAAAGACACGCTCAAAGCGCGACCTATCGATGAGGTTGTTATTACGGCTACACGTACCGAACGGTCGATGGGGGCTTTGCCTTTGCCGGTTACGGTAATTAGCGGAAAGCAGATTCAGCAGATGGGCAGCCTGCGGCTCAACGATGTACTTCGTGAGCAGACGGGTCTGGCCATTGTTACAGATCATGGGCAAGGTGTTCAGGTGCAGGGCTTCGGACCCGACTATACCCTGATTCTGGTGGATGGTGAACCCGTCGTGGGGCGAATGGCGGGCACCCTCGACCTAACGCGGCTCGCTGTTGGCAACATCAAACAGATCGAAGTGGTTAAAGGGCCATCGTCCAGCCTGTACGGTTCCGAGGCTCTGGCTGGCGTGGTGAACATCATTACCCAAACGCCCGGCGAAATAGATCCGCGGGCGAAAGGCAACTTGTCGACACGCTATGGAGCCAACAAAACCAGCGATCTCTCGGGCGACATCGCCAAACAGTGGGCGGTTGGCCAATCGGCAAAACTGAGTGTTTATGCCTTTGGAAATCGGTACCAGTCGGGGGGGTACTCGCTTGTTGAGGGAAACCAGACTGTGGCACCGTTTACAAATTATACCGGCAGTGGCCGCTTAACGGTTGCTTTTTCGCCAGTGCTAAAATTATCGGTATCGGGGCGTTTTTTCACCGAGAGCCAGGCCAATGCGTTCATCATTAGTCCGGCTACGCAGGTGACTGGCCCCGGAACGGTACGCGATTATTCGCTGAACCCAGTTCTGACGCATCAGATCAGGCCGGACTGGAAAATGACCTACCGATTCTACCGAACCGGTTACTTTACAGCAACTGACCTGCGCTACACGGTCAGTCAGGAAGCATACGATGCCAGCTTTTTTCGGCAGACATTCAATCGGCCGGAAGTCGTTACCGAACGGATCTTCAATCCAAAGAATATACTGACCCTGGGTACCGGCTTCATTGCCGAAACGGTAGAAGCAACCCGGTATACCAATCGGAAGCAGTTCAACACCACCTACGGTTTCGCGCAGTATGAGTGGATGCCCACGCTTCGCTGGACGGTCATTGCCGGTGGTCGTTACGATGCCCATAGCCAGTACGCCAGTCAGTTTAGCCCCAAGTTATCGGCGCGTTATGCCCTTAGTTCGCTGGTGGCGTTGCGGGGCAGCGTGGGCGTTGGTTTTAAAGCCCCTGATTTTCGACAGTTGTACCTGAATTTTGATAATGCCGTGGCGGGGTATAGTGTCTTTGGAACGCAGGAAGCCGCTGCCGGAATCGCCCGCCTGACGCAACAGGGGCAGATTGCCGAAATTGTGCTTGACCCCGCCCGTTTATCGGCTATTCGTGCCGAGCGTTCGGTGGCCTATAACCTGGGGGCGCAGCTTAAGTCGCCGGTGTTACCCCTGACGGTGGGTCTGAACCTGTTTCGCAACGACGTTCGGGATCTGATCGAGACACAGGTGATTGCCCGGAAAACGAATGGGCAGAATGTATTCAGCTATAACAACCTGAATCGGGTATTTACGCAGGGGGCTGAACTGGAAAGCAGTTGGCGATGGGTTATCGGCAACGGCTACCTGAGTCTTAGTGGCGGCTACCAATACCTCGTTGCCAAAGACAAAGCGGTTGTAGACGGTATTAAGGCCGGAACGGTATACCGGCGTAACCCGGAAACGCTGGCGAGTGAGCGGGTGAATCCCGGCGAATACGGTGGCTTATTCAACCGCTCCCGGCACATGGCAAACGGCAAGCTTTTTTACGAACAGACAAAAAAAGGCTTTACGGCTTCGTTGCGGGCTATTTATCGGGGGCGGTATGGCTTTGCCGACCGTGACGGCAACCTTATCCTGGACTCCAATACCGAGTATGTTCGGGGATACATGCTCTACAACCTGTCGGCTGCCAAAACGTGGAAGTCGATGACGCTGCAAGCCGGTGTCGACAACCTGACGGGTTATACCGACCCGGCATACATACCTAATCTGGCCGGGCGGCTTTGGTACACAACCCTGCGCTGGGCCTGGAAATCCTGATCTGTTTTCGGAAGACTATACAAGCAACATAAACGAACGACTCAATGTGCAAAAACTGTGAATGTCAACTTTTGTCCTGTTCCCCTCATGGGCGAATCACACTGTATGAGAACCCCATTTCCGATGCCATAGACCCGGCCGCTACACCGGCGCAGGGCCTGTATAACATAGCACTTGAGTTCAATAATATAACGCAATGGCTGTGTTATGAGGATTTTCTGGCCCTAGAATGGAATGTACGCAGCATTGATACATCGGCCTATTTTGAAGCCCATCCCTACGAGGAGCGCATTCATTTAAGTACGCCCTCACGCTACCTGAGCTTCAGTTTTCGGCTGCATGAACTACTCGAACTGCGAAAAATGCTGAGTAAGGCTGTAGCGCGGCTGCACTGGTTGGAAGTGCTGCGAAACAGCCAGAACTAACGCCTTTACGGTATGAACGTCCTTGCTTTTCGAACCAACATCAATACCGATGAGCGGGTGTGTCGGGCGGCCTGCCGGTTGTGCAGGCTCCGGGCCATCTGCCGCTGGAGTATCGATCTGGAAGACTGTGTGCTCCGGGTCGAATCTGAATCCCTTACCGAAACAGATGTCATTCGGCTGCTGACGAAGGCCGGATTGCAATGTGATGCGTTGACTTAACACCTATTTACAAACAACTCAATCAATTATGCGTATTTACCATGTACTTCTGGCGGTTTGCCTGGGCACCGCTTTTGTTTCGTGTAACAGTGAAGACAATCCGGTCGTTGTACAGCCTTTGACGGCTACGACCGTCAGGGATCTAGCCGCCGACCCAACCAGCATGACATCGACCGGCGGACAGCAGCCGGTTGCCGCAACGGGTAAGTTCACCCTGTTCAATTTTAAAGACAACAAGCAGATAGCAAACACCGATTCGGCGACGAATAAATGGGATGTTGGCTTCCGGGGAACAATGCTTATTGTGAACGGTGGCGCTATCCGTACCGGGCAGGGGGGCGCTTATGTGCATACGGGAACATTTGAGGAGACAACCACGGTGCCTGTGTCGGCTACCTTTGCGCAGGACCAAAGTGCTACGCAACTGGCTATAACGGCAAGCTCGGGTAAAGGCTGGTACAATTACGAGCCAACAACGAATATTATCTCGTCCGTACCCGGCAAAGTACTGATCATTCGCACGGGCGATGGCAAGTACGCCAAGATGGAAATACTCAGCTACTATCAGGGAGCGCCAACAACGCCGACATCGGCCAACGTAGCCCGGTATTATACGTTTCGATATCTGTATCAGCCGGATGGCAGCCAGGTTTTGAAGTAAATAAGTCGGGTCAGTTAAACGCCATATCTTCAAAATATGGCGTTTAACTGACCCGACTTATTTACTTCAGTCTTATTTACTCAAAAGGGTTGCCATCGTAGGTCACGCTGGCTAGTTTTTTATCGAGGTAGTAAATCTGGTCTGATGGAATCTGATCGATGAGTTCGAGGCAGCGACGGGCAATGTATTCCTCTTCCATCTGCTCTTTCACGTACCATTTCAGCAGCTCTTCAGTTGCGTAATCGCCCTCCCGGCGGCAGATTCCAATGATTCGGTTGATGGAGTCTGTGACCGCAATCTCTTGATCGAGAGCACCTTCAAACACCGAACGAAGCGTATCGAACTCCTGGCTAACGGCTGGAATTTCAGGCGAAAATGCTGTTCCACCCTGGTCGCAGAGGTAGTGAAAAAGCTTCATGCCGTGCTTCCGTTCCTCTTCCGATTGATTATAGAAGAAGCCGGCGCAATGATCGAGGCCATTGCGGTCGCACCAGCCTGCCATGGCCAGGTATTTCGACGATGAAATCATTTCCATCTGTATTTGCTGGTTTAGTGCCAGCTCAACGCTTTCCTTTACCGAACTGCGTAGTCGTACCAAGTCTTTCATCATGAGTGACTGTTTGCGGTGAGAAGTTAATATAACAAAACAACGAAAAAAAACCGACTGTTGTTAAGCAGTCGATTCAATTATAGAAAACCCGGATTAAAGTCTACTGGAGCTTATTCAGCCATTGAACAGCCGCATTCCCGCAGCATTGAATTCAGCTCTAACATAAGCCGGGCACCGGCAAGCAATTCCCGCAAATGAACAACCTCACAAAGGGTGAGCACATAACACCGCTCAGAACGGGGCAGCGCCAGAATTTCAACATCATCGGCAGCGGCTGTACTTAATGCCATTTGTCGAATGTCGACCGTTTCGACCATGCGCCGGAATTGGGCAAAATCGCGAACCGATAGGTAGGTGTGCGTATCCCAGAATTCCAGTACTAATCGATTACTGGCATCGCACTGATAAACAGTCCCTTTATCGGTTCGGAATACTTCCTGTAATGTTGTTGTTACGTCCTTACTCACCGCTGTTGTATATGATTGAACAAAGATACAACGCACAATTTAGTTTAGATAGTTTCTAAACAACAATTTTTACTGAGCCGTCAAGACCTTACTCAGGCAAGGGCATATCCTGCAAATCTTCGTCTGTCAGTTTGATGGTGGCCGCCTGAACGTTCTCTTCCAGGTGTTTTACCGACGAAGTTCCGGCAATGGGCAACATAACCGGTGAAGCAGCCAGTAACCAGGCGAGGGCAATCTGATAGTCGGTAGCCCCGTGGCGTTCCGCCACCTTTTTGATTGCTTTTTCAGCCGCTACATTGCCCGCATTGAGCGGATACCAGGGGATGAAGGCGATGTTGTTCTGTTCGCAGTATTTCAGCACATCGTTCCAGCGCTGCTGCCCGAAATTGTACATGTTCTGCACAGACACAACCTCGAAGTATTGTTTGGCTTCTTCAATTTGATCGACGCTAACCTCCGAGAGGCCAATGTGGCGAATTTTACCCTGCTGCTGGGCTTCCTTTAAAAAACCGAGGAATTCTTCTGAGGGGACTTTATCGTCGAAGCGGTGGAGCTGATACAGGTCGATCCGATCCAGTTTCAGGCGTTTGAGGCTGCCGTTCAGGGCTTCTTCCAGGTGTTTGCGGCTCCCATCAACCGGCCATTGGTTCGGGCCGGTGCGGAGTAAACCACCTTTGGTGCCAATAATCAAGCCATCCGGGTAGGGGTGAAGGGCTTCGGCGATAAGCTCTTCTGATATATGCGGGCCGTAGCTGTCGGCAGTGTCGATAAAATTAATGCCAAGTTCGAGGGCACGTTGCAGTACCCGTATGGATTCATCATGGTCTTTGGGTGGCCCCCAGATGCCATCACCGGTGATACGCATGGCTCCGTAGGCCATTCTGTTGACGGTCAAATCTCCGCCGATGGTAATTGTACCTGCCTGTACAGCGGGTTGTTGATCGGTTGCTTGCATGAGTATTTCGTGTTGTTGACTAATCAGCCCGGAATCAGTATCCGGGCTATGCTATAGTAACTAACAGAAACACCTTTTGGATAAGTTGCATGATGAAGTTTTTGCGACTTACCGCTTCTCAATACCGTCCAGCACGCGCCGGATCACGTTGGCCCGCTGCATGAAATCGAATGAGTTTTTTACATCCTGATCGTCGATGATTTGCTTGAACTGCTGCAGAAACTCGATGTAATCGGCCAGGGCCTGCGACACGTTTTGCCGATTCTGGTCGAAGATGGGTGCCCACATGGCAGGCGAGCTTTTGGCCAGCCGCACCGTGGAGCTGAAGCCGGTACTCGCCATGTCGAAAATAGCCTGTTCGTCTTTTTCCTTCTCCAGCACCGTCAGGCCAAGGGCAAAGGCGCTCACGTGGCTCAGGTGCGACACATAGGCCAGATGCAGGTCGTGCTCCTGCGGGCTCATGTAGAACAGCTTCATGCCCACATCCCGAAACAGGCTTTCGGCCAGCGTTAAACTGTCGGAGTTGCTCTTCTCCCGATCGCAGATGATGAGGTTTTTACCCACCAGCAGTTCCTTAAACGCAGCCCCCGGCCCGGAGTTTTCGGTGCCGGCCATGGGGTGAGCGGCAACGAACTGCGCCCGTTTGGGGTGAGCATCCGCGACCTCGCAGATGAGTCCTTTGGTAGAACCCAAATCCAAAACGGTTGCCCCCGGCGGCAGGTGATCGAGTACGGCGGGCAGCATGTCGATGATGACATTGACAGGGGTTGCCAGCACGACTAATGTGCTTTGTGCAATAGCTTCGGGTAAGGGCAGAAGTTCATCGACAATGCCTTTCGCCAGGGCCAGCTGTCCATTTACGGGCGACATGTCGACGCCGATAAACCGCATTTTTGGGTATTTTTCACGCACGGCAAGGGCAAACGAACCCCCGAGTAAGCCTATTCCAATAATGGTAACTGTCATGAACCAGGATTTTTATGATTTTTTTGACGGGCTATGATTTCTGAAAATCATGGTCAATTCTATTCTTCTGTGCTTGAGTAGGCTAAGATCAAGAATTAGCCGTTGTTGATGATCAGGGCCTGAACTTTCTATTTATCAATCGTTTAAATTGAAGGCTCTGAGCTCCAAAATTAATTAACATACCGACTTCAAGATTATAAGCTTCAAGGTAGTTGATTGCCTGAGCCAAGTGGTCGTCAATAAGGGTAGAAATTGCTTTTAACTCAACGGATATTTTGTCTTCGATCAAAAAATCAACCCTTCGCGAGCCAATGTGCCGTCCTTTAAAAAAAATGGGCATGTCAAACTCCCGTGCGAACACAAGCTGACATTCCTCCAATTCTATAGCTAATGCCCGTTGATAAATAACCTCCTGAAAGCCATTACCCAATACTTTATGAACCTCGAACGCACATCCAATGATTTTACCGGTTAACTCTGAGTGTTTGTACTCGGGCTTAATCATATATGATGAATGTCTATCTTTTGCTTTAATTGGTTGCAATCAATGGCAAATCATCGCAAAATCAAAATAGTTAAATTCATGTACTCCCTGATATAACCAACAGGAATAAGTAAATCAAAGAAATAAAATCATAGTCAGTCAGGAAAATCAAATTAATCCCGGTTCAGACGCCCCGTTGCCTCTTCGATACGCTCCTTGGGCATACACAGCGACACCCGCACGTATCGGTTTCCTTTTGGCCCGAAGATGAAGCCGGGGGCAATGAACACGTGCTTTGTCAGGAGCAAATCATTGACCAGATCTTCGGCCGATGCGACCGAGTCGGGGAGTTTGGCCCAGATGAACAGCCCTTCCTGATCGGTCGAATAGCTACAACCCAGTGCATCCAGAAAGGCGTGAATGGCTTCCAGCCGACCCTGATACACGGCATTGCGTTCCCGATGCCATTCGTCCGAGTTGGTGAGTGCTTCGGTAGCTGCGTCCATCAGAGGCTTGAACTGCCCCGAATCGACATTGCTTTTTATGGTCAGCACCGCATCTACATACGCTTTCGCGCCAGCCATCCAGCCAATGCGCCAGCCCGCCATGTTGTGCGACTTGCTCAGAGAGTTCAATTCAATGGCTACCTCGTTGGCACCATCAATAGAAAGCAGGCTGATGGGCGCTTTCTTGTTGAGAATCAGGCTGTACGGATTATCGTGGCCGAGCAGAATTTTATGGTCGTGCGCGAAGCGAACCGCCCGCTCAAACAGGGCACGGGTAGCGGGTGCGCCGGTAGGCATGTGCGGGTAGTTCATCCAGAGAATCTTCGTTGGACTGGCCGATGCGTTGTTCGCCACTAGCTCAGTCAGCACATCCCAGTCAGGTTGCCAGCCGCCATGTTCCAGCAGTGGGTATTCGCGCACGTTCGCGCCTACCATCGTGCTCACGGCGCGATAGGCCGGGTAGCCCAGTTCGGGAACCAGCACGCCGTCGCCTTCATCCAGAAACGTCAGTGAAATATGCGTAATGCCTTCTTTCGAGCCAATCAGCGGCAGGATTTCAGTTTCCGCGTCAAGGGTAACACCGTAGGTGTGTTGATAGAAATTAGCGATAGCCTGCCGCAGTCCCGGCGTGCCTTTATAAGGTTGATAGCCGTGCGAGGTAGGCTGCTGCACCGACTTGATGAGTGCCTCAATCGTGTTTGTTGACGGCATCAGGTCGGGGTTGCCGATGCCTAAATTGATCACATCATGACCAGCCGCCTGTAAACGACGGACTTCGGCCAGCTTAACGGAAAAATAATACTCCTGCGTTTGGTCAGCGCGTTGGGCGAGGGGGATAATCACTTCTGAACCGGGATTTGTGGGATTTTTTTGATTTCCCTGATTTTGTAAAAAATGAATGAGTAGGTAGTATAACAGCTTGCAAAGATACTAGCCGCTACCATGCTATGAATCATCACCCACTCACATTATAAAAATCAAGACTGTTCAGGTAAATCAGGTGAATCCCGGTTCAGGAGGTATTTTAACAACGGGGCCAGATGCAAGGCCTGCATCATCTCGCCCGTATTGATGATTTCCAAAGCCCGTTCGTGCGAAACGATATGTACTGTGATCTCTTCCGTCGATTCGAGATGCTGGGCCTGTTTCAGTTCGACACCCGTAGCCAGATAGGCGTACGTAACGTTGGAATGCGTACCGGGATTGGCCGAAAGCGTCATGAGCGGCTCCCAGTGCCCGCCACCAAAGCCTGTTTCTTCCAGCAGTTCGCGCTGGGCGGCTACCAGCGGCTCTTCATTTGGGTCGACTACGCCCGCGCACAGTTCGTAGTGAACCCCCGCAATCGCATGACGGTACTGCCGAATCAGCACCAGCTGATTATCGGTTGTGACGGCCACAACATTGATCCAGCTGGGGTATTCAAAGACGAAATAGTTAGGGATCGTGCCGCCGTTTTCCATGCGGATGGCATCCTTCCGAACGGTGAACCATGGCAGATTATGGATGTATTCCGATTGATCGACCTGCCAGGGTCGTGGGTCATTTTCATGAATCATGCCGCAAAGGTAGGCACAGCTAGCGAGAGTGCTGGCTAAAGTGTGTTTTAAACGCTATATCTTCAAAATACGGCGTTTAAAACACACTTTAGCTCTTTGCTTAACGGACTACTTCATCGGCAAAGCGCAGGTATTGCTCCCAATCGTAGTCCATTACATCGTGTTTGCCGGTGCGGTCGTGGTAGCGAACGTTTTTGCCAATGGGCTGATCAACAGCAGGAAACGTCGTTGTGCCCAGCCCCGTTTTTCCATAAAGTTGATAAACCGGTTCAGTATGAAGCGCACCCAGAAACTCCCCTTTCGGGTCCGACCACTGGTCGCCGTCGGCACTGGCCACGTACAGCGGACGAGGAGCAACGAGGGCCAGCAACTCGTGCTGATCGATGGGTAAGTCGGCTACGCGTTTGTTGTATGTACTGTATCGGCCACAGAACCAGTGAGGGAAACTGGTATTCAGCCGCTCAACGGTTTCGCCATACCAGCGTCGGGCCAGAGCCGCTCCGCCTTCGCCCGATTCGTTGGCAATAACGGCGGCAAACCGTTCGTCCTGCGCCCCGGCCCACACGGCGGCTTTGCCAATCCGCGAGTGGCCGATAGAAATAACGCGTTTGGCATCAATAGCGGGATCGGTTTGCAGGTAGTCGAGAATACGGCTCATGCCCCAGGCCCAGGCACCAATGGCTCCCCAGTTAGTTGCTTTCGTCGTATCGCCCAGCACCGACCGGATTCCGGTATGCCATCCCTGCGGGTAGTCGGGTTCGATATCGCCGTAATAAGCCGTAGCCAGGGCATAACCGCGTTTGACGATCATGTTGATGGGCCAGCGTCGGGCCTGCATCCCGCGTGCTTTCTCCGTTGCCTTGTTTTTAGTCACAACGTCGTTATCTCCGCCCATCATCCAGCGGGCCGATAGTGGAATATCCGCTTCTGTCGTGACACAGTGATTGCCGCAGAAATTCAGGCCCAGAAATACCGGAGCGGGCTTCGAACCCGCCTTGGGGAGGTAGATCAGGACGTCGATGGGTGGTAACTGTGGGTAATCGACAAAGAAGATGGATACCTGTTTCCGAATAGCCAGGCCATTCAGGGCCGACTTATCAATAGACGTTGTCTGAAACCGAAGTTTAACGGCTTTGGTGGGTGTTTGACCATACACATTGTCGGCAAACAGTTTCAGTAGCTCGGCCCGTCGGTTGCGCCACTCGGCTTTAGTCCTGACCGCTTTGCCATTTGTATTGATTAATGGATCGGGTAGGGTATAGGTGCCTACTTTCGCTTCATCGTAGTTGTAGCCTTCCGGACCCTGGCCGTTGGCAAATTGCCCGGAGAATAGAATAAGCGTTGCCCAAAACAGGAATCGAATCATAAAACAGGCGTGTGAGAAAATCTTATTCCGAAAAGGCGAGTAGGCTGCCTTTCATACTTGTAGCGCCGATCCGGAATAATTGTAAAACGCTGATTTTTAGGCGATTTCCGATTGGCTGTGGTCAAGGTACAGCCCTGTTGTTTTCGCTTGAATTCATCTGAAAAATCAGTGTAAAACATACCGATCATAAGAATCAGCGTTCTATCAACCCGACAAAGATTTCGGGCAAATCATATTAACCGCCCTGTCCAATTCGTTGTAGAGAGGATTTTACGCTTTGCCTTCGTTCGTACAACCTTTAACCTGATGAGGAACACCATTGCCCTGTTTGCTGCTGCATCCTGTCTTTTCTTTTCGTCCTGCCAGCGTCCTGTGGCGTATTTTCAACCAACAGCGCACCCGGCAGCCGCCCGACTGTCGACGGGCAAAATGGAAAATCAAAAAGCAGCCGTAAAAACCGTCGATGCTGTTGAAAAAATAGACTCGCAGTCGTTCGCGCAGGCAGAAGATCCGGCATTGGATGCACCTCAGGAAAGCACGAAACGAACAACCGACCTTCCCGCACCTGCCAGCCTTGCCGTTGCCAGCCAAACAGCCCGATCCAGCCAAACGACGGCCAGCCGTATCGAACACCGAATGCAGCGGGCAAATACCCTGCTGTCGGCACCTGAGACGCAAACGACTGATCAGCAGCCGGGGCCAAAGCCTAAGAAAAAGCTGAGATTGGGGAATCAGATTCGCCAGAGTCTGGGCATGAAACTACGCCCCGAACTGAACTGGTGGCAGCGCATCAGCTGGAAACTGAAAGCGTCGGTGCTGATTATTCTGGTGGCCGTTGTGTTTGCCATTTTAGGTATCACCATTCTGGCCATCATCTTCGGCATTTTAGGTGCGTTCCTGATGATCAGCGGCTTGAAAAAGTCGTTTAAAGTACGCAGGCCCTGGTTTTGATGCTGCTGTGGTGGTGTCAGATGCTTACATCTGATAAGGGAGGTTTCTCAAAACCTGCCGGTAGGTTTTGAGAAACCTCCCTTATCGGGTTTAAGAACCCGACATCACGGAACGGTAGCACGTTCACGGCTCACGGCAGCACGTTCACTGCGTCGTAAATCAGCTGAATGTATTTCTTTCGGTCGATGTCATACACGAAATCGACGTTTGGTGTTTGTTTCAACACATCAAAGAAATCGACTACTGTGGTGCCCGCCGTCAGCATTCCGGCCACTTCCACATCCACGTAACAGGGTTTAGATGTGAACATTGTAGGGTCAATAAGCCAGGCGATGGCACAGGGGTCGTGCAGGGCGGCACCCCCTTCCAGTTCGGGACGTTCGCGTCGGTAATAGATCGAGAAGAAATCCATTAGTTCAGCTACTACCTTGCCGGACTTATTGCCAATGGCTCTGAACCGCTCAATATCTTCCTGGAAGACCAGCGCTTTGTGCGTCACGTCCAGGCCGCACATCGTAATTGGAACGCCCGACTTGAACACGATGGCAGCCGCTTCGGGGTCGACATAGATATTGAATTCGGCCGTGGGCGTCATATTTCCCCGAAAAGCCCCGCCACCCATCAGCGAAATGCGTTCGATCTTTGGTTTTAAGTGCGGGTAGGCCAGCAAAAATGTGGCAACATTGGTTAGCGGACCAGTTGGCACGATCGTGATCTTCTCGTCACTCTCGGCCAGAATCTGCGCCATGGCTTCCAGGGCCGACAACGGATGATGTTGCAGGGTAGGTTCGGGCAATACCGGGCCATCCATCCCCATCTCGCCATGTACCTTATCGGCAATGATCAACTTGCGAAAAAGGGGTTTGTCACTACCTCTATAAACGGGAACATCGGCACCAATCAGTTCCATGATGCGCATCGTATTCTTGAGCGTTTTTTCCTGTGTCTGATTGCCTGCCGAACTGGTGATCGCTTTAATGTCGAACAGGCCGCTGCCAAAGGCAAGCAATAGCATCACGGCATCATCGTGGCCGGGGTCACAGTCGATAAGTACAGGTATTTTTTTCATAATCGATCAGTTGAGAAACCGTGCTGCACAAAAAAACAGGACGGTGGTGGTTTCGGTGAGCGAAGATACTCGCCTTTGAGCGTGTGCATGGATAAATGGAGATAAATAGATTACCAGTCCAGTCACTAATCAACGCTTGTACAGCAGGTATTCTCAAACATTTACATGATTGTATGAACACATTAGTAAAATCAATAACTTTGAAGTTTATTAAATTTATAGAATATACAGGTAATAAAGACTTTTCCGTACCAATCGTATCAGGGGAAGTACTAATTGGTAAAAGCTTTCTGCTTTATCCCGTCCATGAAAAACCATGCGTTGCTTCAAGGTATTCTGAACGGCTCCTCCAACGCGATGGCTGTTTACAAGCCAGTTCGTGACTCGCAGGGGAGTCTTGTTGATATGCGTCTGGTGATGCTCAACGATTTATCGGCGAAGTGGATGGGCTTCCCCGCCCACCAGCTGGCTGGTCAGCGTTGGAGCGAATTAGCACAACAGTGTTTTTGGATCGAACGCTTCGAATGGCTCAGCCAAGTGCTGGAAACGGACACTGACTTCGAGCAGGAAGTAGATGTGCGCAGGCCTGATGGGTCGTACCAACGGCTGAAGGTGTCTATTCAGAAAGTTGAGAAGTATGTACTCATCACGCACTACCCTTCTGCTCATGACAAGGAGGTCGACGTGCAGGAAGCCCGACATAATGCGTTGCTGGAACGCATCTTTGCTACCTCACTCCTGGGTATTGTCGTGCATCGGGCCATTCGCGATTCGATTGGAGTCATTACCGATTTCCGGGTGATCGAAGTGAACGAAGCCAGTCTGAAAATGATGGGCTCGTTGACCACAATAAAGGGACAGACGCTTAAACAGTACCATCCCCAAACCGAAACGCATGGTTTGTTCAATCAATTTGTGCAGGTGTGTGAAACGGGCGTTTCCTTCGAGACGGAACGCTATTACCCACATATCGGGCGCTGGTACATCCTGATGGGTGTTCAGCTGGGCGATGGGCTGGTGGTTACCTATCAGGATATTACCGATCGTAAGACCGCAGAAATGGCTCGTAAACAGCAATCCGACCTACTGGCCCACATTACAGATGTGGCGCAAATTGGAGTTGTCATCTACGAGCCAATTCGGGATCAGGAAGGTCGGATTATTGATTTTCAGTTCAACTATTTTAATGCACAGGCCCAAAAACGATTGCCCTTAGACTGGAAACAGGTTATCAATAAGTCCATGCGTGCCACGGCTATATTTGAGGATACAGATATAATCATTAGTCACATGATACAGGTGATCGAAACCGACACGCCTGTTCGCCTGGATATGGTGCTTCCCAATGGACATGTGCTGGCAGTCACGTTTTCTACCTTCGGCGAAAATATCGTGTCGTCGGGTGCTGATGTCACGAAGCTTCGGCATACTGAGCAACAGGCCCGCTACAATGCCGAATTAGAGCAGAAAGTAGCGGATCGGACCCGGACATTAAGTTTGACGCTGGAGGAGTTGAAAAAATCCAAAGAGGAACTGGCCAGTGCTCTGGCTGCCGAACGTGAATTGGGGGAGTTAAAATCCCGTTTTGTCGCTATGGCTTCGCACGAGTTTCGGACCCCGCTCACATCGATCAGCACCTCGGCGGCACTGGCGGGGCGGTATACGAACCCAGACCAGTTGGACAAGCAGAAAAAGCACCTTGACCGTATCAATACATCGGTATTTCATTTAAATTCTATTCTTGAGGACTTCCTGTCCGTCAGTCGGCTGGAGGAGGGGAAGATTCGGGCCCAGGTTACGGAGGTCGATTTGAGCCGATTGGTCGATGAAGCCGTGGCCGATATTCAGGGATTATTAAAGCCCGATCAGTCGGTGCAACTGGCTATTGTCTGTCCGGATATTCTTCATCTGGATGCTTCTTTACTCCGTAAAATTCTGATCAATCTGCTGTCCAATGCCATTAAATATTCCGGGCCCGGATCGGTGGTTTTCATTGAAGGGTATTGTGTGGAGAACCAATTACAGTTATCGGTGCAGGACCAGGGCGTAGGTATTTCTGAAGAAGACCAGCGGCATCTTTTTCAGCGGTTTTTCCGGGCCCGCAACGTGAGCCATGTTTCGGGTACAGGGCTGGGTCTTCATATTGTAGGTCAATACGTTAAAGCAATGGGCGGCCACGTATCGGTGCAGAGTGAATTAAATAAGGGAACGGTCGTCACCCTTACCCTTCCGCTGCTCCTGTCATCGTTACATAGGGATCCGATAAGTGGATAAATAGGCGCTTAACGTACCCGGTCCGACGGTCACGCCTTGTCTGAAACGGGCAAGTATACCTTAAATGTAGCTCCCTGGCCGGGCCGGCTGCTGGCGGTAATAGCGCCACCATGATTGGTAACTACTTTCTCGCAGATAGCCAGACCGATGCCCGTTCCTGCATACGTATTACGACCATGCAGCCGCTGGAAAACCTGAAATAGCTGATGCAGGTACTTCTCATCAAAACCAATACCGTTATCGATCACCTCGATCTGATGGTATGTCGTTTCTTTACGAACAGGGGTAACACCTGAAGGTAAGCTGTCAGCCGTCAGGATACTGGCTTTTATTTCAATCATGGGTGCCACTCCGGTCTGGTGAAATTTAAGCGCGTTGCTCAGGAGATTTTGAAACAGTTGACCAAGCTGCATAGAGTCGCCCGGAACTGTTGGTAAGGGGTTTACCTTCACCTGAGCACTGGTTTCATTGATAACGACCTCCAGATCCGTTAATACTGTGTCCACTACCTGATTCAGTGAGACAGGCGTTTGGGCGTTTTGCAGAACCGCAGCAATGCGTGAGAAATTAAGTAAATCGTTGATCAGACGCGACATGCGGCTGGCTGCTGTCTGCATCCGGTCCAGATAAATCGCGCTTTCTCCCAACCCATTGCCCAGGTTGTCCTTCAGCAGGTCGCCGAATTGCTGAATCTTGCGGAGTGGCTCCTGCAGGTCATGGCTGGCCACATAAGCAAACTGCTGGAGGTTGTCATTGGATCGTTTTAGCTCAACGACCGAGGCTTGCAGCTCCTCCGTTCGTTGTTGAACTTCAAGGTCTAATTTGCCCGATAAAGCCCGGAAGCGGGCTTCACTATCGGTTAATGCCTGGCGGGCGATGGTCTGCTCATGCACATCGACGACCGTACCGATCATGCCCTGGTAAATCCCGTCTTCAGTGAATCGGGGACTGCCCAGGTCAAGAGACCAGCGATACAATCCATTCTCCTGGCGTAACCGATACAAGGCGCTAAACGGGACCTGCCTTTCGTTCGCTTCTTTAAACAGGCGGCCCACCGCTGCCTGATCATCGGGATGGCACGCTTCCAGCCAGCCAAACCCTTCGGCTTGTACCTTGGTTTGTCCGGTGGTATCGTACCACTGTTTGTTTAGATAAGTGCAATAGCCACTGGGATCTGTTTCCCATATGATCGCTGGCACCGTATCGATTATCTGCCGGTAGTAAGCCTCACTTTCCTGTAGTTTTTTACGCGCAGTTACTTCCGGCGTTACGTTCACGGCCATCTCCAGAATGGCGTCCACCTGACCCGCCGAGTTGAAAAGTGGTTTCAAACTCAGGTCGAAGAAGTATGTACCGGCTACTCCATCAATGACCAGATTTGCCGGGGCAGCCTTTGCTTCAAAAGGCTCGCCGGTTGTGAATACTTGTTCTAAAAGTTGTATGGCTCCCTTATCACTGGTTTTGGTTAAAACCTCCCGGATAGGTTTCCCCTGAATGGACGGTCCCCGGCCAAAAAAGCGGATCATCAACTCATTGGGAATCTCGATCCGCATTTCCCGGCCTACAAAAAGGCAGGTAGCGACCGGGGCCAGTTCAATGATTGAGCGCAGGCGGGCTGCACTGATGGAACCAGACTCCGTATGCTCTTCGCTCTCGTCAACTGCCTGTGCCACGCCACTAAAGCGATATACCTGATTGGATGGCGTAAAGTAGCTCTTTCCCGTAAAACGCACCCGGCGCAGCTTGCCATCATGGGCTCCAAGGGTACGATACGTTACATCATACCGGCCGTTCGATGCGGGGTTCAACGCCCATTGTATCGCTTCAGTTACCCGGGCGGTATCGTCAGGGTGAATAAACTGAATGGCGTCTTCATACGTAAAGGGGGTATCCTCGGGTAAGCCAAACAAGGCTTGGCAGCGTTTATCCCATTTTAGTTGGTTGGTTGTCAGGTCTAACTCCCAGGTACCCAACCCGGCCGCTTCCAGCGCCATATTTATATCAATCCGTTCGGTAGGCTGACAGACAGGTTCAGAAGAGGGCTGTTGAGTATTGTGCATGACAAGCAACGGATTTGATGACCAAGTTAGTGAAACTACACAAAAAGCGAACCAAGTTTATGGGCCATGATTACTAAGGCTCATTGAGTTGTCTAAGCGAGTTTGTGGTTAAAATACACAGTTTTATCTTATTGTTTATTATTCAATGAATAAAGCAACAGGCAAAAAAGGTTCTCAGAAAGATCTTTGATGAGCTCAATGGGCATGCCTGAAGTAACTCGACGGGGCTTTTAGCTGTGGAGAAACAGATATAGCACGTTCAGGTTCTTTTAATGATAAAAATGAACGGTTAAGACGTATGTTCCCGACGATAAAAGAGCCTTTATGTCCTGGTTGGCTCCCAAAGCCGATTGGGTATTTTTTTAGTTGGGAATGAGGGAAAGGTACTAGTCATTTCTGGTCAATATCTGACCTGCGCAGGATTCCGCTTCACGAATCTGTTTAACGTTTTTAACCGGAACGCTTAAAAAAGTAGGTCGGGCGTACGGGTGAAACATCCTGTTTAGGAACAAGTTGCTTATTTTCGCCACTTGTTTTCCTTATTTGCGCTCCATCAACATGCGTTTTTCTCTTCCTCTTCTGTGTAGTCTGCTCGCGGCCCATGCTGCACCCGCTCAGTCCAGCGATATTCCGGCCGATGCCCAGCGCGTTGTCCAAACCGTGCGGCCCGACGCCATTCGTAACCACATGCGTATTCTGGCAAACGACTCGCTGAAAGGCCGGAAGCCCGGTACACCCGGCTTTGCGATGGCAGCCGAGTACGTGATGGCTCAGTTCAAAGCCCTTGGGTTGAAACCTGCCGGAGAAAACAATACCTATAAGCAGAATGTGCCCCTTCGGCGGTGGGCGGTGCGGGAGGATAAGAGCACGCTGGCTCTGATTGTGAATGGGAAAGAGCAGCCTCTTACCTATGGACAACAGTTCATTTACAGCCCCGCCCCCGATCATGCCACCAGCGAGGTGACCGCTCCCGTCGTGTTTGTTGGCTTTGGCGTTACCGCGCCCGAACTGGGTTACGATGATTATAACGGCATCGACGTGAAGGGAAAAGTTGTGGCTTTTTTGAATGGAGCACCGTCGACCTTTCCATCCAACCAGCGGGCCTATTATTCGTCGGCGAAGGCGGAGAACGCCGTGGCGCACGGGGCCATTGGTACGCTGGCGTTCAACCTGCCCACCGACTTGCGCAACCGTATTGAAACAGCCGCTCCCCGGGCCCGGCAGGGCGTGTATCGCTGGGTAGACAAGCAGGGACATCCGCAACGGACCTATCCGGGCATTCAGGCTGCCGCTTCGTTGAGTGATTCGACTGCCCGGCTGCTCTTTACCAGGGCCGGCACGCCCATTCGGGAGATGTTTACGAAAGCACAGAAGAACATGCCGCAGGCGTTTCCGCTGAATGTGTCGGTACACATGAAAGCACAAACCGATGTAGTAGAAGACGTGGCCGGGCTGAATCTGGTGGCCATGCTGCCCGGCTCTGATCCGGTGCTGAAAAATGAGTACGTCGTGTTCGTCGCTCACCTCGATCACCTGGGCATTACCCGACCCGTAAAAAACGTATCCACGCCCGGCCTGGATGCGCCCGGCGATTCCATTAATAACGGGGCGCATGACAATGCATCGGGCGTGGCGATTAACCTCGAAACGGCCCGGTTATTCGCATCACTGCCCAAAGCACCCCGTCGCTCAATTCTGTTCGTGGGCGTCACCGGAGAGGAAATGGGGCTGCTGGGTTCTGATTATTTCGCCAGCAACCCAACCGTGCCGAAGGAAAAGATTGTGGCCAATTCGACGCTGGATATGCCGTTCTTCTTCCACCCGTTGCTCGATATCGTGCCCTACGGCGCTGAGCATTCGAGCCTGAATACCCCGGTCAAACAAGCGGCCGGGTTTCTGGGCGTTGGCATTAGTCCCGACCCGATTCCTGAGCAAACCGTGTTCATGCGGAGTGACCACTTCAGCTTTGTCCGGCAGGGTATTCCGGCGCTGTTCATCAAAAGTGGCTCGCAAACGGGTAATCCCGACCTCAATGGAACTAAGCTGAACCTCGACTGGCGGGCCACTATTTACCACACCCCAAAGGATGATATGAACCAGCCGTTCGACTTCAACGCAGCGGGTAAGCATGCTCAATTGCAGTTTCTCGTCGGCTATTTAACCGCTCAGGACGACCAGCGGCCCGTTTGGAACAAGGGGGATTTCTTCGGTACGAAGTTCGGTAAAGACAGTGCTGCAAAATAAAATAGTGCATAAAGACAGCTTCATTTGTTAGTTTACCTGTGAGGGTCGCTGAGTATATTTAACTATCTTTTAATTACGCTTAAGCTCCATTACGCGCAACTTTACGGTTTAGGAAATAAGAGGGAATCATCTGCTGATATCCTGCCTGACCAATGATTTTGCGGAAACTACTCGTCCATATTCTTGTCCTGATTGCTGGGTTCCGGGCCTCTGCTCAAACAACGCTAACGTTGCGGCAAACGCTGCAGCAGGTGCGCGAAAACAGCCCGGCCCTGCGCGTTGAACGGTTGAACATCAATGCCGCTCAGGCTGACCAGACAACCGCCAATTTACGGCCGAATCCCGTATTGAATAACCAGACACTTGTTCAACTGGCTCAACCGACGGGGGCAGCCGTTCCTGTGCCCGGTGCCGAAGGCGTAGGTGTACTGAATCGCCAGCGACGGCAGTTCTGGCTGCAGGCTACGAAAGAGTTCGACATTCATAACAAACGTGCCTATCGAAACCGCTTTGCCGAAGCCAACACAAACCTGGCAGTGCAGAGCGTAGCCGAAACCGAACGGGGCATCCTGTTCGACGCGGCCAACCGCTACCTCGATGCGTGGTATGCCCGTGTGCAGCTGGCCCTGCTCCAACGGGCCAAAGCCAATGTTGATACGCTGGTGCAATTGAATAAGGTACGGCTTAAAAATCTGGTCATTACCGAAACCGACCTCACCCGGACGCAACTCATATCGGATCAGTACGACATTCAGACCCGCACGGCTCAGCAGGATGTACGCAACCGCCTGAACGAACTACGGCTGGTCGTTGGCGTGGCCGACAGCATTAATGTGGCCCTGAACGACTCGATCATCAATCCAGCGTTTACCAATCCACTCAGCCTGTACCCAACGGTAAACGCCAGTGCTGACAGCTTGTTACTCCTGGCGTCTACGTCCCGGACCGACGTGCGTGTGGCCGAAGCCAATCTGGAAACCGCCCGGCGCAATGTCGACCTCCAGCAGGTGCTGGCCAAGCCGCGAAATGAAGCTGGTTTGATCTGGAATCCACAAAACACAGTTCCCTACGCGGGCGTCTTCCTGACCCTCGAATTGCCGGTTTATAGCCGTAATCAGGGCGAAATTCAGAAGTCAAAGGTGTTGCAGGAACAGGCCGGGCAGGCCGCTGCGCTGGTGCAGGCACGAATACGGTCGGAGGTCGAAACGGCCTACCAGTCCTTTGCCACCAGTCGGCAGAATATCGACCGCTATGTAGGTATCCGGCGCGATGCCGACCGGGTGCTGGCGTCTGTTCGCTACGCCTATTTGCGTGGGGCCACTACCTTAATTGACCTGCTACAGGCACAAACGTCGTGGTTCGATACGCAAACTGCCTATTATCAGGCTCTTTATACACACCGCCAAAACTACGTCCGGCTGCTGTATGCAACCGGGCAAATCAACACGTACTGAACATGAAATTTTATCCTCTAGTCTTGCTGGTGCTCCTGACAGTTGCCTGCAAAGACAAGCCCAAGCCGGTTGTTACGGCGCCACCCCGCCCGGCCGTCAGCACCGATGGCAGTCGTATCAGCTTCCCGGATTCGTTGATGATGCGGGCGTTTACAACGCAGCCTGCCCGTGCGGGGGCTATTCACACTGAATTTTCGGCCCCCGGTCACGTAGCGGCTATGGTGGTTCGGTCAAGTGAAAATCCGGCGGAGCGGCTTGTTTTATTCGATGATTCGGGTCTGTCCGATAATTACACGGCTATTCTGCAACACCGGATCAACATTCAGACGGAGCGCGGTAACCTGGAACGGGTTAAGGATTTGCAGGCGCACGGGGCCGCTTCGGGTAAGGAAGTGATTGAAGCCCAAACCCAGCTGGCGAACGAAGAAGCGGCCATTATTTCGGACGAAGCGACGCTCAAACTGGCCGGTTTTGATCCCGAAGCCCTGCGTACCGCACGGCCCAATACGATTCTGGTTGTCTGCGAAATTCCGGAGAATCAGTTTGGCAGTATCCGCAGGGGAATAAACTGTACGCTCAATTTTACGGCTTTCCCCAACGAGCGGTTTGCCGGTCGGATCGACAATGTGAATGATTATGTGGATAACACAACCCGCCAGATAAAACTGCGCATTTCGGTAGCGAACCCCGACGGACGACTCAAAGCGGGCATGTTTGCTACCGCCGAGTTTGGTATAAAAGAGGCTGGTCAATACATAACCGTTTCGCGCGATGCCATTGTAACGGTACAGGGACGCGATTATGTCTTTGTCCGAACCGCCCCGCAAGTCATTGAGCGACGGCCTGTAAACCTTGGCCAGCAACGGGAAGATCGGGTGGTGGTGCAAAATGGCCTGAACGAAAGCGATCAGGTCGTTACGGCTAATGTCCTGCAATTGAAAGGATTGAGTTTTGGGTATTGATGTCTGGGCCAAGCTCCTGCTTGGCCCTAAACAGTGAGCCGACAAGGGCCAAGCGGGAGCTTGGCCCAGACGAAAATTATGATTCAGAAACTAATTATATTTTCCCTCAAAAACCGCTGGGTCATCGTTGGCCTTGCAGTGGCGATTATGGGATTGGGGTTGTGGTGCTTCAAACTACTGAAGATTGAAGCGTACCCCGACATTGCCGATACCAACGTCATCGTGATTGCTAAATACGATGGCCGGGCGGCAGAAGAAGTTGAACAACAGGTAACGATCCCTATCGAACGGGTGCTCAACAGCGTACCGCACGTAACGGACCGCCGGTCGCGGACGATCTTTGGGTTGTCTGTCGTGCAGTTGAACTTTGACGAAACCGTTACCGATTATTTTGCCCGTCAGCAGGTTATGGAACGGCTCACGGGAGCGCAGTTGCCGGATGGCGTTGCGCCGGAACTGGCCCCGCTCACCACCGCTGTCGGGGAGATCTACCGCTACGTTATTGAAGCTCCGGCCAGCATGACGCCTATGCAACTGCGCGATTTGCAGGACTGGGTCATTATTCCACAACTGCTCCAGGTGCCCGGTCTGGCCGACGTGACGACTTTTGGCGGGCCTATCAAACAGTATCAGGTCATACCCGACCCGGCCAAGCTCCGTAAGTTCAGCCTGACCTTGCAGGATGTGATCGAAGCGGTCCAGAAAAACAACCAGAACACCGGCGGTAACGTCATTTCGCGCGGTGGACAGGGCTTTGCCGTGCGGGGGCTGGGTGCCCTGAAATCGCCCGACGATGTGCAGAATATTGTGCTGAAAGCCAATGAAGGCGTGCCTGTTCTGGTACGCGATGTGGCCAGTGTCGAAATCAACCCACCCTCACCATCGGGCATCCTGGGGTACCGCATTCCGGACGAAAAACTGGATGTGGTGGGTGCAACCGAAGGTATTGTTCTGCTGCGCCGGGGCGAGAATCCCAGCGAAGTGCTGGAATTACTCAAAGAGAAAATCGCCGACCTCGAAGCCCGCGAACTGCCGAAAGGGGTTCACCTGCGGATACTCTACGACCGGGGATTCCTGATCGATCACTCGCTCGAAACGGTGGCGCATACGCTTATCGAAGGGATTTCGATTGTCGCCATCCTGCTCGTGCTGTTTTTGGGTAGCCTGCGGGCGGCTCTGGTCGTAACGGTTACTATCCCGTTTTCGCTGCTGTTCGCGTTTATTCTGATGAAGCTGGTGGGTATTCCCGCCAACCTATTGTCATTGGGCGCTATCGACTTCGGGATCATCGTAGACGGGGCCAGCGTGATGGCCGAACACCTCATCAGGCGATACCGATCATCCGGCCCCGCCGATCGAAATCAGGGCATCGTGAACGTAACGGCCCGTTCGGCGGGGGAAGTAGCGCGGGAGATTTTCTTCTCCGTCACCATCATCATCCTGGCCTATATGCCCATTCTGCTGATGCAGCGGGTTGAAGGAAAACTGTTCAGCCCGATGGCGCTGACGCTGTCCTTTGCCGTAATCGGTTCGCTGGTTTGTGCCCTGACGCTCATTCCGGTCCTGATTTCGTTCGCTTTCCGAAAGGCACTCGCGCCGGATGGGAAACCACTGAAAGAACATAAGAACTTTCTGCTGTCGCCGTTGGAGCGGGGGTACCAGTGGCTGCTCAAATCGACCCTGTTCAAAGCTCCGGCGGTGGTGGTTGGTGTGGGTATGACGGTTGTACTGGTCATGATCGGCTTTGGTCTGAAGCTGGGCACGGAGTTCCTGCCCGAACTGGACGAAGGCTCTATTTTCATGCGGGCTTTCATGCCGTCGGGGATTACGATTCAGGAAAATGCCAAGATTGCCCCCAAAATCCGGGAGATCATCAGCAGCTACAAGCCGGTTAGTTTTGTCATCACCCAGTCGGGTCGCAACGACGATGGCACCGACCCGTTCCCCACCGACCGGACCGAAATTCTGGTCGGTCTGAAAGATTACAGTACCTGGTCAGACACGATTTCGAAGAAGGAAATTGTGCGCTCCATGCAGACGAAATTGCAGGAAGCCTTTCCGGGCGCGTTCTTCTCGTCGGGTCAGCCCATCATCGACCAGGTTATGGAGATCGTGACGGGCAGCGCGGCCGACTTAGCCATATCGGTCGTTGGGAACGACTTGACGCTGATGCGGGCCAAAGCTGACAGTATTGCCACGCTGGTGAAAGGCATGAATGGAGCCGTATCGGTAAACATCGAGCAGGAGGGACCACAGGACCAGTTGGCGATCAATATCAACCGTCCGGCGGCAGCCCGCTATGGCATCAACGTGGCCGAAATTGAGAACATGATCGAAGCGGCCATTGGCGGTAAAGCGATCGGAAATATTTATGACGAAGCCAAACGCTATGACATTGTGGTGCGCTTCACGCCCGAGAGCCGGGGCAGTATCGACGCGATTCGGTTGTTGCAGGTGCCTTCAGCCACGGGTGCGCTGATTCCCATGAGCGAACTCGCCGATATTCATTATGTACAGGGGCAGACGAACATCTACCGCATCAACGGCAAACGGATGGTCACGGTCAGAACCAACATTCGCGGCCGCGACCAGGGTGGATTTGTGAAGGAGATTAGCGAGAAGGTACGTCAGCACGTGAAAATTCCTGAAGGCTACAGCGTTATCTACGGTGGTCAGTACGAAAACCTGGAACGGGCGGGCGGTCAACTGGCCATTTCCATCCCGCTGACGATTGTGGTCGTATTCCTGTTTCTATTCATGCTCTACGGCAACGTCCGCGATACACTGCTGACGCTCACCTGTCTGCTGTTTGCGCTGGCGGGCGGTATTGGTGCCTTGCTGTTGCGGGGCTACAATTTCAACGTATCGGCGGGTGTGGGCTTCGTGTCGATTTTCGGTATATCGGTCATGGCGGGCGTCCTGCTCGTATCGGCCCTTAACCGGAATCTGATGAACAGCACGAAGTCGTTACAGGAAGTTACCATCGAAACGGCGCAGGAGCAGTTCCGGGCCATTATGGCGATCATGGTCGTGGCGATCATCGGGCTGGTGCCAGCCGCCATCTCCAGTGGTATCGGTTCCGATGTGCAGCGCCCCCTGGCGACGGTGATCATCGGTGGGTTGACAACAACCCTGTTCTTTGCCCCGCTGATCATCCCGCCCCTGTTCTACCTCGTCAACCGCAAACGCCCCCGCCCGACACCGCTGGATGCTGCCGGCCATCATGTGCCGGAACCAATTGAGGAAGGGACGGAGATCTAAGGAGTAAAGCTGTAACCCTGAAAGGGTTGACTATAGATAACCCCGGACGAATGCCCGGGGTTATTGGCTATGTAGGTAGCTGCGCAACCCCGACGGGGTTGACTGTAGATAGCCCCGGACTAACGT
>NZ_BAAGSJ010000009.1:0-8355 GCF_054782495.1 Spirosoma aerophilum | reverse complement strand
CTGTGCCGGTCCCGTCCCCGGTCTCTGTGCCCGTGCCGGTGCCATGTCCGTCCCTGCCCCGTGCTCGTGCCGGTCTCCGTGCCCGTCCCCGTGCCGGTCCCGTCCCCGGTCTCTGTGCCCGTGCCGGTGCCATGTCCGTCCCTGCCCCGTGCCCGTGCTGGTCTCCGTCCCCGTCCCCGTCCCCGGATTGCATCTGGGGTTATTCAAAGTCAACCCCTTCGGGGTTGGGAGGGATTGGTTGTGTATGGTACTTCCAGTATGATCTTGCCGATGTGCTCGCTGCTGGCCATCAGGTCCTGTGCTTTGGCGGCTTCGGTAAAGGGGAAACTTTTGTAGACGATGGGCTTTAGCTGGCCGGTCGTTAGGAGGGGCCAAACCTGTTGCTCTACCTCGGCGGTGAGGGCCGCTTTAAAATCGGCGTCACGGGGTTTGAGCATGCTGCCGCTGATGGTGATTCGCTTCTGCATCAGGGTCGGAATGTGAATCTGGCTGTCGGCTCCCTGCATGGCGTTGATGAACATAAGTCGGCCGTCGGTGGCGAGCAGACGCAGGTTCTTAGGTGTATAATCACCGCCAACCATGTCCAGAACGACGTTGATGCCAATCCCATCCAATGCCTTCTCGAAATCCTCTTTTTTGTAGTTGACGCACTGAGTAGCGCCCAGTTGCTCGCAGAAGGCGCATTTGTCGTCACTTCCGGCGGTGGCGTAGGCGTTGGCTCCAAACGCTTTTGCCAGTTGAATAGCGGTCACGCCAATACCACTGCTGCCGCCGTGGATGAGGAAGTTCTCGCCTTTTGACAAATGCCCCCACTGGAAAACCGTTGACCAGACCGTTAGTATCGTTTCGGGTAAAGAGGCCGCTTCTACGAAACTGAGGTTGGCAGGGATAGGCAGGCAATGGCGTTCATCGACGGTTACGTATTCGGCATAACCGCCCCCGCTGATGAGGGCGCAAACGGCATCGCCAACTTGCCAACGACTGGCATTTGGGCCACAGCTTTCTACAACACCGGCCACTTCTAGTCCAGGAATCTGCCCCGACGGATCGGCACCGTAGCCGCCCGTTCGCTGGTGAATATCACTTCGGTTGACACCCGCAGCCCGCACGCGAATCAGTACTTGCCCAAATGCCGGTTCAGGCGTAGGTTGCTCCTGTAAGGCGAGTGACGAACTATCGCCGGGCTGGGTGATGATGATTGCTTTCATGGAGTCGAGTTAGTCTAAATATGTCAAACACAGTACCAACCCTGAAAGGGTTGACGCTGGATAACCCCGGATGCAATCCGGGGTAGGGTAGGTACGGCATTGCACATCCTGTAGGCACCGACCACTATCGCCACCTCTGTAGCTGTGTCCCGACTGCTGTCACCCGCTATCACCCTCTGTCTAGACCTCCTCCTCCTCTCTCCCTCCCCGGATTGCATCCGGGGTTATCTAGAGTTAACCCCTTCGGGGTTGGGAGGGTTAGGCAAATTTCTCCAGCTGCTTCACGAGTACGTTGAAATCCTTGGGGTAGGGGGCCACGAAGGTTTGCTCTTCGCCGTCCAGCATGGCGAAGGTGAGCGAGTGGGCGTGCAAGGCAACCCGATGAATGAGGGGTAACTCTTCGGTGCCTTCCTTTAAATTAAATTTACGTTTTACGTCCGACAGAAAAACGGGTTTCCCTCCGTAAGTAGGGTCGTTGACGATCGGGGCTTTCAGGCACATCAAGTGCACACGGATCTGGTGCATCCGGCCCGTAATGGGCATACACTCGACCAGTGTCGTTGTCCGATAGGCGGCAAGTGTGTTGAAAATCGTTTCGGCGACTTTTCCCTTCTCGCGGTCAATCCGAACGGCCGTACCGTCCTTGATGGGCGAAATTGGTAAATAGACCGAGATGCCTTCAAAGTTATGCACTCCATTGGTGACGGCATGGTAGCGTTTCGTAACCTCACGGTGTTCGAACTGCATGGCCAGGTGCCGGTAAGCCTCCGGATTTTTGGCAATCGCCAGAATACCCGACGTTTCTTTATCCAGCCGGTGCCCCAGCTGTGCATCCGCGTGGTAGGCTTTCGCCAGCCGCAGAATGCTCTGACCACCCCGGTCCGTCGTTCGTTCGTCGAGTGAGGCTACGTGGGGTGGTTTGTTGATCAGTATGTAATCCTCATTCTCAAAAACAATGAGGTCTTCGAAGTTTAGTTTCACAGGGGTAGATTTTTCAGTCGGTAAGTCAGTAAGCGGCTTCTCCTGAGTCAGTAAGTCGGTAAGTGGCTTCGCCCGAGTCAGTAAGTTAGTAAGCGGCTTCGCCTAATTCGGTAAGTCAGTAAGTGGCTGACGCAAGTGTTACTGATACGTCTGCCACTTACCGACTTACTGACTTACCAACTTAGGCGAAGCCACTTACCGACTATGATCAAACACAAAAAGCCTCCTCCCAGTCGGAAGAGGCTTAGAGGAGAATATTTTTCGAAAGCCTATACGGTCAGCGTACCGCGCTCGTAAGCTTTCTGTAGCGTCGCTTCTAAACCATTTTTGTTGATGGTTTTGATAGCTGACGTAGCTACTCGTAGTGTTATCCATTCGCCGGTTGATTCGACGAAGAACCGCTTCTTCTGCAGGTTCGGGAAAAATTTACGCTTGGTTTTATTGTTAGCGTGAGAAACGTTGTTTCCCGTGCGTGTGCGCTTTCCTGTTATTTGACAAACTCTGGCCATTACCGTACTCGTTATCCGTTTGAGGGCGCAAAATTGGCTAAATAATTCATAATCTGCAAGTCATTCATTCTTTTTTTTGAATCCATAAGGGCAATGGCGGCAACCGCTCTTGCAGCAATACCCCCTTTTGAGGTGATACGCGGCTGTAAAAACGACAAATCCCTCGGGTGTATAGTAATAGTCGTCGTCGGCTAAACCGGGTATTTTTTTCCTGGGTGGGCGAAGCGCCATGCTTTTGGGGGTCTGTCGAAGAAGTCTTATTTTTGAATGCCAACGGACTGTTAAGTCAGTTAGTTGCAAAAAAGTAAAGGCTTCGCCAACAAACTCAATTTAACTGCTTTTCGCTATGATACTCGAACCAATCACGCCCACCTCATCGGCCGATAAGGCCATGCAACTGGAATGGAAATACGGCGCACATAATTATCACCCCATACCGGCGGTGTTGTCTCGGGGTGAAGGCATTTTCGTTTGGGATGTCGATGAGAAACGGTATTTTGATTTCCTGTCGGCCTACAGCGCCGTGAGCCAGGGGCATTGCCATCCGCGCATCATCAACGCCATGATGCAGCAGGCCCAGCGATTAACGCTAACCTCGCGCGCTTTTTACAACGATAAAACTGGGTTGTGCGAAAAATTCCTTTGCGAGTACTTCGGTTTTGATAAGGCACTGATCATGAACTCGGGGGCCGAAGGGGGCGAAACAGCTCTGAAGTTGACCCGCAAATGGGCCTATAAAATCAAAGCAATCCCGCAGAACGAAGCGAAAGTGGTGTTTGCCGCCGGAAACTTCTGGGGACGAACGCTGGCTGCGATTTCATCGTCGACGGACCCCAGCAGCACCAACGATTTCGGTCCGCTATTGCCCGGTTACATCATCATTCCGTATAACGACCTCACGGCGTTGGAGGAAACCTTCAAAAGTGATCCGAATATTGCCGGGTTCATGGTTGAACCCATTCAGGGCGAAGCGGGCGTTGTGGTTCCGCACGAAGGGTACCTGCGCGGTGTGCGTGACCTATGCACAAAATACAATGTGCTGTTCATTGCCGACGAGGTCCAGACGGGTATCGGGCGGACGGGCAAGCGCGTTGCCTGTGACCATGAAGGGGTAAAACCTGATTTGCTTATACTCGGAAAAGCCCTTTCGGGGGGTACTATGCCCGTTTCGGCCGTGATGACCTCCGATGAGGTGATGCTGACCATAAAGCCCGGTGAACACGGGTCGACTTATGGCGGCAACCCCCTGGCCTGCGTCGTTACGATGGAAGCCTTACAGGTGGTGGAGGATGAAAGGCTGGCCGAAAATGCTGCGGTCATGGGCGACCTATTCCGTGCCCGTATGACGGCATTAAGTCAGAAAACAGCGCTGGTGAAGTCGGTGCGGGGTAAGGGATTACTCAACGCCATCGTCATCAGTGAACGCCCTGACCTGGGTTCGGAAACCGCCTGGGAAATTTGCCTGAAGCTGAAAGATAACGGCCTGCTGACCAAGCCCACTCACGGCGATAAAATCCGCTTTGCGCCCCCGCTCGTCATCAACGAAGAACAGATGCACGAAGCCTGCGACATTATTGAGAAAACGATTCTGGCCTTTTAAGTAGTCGTTGATTCGTAAACAGGTAACCGGTCGATTGGTTTTCGATAGACAACAGATTAACTATCATCCGGTTACCCAATTAACCGCACCGGCGGCCCGGCATTTGCCTGATTATTACTGACAGAACAATAGCCCGAATTGGTCTAAATGCCGTATTGGTTATTGAGCTATTGGTTATTGGCTATCAGCAGGCTTAACGAAAAACCAATAACCAATAGCTCAATAACCAATACCCATTAGCCCGTGACTAAAACAGCTTTGATGAGCTTGGACCCTACATGGGGGCGAAAAAGTCGTTAAGACCGCCTTCCCCTGGCCTATTTACGATGAGCAGGATGTACAGGCCGTCGCTGATCTTGTGCGGAGCGGCCAATGGGGAAACCCGGACTGTGCCGGAGCAGTGGCTGAGTTTGAGCAGCAGTTTGCCCGATATTGCGGTAGCAAATACGCCATAAGCTGTGTTAATGGATCGGTTTCACTGCGATTGGCCCTCATGGCCTGTGGCGTACGACCCGGCGACGAAGTCATTGTACCGCCCTATACATTCATTGCCACGGCTTCTGTTGTGCTGGAGGTCAATTGCGTTCCCGTCTTTGTCGATATTCAGCCTGATACCTATAACCTTGACCCCGCTGCCCTGGAAGCCGCTATTACGGAGCGTACTAAAGTGATCATTGCTGTTCATTTTGCGGGTCTGCCCTGCAACATGGAGGCCATTCAGGCCATTGCCCGTCGGCACAAGCTGCGGGTACTTGAAGATGCCGCCCACGCGCACGGAGGTGTGTACAAGGGCCGGAAACTCGGATCTATTGGCGACGCGGGCAGTTTCAGCTTCCAGTCGTCAAAAAACCTGACCTCGGGCGAGGGCGGTATGGTCATCACCAACGATGACATCCTGTACCAAACCATGAACTCCCTGCGGAATGTTGGGCGGCTGCCCGGCGGCCAATGGTACGACCATGTCAATCCGGGTTGTAACTACCGAATTACACAGCTACAGGCCGTTTTGCTCAGCGAGCAATTGAAGCGGCTGGATGAGCAGACGCGTATCCGCAATGAAAATGGCCTGTACCTGGATAGCCTGCTGGCAGAGGTGGAAGGCATCAGCCCGCTGAGCCGGGGAGAAGACGAGCTGATCCATCCCTATCATCTTTATATTTTTCGGTACGACAAAGCGAAATTTGGTCAGGTACCCAAGTCGGAATTTGTCGCTATGCTGGCGGCAGAAGGACTTCCGTGTTCGGCGGGGTATCCGCATCCGTTGTATAAACAGCCCCTTTTTCAACAGAAAAACTGGCTGTGTTATGCCCTGCCCGACACGCTCGACTACGCAGATGTGTGCTGCCCGGTTGCCGAACGGGCCTGCACCGACGAAGCGGTATGGATTTTCCAGCAAGCCATGCTGGGGTCACGCAGCGATATGGACTCCTTTGCCGACGCCATTCGGAAAGTTCAACACGCCGTTGTAAACTAGCCCACCGTATGTACTTGACCCGATTCCTGTTCATTACACTCCTGATCGTTGCCGGACCGAATGTCCTGCCGGCGCAACCCATTTATCTTCAGCGGGCGGTTGTGCTCGTATCGCCTACAATTCCGGCACCCATGCGCGTAACGGCCCCACGGGTGCTGACGGAGGAGATTGCCAAACGGACGGGCATAAGCCTCAAAAACGTGACCGGCTGGTCAAAAACGAACCCTGTTTGTGTGGCGTTTGCCCTGGTGGGCGATACGGCTTTAGCCGGTGTTCCGGTACCGGTAAGTTTGGCTAAACAGCACCCGGAAGCACTGCCGGAAGGGTTTCGGGTGGTGAGCGATGTGACACCCGGAAGAACCACGATCTGGATTATCGGAGCCGATGCCCGCGGTATTTTGTATGGTACGGGCTGGCTGCTGCGAACCCTCATCATGGACCGAAAGCGGCTCGAACTGGCTGCCCCCGCCAATATCGCCACCGCGCCCGCTTACCCCATTCGGGGGCATCAACTGGGGTATCGGTCAACGGCCAACTCATACGATGCCTGGTCGGTGGCGCAGTTTGACCAGTACATTCGGGAGCTGGCTATTTTTGGTACCAACGCCATTGAGGGAATTCCGTTTCACGAAGAAGAAAAGCCAAGCCCTCATTTCAAACTGCCTGCATCGGAAATGCGGCTAAAAATGAGCGTGATATGTCAGCAGTACGACCTGGATTACTGGGTCTGGACACCCGCCACCTTTGCGTTGACAGATGTAGCTAAACGAACTGCTGAACTCGATCGGCACGAGGCTTTTTACCGGGCATGTCCCCGGCTCGACCACATCTTCGTGCCGGGGGGCGATCCGGGCGATAATCATCCCCGGGAGGTGATGCTTTTTCTGAAAGACCTGCACACCCGGCTAGTCAACTACCACCCGAAAGCTAAAATCTGGCTGTCGTTGCAGGGGTTCAGCGTGGAGCACATCGATTATGTCTATGGATACATCGCCCGGCAAAAACCCGACTGGCTGGCGGGACTGGTACACGGTCCGGGGAGCCCGCCCCTTGCCGAAACCCGCTTCCGGCTGCCCAAACAGTATGGGCTTCGGCAGTACCCCGACATCACGCATAACATTCGCTGCGAATACCCGGTCGAGCGCTGGGATCAGGCCTATGCGCTGACACTGGGCCGGGAAGCGGCTAACCCGCGTCCGTATTTCTTTGCCAAAGTACAGGCGGCCTCGGCTCCCTTTACCGATGGCTTCGTGTCGTATTCGGATGGCTGCCATGACGACGTGAACAAAGTTGTCTGGAGTATGCGCGGCTGGAATCCGGAAGCCGACGTAACCGAAATACTCACCGATTATGGCCGCTTTTTCTTTGGTCCAACGCTGGATGAGGCTACCGCCAGTGGCATTGCGGCACTTGAACAAAACTGGCAGGGGCCGCTGGCTGAAAACGGTGGGGTAGACGCTACGTTTGCCTTCTGGAAAAAGCTGGAGGCCGATCAGCCAACGCTGGCGACCAACTGGCGATGGCAGCTCTTCCTGCTTCGGGCGTATTACGATGCCTATACCCGCAGGCGGTTGCTGTATGAGCAGCGACTCGAAACGAACGCCAACCAGTTACTGGCCAACGCCGACATCACTGCTCCCGAAACGGCCATGAATCAGGCGATGGAGGTGATGAATCAGGCGGATAAACGTCCGGTTTTGCCCGAGTTAAGAAACCGGATCGAAGCCTTGTGCGCTGATTTGTTTGCCTCCGTTGGCTTGCAGACCAGTGTTCCTACATACAACGCGAAAGGCTACGAACGGGGCTGTGTGCTGGATTTTGTCGATTATCCCCTCAACAACCGCTGGTGGATGGCCGACCAGTTTGTAAAAGTCAAATCCCTGAAAACGAAGGCGGAGCAGCTAAGCCGTTTGCGGGAAATCAGTGCCTGGGAAAATCCCGGCAAAGGCAGTTTCTACGACGATGTGTCGAGTGTGAGCAAGGGGCCGCGCGTAAAAACCATCTCCGACGATGCGACCGATATTGCCTGGTGGGAGAATGGCCGCAGCCGTGCCCGCCTGTCGTCGCAAACGTACCAGCGTAGCCCGACGCTCACGTACGACAATCTGGATCCCGGTGCCCGGTATGTTGTGCGGGTAGTGGGGTTTGGCGAAGCTCTGTTGCGGGTTGATGGCCAGCGACTGGAGCCAACGCTGTATAACCGGGAAGCGGATACGGTGAAAGAATGGATTGTGCCGCTATCGGCCACCCACGACGGGCGCATTATCGTCACCTTCGATCAGCCCGAAGAGTCGCACCTGAACTGGCGGCAAAATTCCCGCATTTCGGATATCTGGCTGCTCAAAGAAAAAGGAAGCGAGTAATTCCGGCCCACCGGCCTCAGACTGGCGGTGTCGTTTTAGGTCATTTACCTAATTAACGTGAATAATGGCTGTATCTAGGTTAAATCAGGTCCGCTTTATACGCTTAAAGTAATAATTGTTAACCACAGAGGCCCCGCAACGGCGGACCGCAAAGCGCACAGAGGTTGATTAGGGCACTTTCTTCCCCCATCAACCTCTGTGCGCTTTGCGGTCCGCCGTT
>NZ_BAAGSJ010000008.1:0-6680 GCF_054782495.1 Spirosoma aerophilum | reverse complement strand
CTCCTTCATCAGGCAGAGAGCCGCAACCCGGAAGGGTTGCGGCTCGCTGCCTGATGAAGGAGTTGGTTTTAAGCAGTATGTCCTTAGTTTTGCTTCAATACATTGACTCCCATAATATCAATTTGAGCTTGGGGAATGGGGAAGTATTCATTTTTCCCTTTCACAAAAGTTGACCCCGTCAGATAAGTGCGCTTCAGACTTTCTTTGACTAGGTACGCATTGAGCACATCACTGGCCACTCCCCAACGGACCAGATCAAAAAAGCGATGGCCTTCCATGGCTAACTCCAGTCGTCGTTCAAAGCGAACGGCCTTTCGGGCGTAGTCCTGGCTGGGAAAGGATGCATAGGGTTTAACCAGATAATTGGCCGCAGGCTTGCCCGCTGCATCGGTGACTACCTGATTCGTAGCCCGCGTTCTGATCTGGTTCACCAGGGCCAGGGCCGTTGCCAGGTCGTTTTCTTCGACCGCAATTTCGGCCCGCATCAACAGCAAGTCGGCGAAGCGGTAAGCTCGGTAATTATTGGCGTTGGCCCGCGGGGATTCCGCACCGGCGTTCTCGCCGTTGTTGGCAAAAAACTTTTTGAAGGTATAAGGACCGCCAAAACTTTGATCCCGTATCCAGTTTTTACCCGGATGTATGCCCCAGTTAAGAAAGGGGATTCCCCGGCGGCCAACTGTCCAGTCCAATCGGGGATCCAGTGTCCCTTCATAGGGGGTAAACGGATCCGTTGAGGCTAGGCCCTCATCATTTTTCACATCGACATTATTAAAGGTATCCAGCAAGGGCAAACCCGTCGCATCCGTTTTGAAGGCATTCACCAAATTTTGGGAAGGCTGGTAAAAGCCGCAGCAGCCGCCGGGGGCTGAACCATAGGGGAAGTTCCAGTTATCGCCCCAGTTTCCGTTCTGTCCGGTGCCCCCGTCACCCACTGACATCTGTACTTCAAAGATCGACTCGCTGTTGTTTTCGGTGGCAATCTGAAAATTATCGTGATAATTCGCTACCAGTTTAAAGGGGCCGTTGGCAATCACGTCTACCAGGAGGGGTTTTGCAGCGGTGTAATCCTGTTGATACATATGGACTTTGGCCAGATAGGCTTTGGCCATCCATTGGCTGGCTCTGCCCACATTGACTTTGGTTGTCGGCAGGTTATCGATCGCATACTGGAAATCAGCTTCGATCTGGGGCCATATATCCGCTGTATTGGGCAGATTGATAAAATCCGTTACGGTTTCATCCACGTAAGGCACCTTATTCCAGATTTTTTTAGCTTCAAAGTGATACCAGCCCCGCAGGAAACGAGCTTCCCCCATGGCCTGTTTTTTTTCGACCTCCGTCATATCCTTGGCTTTTGGTACGAGCTTTAACACATCGTTCGAGCGGGAGACACCATCGTATAAGGCAATCCATTTGTCGTTATAAACGCCTAAATCGGCCTGGAAGGAATAGCGTTCCAGGGTAGTGATCTGCGCCTGATCACCCACATCACTACCCTTGTAGGCGTCATCGGAGGCCACCGAGCCAAATATCCAGTTGCTCCCCGATGAGGTGTTGGTCGGGCCGGACCCTACCCCATCCAGCAAACTGTAGGCCGCAATCAGGACCCCATTGACGCCTGACTTGTTGGCCAGCAGCTGATCATTGGCTACGCCCAGCGGTGTTGTTTCCAGAAAATCACTGCTGCAGGCGCTCAGTAAGTTCAGGCAAACCCCTGCGGATAAGAATATGAATTTCTTTTTCATAAGTGTATGGGCCGTACGGCTTAAAAGGTTGTCGAGTCGTTGGGTTAAAAGCCGAAATTGATACCGATCTGGTACATTTTAGCATTGGGATAATTCCCCTGATCCACACCTAAGACAGTGCTGCCCGGGGCCGAGCCAACCGACGTGACCTCGGGGTCAATACCGCTGTAGCTGGTAATGGTAAAGAGGTTTTGAGCCTGAAGAAAAATACGGGCATTGTCAACTTTAATTTTCGAGGCAATAGCCGTCGGCAAGGTATAGCCAAGGGTCAGGTTTTTCAGCCTCAGATAGGAACCGTCCTCAATGAAATAGCTGGAAGGCTGCTGGCTACGGCTATCATTGGCATCCAAAATAGGCAAAACCGCATCTGGATTCTGGGGGGTCCACGAGTCGTAGAGCATACGTAGACTCCGGTTTCCCGCCTGATTGTTGAAGTCAACCCAGCGTTTAACCATATTCAGCAGTTGGTTTCCCTGTACGCCCTGAACGAAGGCCGAAAGGTCGAAGTTCTTATACCCCAGATTCAGGTTAATGCCGTAGGTGAAATCCGGGTGAGGATTACCCAAAAACATTCGGTCATTGTCGGTGATGGTACCGTCCCCATCGGTATCGTGATACCTATACTTACCCACGGCGGCATAGCCCGGATAAGCCGGACCCGCATCAACTTCGCCCTGATTTTGGTAAATGCCATCGATCTTTAACCCATAGAAAGAATACAGGGGCCTACCCGCCACCGAGCGCGTCCAGGTGTAACTCCGGATAGCGGGTCCGAGCAAAACGGCCGTCGAACTGCTGTTGAGTCGTACGACATTATTTTTATACGTCGAGAAATTAATGCCAATCCCGTAGGTCAGTTCGTTGTTGAGAGTTTTATTGTTGTAATTGATCCCAAGATCAATGCCTTTGTTGCTCATTTCTCCCACATTGACAAACGGAATAGTGGCTACGCCCTGAGTAGCAGGCAGACTGACCTGGTAGAGCATGTCGGCCGTTGTGCGTTTATAGAGATCAAGGTTCAGCGTTAGCTTGCCTTTCAGGAACGTAGCGTCCAGGCCGAGGTTGGTCTGGGTCGTTGTTTCCCATTTAGCATCCGAGTTCCCGAAGGCTTCGGTATCAAAACCAGCCTGAACCGAGTTGTTGGAGCCATCAATGGCATAGGACGATTGGCTAAGGCTGGATCGGTAGGTGCTAAACCCGTTGTAATTGCCAATCTCCTGATTCCCCGTCTGGCCCCAGCCAGCTCTCACTTTCAGGTCGTTGATCCAGGGTAATGTCTTCATGAAGCGTTCCTCCGAAATTCGCCATCCGGCACTAAAGGCGGGGAAGGTACCGTACCGGTTGTTCTGACCAAAACGGGATGATCCGTCGCGTCTGATCGTCGCTTCCAAGAGATAGCGGTCCTTCAGGGCGTAGTTAACCTTAGCGAACAGGGAAAAAAGGGCCCATTCATAGCCCGCCCCCGAGTTGTTGATGCCGGCCGTTCCCGAATTGAGGTACATATACAGCGGGTCTTCGGAGAAGAAGGTGGTGCGAGTGGCCGAAAAATCCTGCCCTGTTCCTTTAATGGCTTCGGTGCCGGCCAGTACACTCACCCGGTGTAGATTGGCAATGCTTTTCGTATAGTTCAGCGTGTTCGTCCAGGTCCAGTTGATATCGTAGGCATTGGCGTTGGTTAACGCGTTCGAGGCTTCAATCTCAGCTTCTTCCAGGTCCAGCAGGGTATAACTGGCTCGGGTAGCGGTCGTAAAATCAATGCCGATACTCGACCGGGCTACTAAATCTTTGAGGATGTCAACTTCGGCATAGGCATTCCCGAAGGCCCTGAACGTGTTGGTCTTATTGTTTCTGGCCCGCCATAACTGAGCGACTGGATTGGTAGCCGGTCCCAGACCCGCCGCCCGGGTAGCGGCAAAGTTGCCCATTATGTCATATACGGGAATAATGGACGGAATCCGGTAGCCGTTACCAATGGGGTTTCCGTCCTGGTTATTCGCCGTACTGGCCGTACCGTTGTTGTTATAATACCCTTTGTTCTCCGTATAGCTTACTTCCAGGTTTTCACCCAGACGAAATTTTTTCTTGAAGAGAAACTCGGTGTTGGCGCGCAACGAATACCGGTCGAATGAGGTATGCTTTAACACCCCATCCTGCTTAAAGTAGTTCAGGGCAATGGCATATCGTCCCGTTTCGGTGCCGCCGTTAGCGCCAATGTTGTATTCCTGAATGACGGCCGGATGCAAAATCTCCTTCTCCCAGTCGGTGCCTTCTTTGTTAGCTTTTACGATCTGGTAAAAATTGGCCCGGTTGTAGGTGTAAAGCGAGGGATTGGTCTTGGGATCGCCTTCGAAAAGGCCATAGCTGGAACCGGCCAAAATATAATCCGGCACAACCGCCGTGGGGCCATTGCCATACTGGGGATGGGAGGGATTTCCGTTGGTCAATATGCCGGCGTTACGACGCTGAATCCAGAGCAGGTTACCAAACTCCTGCGGATTCTTGATTAAACCCAGGTCCACTTTACCGACCTGCACCCCAACTCTGGAGTTAAAGGTGAATTGAGGAGCCCCAATCTTGCCTTTTTTAGTGGTAATAATAATGACCCCATTGGCCGCTCTTGACCCATAAATGGAAGCAGCGGAAGCATCTTTTAACACCTGCATCGACTCGATATTGTTAGGATTAATGCTGTTGAGCCCGCCTTTAGTGGGAACCCCATCAATGACATAAAGCGGATCATTATTGTTGATGGTACCAAACCCACGGATGCGTACGGTTGCTTCGCCCCCCGGCGAATTGTTGGAGGTGACGGTCACCCCGGCGACTCGTCCCTGTAATTGCTGCGCCACGTTGGGGGCCGTTACCTTGTTTAGCTCTTTGGCATCGACGGTGGCCACGGACCCGGTAATGTCTCTTCGGGATTGGGAGGAGTAGCCGGTTACGACGACTTCGCTTAACGCTTTGACATCCGATTGCAGGGTAACCACGAGTTGGTTTCGGTTACCGATGGTTAGCTCCTGGGTTATATAGCCAATAGAGGATACTATCAGCGTGGTACTGCCATCGGGTAAGTTGAGCGTAAAGGCTCCCTCCGTATCGGTGGTCGTACCCAGAGACGAGCTGCCTTTTAGCACCACTGTGGCGCCGGGAACAGACGCCCCCGTGGCATCAATAACTTTTCCCCGAATGGGTAGAGCCGCCCGTTCCTCAGCCCGGAATGGGGGAAGGGGCTTGGATAAGGTGTACCCATTAGCCCCCCCGGCGGTCGGCATAAACAGGTGAAAAAGGAGTAGCGTAACCAGGGTGATTTGTCTGGCTGGAAGCCGGGAGCCCCGTCGATAAAGGTTGTTTTTCATACTGGGTTGTTTTAGAGTAAAGATCAGGTATCACAAGAACCTAAGTCGTTACCGGCTTTTGTAACTAGGCGATTGAGTTGGTCTGAGGAGCCACTGGGCCAAACGTGACGGATCCTAACGGGGCCAATTTTTTAGAGCATACGGTGTAGTAGCTTGAGTCAGCCGGAATCATGCACACTAAACCGGCCAGCGTTAGACCTTTTCTAAAAGTAAGCACAAAAGCTTTTAAGCAAAATTTAATCTTAATACTTATTAAAATAGGAAAATTAAATTTTTAAATAGTCCCATAGTACTAATTTTTTCTTGACGAAGCGGTCCCACCAAGTCCAGCGTGAAAATAATGGTGACCAGAAATAGCAGGTAAGTGAGGAGACCGCCATTGGACGATTAGTTGGCCTAATCCTTCCTCCCGTTTATTGCTGGTTTACGGTCGACAACTAGTTATTTGACTGCGGAGACCACCCTGAACCTACCCTATTCTCCGAAGTGGTATCTGTAGAGCAGTCCCCCTGAAATGATGTCCTACCGGAAAGGCGTTAGTTCATAAAGGGTAGCTGGTCACGACTCCGCAGGCAGGTTATACTGGCCGCCTACTGGGCAGTTGAAGGGCTTAGAGGTAACGGGTTTTAACCTGTCCAACAGGTGCCAGGTCAGTAGTTGACTAGTCGATAGTTGAGTAGCCAGCCCGGTTAAACGCTCTACCTGATCAAAAACTGCCTGCGCTAGGAAGTAGCCTATACTTTAGAAGTCGGCCTGTTAAGCGGATAAATTAGCGGCTCATTTCCTGCGTAAACAAGTTGAGGGTAGACGGTCGATGAACGTTTGCCCTGAACGGGCCAGGTGTGGGCTGAAGAGACCCTTTGTATTTGGCTGACTCGACCGCCCTCGTTAGACTTACGGGAGTTGGCCTGTTAATGGCTATGTAAAATATTATTCTATCTTTATTGAATAATGTCTAGAACATATTTTGCTTTTTTGGTTATCTATAAATGAATATATAGGTAAAGCGCACATTTGCCTAGCCAGCTACATCTCAAGGCCCACCCACGTTTGATGAATGAGATGATGCTACCTTACTGCATGATATGATGGAACAATCTGAAAAGACCAGGCTCGAAGAGGAACTCGAGGAGCTTTATAACCAACTACAAAAACAGGCGCTGAGGCTGAATGACCGATTGACCCAAGCACAACAGTCGACTAACCTGCTCAAGGGCAGTGAATACCCTTCCCCTTTTGACAGCCCTGATTCGCTGTCGGAGCCGTTTATGGACTTGCTGGTGCGTTACAAACAAGCCCAACAACGCTACGCTCAATTGAGCGTCCCTGCTCCAGGGTTTAGCGTGAGCGAAGGCATTCCTGGAGTGAAATCCTTCTGACCGGCTTAAGTCGGGTGATATCTCAGGCAAAAGGAATGGTTTTTATCGTAGCCCCAGCTTCCGCTGTTAACGGCTTTGTCAGTAGTTCCCCACTATTCGCCCCTTTTTCTGCACGGTCAAGGACGAGGGAAAGCCCTTACCCACCGGTTTCAATTTAGTAGGAACCGGTGTAAAACAACCTGCCAGTCGTCAGGTACTTC
>NZ_BAAGSJ010000007.1:0-4737 GCF_054782495.1 Spirosoma aerophilum | reverse complement strand
ACTACCCCTTTTTTATCCATTTTACGAATGTGAACCACTTGGTCCTTGACCTCTACCTTGACTAGGTTTCCGCTCTTTTAGATTCTTAATATCAAGTTGACTAAAATTTAACTGCTTACTGGTAAAACCCAGTGCCTTCAGGCTAGCTGCATCTTTCCCGTCAGTAACCCATAACTCGTCCTGATGCCAGACTAGTTTTAACTTGGGACCGACCGTGTGCGGATTACTTACCTTCTGAGCAAACGCATTCAAGCTCAGATAAGGCATGTGATCCTGGATGCGTTTAGCAAAGGCAGCATGAAATGCAGGTGTTGGCTTGCTGGGAGTCCCCCCATCAACCGGGGAGGGCTTGGTATTGGTATCTCTACCGGGGCTGACCTGTGATTCAGGCCTTCTGTCAGCAGTTGTGGGCGATACCGGGGGACGAGCCTGGAGCTTTTGTTTCAGCTCATTGAACCGGCGGGACAACTCATTGTATTTCTCAATGTGAGCCTTAAGTTTCTCCGACATCTCCCGGTAACGACTTTGCTCTTGCTCCAGGCCGGCCTGCTGCTGGTGATTTATGTCAAGCAGACCTGTATTGATATCGTAGAGCTTCTTAAGCGCTTTTGACAAGTCAGGTACTTGGTCGGCCTGCTTCTTCTGCTCAATGTAAGCCGTATAATGGCGCTTTACCTGCTGGGTTAATTCGGCAATCCGCTCCTGATCCGCCGGGTCAGGCCGCACGATCTCCACCACGGCTGGCTTCTGCTCCAGCTCGTGTTTGAGCCGCTCAATTTCGGCCTGATACTCGGCTCGGTTAGCCTCTAGCTGGGTGGCCAGCTGCCGATATTTGTAGCCTACGGCCGATCCTTTCACCGGCTGGCCATCCGCTTGCTGAAAGCTGATGCCGTAGATGCCCTTGCTATTCGTCGCTAATTGGGTGGTGATCCCTTTCCCCACCAGATCGGCGGTTAATTCAGCCAGGGTCGTCGGTTTTTGCTCGGCCAATACTTGGCCCAGGATAGTAGCGATACGAGTTCGGTTAGCTTGGGTCGGTGCACTGTGATCCCGTAGACTCGTCCGCTGCTCGGGTAAGGCCTGTAAGCTCAGCGCCTGCTCGATCTGACGCGTCGTTTTGACATTGCGCGCGTAATTATGACTCGTATCCAAAGCCGGGCCAGCATCCAGCCGGACCCGGTTGATGTAAATGTGTACGTGAGCGTGGGCGGTGTCGTGATGTTGGAAGATGGCTACCTGGTGCTGGGCGGGATCGGCTCCCATCGCCGTGCAGTACTGCCGGGCAGCGGCTCGCCACTGGTCGGCACTCAGCTGCTCGCCGGGTTGAGCGGATAAGGAGGTATGCCAGACGGGGGTGCTACAGCGGCTGCCCTGTGCCACCGCCGCCATTTCAGCGGCCATTCCTTGCCAGTGATAACTGATCAGATTGTAGCTATCCAGCAAAGCCACTTTGGGCTGTTTGTGCTGGCGTTGCTGCACCGTCAGATCCGCCGCCCCATAACCCAGAGCGCTATCAAAACTACGGCCGGTAGTGGTTTTGGCGATCATGCCAGAAGCTGGTTAAGTTGGGTGATTATTCCCTGAATACCGGCCAGATCGAACTGACCCGTGTGGGCGTAGCGGGTTAACTGGTTCAAGTCATTGGCCATACTGGCCAGTTGCGCCCGTTCGGGTTTGGTCAGGATAGCCGGACCTTTAGAACCGGTAGCGAGTGTGGCGGCAGGCCCTGACCCCAGCGCCGACCGGCGCAGGTACTCGGATACCTTCAAACCGGCGGCTTCTGCCTTTTGTGCAATCTGTTTGCGTTCCTCTTCCGTCACGCGCAGATCTAAACGATGGGTTTTAGCGAGCGTTGTTTCCATGGTATAGGGTAACTAGGGGTGTCGGGGCGTGCCCTGACCAGGCCAAGCCCGGTAGCGTAGCGTGAAGCCGGGCGGTGGACATTGGGCGCGCAATAACCGACGAGAGGAGGGCAGTTGTGTGTACAATGTCATGGCTTGCTTTACTACGAACGACACAATACTACGCACTAGGATGGTAATTTCCAAGTGAGTATGTGAAGTTTAAATTGGTGGTATATCGATCGATAAAAGCCAGCCGTGGAGCTAAGGATTTATCCCTCAGGTGAGGACCATATCAAAGAGATGATACTCGGGGCACTGGCGATCAAGTTATTCTAATCAACTTACCCAAGTTAGTTCATCAAGGAGACATCATTTGGCCAGAAAAGTTGGATAAAATACCAGATCTAGTACAAGAATGATAGCCAAATAAGCCTTAAAACGCCGTTCCCAGCCAGTTGAAACGGTCACTGTTAGGTCACGCACACCGTTATACGAGTACGATTATAGCATTAGAAATAGCCTAGCCGGATGATTTCCCAGATAGATGGCAGGTTTTACAAACATACAGGAAATGATGGCAAAACGAGTTTGATCAGTCGATTAAGCTAAATCGGCGGACTTATTGTTGAGTGAAGTGAAAAAGATTGATTTCAGCCTAAAAGGACGTTAAACTGGAATCGAAATAGGGAGTCTTTCTTCATAAACTGTCAAAGATATACAGATGATAAAGAACCAAAAATTGGTAAACTGGGTCGGCTCGAATTCATCAAGCCCAGTCCATCAACTTCTAAACTAGAAGTCAATGGAACCCTTCTCGACTCATGAGAGTTGAATACAGATTTATCAGTGAGTTGACAATAAGGGTTTAAAAGGCCAAATCTGAGCAATTGGCCTAGTCTCCCTAGTCTCCCTAGTCTCCCTAGTCTCCCTATGAGGTGGTCCGAATTAGCGGTACACTGAATTAGTCAGATTTGTAATGTATTCCATCTCAAACTGTTCAGGGCTTCGGTAGCCCAGCGACGAATGCTTTCTTTCCCGGTTATAATACACCTCAATGTAGTCGAAGACTTCCGTACGTGCATCCTCTACTTTTAAAAATACACCGCCTTCTAGTAACTCCGCCTTTAAACGGCCGCTTCGGCGGTCCGATCCATAACGACTCGGCAAAAGCACTGTCCTAAGGATCGACGGCCCGACTCATACTGGGCCTGATATGCCACAAACGCGCTAACTCCTTCAACTCAGTTGATACATACTGCCCACCTTGATCAGAAAGGATAATTAGGCCCTCGGCAGGTTGACGTAACTGTAAGGTGCGACGTAGTGGAACCACAACCAACTCGTCTTCCATTTTTTCACCTATTTGCCAGCCCACTATTCTGCGCGAAAATAGATCCATCCAAGTGGCTAAGTTGGCCCAATCGCCAGTAGCTAAAGGCAGATATGTAATATCGCTAACCCAGACCAAATTGGGTGCCTTGGGCAAAGGCTGATCTAACAATAAATTCGGCCGCACGGGCGGCCCCGCAGTAACCTCTACAGTGGGTGCTATCCGTCGTTCGTGGTACAAATTATTTAGGTTGAATAGCCTGTAAACCAACCTTATTCATTAACGTTCGAACTTGATGTCGCCCCACGGATTGGCCTTTTTCCTGCAACTCAGCTTTTATGCGTCGACTGCCATACCGTCGTTTATGTTTGGCAAAAGTCTGTTCGACTAACTGCTGGTACTCAGTTTTTTCAGGGGTTAATTGATAGCTATCGCCCCGTAGGTGTCGATAGTAGGCCGTCCGACTTACTACCAAAACTGAGCACAGGCTTTCAACTGCAAATTCAGAAGCCAACTCTTTGACCAGTTCATATCGTAATCTCAGGTCTGCCGGCTGAAAATGGCTAAGGCTTTTTTTAAGATCTCGCGCTCAGTTTCCAATTGTCGCACTCGATCCTTGAGTTGCTGATTTTCCAGAGCTAGCTCATTTTGTTCACCATTTGCTTTTTTCACCCCTTGGTTCTGGTTTTTCCAGCGGTAGATCAGATTCTCTGAAACGCCTAAGGCCTTGGAAACATAGGCGGCTGTCTGACCGCTAACCAACATTTTAACGACTGCTCCGGCAGCCCGGTTCGTTTTTGAAGTCGGCATCATATTTTCGCCGAGTTTTGGGTTTGCTGGATGGCTGCATGGTCTTGCGAAGTTAAGCTAGTCCAGTGTGCCGATTAATTAGACCATCTCAATCGTTGCCAGTACAAGTAGTGAAACGACAATCGGTAATAGTAGTGCGGATTCCCAAAAATTCAGGACGGGACCGAAATCCCCTAAATTGTAAAGCTACCCTAATAGTCAAGGTGGTTGATCCATAGGTTCTGGATCAACAGGTGCTACACTTCCGATTAAATAGTCTGAAGTGAAAGAGCATATAACCATTCTAACTTTTAGCCTAACTAGCAAGGCTACAGGTAATCGATTAAGTAAGTTCTATAATAGTCGCCAAGGACCCCTTAAGAAGAGTGGGGTATGCCAAGGTAATCTAACAATATTAGGTAAAGTGAGTATTGTAAGAGTTGATTAACACTACTTTTCATTATCGACTGAACAGCCAGCATCTTTTAGGTGTTGGCTGTTTTGTGTGATAGAATTTCTAAAGCATCCTGCAGTCACTTAGGATTTTAAGAGGTCTGTCCCAGTTGTCATTGAAAACGCACCGAAACCCACTTATAACTGCCGATGATTGAATAATTGGTCGGCCAGTAAGTAGAGGGCGTTCTCCCCATAGTGGGCCAATTGATCTGGTGGCAAACCAATCGCCAAGGCAATTATCACCAATTGGCGCTAATCGCTTAGTAAAGTCAGCTAGCCTGGTCAGCTTAGGGCAAAATCAACCATCATCTCTACTTT
>NZ_BAAGSJ010000006.1:0-5250 GCF_054782495.1 Spirosoma aerophilum | reverse complement strand
CAGCGAGCGGCGGGGCAACCTGCCTGATGTACCTTACTATGATAGGATGTACAAGGGCGCTAATCGCTGGAAGTTTTCGTATGTTTCCTCCTTGAGTATCGGGGAGGGGGAACTGTTGATTACCCCGTTGAAACTGGCTAATCTGGCCGCGGCCATTGCCAATCGGGGGTGGTTCATCACGCCCCATTATATCCGGGGCTTTGGCCAGGCTGGCGTTCAACTGCCGGCTCAATACCGCTTGCGGCACTCAACCGGCATCGACCGGCCCTATTACCTGCCGGTCATTGATGGCATGCGCCGGGCGGTTGTGAATGGTAGTGCTAAATCGGCTAATTTGCCTGGGCTGGAGATGTGTGGCAAAACGGGGACGTCGCAAAATGCCAAATACGGGGCTAAGTACGATCATTCAATCTTTGTGGGCTTTGCCCCCATGAATGCCCCCAAAATTGCGGTAGCTGTCTTTGTGGAAAACGCCGGCTGGGGGGGAGATGTGGCCTCTCCCATTGCCGCCTTGGTGGCCGAGCGCTACATCCAGGGACGCACCGTTTCTAAGCGTTTAGCGGCGCGGCTCCGAGCGGCCCGTTTCCTGCCCCCCATTGGGGGCGTAAGGGTGTATCGAAAACTGGCCACGGCTTGGAAAAAGACACCGACCGTTCCGCCGGCTCAAGCGTATGGGCCCGCCCATGGGCCGCTTCTGCCTAAGCCTATAGTAGTGGAAAAGCGCGTAAAGCCAATCGGCCCTTAGGCCCCAGAAAAGTGTTTAATTAGTAAACCGTAGAGGGGTCATTTCTCGCCACTTAGTGTCATAATTGTTGCGCTCAAATGTGATATGAAAGTCCATTACTCTGTCTTTGTCAGAGGATTGGGGGCCTGAGGGTTTATCTATCCCGAGTTGATTGGCATACAGATCGCCGTATACGACCATTGTGTGGCGATTACTGCGAATGCTCATTTGGTTGAGGCGGTATATTAATTGCGGACAAACGCTAAAGACAGGGCGTTCATGGGGAAGGTTAATGTTGATGATGCGATCAATACAGAGTGGCTCAATCAAAAAGCATCCACGGGGTTTTACGGAAAAGTAGTATAGGACTTATATATGTACTTAAAGGTAACCCTATAGTGATTTCACAATGGTATACTAGCGTGATTAGACTGAGTAACCCGATCCGTGTCAATCGATCCTGCAACAGGAGAGGCTTCCAAGACTAGCCCTAACTTGGACTGGCGCGTGCCTACCAGTAGGCAGGTAGCTCGCCCTCGCTCGGTACACAGGTAAATACTTACATGGGCTACTCGACTGACTAACCGGCAATGCCGGGCAAAGTAGCGAGCAAAAGGTATAAACCTCTTGTTCCAATAGCGAGCGGCATCGCCCATAAACAAATTGTTAGGACCTGTGACATCCAGAAAAGAGGTGGGTCAGCTGGCCAGTATGTCTTTCCCGTACTTAAGCTGTTCTGCCGAGCGTAGCGAATGGTGATACACACTGCGAAAGCTGGTAACTTGCGGTAGCTGGGGAACAACGGGTAGTGTGCCGTCTCACGAAGCCGTTTGTAATACTACAACCCCATTTATTAGCGGCCTATTAAAGTCCAGCATCAGCAGAGTTGGCAAATTGACAGCTTTGTCTAAATGCTAACTCGATAGAGCCAGATGACTGCTCGCCAGCCTAGTGGCTTAAATTTCTCCCAACATTAAAATGGTAGCCGCCCTTATCAAGCGATGAGATAGACCCTGTTTTTCTTCGGTAAGCTCGTAAAATGAATTTATTCGCTAAGACGCTCAGCGATTTCTTTTATGTCCAACTGCAATTTTTCGGCTTTAATGGCTGCCTCGTCCGCCGAAGAACTAGCTCGTTGAATCGATCGCGGTAAACTTGTCAGTTTCGGTCTAAATTAAGTTGGTGAAAAAGAATGGCCCTTAGTAGGTTTCCAACACTAAAAGGCAATATCGAGAATTGAAGTTGTTTTTTCCATCAGTTTTGAGGGGCAGATGACAAAACGGGTAAGCAGTGCCCCGTGCTACGCGCCTACTCCGGACGTAAACCGGGTACAGAAGGCGTACTGTGAAGTAAAAGTACACGATCACTCTTTTTATATATAAGTGAGTGACCGGGCGATTTTTATTGGCTGTATAGCCATATTTGGCTAAAGGCTAGTTGATTGAAAAGACCAGTGAGTGCCGGAGGTTGCCTAAAAGAACTTAAGTCAGCAGGTTGATCAAGCTAAAGCTAGCCTCCTGCTATAACCGCAGTTATTTATTCGATAATAGACACCTGAGTTAAAATTTGTCTCATCAAATGCAGAATTTACTAGATAAAAAAACCTGCTCACATAGGGAGCAGGTTTTAAACTATAGCTTAAGTTGTTGACAACCCAGGAAAATGTAAAGCCATTGACGGTATACGATCAAATTGTGAATTCTTTATACACAACCAATTCTTTTGAGGGGGCCTTCTATACGTACTTATCTTTTACACTTAAAGAAAGCGGCTTAATGTAGACCATGACTTGTGCTCAAACTGACCAGGAGGGGGTCAACCCCGAAATGATCAACTCCTCGTAGTTGTATCAATTAAAATTGATCATAAGAAAGCGGGAATGTTGCTGGTAATGTGGCCTAGCTTTTTTTTAAATTAGTGAACAGTTCGGTTCCTTGATAACTTTAAGGGCGCTCAACCAGTAAGTTGCAGATCGGATTTCTTCCTTGTCCCGGCGCAAATCGACATCAACAATATCCAGCTTTGTTATCTGAAATTCTTTCGAAATAACGATCACCTGATCACCTATAGTATTGACTATTGATTACTTACTATCATAATTGCGATTTGCCAAGGTGGTTATTACCGTTAAAACTGACAGGGGTTAAATATGCGTAAAAAACATAGTGCACAGTATACCTTCAAAAGACCACACGAGGATATACTGTAACAAATAGCCGCTGAACCTTTAAGAATGCCCCTAATAATAGGTAAAATCTGGGAGGTGTTAACGGGTGCAATTTTCAGGTAACTTTACTTCATTTCGACGTATTTTGGAACAAACTGAAACCAATTATGAATTAATAAACTTGTTTTTCACTCTATATGATAACACATCTTTCAATTATCATCTTTGTGGCCATATGCCACCAATATCAAAAATTGAATGATCGTTCCATAGAAGGTTACTGCAGCTGCGTAAGATGGCATTAATTTGACTAGCCAAATGTAAAGTAGTATAAAGAGTATGGAACTGCTAATCGTGAGAATTTGGTAAAATTGCCGTTCGTCAGAACCCATTTGTTTAATTTTTCTATGAAAAAAGTAAATTCAAGATTTGTTTCTTTTTAAAAAAGAATTGTATAATAGATAATTTCTTCAATTGGAAAACACTCCTTAAGTTTATTAACTATCTAACAAACGGGGATACAATAAATTTAATAAGTAGTTAGATAATTTCCGCTTTGCTAGTTATTAATTTTTATTACATTCAACATAGTTTTGTTGGGAGTTTTAACAAAGACTGTTATTAATCAGCTAATATGGTAAAAACATATTTCAACATTGCCTAGTAAAAGGCACATTAACGGGTTAAGGTCACAATTTTGGGAACTTTCAAAAAGATGGCTTTTGGGCTGCTTGGTATACGTTAAAAGCAGTCCTATTATTGGGGCTACTGATTGCTGTTCGTGCCCATTAGTAATTTTCAACCATCTTCTGACAGTTGGATAATCCAGTAATGATCGCGGCGCATCTATGTTAGTTAGGAAGGTTCTGAACTGTGCAATGTCAGCTGCAGGATAGCAATTGCCTCACTAGATCGGGTAACGCTTAGCAAATTATGACCAAATGTAGGCAAGTTTTTAGAACCATCTGTAAGGACAGCGAAGCAGGACCATACATGGGCATGGTATATGGCTGTTTAATAATGCAAAAATTTCACATGCTCAAATAATACACGAATGCATAATTGGACTTAATTTCTATATAACTTAAGCCGCGTTCAAATCATGATCTTATTTAAAGTTTTAGTCAAATAAAGTTACTTTTATCGTCTTATATTATTACCTGGTGATTCTAGTCAAAATAGTAGCTGCTTAACTGGGTTGAATAGGGTATCCTTGCGAATGGTTCTAGAAACGGTCCGATTTCTATGGTTCATGTAAACGATTTCACATAATTTTTGTCATATTTTTCACCCCGCTCTACTACCGCGTAGATACGATGGATGAGTTTGTTGCGAATGGCATTCAATACCAGCATTTTTTTCTTGCCCTCTTTGACTTTACGCTGGTAATAATCCTGCAACTCGCCCTTCCCTCGGATAGCCGCCATAGCACCTAAGTGAAACAATGACTTGAGCCGTTTACGAGCATGCTGACTCACGCCGGGTCGCCCTTGAACGCTGCTACCTGATTGATAATTGAAGGGGGCAACCCCAGCATGGCAGCGGACGCCGCGCGGGCCATTTTTTTAGGGTCAGTAATGGTCTTCATCTCGTTAGTGGCGATGACGATCTCAGTAGCTGTAGCCTGCCCGATGCCAGGAACCGAGGTGACCAACTCAAAGAGTTGGCTCAGACGTGGATCGGCTTCAATGAGAGTTTCAATAGATTTCTCAACCGCTTTGCATCAGTTTGACAACTCTTGCTGAGTTGTTTTTGCAGGGCCGGGTCGATAAAACCCTGTTGCTCCGCCAATGGACCAGCCAGTTGGTCATAGACGCTGATAAGTCGCTGACGGGCAGCGATTAGCAAAGCTAACTTTTGAACCACTTGACGGGGCGGTTCCCAGACACGAAGCTGATCGCGGAAGCGAAAAGCGTACTCAGCGATACGCTGGGCATCAATCGACAGGGCCGCCTGGCGGTCGGTCTTACCCCGTTGCAGACGCCCGTTTTTTTGATTTGCAGCGATGACTCTAACCAGATAGGGAAGTGTAATTTTTGAAGAAAGTCAAGCAAGTGAGCATTGTAAATACCAGTGTGTTCCATGCAGAAGATGGCTCGTTGGGGGGTCCACCTAGGCAGTGCCTTTAAGAGCCGCAAGGCGGTCTTGATACTTGCGATGGTGTTAGAGGTAGTAGTTTGCAAAACTATTTTTTTGCCGTCGTAAACCGCCCAATCCAGCGTCGCTTTAGCGATGTCAATGCCGCACGGGCGGCCCCGCAATAAAATAGCGAATGTGCATGATGATCTGTACTTTAGAGTTGCCAAAAGCCTACCGCACGGGCGGCCCCGTTATTTTGTGCTCAATACCTTGCTAACGG
>NZ_BAAGSJ010000005.1:0-290131 GCF_054782495.1 Spirosoma aerophilum | reverse complement strand
GGTAACTTTTTGCCCCATCAACCTCTGTGCGCTTTGTGCCGCAACGGCGGACCGTCTCTGTGGTTAAAAAAATGTCCTAAACCCGTTTAATAAGCTCAATTCAACATACATACAGCCATTGTTCACGTTACTTTAAGCTAAGTAATGAATTGTAAATTAGATGATTGAGAATAATTTATTTCATCCCGACTAAGGAGGGACCTTCGGTAAGTTAGACAATTTTGTCTCATCCGAAGATTCCTCCTTAGTCGGGATGACAAAAAAATGAGCTTTGTTCAGTCTTTATAACAGCCTTTATTCACTCAAATGGAGTGAATGAGAGCAGTGGCAAGCTTAAGTCTGAAGAGACGAGTTGTTCGTCAAAGCATTACTCCCGAACGTGAATGGTACTTTGACGAAGTCGCAGAAAGGTGCCATTCCGATTGGAAAAGTCGGCTCGAATTTCAGCGGCCAGCGACAAAGCGATTTCTTCGGGCGACACCGCGCCAATGTCCAGACCAACGGGGGCATGAATACGCGCAAAATCAGTTTCGGCAATGGGAGTGCCTTCGTCAGCTAATTCGGCCCAGATTCGTTCCGATCGGACACGGGGACCCAGCATGCCAATATAAGGGACGTTGGTTGCCAGCACCTTCGGCAGGTTTTGCTTATCGGTCTTGTAATCGTGCGACATGAGCACAATAGCTGTGTGCTCATCGAAGAGAATATCCTGAAAATTCTCGGGCAAGACGATCTCATCGACTAGGGTGGCTATTTTTTTGTTGACTTTCAGCGGATTCGCTACGACCGTTACCCGCCAGCCAATTTCTTTCACCAGGCGAGTGAGTGGATACACATCATATTGGTGCCCCCAAAGGACCAGGTGGATTTCTGGGGAAAGTATCTCGATAAAGGCTTCCAGCATCGAACCATCCGGGCTATCGAACCGATAGGGGGCCGATACACCTTTGGTGATCCGGGCCTGGATTTTCTCGTCCAGCTGAGCCTGAATAGCCGCGTGGTCCAGCACATCGAGGCTTGTTGAATCAATATAGCGAATCACGTCCCCTTCTTTGATCGAAGACCAGTCCCCTTCCAGGCCGGTGATGGTGATGAGGACGTTCGTTTGGCGACGGGCGTTCATGCAGTTTTTGAGTACTTCGACAGGATTATTTTTGTCGGTAAAATCCAACGGGGTAAACAGCACGTCGATGATGCCGTTGCACCCCAGTCCAACGCCGATCTGGTGTTCATCGTCGGTGGTGGTATCGTAGGTGATTTTAGACGGCGAAGCCTTGGCAATGGCTAATCGGGCTCGTTTGAGCGCATCGCCCTCCAGGCACCCTCCGCTAATACCGCCAATCCAGACGCCGTCGCTCATAACCAGCATCCGGGCACCGGTACGACGATAGGAGGAACCTTCTACCCGCACCACCGTGGCCAAAGCGGCTTGCGTGGTTTGAGGGTCGAGGTGGTCGTAACCATCAATTATTGCTTTAATCTCTTTCATGCCTGGATATAGGTTGACGGATTGGCATCAAATTTAACCTTACAACCGTCACAACAGAAATATACCTTGGTGCCTTTATACTCAACAATATGTTTGGCAGATGTTTTGTCTACCGGAATATGACAAACAGGATTTACATAGAATTTGTCTTGTTCCGTAAACGTTTCTACTGAATCGGACGGCGACGGCTGGCTTCTGACCGTCTGAATAATTTCGGCCAGAATACTGATAGCCACTTCGTTGGGTGTTTTGGCCTTAATGTCGATACCTGCCGGGGTTTTAATGGCCGAAAGCTCGCTTTCCGGTACGCCCGCTGATCGCAAATAGGCAAAAACAGATTCCCGTTTTTTCCGACTGGCGACAAACGCCACATAGGGGAGGTTTACCTTTAGCGCTGCTTTCAACGCCATCTCGTCCTGCTCGCCCTGCGTGGCGACCACCACAAAGGTATGCTTGTTGACAGGCGTTTTGGTGAAACTGAATGCTATTTTAACGTCGTCGACGCCGGTAAATGTTCCTTCGGGTATCCCCATGGCCATGACCGTTACCCGATAGTCGAGGAGCTTGGCGGTGGTGGCCAGGGCCTGCGCAATGGCCGATTTTCCCATGATGATCAAATGCGTTTTGGGCAGTATCGGCTCAATAAACAAGTCGACACTGCCACCACTCTGACACGTCATTTTATATTCTTTGATGCCCTGTTGAGGAGCCACGTCGGGGTTGGGGCTTACCCGTACCAGCCGGGGGCGGCCTTCCTGCATGGCGGCACTGGCTTCTTTCAACACGATGCCTTTGGTGCAGCCACCGCCTACCCATCCCCATACCTCACCCTGGCTGCTGATGATGGCCCGGTCGCCCGCTTTGCCCGAACTGGGAGCTTCGCGCCAGACGACCGTAGCCGTGGCAAACAGTTCGTTACGCTGGCGGAGGAAGTTGTATTGCGTCAAAAATTCGTCAAGCATGGGCTAAAATGGTTTCAAGTTCTAATAGACTATTCAGGGTGTGGGCGGCATTAAAGGCGTCGACGGAGGGCAGGGCGGCTGCCATACCCCTGGCCGTTGGCTCGTAGCCGTTCATGCCTTTGAGTGGGTTGAGCCAGACTACTTTTTTGGCTTTGCGATGAATGCGCTGCATCTGCTCCGCTAGTTTTTCAACGCTCCCCGTCTCCAGCCCATCGCTCAGGATAATTACGGTAGGTGAGCCATTCAGGGTGCGTTTTCCGTAAGTATCGCAATAGGTTTCCAGACAGTCGCCGATTTTTGTACCGCCCGACCAGTTGTTGGCCTGTTGATTGAGCAGGGACAAAACCGTCTCGATCTGGTTGTGCTGCAGGGCTTTGCTGATGCGAATCAGGGTAGTGCTGAACACGAAAGCCTCAACTTGACGAAACTGTTCGCGCAGCACCATGATGAACCGAAGCAGAAAGAAACTGTATTTGTCCATCGAACCACTGACGTCGAGCAGCACAATGAGCCGTTGCTTTTTGGGTTTCCTGGCCCGCCGGAACAGCTCTACCGGCTCTCCTCCGTAGCTGATGCTCCGCCGGATGGTTCGACGCAGGTTGATGCTGCCTTCAGTAGTGCTTTCCTTCATGCGTCGGCGCAGACGGAGGGCAATTTCCCGGAACAGTTGTTGAGCAATTTCTTCCAGTTGCCGGACATCAATGTCGTTGACTTTGGCAAAATCGGTTTGACGTAGCCGCTCGATCTCATTCGCCCCCGATACGGTTTTTGCTTCCTGAAGGATGTCGGCCGTTTTGCCTGCTCCCAGCAGCACCAGCGTGTTGTTGGTCTTCTTTTTGACGGCTCCCTGAATACTGGTTTTGTTTTTCTCTTCCCGCAGATCAATGGGGTTGGTATCCCAGTACAAGGTGAAAAGCCGGTCGAAAATTTGCCGCTCTTCGGGCGAGGTGCAGAAAATCGCTTTTAGTGAATACCTGAGCGATGAGCGGCTGGTTAGCAAATCATTATTGGCCGCGTGGAGCGCATCCTGCGTTTCCTGGATGCCCACATTAAGGCCATGGCTGCGCACAAATTGGGCAAACCCGACAATCGACTCCGTGAGGCTACTCGTGGCGAAGGCTTGTAACTTCATCTGGGCGGTATTCCGTTTTTATCGCTCGTATATCATCCACCGATTTCAGAATGCTGCCTAGCGTTTGCTCGATGGCTTTGCGGTTCAGGTCGCGATGGCCCAGCGCTACCAGCGATTCGGCCCAGTCGAGGGTTTCGGAGATGCCCGGTGTTTTTGCCAGTTTCCGTTGCCGCAAATCCTGTACAAAGTCAACCACCTGCGCCAGCAATTGAGGCTCAATCTGGGGCAACCGCTTCTGTACAATCGCCATTTCTTTTTCGAGCGAGGGGTAGTCGATCCAATGGTACAGACAACGCCGTTTCAGGGCATCACTCAACTCGCGGGTCCGGTTCGACGTCAGGATGATGTAGGGCTTATGCGTGGCTTTGATCGTCCCGATTTCGGGAATGCTGATCTGAAAGGCGGAGAGCAGTTCGAGCAAAAAGGCTTCAAACTCTTCGTCCGAGCGGTCCAGCTCATCAATCAGCAGCACCGGCGATTGCGTTTCGTTGGTAATCGACTGCAGGAGCGGGCGTTTGAGCAGGTAATCGGCCCCGAAGATGTGCTTCTCTTTCTCCAGCACCGATAAACCGCTCCCTTCCTGAAGTTTGATACCCAGCAGTTGTTTCTGGTAATTCCACTCATACACAGCCGCGTTGACATCCAGCCCTTCGTAGCATTGCAGCCGGATGAGGGGTGTTTGCAGCATCTCGCTCAGCACGAGGGCGATTTCGGTTTTTCCGACCCCCGGCGGCCCTTCGAGCAGCAGCGGTTTGCGAAGCGTAAGCAGTAGAAAAAGTACCGTCGCCAACTCTTCATCGGCGACGTACGTATGATTTTCTAAAGCAGCGAGTATCTCAGAAGAGTTTTTTAATGAATCCACCAATACCGGATTTTGATTCGTCAGATGTACTGTCTACGGCCGTTTCAGCGGTTGAGGCATCCGTTGCTGCGGGGGCAGCCAGCTTCTCTTTGAAATTGGATACAAACTGATTGAAGACCTGGTTGGACACATCGTTGATGAGCCGGGCGCCAAACTGCGCCAGCATGCCGGTTATGCTGATGTCCATGGTGGCTTCCACGTGCGTTTGCCCATCCACTTCGGTCAGGGTGGCATTCATGAGCATTTCGGCGCTGCCTTTCCCTTTGCTGTCGAGCCCCAGGCCTTTCAGCGTCATTTTTTTGTTGACGGCATCCCGCTCAACAAACGTTACCAGGCCGTCGTAGCCAGCTTTTACGGGTCCGAACTTAAGGCCAACGTATCCTTTATAGTTATCGGCATCGACCTGTTCGGTGAGCGACGCGCCCGGAACACAGTCGACAATTTGCGGTGGATTAGTCAGCGTCGCCCAGACGAGTTCGATGGGCTGCGCGACGTCAAATGATTTGGTGAGATTAGTCGTCATTTTTTCTTGGTTTAAGGCTTACGGTTTACGGTTCAGCAACATTGAACCGTAAACCGTAAAGTTTGTGGTTACACAACTCCCTTTTCCCGCAGTGCCTTCCAGACTTTGAACGGCGTGATGGGAATGTCGAGGTGGGTGATGCCGTAGGGCGACAGCGCATCGACGATGGCATTGGCGATGGCCGGTGGTGCGCCCACCGTTGGCGACTCACCCACACCTTTGGCCCCGATGGGGTGGTGCGGAGATGGCGTAATGGTATGCCCCGTTTCCCATTTCGGCGACTCAACAGCCGTTGGCACGAGGTAGTCCATGAGTGTACCGTTCAGGATGTTGCCATCTTCGTCATACACCAGTGATTCGTACATGGCTGGGGCGATACCCTGTGTAAGGCCACCGTGAACCTGCCCTTGCACAATCATCGGGTTGATGATGTTGCCGCAATCATCAATGGCAACAAACCGGCGAACGTGAATGCCGCCCGTTTCCTTGTCCAGATCGACCACGCAGATGTAGGCGCCCGAAGGGAACGTCAGGTTTGGTGGATCGTAGTAATGGGTGGCTTCAAAGCCCGCTTCCATACCCTGCGGGTGGTTGGTATAGGCGGCAAAGACCAGTTCCTGAATGGTTTTGGCTTTCTCGGGCGCTCCTTTTACAAAGAATTTGCCCGGCTCCCACTCCAGATCATCTTCGCTTACTTCCAGCAGGTAAGCCGCAATTTTGCGGGCTTTATCCCGGAGCTTGCGGGCGGCAATGGCCGCAGCGGCACCCGCCGTGGGTGTGCTTCGGCTGGCATACGTACCCAGGCCGTAGGGGGCGGTATCGGTGTCGCCCTCTTCAATCTGTATGTTTTCGGCCGGGATACCCAACTCCTCGGCAATGATTTGGGCGTAGGTAGTTTCGTGGCCCTGTCCCTGCGATTTGGTGCCGAAACGGGCAATCGCCTTGCCGGTTGGGTGTACCCGAATCTCGGCGCTGTCGAACATTTTGATACCCAGAATGTCGAAGTCCTTTGAGGGACCGGCACCCACCACTTCGGTAAACGTCGAGATACCAATGCCCATCAATTCGCCTTTGGCCCGCTTTTCTGCCTGCTCTTTTCGCAGACCATCGTAGTCGATGGCTTCCATGGCCTTTTTGAGCCCCGCTTCGTAGTCACCACTGTCATAAATCCAGCCGGTGGGCGAGTGCCAGGGGAAAGCTTCTTTCTTAATGAAATTCTCGAAACGTAACTGAGCCGGGTCTTTGCCAACTTCCAGTGCAAAGCGGTCGGTCATGCGTTCGATGGCGTGAACGGCTTCGGTCACGCGGAACGAGCAGCGATAGGCAACCCCTCCCGGTGGCTTGTTGGTGTAAATCGCATCGGCTTCCATATAGGCCGTGCCGTAATCGTATGACCCGGTAGCAATGGAGAACATACCCGTCGGGAATTTCGATGGATTAGCCGACGCATCGGTATAGCCGTGATCGGCCAGCACTTTGAAGCGGGTCGCCTGAATCTTACCGTCTTTAGTACCCGCCATTTCGGCGGTGATGTGGTAGTCGCGGGCAAACGAGTCAGCTTGCAGGTTCTCGCTCCGGTCTTCGATCCACTTTACGGGTTTGCCAATCAGGAACGACGCGGCAATGGCAATCACATAGCCCGGATATACCGGTACTTTGCCGCCAAAGCCTCCCCCAATATCCGGCGAAATGACCCGTACTTTCTCCTCGGTCAGCCCCACGTGGCCAGCCACCAGCGCAATGACCGTGCGGATGGCGTGAGGAGCCTGCGTGGTCATGTACATGGTGAGGTGATTGTTGACTTTGTCGTAGTCGGCCACGCAGCCGCAGGTCTCAATAGACGCTACGTGAATGCGCGGGATGTGCATCTGCTCTTTAACCACCACGTCAGCATTAGCGAAAACTTCTTCGGTTTTGGCTTTGTCGCCTACTTCCCAGTGCCAGATGTGGTTGTCGGTCTTGCCCGGCTTGTCGGTCCGCAACACGGGTGCCGATGGGTCGAGCGCCTTGAAGGGGTCGATAACGGGCTTCATCGGCTCATATTCCACCCGGACGGCTTCGCGGCCGTCGCGGGCGGCATAGCGGCTGGTGGCAATAACGGCCGCCACTTCCTGCGCCTGATACATGACCGTATCGGTCGGCAACACCATTTGGGTGTCCGACATGAGGGTGGGCATCCAGTGCAGGTTGTATTGCTCCAGGTCACGGCCCGTAACAACGGCCAGTACACCGGGCACTTTGAGCGCGGCTTCGCTGTCAATCTTTTTAATTTTAGCGTAGGCGTAGGGGCTCCGGACAATGTCCATATAGAGCATGCCGTCGAGCTTGATGTCATCGACATAGTTACCCTTACCCTGTAGGAATCGGGCATCTTCTTTCCGCTTGATGGAATGGCCCATTCCACCAATGGCTTTCGATGTTTTACACGTTTGCATTATAGCTGATGAGTTAAGAATCGGTGAGATTAAACGAATTCGGGTTCGGTCGAAGCGGGCTCCTCGCCCCGTATTTTGGCTCCTGCATACTGGATGGCTTTTACAATGTTGTTATAGCCGGTGCAGCGGCAGAGGTTGCCCGAGATGCCCCACCTGATCTCGTCTTCGGTTGGGTTCGGGTTGTTTTCCAGCAGCTCGGTAGCGCGCATCATCATGCCCGGCGTGCAAAAGCCGCAGTGCAAACCGTGGTTCTCCTTGAACCCTTCCTGAAGGGGGTTCAGGGCGGCACCCGGCGCACAAAGTCCTTCGACGGTCGATACGGATTTGCCATTGGCCTGCACAGCCAGTACCGTACAGGATTTTACCGATTTGCCATCGAGCAGAATCGTACAGGCTCCGCAGCTGCTGGTATCGCAGCCGATGTGCGTACCGGTCATGTTGAGGTTTTCGCGGATGAAGTGAACAAGCAGCAAACGGGGTTCTACCTCGGCGGTATGGGCCTGTCCGTTTACGGTGATGGTTATTGGTTTCGTGGGCATATACTGAATGTTTGAATGGTTGGGAGTTTCTAGGCGATGGCTCGTTCGGCAGCTTTATGGATCATTCGTTTGACCAGCACACCCACCATGGCCCGCTTGTATTCTTCGTCGCCACGCAGATCGGACGATGGGTTGCAATCTTCCGAGGCAAAGAGGGCGGCTTCGGCAATCACGTCATCCGTCAGGGTTTTACCCAGCAGGGCCGCTTCAGAGCGTTCGGCGCGGAGTGGCAGGGGATTTACGTTGGTAAGCCCGATACCGGCATAGGTACATACGCCGTTGCCATCGAGTGTTAACTGAACGGCTACACCCGCCGTGGCATAATCACCCACTTTGCGTTCCAGTTTATGATAGGCGCTACCGGTTCCGGCCGCTGGCATGGGAATCTGAATCTCGGTCAGAATTTCGTCGGGCTGGAGGGCGGTCATGTAGAAGCCCATAAAAAACTCATCGATCGGGATGCTGCGCGACCCCTCTGACCCGGTGGCGACAACCGTAGCGTTGAGGGCTAGCATAACGGCGGGGTGGTCGTTGGCGGCATCGCCGTGCGCCAGGTTACCGCCGATGGTACCCATGTTCCGTACCTGCGGGTCGGCAATCAGCTTGGTTACGTCGCCAAAAATGGGGAAGTGCTCTTTCAGCAACGCCGAGTGTTCGAGGGCGGCTTCCCGCGTCAAGGCACCAATTTTCAGCGTCTGCCCGTCTACCGAAATATCGGACAGACCGGGGATATTGTTGATGTCGATGATATGTTCCGGCGATGCAAACCGGAGTTTCATCATGGGGATCAGGCTATGCCCACCCGACAGAATTTTGGCCTCGTCGCCATACTTCTGAAGCAGCGCGATGGCTTCGTCCAGGGTGGTAGGGGCCTCGTAATTAAAATCTGCAGCGATCATTTGGGATAATAAATGGTTTAGGTGAAATGCAATTCATGGTAAAAACTGTCATTGGTATACGTCGCTCTTCGACCATGCCGTCAACGACCAGGAAATGTTACACTAGTTTACTCAACCACCGGTAGCCGCGGCCATTGTAAAAACTGCCTGAAAACAGGAGGATAGCCCCGACATAATACCAGCCCATGGAATCGGGAGTAAACAGACCTATGCCCAGAAAAGAAAGGCCGGAAAGTGCTATGCATAGGGCCGTACGGGTGCCCTTACCCCGGTAGTTTGTCGCAATGCTGCTAAAACAAATTGCTGCCAGCCCAATGGCCAGCCAGGTTCCCCAGCCGATTTGAAAGTTGACAACTGATGGGGCTCCGCAGATAGCCATTGAACTTGTATAGGCAACTATACAGAATGGACATTTTGGGAGCAGAAGAACAAGAAGAGCTGAGGCTGTAGAATACCAGTGACCGTCTGGCTGTTTTCCAGATGAATTACCCGCATGGCAAGCCATGCATGGGGTTTCCTGCACATAATCCATTTGATGAAGTCAGTTAAAAAACTACAGGAGTATACGTTGAGCAGGGACGGCTTAAAAAGTGGTAATTTATGTGTATTTACTTTAATTATTCTTCTAAATACATCATTAAATTTTATTTTTTATTAAAATATTCATATGAAAATTAAAGCATTATTATTTGATCGATGGCATAATTCAGCCAACAGCCCATGTATCGTTAGATGGTTTTCGGATTAGTTGATCGGGGTTTTACCGAGAAGTGATCAACAAATAGGCATCCTATTAATGAAGCTTCGTAACAACCGATACCACATGACGAATAGCGGCATCAACCTCGGCTTCTGTGGTGAAGCGGCCCAGACTAAATCGCACCGAACTGTAGGCCTGATCATCCGATAATCCCATTGCTTTCAGGACGTGTGATGGATCGGTGGAAGCCGAGGTGCAGGCTGACCCATTGGAAACCGCAATTTCATTGAGGGATAGTAACAGCAGTTCCCCGTCCAGTCCCGAGAAACAGATGTTAGTCGTATTGGGCAGACGGAATTGGCGGCTTCCATTAACGGTCGCGTTGGGTAGCTGGGCCAGAATCCCCGCTTCAAGTTGATCGCGCAGGGCCACAATTCGCACTGTTTCGGTGGGCAGATGAAGCTGTGCCTGGCGGGCCGCTTCACCCAGTCCAACAATGCCCGGTACGTTGAGGGTGCCGGAACGTCGCCCCCGTTCGTGCCGACCGCCATCCTGCTGGGCGGTGAGGGTGACGTTTTTTCTGACAATCAAGGCCCCAATGCCTTTAGGCCCGTAGAGTTTGTGTCCCGACAGACTCAGCAAATCAATGGGGCTGTTGGTCATTGAAAGCGGTAATTTGCCAATGGCCTGAGTAGCGTCGGTATGGAATAAAGCCCCCTGTTTGTGAGCGACTGCACCGATTTCCTGAATCGGCTGTAAAACGCCCGTTTCGTTATTGGCCGCCATGACGGACACCAGCAAGGTATCCGGCCTGATCGCTGCCTCCACCTGATCGGCCGTAATAAGCCCATCACTACCGGGCTGAAGATAGGTGACCTCAGCCCCCTGACGGGACAGGTGTTCGAAGGTGTCCAGCACGGCTTTGTGTTCGGTGCTGACGGTGATAAAGTGCCCCGCCCCCCGATGTTTATTGGCCTCCCAAACACCTTTTAGCGCCAGATTGATCGACTCGGTGGCACCACTGGTAAAAACTACTTCTTTTCGATCGACGCCCAGTAGACGGGCGAGTTGTTGCCGGGCTTCATCAACTGCTTCTTCCGCTTTGGCACCAAAAACGTGCGTACGCGAAGCCGCGTTGCCGAAGTGCAGGCCGAAGTAAGGCAGCATGGTTTCCAGCACCACCGGGTCGACGGGTGTGGTGGCATTGTAATCGAAGTAAGCAGGGTAGTTCATGGATCAACCTGGTCTGTTGTCAATACAACGTTCGGGCCGGGGAAATTCAGTTGCTTTTATTTTTTTACGACTTCAATATGCTTCGGTGATGGATGTATTAAACAAGAAGCGCGATAGGAAGTATTCCTTATCGCGCTTCTTGTTTAACAGGGTAAACCCTATTCGACGGTTACCGATTTGGCCAGATTACGGGGCTGGTCGACATTACGACCGCGCATCACGGCAATGTCGTAGGAAAGGAGTTGCAAGGGTATCACTGAGATCAGAGGCATCAAAATCTCATGTACTTTCGGAATCTCAATCGTGAAATCGACCATACCGGGCAACTGGGTGTCGCCTTCGGTCGTGATCGCGATCACGCGGCCTTTACGGGCTTTTACCTCCTGAATATTCGACACAACTTTTTCGTAGGAACTGTCTTTGGTGGCAATGACCACGACCGGCATATCTTCGTCAATGAGGGCAATGGGGCCGTGTTTCATCTCAGCCGCCGGGTAACCTTCGGCATGGATGTACGAGATTTCTTTCAGTTTCAGCGCACCTTCCAGGGCCACCGGAAAGTTCAGACCCCGGCCGAGGTAGATGAAATTCCGGGCGTAGGTGAAGATATACGCGATTTCTTTGATCTTGTCGGCCGCTTGCAATACCCGTTCAACTTTGGCGGGAATACTTTCCAGTTCGGCCAGCAGTTGCCGGAAAAGCGAGTCCGAAATAGTGCCTTTTCGTTTGGCCGCAGCCAGTGCCATTAACGTCAGTACCGTTACCTGGGCTGTGAACGCTTTGGTGCTGGCCACCCCAATTTCAGGTCCTGCGTGTGTGAAAGCACCGGCATGGGTGGCCCGCGCAATGGATGATCCCACTACGTTACAAACGCCGAAGATCGTGGCACCTTTCGATTTCGCCAGTTCAATGGCGGCCAGCGTATCGGCCGTTTCGCCCGATTGGGAAATGGCAATAACGATATCGCCTTCCTTGATGATCGGGTTGCGGTACCGGAATTCCGAAGCATACTCTACCTCGACGGGAATACGGGCCAGTTCTTCAAAAATGTATTCGGCTACCAGACCTGCATGCCACGACGTACCACAACCAATGATTACGATACGTTTCGACTTCGCCAGCTTATCCAGGTAATCACGCAAGCCGCCGAGTTGCAGGGTACCTTCATCGGCCTTCACGCGACCCCGCATGGAATCGGCAATGGAGCGGGGCTGCTCAAAAATTTCTTTAAGCATGAAGTGGTCGAAGCCGCCCTTTTCAATGGCCTCCAGCTCCAGTTCCACCTTATGGACATAGGGCGTGGTGGTGGTATTATCGAGCGTAACTACGGTTAGCTCACCATTTTTGATAACGGCTACTTCGTAATCGTTGAGGTAGATGACGTCTTTGGTGTATTCGACAATGGGTGTCGCATCGGATGCCAGAAAAAACTCGTTCTCGCCAACACCAATCACGAGCGGTGAACCTTTGCGGGCCGCTATGAGCTGGGTGGGGTCGCTTTCGTTCATGATAACAATGGCGTAGGCACCTACTACTTCCTGCAACGCCAGTCGTACCGCTTCTTCGAGGGTACCGCCGTTGTTTTCCCAGATATCTTCGATAAACTGACCAAGAACTTCCGTGTCGGTTTCGCTGCTGAACGTGTGGCCCTTTTTGAGCAATGCCTGCTTGATGGATGAGTAGTTCTCAATGATGCCATTGTGAATGATGGCCAGCTTACGGTGGAATGAGTAATGCGGGTGAGCGTTCACATCGTTCGGCTCGCCATGCGTGGCCCAGCGCGTATGACCCATGCCAATAGTGGCGTGCAGCGCTTTGCCCGCCAGTTCCTGCTCCAGCGCGGCCACTTTTCCTTTTTTCTTGTAAACGTTCAGGCCCTCGCCATTCATCAGCGCCACGCCTGCACTGTCGTAGCCCCGATATTCGAGTCGTTTTAAGCCTTTTATTACTATTGGACACGCTTCCTGGTGTCCTACATAAGCGACAATACCACACATAAGTCAATACATACCGGAACGCCGGTGCGTTTATCTGTTGGAACGGATAAAAGGAGATAAACTGATTTTGAAAGTAAATTAAACTTAAAAAGCCGGAAACGTCCGGCTTTTTAGAAGGGTCTTACTGATATTGAACAAGCTAGTGTACTAGCCAGCCAGCTGCGTATACAGGTTGTAATAGCGGTCGGTTACATCTTCGTCTTCAACAGCGTCGAACTTGTGTTCGGGGAAGTCCGTCAAAATGGCGTTCAGGCTTTCGCTCGATTCTTCTTCGGCCCGAACAACGGCGTCGGCATAGGTAGAGCCAATGCGGATAAAGCCTTCGAAATCGGCCGTTTTTAGCTCGGCCAGCATTTCGTCGTCAATATCCATCATGCGTGCCTTTTCGATGATGTCGCCTTCAAAGCGGTGCTCAAACGAATTGTTGTAGACCGTAAAAACTGACTTAGTGTCTTTGAACATGGGGTCATTTTTGTAGGTCGTTTTCAGATACAGCGGGATTAAAGCTGTCATCCAGTCATTGCAATGAACGATATCGGGTGCCCAACCTAGTTTCTTAACCGTTTCGAGCACGCCTTTGCAGAAGAAAATCGCCCGTTCGTCGTTATCGTCGTAGAATCGATTCTCCTTATCGTGAAAAACATATTTCCGCTGGAAATAGTCTTCGTTATCAATGAAATAAACTTGCAATTTCGCCGTCGGAATAGAGGCAACCTTGATAATCAATGGTTTTTCATCATCTCCTACGGCAATATTAATTCCCGACAACCGTACCACCTCGTGCAACCGGTTTTTTCGCTCGTTAATAAGCCCAAAGCGAGGCACCAGAATTCTAATTTCCATCCCACGCTCCTGCATGGCCTGCGGCAATTTGCGGACGAAATCAGCGACGTCAGACGTTTTCAGGAAAGGGTTGATTTCGCTGGCAACGTAAAGGATGCGGAGTTTGCTCATAAGTTAGGGGAAGCGTGTGTTGTCTGAGTGAACCAAAAAACTTGCAAAATTATACAAATTTTTCCCGTATTTCAATACGTTTTGTGCAAAAAAGATCAGGTTCCCGTATCATTGCAGCCCCAAAAAGACTTGACCCATTATGTATCGTTTCGACACGGTTTCTGCACTTCGGCAATACTTGAATTCCATTCGTTCTGAACAGTCCATTGGGCTGGTGCCAACCATGGGTGCCCTGCACCAGGGTCACATAACGCTCATTGAAACGGCTCGCCGGGAGAATGATGTGGTGGTAAGCAGTATTTTCGTCAACCCGACCCAGTTCAATAACCCCGATGATCTGGCCCGCTATCCCCGAACGCTGGAAGAAGACTGCGAAAAGCTCGAAGCGGCTGGCTGCGACGTGGTGTTTGCCCCGTCGGTATCAGAAATGTATCCCGAGTCGCCTACGCTACGCATGAACTTTGGCGAACTGGAAACGGTGATGGAGGGGGCCTTCCGGCCGGGCCATTTCAACGGCGTCGGTATTGTGGTGGCCAAACTATTCAACATCGTACAGGCCGACCGCGCCTATTTTGGTCAGAAGGATCTGCAGCAGGTGGCCGTTATCCGGCGACTTATCCGCGACCTGAACGTCCCGGTCGAGCTGATCCGCTGCCCGACGGTTCGGGAGAGTGATGGACTAGCGATGTCATCCCGCAATCGTAATCTTACACCTACCGAGCGAAAGGAGGCTACAACGTTATTTAAAGGCCTGTCAATGGCACACGAGCTGCTGATTGAGGGTCATAGCACTGCGCAGGCGAAAGCGGCTGTAACGGGCTTATTTGCGGGCAATCCCCACTTCCGGTTAGAGTATGTTGAAATAGTCAATGCCGATACGTTGCAACTGGCCAACGAAGTGCTGGCGCCGGGGCAAACGGCCATCTGTCTGGCCGCTCATTTGGGAAACGTCAGACTGATCGACAATCTGGTGTTCTGAGCGGAGAGTTCTCAATAATTGGATTTAGGGAGTCGGATTGGCGGCCAGCCAGGCTGTTTGAAAGACAAGTGTTGCCCGTTTTTGAAGCAGATCATAGGTAATCTTATCCGCTGTGTCGGAAGGCTGATGGTAGTCATTGTGGCTACCGTTTGTGAAAAATAGGGCGGGGATACCTATTCTGGCGAAGTTGTAGTGGTCTGACCTGTAGAAGAGCCGTTCAGGATCGTTTTTCGTATCATATCCACCCTGATTTAATGTCAGGTTCACGGATTGTTGATTCGCTGTCTCAGCGATTTTCCGTAATTCGTTGACCTGATCTCCTGTCAGTAGATAGCAGTAATCGGGATTCTTGCGATGAGCATTATCGACTCGACCTACCATGTCAACATTTAGGTCACACACGAACTGGCTTAATGGAATAGGACTATTCCTGACGAAGTATTCCGACCCCAGCAACCCACCTTCTTCACCAGAAAATAAAACAAACATGATCGTTCTGCGAGGTTTAATACCCCGCTGGGCCAGACTATCAAACAAGGCGGCCACGCTCAAAACGGTAGCCGTCCCCGACGCATTATCATCAGCACCATGAAAAATCCGATTGCCAGTTCCACCCAGATGATCGTAATGGGCGGACACAATGACTACTTCTTGTTTTAAGTCGGTTCCAATAAGTGCCCCTGCAAGATTGTCGCCAAAAAGCACATGGCTGCTGTCTTTGGCTGTGAGTGGTGGAGGTGATAATTCGTACTGTTTATAGGCAGGTGACGTAACACGATAAGCACCGGCTGAACCAAAATTGGCTACCTCCGTGGTGATGAAAGGGTACGTCTGGCGAAAAGAACGCCGAATGGAATCAATCGGGAATACCGTAACTAGATGATTTCTTCGGAACGTTGTTGAGCAGTAAAATGCGGCCTGAAGCTGGCCTTTGGTTCCGGTTGCTCGGCCCTGCAAACTATCAGAAGCTAACAGATAAACGTGCTTTTTAAGCAGTGAATACGAAACAGAGACCGACGAAACATCGGGTTGCCCCAAACAGTGCATGCTACTGAAAAGCATGTAAAACGCTGTGCTTAGGAACGTTGTTTTTATCACGTAACGGCTGGATAAACGGTTATATACATGCTTTTTACGGGCTGGGTTCCATTAAGTCACTTCCTGTAGGTTAATCCACAATCCGAAACATCATCTTCGCTTTCTCCCTTGACAGCGAATTGAAATGCCACCACTCATATTCAATTGGCGTGAATCCCCCCTGTCGCATGGCCGTACGCAGTATCTGGCGATTGTCGATTTGCTGCTGTGTTAATTTGCCGGATTTTAGGAGTTGTTTTTCGCGGGAGGGGTAGGCCAGTTCGCCGAAGAAATCGTATTTGGTGCCCATATCCAGCGCCTTGCCGTCGGCGGTGGCTACGGTTAAGTCGACCGCGCAGCCATAGTTGTGAATAGAGCCAATGCGCGGGTCGGCTACGTATTTCCGGCGCTCATTTTCGGATAACTCGGGCAGGGCGTTCCAGAGTTTCCATTGGGCCGAGCGGGGGCGGGCGGCATCATACACCAGCAAGCGAAGATTGGGGTGATGCGCCTGCAAGTATTTGCTGGCTGCTGCCAGTTTTTTTGCCGCCATCGGTTGCATATACGCTCGTGTCAGATCGCCGTACACGTCTCTCCCTATGAAGTTGTCGGTGGTCGAATACTTGAGTTCGACCAGAATCGTCGGGTCTGTTTTCTGCACGTCGACAAGGCCCTGTTTGGCCATAGCGGCTTCGAAGTCCTGCGCTTGCAAGGGTAAGCCACAGAGGCACACAAAGACGCACAGAGATACACGGAGAAAAATCTTTGTGTATCTCTGTGTTTGCTCTGCGCTGCTCTGTGGCTTAACTTTTTTACCATTCATCATAACGCAAATAACGCCAAAACGCACTACTTTGCTTGCTAAACCGCCCGTAACATGGCCTTAAATTACATTTGGGTTGCCTTTTTTATCATTGCGTTTGTCGTTGCACTGGCCAAACTGATCTTCCTGGGCGACACCGAAATCTTCAAAATTCTGGTCGAAGGACTGTTCGATTCGTCAAAGGTCGCCGTCATGGATATTGCCTTGCCGCTGGCGGGGGTGATGACGTTTTTTCTGGGCTTGCTCAACATTGGCGAGAAGGCGGGAGCTATCAATTTTCTGGCTCGCATCATCGGCCCCTTCTTCCATAAACTCTTCCCCGAAGTACCCCGCGATCACCCGGCCAACGGCCAGATGATCATGAATTTCTCGGCCAATATGCTTGGTCTGGACAATGCCGCCACGCCGTTCGGGCTGCGGGCTATGGCGAGTTTGCAGGAACTGAACCCAACGAAAGAAACGGCCTCCAACGCCCAGATCATGTTTCTGGTGCTGCACACTTCGGGATTGACGATTATACCATTGAGTATTATGGCGCAGCGGGCTATTCTGGGGGCCAAAGACCCGTCGGATATTTTCATTCCGTGCCTGATTGCCACCTACGTAGCCACGGTCGTCAGCATGATTGCGGTGGCTATCAAGCAGCGCATCAACTTGATCAATGCCACGGTAATGGGCTGGTTGGGGGGTATCACCAGTCTGATTGGGCTGGCGTTGTGGTTCCTGTCGACCAAGACGAAAGATGAAATTGAGATCATATCCAAAGTAACGGGCAACCTGGTGCTGATGCTCATTGTGGTGTCGTTTCTGCTGGGGGCGATGCGCAAAAAAGTAGACATTTTTGACGCCTTTATCGAAGGAGCCAAAGGCGGTTTCGAAACGTCCGTCCGCATTATTCCATACCTGGTCGGTATGCTCGTTGCCATTGGTGCGTTCCGAAATTCCGGGGCCATGGATTACGTGATCGACGGACTAAAATACGTGTTCAGCCTGACAGGTATCAACACCGAATTTACGGATGCGCTGCCGGTGGCTCTCATGCGGCCTTTAAGTGGTTCGGGGTCGCGGGCGCTGATGATCGATGCCATGAAGCAGTTTGGCCCCGATTCCTTTGTGGGACGACTAGCCTGCATGTTTCAGGGGGCAGCCGACACCACGTTTTACATTGTGGCCCTGTACTTTGGCTCGGTTGGTATTCGCAATTCGCGCTATGCCATTCCCTTCGGGTTATTTGCTGATCTGATGGGCGTTATCGCCGGTATTGCCCTCGGTTATTTCTTCTTTCATTGAGCGAAAAACATCAGAAATGTGTTAGCTAACTAGCTAATCCAACAAACTAACCGCTTCGGCGGAATTACCGAATGAATATTACCCAGGTACGTGAACAACTCCACTTACTGATCGACGAGGTCGACGATATTTATGTACTCAATGGCCTGTACCGCAACCTCCTTTCCGATAAACGGCAGCGGGAAGAGTATGAGAAAGAGCAGGTAGAGAAAGCGAAAAAGCAGGGTCGGGCTGGTAAGTACTCCTAAACTAATTAGCTAGACCGCCAACCGTCAGGGCGATAATAATGGCGTTGAACCCGAAGGATAGTACCCCGTGAACAAGGGCCGTTCGGCGCATGGGTTTCGACCGAACCGCCACGTCAGAAACCTGACTGGTCATGCCAATCACAAACGAGAAATAGGCAAAATCCAGGTAGTCGGGTTCGTCGTCGCCGGGGAAGTCAAGTCCACCCGGGTGGGTTTTCCGGCTCTTATCATTGCCGTAAAACAAGTGTGCATAGCGGAGGGTAAATACCGTATGGACAAGCGTCCAGGCACTGGCAATGGCTGAGATCGCCAGTAGTCTGTTTCGTGGCCATTCGGGGGCATTTTTATTGGTCGAGTCCAGCAGTTCGATAACGGCGAAGAGGCTGGCTATAGCGGCTACAACGACGAAAAGCATAATCAGTGTTCGGCTCGAATCCTCAAGGCTTGTCAGTTTGGGTAGATCGCGGGGATGCGCAATGCTTATACTCGTCCACATCAGCACAAGTATTGTCACGGCAAACGTTATCCAGACAACGGTCAGGTGGGCAGCTACACTGAACTTGCCCGGAACGGCGAAGTAGGCAACGAATGCCGCGAACAGACCAATTGCTAACCGGTGTTGAGAGTCCAGGCGGGCAATGGAGTGCAGTGGATGGGTCGACATTTTCTAAATGAGTGAACGGGTAGGTTACGAATAACGTCCTTCAGGTAGTGTTCCCCAAATTTTTAGCGGCTCTCGTCACAACTTTTAATGTATTCCGTAAAAGGCTCTATGTCTCAACCCATTCAGCATCAACTTGTCCGAATTGGCACCGGTAGCGATTCACTGTCGAAGTCGCAGAAGGAATTTAATCGGCTTACGCAGAAAATAGAAGAAACAACGGCTGAATTACAGCAACTGCGGGAGTCTTCGGACTACATATACCAGCGATTGCAGGCTGATTATCAACCTTTCGTTGATCAATATATTCAACTGCGGGTCAATCTGGTTCGGCTGTTCGACCGGGCGTATGAGCATGACGATATGACACGGGCGGAACAGAAAAAACTGGCTGACCTGATTCAAACCATCGCGTCCGACCTGATTTACCAATACGACGTTGATAGTCTGGAGTCTATTTATGCCAAATACAAAACATCCGACTTCGATGAGTCCGATCAGCAACTGGCACCATGGACAGAAGGCGATGACTCCGGGTACGAGTCGGATAGCATAGCCGCTCAGGAAGCCGCCGAAGCGGAACGCCAGCGACAACGAGCCAGTAAACCCAAGTCGGAGAAACGGTTAGCCCGCGAGGCCAAAAAGAAAGCCGATGAGCAGAACACGACCAAAGCGGTTCGGACGCTTTACATGGATCTGGTAAAAGCGTTCCACCCTGATCGCGAACCGGATGAAGCCGAAAAGGTGCGTAAGACCGAAATCATGCACCGCGTCATTGCCGCATATGAAAAAAGTGATTTACTCGCCTTGTTTCGGTTGCAGCTCGAATTCGAACGCATCGATCAGTCGCACCTCGAATCCCTGGCCGAAAGTCAGCTCAATTATTACAACAAAATTCTACGACAGCAGGCGCAGGAACTGGACGACGAAGTAACCACGCTGCATAAACAGCTGGCGCGAATGACGGGAAAATCCAAGTTTACCGCGGGTTCGCTCGTTGGCTTCGACATCAGTCTCAATAGCGACATAGGGCAGCTCAAGCGGGATACCAAACAGTTGAAAAACGACCTGAAAGCGCTGGCTGATCTGGGTGTATTGAAACAGTGGCTGAAAAGTTATCGGTGAGGTGCCAGGTACTGCGTAAAAGCAGAAAGCTTATAGGGGGAGTAGATTTAAATTAAGTAAAACGCGGCTTTGTTGCTTTCTGCAATATTCCCGGAAAAAACTATCTTCTCCAAGGATTATGAAGAGGAGGGTAGTTATTTCAAAATTTTCAACAATCTTGCTATGTTATTTGGCACTTGTATAGCCTGAAGCCGCTTTTGTTGAGAATCATGAAAGAGTATATCCGACCCATTAAACGTTTGCTCGTCGCCAACCGGGGCGAAATCGCTATTCGCATCATGCGGGCAGCTACTGAGCTCGGCATCACAACTGTTGCCGTTTACACCTACGAAGACCGCTATTCGCTTCACCGCTACAAGGCTGACGAAGCCTATCAGATTGGTCGTGACGAAGATCCGCTGAAGCCGTATCTGGACGTTGAAGGGATCGTTCTGCTCGCCAAACGACACAAGGTCGATGCCATTCATCCCGGCTACGGATTCCTGTCGGAGAACGTGAAGCTGGCTCGTCGGTGCCGCGAAGAGGGTATTATTTTCGTGGGTCCATCGCCGGAAGCGATGGATGCATTAGGCGATAAAGTACGGGCCAAAAATCTGGCCACCAGCGCCGGCGTACCGCTCATCCCGGATTCGCGGGAGGAGAATATGTCGCCGGAATTTGCCCTTACGGAAGCCCAGCGGATTGGTTTTCCCATTATGGTGAAAGCCGCTGCCGGGGGCGGTGGTCGCGGTATGCGCGTCGTACGACAGGCTGAAGAGTTTGAAAAAGCGTTCGCCGAAGCCAAGAATGAAGCCCGCAACGCCTTTGGCGACGATACCATTTTCCTCGAAAAATTCATTGAAGAACCCAAGCACATTGAGGTTCAGTTGCTCGGCGACCAACACGGCAATATCGTTCACCTGTACGAACGTGACTGCTCCGTACAGCGACGGTTCCAGAAGGTTGTTGAAGTTGCTCCATCCTTCGGGCTGAAACAGGAAACGAAAGATAAACTTTATGCCTACGCCCTGCAACTGGGGCGGGCCGTTAATTACTCCAATGCCGGCACCGTTGAGTTCCTGGTCGACAAAGCCGAAAATATCTACTTTATTGAGGTCAATCCTCGTATTCAGGTCGAGCACACCATTACCGAAGAGGTAACGGGTATCGATATCGTCAGAACGCAGATTCTGATCGCGATGGGGTATCAGCTTTCCGATAACGGCATTTATATCAATCACCAGGACGACGTTCCCCTCAACGGCTACGCCATTCAGTGTCGGATTACGACCGAAGACCCCGCCAACGGTTTCAAGCCTGATTTTGGAACGATAACGGCTTATCGGAACGCAGCTGGTTTTGGTATCCGTCTCGATGAGGGAAGCAGCTACGCGGGCATGAAAATCTCGCCCTACTTCGATTCCATGATCGTGAAGGTTTCGGCACGGGGACGGACGCTCAAGGGGGCTACCCAGCGACTGACGCGGGCATTGGTTGAGTTCCGGATTCGGGGCGTGAAGACCAATATTGGCTTTTTGCTGAACGTGATCAGCCACCCGGTTTTTCAGCGGGGCGAAGCGCGGGTATCGTTCATTGAAACTCACCCTGAACTGTTCAACTTCCGCAAGCCGCAGGACCGCTCGACGCGGGTACTCAACTACCTGGCCGATGTGATTGTGAACGGTAACCCGGAGGTTAAAAAGAAAGACGACAGCAAAATATTCCGTACCCCCGTTGTTCCCAACTTCGATATCTACGGAACTTACCCTGCTGGCAATCGCGATCGGCTCAAAGAGTTAGGTCGGGAGAAGTTCGTTCAGTGGGTGCTCGATCAGAAAAGTATTCTCTACACAGACACAACCTTCCGCGATGGGCACCAGTCGCTGCTGGCCACCCGTGTTCGAACGCAGGATTTGCAGAAAGTAGCCGAAGGGTTTGCCAAGAACCACCCGGAGCTATTCTCGATGGAAGTCTGGGGTGGTGCCACCTTCGACGTGTCGATGCGCTTCCTGTATGAAAGTCCGTGGAAACGACTGGCGGCCCTGCGCGAAGCCATGCCGAATATGCTGCTGCAAATGCTGTTCCGCGGTTCGAATGCCGTTGGGTATTCGGCTTATCCTGACAATCTGATCGAGAAGTTCGTGGAGCAATCGTGGGAAACGGGCATTGATGTTTTCCGGATTTTCGACTCGCTCAACTGGGTCGAAGCCATGAAAGTGAGTATGCGGGCCGTTCGCGAACGGACTGATGCGCTGTGCGAAGCCGCCATTTGCTACACCGGCGATTTGCTGGATCCGAATCAGAAGAAATATACCCTCCAGTACTACCTGGATATGGCGCGTCAGCTGGAAGACGAAGGCGCTCACCTGCTGGCCATTAAAGATATGGCTGGTCTGCTTAAGCCCCTGGCCGCTGATGTGCTGGTTCGGGAACTGAAGCAGGCCGTGAGTATTCCGGTTCACCTGCATACGCACGACACGCCGGGTATTCAGGCAGCTTCGTATCTGAAAGCCATTGATGCCGGTGTCGATATTGTCGATTGTGCCCTTGGGGCGCTGTCGGGCCTGACCTCACAGCCGAATTTCAACTCCGTGGTGGCCATGATGCAGGGCCACGAGCGGGAATGTAAAACGGACTTGTCGTCGCTGAACGCGTACTCGAACTATTGGGAAGATGTTCGGGAATATTACTACCCCTTTGAGTCGGGTATGAAGGCGGGCAGCGCAGAAGTGTACGAGAACGAAATTCCGGGTGGCCAGTATTCGAACTTGAAACCACAGGCCATTGCCACCGGCCTGGGCGATAAGTTCGAGACGCTAAAAAAGAACTACTCGGTAGCCAACCAGCTCTTCGGCGACATTGTAAAAGTGACGCCATCCTCGAAAGTGGTGGGCGACATGGCTATCTTCATGACGGCCAACAACCTCACGGCCAACGACGTGCTGACGCGTGGCGATTCGTTGTCGTTCCCGGAATCGGTAAAAGAACTGATGAAGGGAATCCTGGGTCAGCCCGTGGGTGGTTTCCCCGAAAATATTCAGAAGGTAGTGCTGAAAGGGGAGGAGCCGATTAAAGGCCGTCCGAATGAGCATCTGAAACCAATTGATTTCGATGCCGATTTCAAAACCTTCCAGGAGAAATATCCCCAGTGCGACGGGTTCGTGGATTACCTGTCGTACCAGATGTACCCGAAGGTATATGACGAATATTACAAGGCCAACGTGCAGTACGGCAATGTCAGCATCATTCCAACGCCTGCGTTCTTCTACGGACTGAAGGAGAACGAAGAGATACTGATCAACATCGAAGAGGGAAAGAACATTCTGGTTCGGCTGCTGTTCAAATCGGAGCCTGACGAGTTTGGTATGCGGACCATCACCTTTGAGCTCAACGGCCAAAGCCGTCAGGTTCAGGTGCGCGACCGGGCCTCGAAGGTGGAGAAGGCCATCAATGCGAAAGCGAGCAAACCGGGCGATGTAGGTGCCCCGCTGCAGGGACGATTGACCCGAATTCTGGTGAAGGAAGGCGATGTTGTCAAGAAAAATCAGCCGTTGTTCGTGATTGAAGCCATGAAGATGGAAAGTATCGTGGCGGCTCAGAAAGAAGGTAAAGTAGCGAAAGTCGTGCTGAAAGAAGCTACCACCGTTGAGCAGGACGATTGCGTAATAGAGTTGGCGTAAGCTCCTGGTTGACTAAACTCCATAATGAATAGAAGGAGTTAACGGGAAGCTGAAAAATAAGAAAGTGTTAAGAAAAGGTCGTTTCTCCGCGGAACGGCCTTTTTTTACTATTTACAGACCTTACGAAGCGGTTGGTCTTCCATACCGTTGTATCAGTCAAAATTTTATGGCAACTTACTTATCGAACTAAACCGCCTGTAATCATGGAAAATCAACCGCCAACGCCAAATTACACACCTGTTCCTGTCCCTATGAGTGAATCAGACGCCCGCATGTGGGCTATGTTTGCTCATTTAAGTGCGCTCACCGGATTGTTTACCGGTTTTGGTAGTTTGATTGCTCCCATCATTGTCTGGCAAATACAAAAGGACAAGTCAGCCTACGTGGATTATCACGGAAAAGAAGCCGTTAACTTTCAGATTACGATGGCCATTGCCTTCGCGGTCTCCATTCTGCTAACGATGATCCTTGTCGGCATCGTACTGATTTTTGTGGTCGGTGTGGTATGGCTCGTTTTTACTATTATTGCGGGCATAAAAGCCAATAATGGCGAATATTATCGTTATCCATTAACCATACGGTTTATCAACTAACGGAACCGTTAGTTATTGGCCCTGATCAGCTATTAAAAAATCGCAGAATGACTCCTCCCCAACAAAACCCTGAAGGCGCTATTGACGTCGAATTAAGCGAAGAAATCGCCGAAGGTGTATATGCCAATCTGGCAATGATTGCTCACTCGAATAGTGAGTTTATTCTAGATTTTATTCGTCTGATGCCGGGTGTTCCCAAGGCGAAAGTGAAAGCCCGCATTATTCTGACCCCTGAACACGCCAAGCGCTTACTGGAAGCCCTGCGCGAGAATATCAGCCGTTTCGAAGAAGCGTATGGCGGCATTAACGAGCCTAACGAATTTAAGTTTCCGGCTGGTGGCTTTGGTGGTCCGGTCGGCCAGGCGTAAATCGTAGTTTGTAAACTATAAATCCTTTGGCTTTCAAACTGTTTTCCGTATCTTTGCACCTCAAAATTCGGGAAGACTGTTTTTTCGTAAACAAAACTAAGAATGCCTACTATACAACAACTCGTGCGTAAGGGCCGCGAAAAGCTGATCGACAAGTCAAAGTCGCCAGCTTTGGACTCTTGCCCACAACGTCGGGGCGTGTGTACGCGTGTGTACACAACGACGCCGAAGAAGCCAAACTCGGCGCTTCGGAAAGTTGCCCGGGTTCGCCTGACGAACCAAAAAGAAGTTAACGCCTACATTCCAGGCGAAGGTCACAACCTCCAGGAGCACTCGATCGTACTGATTCGTGGTGGCCGGGTTAAAGATCTTCCAGGTGTACGTTACCACATCGTTCGGGGTGCTCTGGATACGGCTGGCGTAAGCGGTCGTCTGCAAAGCCGTTCGAAATATGGTGCTAAACGGCCAAAACCAGGTCAGGCTCCAGTGAAAGGTGGCAAAGGTGCACCACCAGCAAAAAAGAAAAAGTAATCTAGTGTAATGAGTTGATTGGTGCAGTAGGTGTAATTAGTGGTTTTGACCTTACTACACCACTTCACTTAATGAACTACTTACCAAAAACTGACTGGGCGTTGGAAAGACTGCGTCCAGAGTAAGATCAAAAATCTGAAGAAATCATGAGAAAGGCGAAACCGCCCAAGCGTTACGTATTACCCGACCCGAAGTATAAAGAGGTCCTCGTAACCAAATTTGTAAACAATCTGATGTACGAAGGCAAAAAGAGCCTGGCGTACTCCATCTTCTACGACGCTCTCGATGTGGTTGCCAAGCGCACCAGCGAAAGTGGTCTGGATACCTGGAAAAAGGCATTGAATAACGTCATGCCATCAGTTGAAGTAAAAAGCCGTCGTGTCGGTGGAGCTACCTTTCAGGTGCCAACCGAAGTACGGGCAGACCGAAAAGTCGCGGTAGGCATGAAATGGCTTATTAAGTATGCTCGTTCACGTGGTGAAAAAACCATGGTAGACCGGTTAGCCGCTGAAATCGTTGCAGCCGCAAAAGGCGAAGGCGCAGCAGTGAAAAAGAAGGACGATACGCACCGTATGGCTGAAGCCAACAAGGCGTTCTCTCACTTCCGGTTCTAAACCAATTAATCTGGCCAAAATCCCGATGGCCATTACCTTTGCAAAAGCTATCCAACATTGGGTAGCTTTTGTTGTTTTTCAGCCATATGACAACTTTAGAAAACGACCATCTCCACGTTTCCATCCGGCCGAAGGGCGCCGAGCTGACGTCTGTCTTTCATAAGACAACGGGTATCGAACATCTCTGGCAGGCAGATCCATCAGTGTGGGGATGGCATGCGCCAAACCTGTTTCCGGTCGTGGGCGGTTGCCTGAATAACCAATTGCTGGTAGATGGCAAAGCGTACCCCATTGAGCGGCACGGCTTCACCCGCCAGTCGACCTTTGAAACAACCGAATCGACCAGCACGCACGCTATTTTCTCCCTGCGTTCGAGCGACGCTACCCGTGTGCATTACCCCTACGAGTTTGAATTTCAGATTATCTATGAAATCGAGGGGCCAAAACTGACCGTTTCGTATCGGGTGGTGAACGAAGATGAACAGACGATATTCTTCTCAGTAGGCGCGCATCCTGCCTTTGCCGTGCCGTTCAGGGCCGGAGAAGCTTATGAAGATTACGTCGTTGAATTCGAAAAGGCAGAGCCGCTGGAAACGCACATGCTATCAGCCGGAGGGTACTTTACAGGAGAAACCGTGCCCGTTCCGACGGTTGATGGCGATAAGCTGCCCTTAACAAAGCACCTGTTTGATGCCGATGCGCTGGTGTTTAAGAATCTGGCTTCCCGCCGGGTAACCATCCGTAGCGATAAGCATTCGCATACATTATCGGTTGCCTACCCTGCTTTTCCGTATCTCGGCATTTGGGCGAAGCCAGGAGCGCCTTTTGTCTGTATAGAGCCGTGGTTGGGTTGCGCAGATAGCGAAGGAGAACCCAAACCCATTGAGGAGAAAGAATTGATTCAGCAGCTTGCTGAAGGTGGTGTGTTCGAAGCTACCTTTACCATTACAGTAGAGTAGAACCAACAGGGGCGGCTATTGTTAGCCGCCCCTGTTGGGTTACTGGGTTTCCTCTAAAGGCGCAAAATCTTTAAATGTCCGTTTCAAGGCCTTATCGGTAGCTTCTTTCTTGCTTTGCCAGTTGGCATCCAGCTCCAGCGCCACCAGACCGCTCAAGCTCATCGCATTCCGGAAATCGTCCAGTTTCTTAACAAACTCTCCGTTTCGGCGGGCAGATTTCAAGGCGAATTCTCGGGCAAATACATCCCCCTTGTTCTGGAGTTCACTGCGTTTGCCCAGCACGTAGTTATAGCGGTCGAGCAAATCTTTCATTGATTTGCCAATCACTTCCGTCGCTTCCAGCGTGCCCATGGTCAGTACGGCCGTGCCGCCAACCGCCGAAATAATTCGTCCGTTTTTCTGGGCATCAACACTGGCACTTGAACCTGTAACGGCGGGGGTTACACCTGTAACGGCACCCAGCGATGCGTTGGCTACAGAGCGATTCCGTTTGCCGCCTTTCGCTTTCTTGTAATCATGCTTGAGCTGTTCTTCTTTGTCACCGAGCTGTTCAATCAGGCCCCAGGCCTGCACCAGCACTTGGCGGTATTGGTTGTAATAATACCGGTCCTTTTCAGCTTCATTGACGGTATTCAGTACCGTGAACGTGATCCGACGTTCTTCGCGGTTTTGGGCTTTGTCCAGTACGTAGAAGGTAATTTGGGCTGTCAGCGAATCGTACGGGTCTTTAACAAACTCATAGCCAGGTTGCCAGATAAATTCGTATTGATTATCCGTGTTCTTGACCAGGGCTGATTTTGGTATCTGCTGGTTATCGGACAGAAAGCCAAAAGCCGCGACGTCGTCTTCACCATTAGGGTCCGACAGGTAGAACTTAAGATTTACGTTTGCGTTTTCTTTCAGTTTGTAGTGAACATCTTTCGGAATCACGGCAATGTCGGGTGGCAGGTCCATCTGCGTCACTTCTATTTTTAGCCGTCCTTTCGTACGTGTTTTGGCTGGCTGATCTTCCACCCAGAATTCCATATACTGGGGCGCTTGCTTCAATCGGTTAAACTGATTGAGGGACAGCGTCCAGGTCAACTCACCCTGCGACGAAAGTTTGCTGCCTTCGGGCATTTGATCGGCAATAGGGATAAACACGATCGGGTCGCCATCATCGTCCCGAACGGTCTGCGAATCCATTTTATAGGTATTCTGCGTTCGGTAGCTCACATAGAAGGGGCGTAGTTCACCAATGACGGGCGGGCGATTCACATGGGTTACTTTGAATTCAGCATTTTGCGTGACCGTTTGCCCATGCGTATTGCGAACTTCAAAGCTTACAGGGTAAATTTTAGTCGTTTGGATACGATCAGCCAAATCATAGCCCGGTGTCCAGCTAAAATGACCCAGGGAGTCAAGCTGCATACCATCCTGTTTATCGTTGCCAAAAGAAAATTTCAGCGTGTCGCTGGGTGCACCCGTTGCCTTTAAATCGAATCGGACTGTACTACCTTCGGGCACAACGTTCCAATTGGTTTGCGTTGGCAAGAGTAATTGAATTGACTTGGAATCCTGCGCATGGAGGCTGCCTATGGTACCAAACAGTAGCGCCCATGCCAATATACCGGCAGTTCGGTTCATAATAACGTTCAAAGGTGGTCTGTTTTCAAAAACGTAAAAGTAAGTCTAAGATTTTGCCCGATTGGGATTATAAACCCGATTTGAGATTATTCTTAGCAAAGAGGCCTTGAATAGCAAAAATAATTACATATTTCCAATAAAAAGTAATACAGTTTAAGTAAGGCTGACGGACAGTGGAAAAGGTAAACGCATAAAAAAGTCGCTCTCCGTCCATACGGAGAGCGACTTTTTTATGCGTTTGTTACAGCCTTAGTTCTTTTTAGGCGCAGCTGCACCTGCGGCTGGTTTAGCAGCTGGAGTGCTTCCACCCGTTGTGGCTGGTTTAGCGGCTGCTGCTGCTTTCGCTGGATCGATGCCCATTTTTTTCAGTACCAGCTCCGTGATGTTATTTTCTTCGGGAGCAACCAGAAGAATGGGGATGGTGTTAGCACCGGCATCCAGGTTGAATACATACTGATACCCGTTTTCTTTGGCAACGGCATCAATAGCCTTTTGGATTTTCTGCACAACGGGGTTTACCAGTTGCTGGTATTTCGTTTGCAGTGACGTTTGGCCGGTCTGGCTAAATTCCTGAATACGGGCTTGCAGGCTCTGTAGTTCCGTTTCACGGTCTTTTTTGATCACGTCCGACATTTGTGCTGCCCCTTTTTCGTAGGCAGTGTATTTGTCTTCCAATTCCTTCTGCATCCGCTTCAGTTCGTTTTCTGTTTGCGTCCGCTGAATGGTCAATTGGTTCTGAATATCTTTAGCATCGGGCGTTTGCGACAGAACGTAATCAATGTTCGTATAGCCTAACTTCAATGGACCAGCTGCAGTGGTCGTAGCTGGTGTTGTCGCTGGGGCTTGTGCCTGAGCGCTGAAACCGCCTAATAGAAGGGCTGCTGCGAACGCCATGACGAGGTTTTTCTTCATCTCGAATTAGTTGTTTGTATTACTTTGGTTTTGTGGTTGTTTTGTTTGTTGGATTACTGTTAGTAGCCGTTGGTTTAATGTCTAATCCCAGTTCTTCCATCACATAGTCAGAATAATCGTGCCGTGGGTTAGTGTAAAGCATAACAAAATCAGAGGCTTTGTCGAACATAAAGTCCAGCTTTTTCTGCAAACACACTTTTTCTACCGCCCGATTAACTAACTCCATTGGGGCTTTCATCAGTTCCTTTTTCTTTTCGAAAAGTAACCCCTGATAGCCAAACACCTTGTTGTTGTAATCTCGTGCTTCCCGCTCTTTATCGCTGATAGCCCGCTGCCGATCGCGCTTCATGTCTTCTGTCAGCAGGATTTCTTCGGCTTGATACGCTTTTTGCAGTTTGTCTATCTCAACATATTTGTCCTGAATATCTTTCGACCACTTGTCTGCAAATTTGTCAATTTCCGTAAGTGCTTTCTGATATTCGGGCATTTTGCCAAAAATAAACTCCGTGTCTACGTACCCGAACTTTTGCGCTTTGGCTGGAGTGACTAGCCAAACAGCGCACAAAAGTACGAAAATTAGGGCTTTTTTCATTGATCACACGTCAATTTTTGCGGGAAGTAATTGATTGTCAAGGCTGATATCTGTAAACCTACAAGGCCTTGAGGGCCTTGTAGGTTTATTAAAAACGTTTAAGTTTTCAGAATCTTATCTGATCTGCTGCCCGATCGTAAAGTGGAATTGTCCTGACGCTTTGTCTTTCACACCTGGAATCTTGTCGAAGCCATAGCCATAGTCGATACCAATCAGACCAAAGGCTGGCATGAAGATACGGGCACCAAAACCAGCTGACCGCTTCAGGTCAAACGGATTGTACTGCTTGTAGCTGCCCCAGTTGTTACCAGCCTCGAGGAAGCCAAGAACAAAGATTGTTGCCGATGGATTCAGCGATACAGGATACCGGAGTTCTGCCACAAATTTGTTGTAGGCAACACCGCCCTGGCTGCGAGCCTGCGCATCAACGGCACGGTCATAATCGGCCGTATACACACTGCGGTCATCGTAACCACGAAGACCAATGATGTCCTGGGCAAGGGCAAACTGTCCCTGACCAGCCAGACCGGAACCACCCAACACGAACCGTTCGAATGGTCCAATGGAGGTACGTTTGTTATAGCTGCCCAGAAATCCCATGTGAGCCCGCGCGTTCAACACTAACTTACCAAATACCGTCTGGAACCAGCTGGCGTCGAACATCCATTTGTGGTATTCAACAAACTTGTACTTGTCTTCCGGTTTCTCGGTGGTCGTGGTGGTACGCCAGGCCGAATAAGGCGGTGTAAACGAGCCGCTCAACGTAAAGGACGAGCCGTTTCGGGGAAACTGGGGATTGTCGATGCTGTTCCGCGAAAGTGTTGTGTTGAACGTGATGTTGTTCGAGATACCGTCTTTGTAGCCAATGTAGAACAAATCGAGGTTGTTCAAATCGTACCGCTGAAACGAGATCGAGTTGCTAAGGCTGAAATAATCATCGGGGACTTTTAACTGACGACCCAGCCCGATGGTAACGGCCGTGTTGGTATACGAACCGGTTGGTTTACGACCTTTCAGGCTTTGGTAGATACTGGCCGGGTTGAGTGGATCATAGAACGTTTGATAGACCGTGTGGCTGGCGCTTACCGACAACGCATTGGGTTTACGACCGCCCAGCCAGGGTTCGGTAAACGACAACGAATACACCTGGTACTGCGAGCCATTGGCCTGGAAACGTAACTGCACCCGCTGCCCGTCACCGGCCGGCAAAGGCCGCCAGGCTTTCAGGTTCGGTATATTACGGGCCGAGAAGTTGTTAAACGTCAGGCCCAGTGTACCAACGAAGCCTACGTAGCCACCCCATCCGCCCGAAAGCTCGATCTGGTCGGAGGGCTTCTCTTCTACCGTATATTCAATATCAACGGTGCCATCACTTTGCGGAACGGGGTTGATCCCAATTTTCTCGGGGTCGAAATAGCCGAGTGTCGATAATTCGCGTTGGGTACGAATCAGGTTCGTTTTCGAGAACTTTTGTCCGGGCAGCGTCCGGATGGTCCGCATGACCACGTGATCGCTGGTTTTTGTATTACCGTTCAGGATGACCTTATTGATGGTGGCCTGCTTACCTTCAAAAATACGAATCTCAAGATCGATGGAGTCGCCTTCAATGGCCCGTTCGATGGGTTGAGCATTGTAGTACAGATAGCCCAGATCCATATACTGCGAACTCAGGTCCTGGCCCGGGTTACCGTTCAGGCGTTTGTCCAGATCGTCGGGGTTGTACACATCGCCTTTTGTGATGCCCAACACGGAGCGTAACTGATCGGATGTATAGAGGTAATTACCCGAGAAATCAATTTTGCGGTAGTAATACTGATGACCTTCATTCAACTTCATGTTGATGCTGATCGTGTTATTCCCGTTATGGATGATGGTGTCTTCTTCTATAGCCGCATCCCGATAACCCAGTTTGTTGTAATATTCAACAAGCTTCTGTTTGTCTTCTTCGTATTTCTTGGGAACGAATTTCGATGGGGTAAACACCCGTCCGAAACGCTGCTCTTTGGTGCCTTTCATCTTCATACGCACCGCCGACTCGTCTACTTCATTCAGTCCATTGAAGTTGATTTTGGCAATTTTGACCTTTTGTCCTTTATCCACCAACACGCGCATAGTCGCGTTGTTTCGTGTGCTGTCAGGAATAGTCGTAATCTTAACTTTCGTGTTCAGGTACCCTTTGTCCACGAAGTATTTGCGGGTAGCCATCTGGGTATTCTTGGTGATCGTGTTGGTCACGATTTTACCCAGGTTGAGTTTTACTTTGTCTTTCAGGTTGTCCTGCTCTCCTTTTTTGATGCCCATGAAACTAACCCGATACAGGCGGGGGCGCTCGCGTACCCGGTACATGAGAGAAACTTTACCTTCACCCGTTTCCGTCGCAAACACTTCTACATCGTCCAGAAGACCCGATTCCATCAGTTTGCGAACCGACGAACCATTTGCCTCGCCAGGTAGTCGAACTTTATCGCCCACTTTCAGTCCGGTAAGCGACACTAATGAGTTTGGGTCCAGATACCGCGTTCCGGTTATGGATAGACCGGTAATTTCATATTCTTTTGGATTGGCGTAATTGAGCAGATCGTTCGTTTCTGTCGGAACGGGGGTGTCGCGCGGAACGCCAACGCGCACCTGAGCCTTGGCAGGCAGCAGACCAATGAGCAGGCAAACGGCTCCTACTAGTACTTTTATACGGTGTTCCAAGTTATGTATTACAATTATGTTGTTGATTGTCAGGAGTCCGCTGGTTCGAAAAGGGTTGTAATGCATACCCTTAATTTTCCATAAAACGGTGCCCCTTGTTTTGGCTTACTTCACTAACTGTTCACTGGTTTTTCCAAACCGACGTTCGCGTTGCTGATAACTCAATATAGCTTCATACAGGTGCTCTTTACGGAAGTCGGGCCAGAGCACATCGGGCATGTATAATTCAGAGTAAGCCAGTTGCCAAAGCATAAAGTTGCTGATGCGCATTTCGCCACTGGTTCGAATCATCAATTCGGGATCAGGAATGCCTTTGGTGCTCAGATGTTGGCCAAACACGGTTTCGTCAATCTGATCGGGGGTGATTTTACCGTCCCGCACTTCAGCCGATAACTGTCGAACGGCTTCCAGAATCTCCCAGCGACCGCTGTAACTCAGGGCCAGCACCAGGGTCAGGCCCGTATTCTGGCTGGTTTCGCGGATGGCTTCTGCCAGTTCCCGCTGGCAATCGGTTGGTAAACTACCGGTATGACCAATGGTCGCCAACTTGACGTTGTTGTCCATCAATGTTTTTATCTCCCCCCGAATGGTATGAACCAGTAACGTCATTAAGGCATCTACTTCATATTTCGGACGATTCCAGTTTTCGGTTGAAAACGCGTAGAGTGTCAGGTATTTCACCCCTAATTCTGCGCAGCCTTCCGTTGTTTCCCGCACGGCCTTAATTGCATTGCGGTGGCCAAATACCCTGGCAGCACCCTGTTTTTTCGCCCAGCGTCCGTTTCCGTCCATGATAACGGCAATGTGTTGGGGCAGATTGCTCGGGTCAATGTGTTCCTTCATCCCAATGGGGGAGTTTTAACAAAAGTTAACAAGACCGCGAAGATACGGAATTTTAGTCGGTAAGTGAGTGAGTTAATTGGTAAGTTAATAAGTTGGGTAAGTTGGTCAGTGAGTCAGTAAGTCGGTAAGCGGCTTCGCCTAAGTTAGTAAGTTAATAAGTCAGTAAGCGGCTTCGCCTAAGTTAGTAAGTTAGTAAGTCGGTAAGTGGCTGACGCCAGATCAACACATGCGTCAGCTACTTACTGACTTACTGACTTAGGCGCAGCCGCTTACCGACTTAGGCGCAGCCGCTTACCGACTTAGGCGAAGCCGCTTACTGACTTAGGCAAAGCCGCTTACCGACTTAGGCAAAGCCGCTTACCGACTCGCTTACTTCGCGTATCTTTGCCTTTGAAGACTATAAGTTGGGGTCTGGCGTTTTAGATCAGATTCCTGTTAACTCGTTTTTCATGCGTATGAACCCCTTTTTTTTGATGAGCACCCGTCGGGTTTCTGTATTTGTTTTGCTGGTTATGGTTTTACTGGGTTGCCAGAAGAACGACGATACCGTTGCCACACCGCCCACTGTAATCGACCGGGTTATTGAAGATACTCAGTTTAGTCTGCTGCGGGTTGCTGCAACCTATGCCGAAGTGAATGATGCCCTTAAAGGGGCTAATCTGACGCTGTTTGCGCCCAACGATGCCGCTTTTCAGGCATATGGACTGGGTTCTCCAGCGGCTATTACGGCCTTACCGAAAGAGCAGGTAAAAGCACTGGTCATGTATCATGTGTTATACGGGTCTGTTGCGGCCTCAGCCATTCCATCGGGCCAAAATCCAGTGGCTACGGCGAGCAAAGGCATTGCCTTTCTCAATAAATCGTCGGATGGTAAGATCTTTATCAATAACGCGCAGGTCATTCAGGCCGATCTGGCGGTAGCCAATGGCTATATACACAGTATAGATCGTGTGCTGACGCCAACGGCCGGGAATCTGCTGACCACCATTCAGAACAATCCAAATTTAACGTTTTTAACAGCCGCTGCTCAGCGCGTTGGAGCCAGTAACCCTACTTTATTGGCAACCCTGAACAATGAAACGTCGACAACGCTCGTAACGGTATTTGCACCGACGAATGCCGCGTTTCAGGCGGCAGGCTTTAAAGATCTGGCCGCCGTCAATGCCGCTAATGTGCAAACGCTGACCAACGTCCTGCTCTATCATGTGGTTTCGGGCGTTGCGTTTTCAAACCAATTGCAAACCGGAACGGTCAATACCTTACTGAGCGGAAACAGACTCACCGTTACGTCAACCGCGAACCAGCTCACGATAAAAGGCAATAAAAACACAACGGCGGCTATGATTAAGCCTGCCGACATCCCTGCTACCAACGGAGTCGTACATATTATCGACCAGGTATTACAACCGTAATGATAAATTTTAACAGGTTTACAACGCTCTGCCACGTTTTGGGGTCATTAAGCGTAGTGTTTAAGATTTCTGGTTATTTTAGTTTCATGCGTATTCTTCATTTTATCCTGTTGGGGGCATTGCTGCTGAGTGGGTTAGCTTCGTGTAAACAGGAAAATATTGATGCCACGAATACGGCTTCGACCTTGCTGGCAAACCAGGCCGATATAAAAACGTATACATCGACCCCGGCCTTCCAGTCGTATATCGTCAGCCAGGGCATGTCGGCTACAACGACCAGTTCGGGTCTCTATTTTGCCACGACACAGCCGAATTCAGCTACCACCGTAGACAATTACGGCAAGGAAGTGGAGTTCAATTATACGCTTTACGTACTCAACGGCCCCAGCAACGGGGCAAGCACAACGGTAACGAGCGGGACAACGACCAGCCCGGTAGCTATAACGGCCGTCAAGGTAGATTCTGCTTTTGCATCAACGTCGGCTTTCTTTCCTCTTTTTGAAAAGTCTTTAAAACCGGGTCTGGAAGAAGGTTTACGGCGAATGCATGAAGGTGAAAAAGCGATACTGATCATGCCGTCGCTCTTAGGGTATGGTGGCGTTACCAATGGCAATGTCCCCGCAAACTCGCCGATTCGGTTTGATGTAACGTTGAAACGGGCCCGCACGGAAGCGCAGCAGATCAATGAATACATGGCCGCCAATAAGCTGACGCCCACCAGGGTGACCACGAGCGGCCTTCGGTTCATTAAAACCCTGAGTGTTGCCACTGGAGACACTATAAAGGCGAATTCGACGGTGACTATTAATTATGTGGCAAAGCAGCTGCGTGCCCAGACTGCCGTCGGCTTCGACAGTACAAAAGCTGGTGTTGACCCCTATAATCTGGTCGGCTTCAAAGAGGGCCTTGTGGGAATGAAGGTTGGTGAAAAAGCGACGTTCATTTTTCCGTCTTCGATAGGTTTTGGCACGAAGGGACTTGTTAATACAGAAACAGGTTTATATAAAGTTGCTCCTAATACACCTTTACGGTTTGATGTTGAGGTAGTTAAGATAAATCTTTAACAAAAGACAATTTAAATTCAGTCTATTTTCATGCGTAAACTCTCTTTATCAATTATCGGCTTCGGCCTCCTCCTGGTCGGCGGGTTGTCTTCCTGCCAGAAAGAGGATGTTGGCACCAGCGACGAGGCAATCTTTCAATCGAACACTGCCGATATTCAAACTTATGCCACCAGCAAAGGGCTGTCGGGTACAATGACGACGACAGGTACCTATTATGCCTTAACAAAAGCAGGCACATCAACGACGACACCGGCTAATGGTCAGGAAGTTGAATATAGTTATTCGATCTATGCACTGACCCGGAGCACAACAAACTCAGCGCTGGTAGTCGACTCGTTTGTTGATTCAACGTATGCGACCAAGTCGAACTATGCCTATCTGGTATCAACTAATCCGGGTTTGACGGAGGGGTTACTGCGGATGCGCGAAGGCGACGAAGCCGTTATCATGTTGCCGTCTGCCTACGCGTTCGGATCCAGCGGCAGCAACGACGGGAAGGTGCCGCCCAATGCGCCTATACGGCTTAATGTGAGATTGAAACGGATACGAACGGAAGATCAACAGATCAATGAGTACATGACGGCGAATAAATTGACGCCAACGGAGGTAACGCTAACCGGATTGCGCTTTATCAAAACGCTCGACAATCCTACCGGTATAACCCCTACCGCCAATCAAAGTCTTTCCGTAAAATACCGGGGGCAGCTCCTGCGGGCTAAAACCGCTTTTGACAGTACGGGAACGGGCACCTATTTAACTACATTGGGGCGGTCTATTCCGGGTTTCGATGAAGGGTTGGCCAAGCTGAAGACGGGTGAGAAAGCCACCATCATCTTGCCGTCGAAGATCGGGTATGGAACTACCGGCAACGGAAGCATTCCTCCGTATGCACCCATGCGCTTCGATATTGAACTGGTATCGGTTCAATAAGCGCCGAAGTGAATTTTACCAAAAAAGGGGCTGTGCACCAATGTGCACAGCCCCTTTTTTGGTGTGTACTACAGCTTCTCGGCAATTCGTAGTTTGGCGCTGCGGGCACGGGGGTTCCGGGCAATCTCCTCGGGTGTGGCTTCGACGGGTTTTCGCGTTACCGACTGCAAAGGTTTGATATCATTTCCGAATAGGTCCTTCTCCACATCGCCCTGAAATTTTCCTTTGTTAATGAAGTTCTTTACCAGCCGGTCTTCGAGGGAGTGGTAAGACATAACGACCAGCCGGCCGCCGGGTTTGAGGATGTCCGGCACCTGCTCCAGAAATTCTTCCAGCGCCTGAAGCTCTTCATTTACTTCAATGCGAAGTGCCTGGAACACCTGAGCGAAGTATTTATTCTCTTTTCCTCTGGGGGCCAGTCGTTGCAGAGCCGCCTTAAGATCATTGACCGTGTTGAGGGACTTGTTCGACCGGGCCGACACCAGTGCTGCGGCTGCCGTTCGGGCATTGGTAATTTCGCCATACATGCCCAAAATGCGGTGCAGGTCTGCTTCCGTGTATTCGTTAACAACCTGACGCGCTGTTTTGTCGGCGTTCTGGTTCATGCGCATGTCAAGGTCAGCATCGAAGCGGGTCGAGAAACCCCGTTCGGGCGTATCGATCTGGTGGGACGAAATGCCCAGATCGGCCAGAATACCATCCACCTGTTCGGCTTTATAGAGTCGCAGGTATCGTTTGATATTTCGGAAGTTAGACGCCACAAACGTAAGCCGGGGGTCGGCGATCGCCTGCGCATTGGCACGGGCATCGGCGTCCTGATCGAAGCCAAAGAGCCGCCCTGCTTCCAGCTGATTAAGGATCTCACGGCTGTGGCCACCACCGCCAAAGGTGATGTCGACGTAGGTGCCGCCGGGTTGTAAATTCAGGCCGTCGATGCAGGCTTGTAATAAAACGGGTTCGTGGTAGGTAGTCATTCAGAAACTAACCGTGTTAGGCGGTCGTTATTTTGGACATTGACGCTCAGCTACTAAACGCATACAGACGTTTTTTGACGTATACTTGTTTAACAGATACAACCAGCATCCTGAATTTAATAAAACAATGAAACATTTTCTTCCCGTTGCAGCAATCACACTGCTCTTTGGGCCATCGGCCTGCTCTGGACAATCGGCCCCGGCCACTGTCAAACCCGGCATCTACCGGGCCGTTCTGAAAACCCGGGGTGGCGAATTACCGTTCGGGCTGGACATAAAACCGGCTCCCGGTACTGCCAAAGGGTACACGGTTTTCGCTATCAACGGCAATGAGCGCTTACCCATGGACCCCTCTACCGTGCAGGACGACTCGATTCATATCCCAATGGCCCTGTTTGAATCGGAATTAGTGGCAAAGATAGACGGTAATACGCTCCGGGGTGTATGGCGCCGACGAAGAACAGGTCAACAAGTGCAAACGCTGCCCTTCGAAGCCCAGCATGGGGTAACGTATCGCTTCGTACCCACTGAGAAAACCGCTTCGACTAATCTGAGCGGAAATTGGGCGACCGAGTTTGGCAGCAAGACTGGCAAAGTAGATACCGTTAATGCCGTTGGGGTCTTTAGCCAGAAAGGAAATCAACTGAGTGGAACATTTCTGACACCCACCGGCGATTACCGTTACCTCGATGGGAATGTGGTGGGCGATAGTTTATTTCTATCCTGTTTTGATGGGTCACATGTCTATCTTTTTAAAGCTGGCTACGAGCCAGCTACAAAAACGTTGCGCGGTGGGCACTGGGCCAGCGTGACAGGCTATGAGGCCTGGGCAGCCCGCTTCGATCCTAAAGCCGAACTGCCCGATCCGGCTAAACTCACCTATCTGAAGCCCGGTGCGAAAACACTCAATTTTTCATTCCCTGAGCCCGATGGTAAGATCGTTTCCATAACCGATCCGCGCTTTAAAAATAAAGTGACAATTGTGCAGATCATGGGCTCATGGTGTCCCAATTGTATGGACGAAACCAATTTTATGAGTCCCTGGTATAAGCGAAACAAACAGCGCGGTGTTGAAATCGTAGGCCTGTCGTTTGAGCGATCGGCCGAGATGGCCGAGTCGGGCCCGAAGATCGAGCGCATGAAACAGCGATTTAAGATCGATTACCCAATTGCGCTGGCGGGTACCAATGATAAAGCGCAGGCCTCCAAAGCCTTACCGGATTTAAATGCCGTTGTCGCTTTTCCAACCACCATTTTCCTCGACAAGAAAGGGAAAGTGCGGCATATCCATACCGGTTTTTCGGGTCCCGGCACGGGTAAATACTACGATCAATACGTAGAAGAATTCAATCGGCTGGTAGATAAGTTGTTGGCAGAATAGTCTGAACCTGGATTTATTTGATTTTTTCTGATCACCAGGATTGATCCTACCGGTCTAGCGAAATCATGGCAATCAGAAAAAATCAAATAAATCCAGGTTCAGACATTTAGTATGCACGCATACTATTTTCAAAAAAAATAGTAGATTTACATCCATAAGTTGCAGACGACACCAGTTATGAAGAAGGAGAAGACGGTTGATTTCCATATAAAATGGGGGTGGCATGCCATTTCGCGCATGTACAATGCCTATGCCTCCCGTTTCGGTATCACTATGGCCATTGGCTATGTGCTGCTGAACATTGACCTCGATGAGGGAACACCGGCTACTAAAATCGGGCCGTTGCTGGGCATGGAGCCGAGGTCGTTGGTCAGGATGCTGAAAAGTCTGGAAGAGCGTGGCCTGATTCGGCGGGAAGTGGATGGCAACGACAAACGGTTCGTCCGGATCTACCTTACCGACGAAGGAAAGGCTAAACGGGAGATGGCCCGCGATGGTGTTATCCAGTTCAACAATATGATTCGGGAGAAAATCCCCCTCGACAAACTGGTTGTCTTCTTCGATGTAATGAAAGAGATCAACAAGATGGTCGAAGAAGAAAATACGAAAATAAAAGCCGGCGAACCGGAGGAACTGCCCCTGGAATAGTCCGCTGATACCGATAGTTAGTTAAAAACACAAAAGATAGGAATGCTAGCCCGGCCGCATTCCTATCCCATTTGAGTAAAACAAAACGCATGGAAGCTACCTTAGAAAAACCCAAAGCTCAAACGAAGAATCGGACCATTCGGCGCGTGGCCGTGTTAGGCTCCGGTATTATGGGCTCGCGCATTGCCGCCCATTTTGCCAACATCGGGGCCGATGTTCTATTGCTGGATATTGTCCCGAAGGAACCCAATGCTGCCGAACAGGCCAAAGGATTGACGACGGAGAACCCGGCTGTGCGAAATCGCATCGTCAATGATGCTTTCCAGACTATGCTCAAAGCCAGTCCGGCGTCATTGTACACCCCCAAATTTGCGGAGCGGGTGAAGCTGGGAAACTTCGACGATAATCTGAAGGAGATCTCGACCTATGACTGGGTGATCGAAGTTGTTGTCGAACGTCTGGATATTAAGCGGTCGGTATACGAGCGGGTTGAGCAGTTTCGGAAGCCTGGCACGCTGATTACGTCGAATACGTCAGGGATTCCGATGCATCTGCTGGCCGAAGGCCGAACGGAGGATTTCAAACGGAACTTCTGCGGAACGCACTTTTTCAACCCACCGCGTTACCTGCGTTTGCTGGAGATCATACCCGGCCCGGATACGGATCCGGACGTTATTGATTTCCTGATGAACTACGGCGATTTATACCTTGGTAAAACGACCGTTCTATGTAAAGATACGCCTGGGTTTATTGCAAACCGGCTGGGCATTCAATCGCTGATCCAGACCATCCGCGTAGCTGAAGAACTCGGCCTCACCGTTGAAGAAGTCGATAAGCTGACCGGTCCGGTGGTTGGTCGGCCCAAGTCAGGAACGTTCCGACTGTCGGATGTTGTCGGGTTGGATACGACCGTCAACGTGGCCGGGAATCTGGTTAAAATGGAGCACGACGAGTCGCGGGCGAGTTTTGAGTTGCCAGCTTCGGTGCAGAAACTGATGGAGAACAAATGGCTGGGTGATAAAACCGGTCAGGGTTATTATAAGAAAACAAAGGATTCGACGGGCCAAACCCAGATTCTGGCACTTGACCTGAAAACGTTCGAGTATAAACCATCGCAGAAGGTAAAATTTGCGACGCTGGAAAGCACCAAAGCAATTGATAGCCTTAAGAAACGCTTCCCGGTATTAGTTGCCGGCAAAGACAAGGCAGGTGAATTTTATCGTAAAACCTTAGCGGACGGATTCCAATATGCTACGCACCGCATCCCCGAAATCTCAGACGAACTGTATCGGATCGACGCGGCTATTACGGCTGGTTTTGGCTGGCAGTTGGGACTCTTTGAAACCTGGGACGCTATTGGCGTAAAAAATGGCCTCGACATGATTGAAGCCCAGGGGCAGAAACCCGCCCAATGGGTGTATGACATGCTGGAAGCTGGCTTCGATCGGAATGCCGAACCAAGCTTCTATAAAGTGGAAAACGGCAAGCGCAAATACTACGACATTCCAACCAAAAGCTACAAGGCGATTCCGGGCGTGGAGGCATTCACAATTCTGGAGAACCTGAGTAACAATGTAGTCTGGAAAAACGCCGATGCCGCGATCTACGACATTGGCGACGGTATCCTGAACGTCGAATTCCGCAGCAAGATGAACACCTTCGGCCAGGGCGTATCCGAAGCGCTGAACAAAGGTATTTCGCTGGCCGAAAAAGATTTCCGGGGGCTGGTTGTAGGGAACGACTCTACCGAAGCCTTCTCGGCGGGAGCCAATCTGGCCACGCTGTTCATGTTTGCCGTAGAGCAGGAGTTCGACGAGGTGAACCTGATGATTGCCCAGTTCCAGAAACTCATCACCCGATTGCGCTATTCGTCCATTCCGGTTGTGGTTGCACCGCATACCCTTACGCTCGGTGGTGGTTGCGAAGCCGTATTACATGCTGACCGGGCTGTAGCCCATGCCGAGAGCTATATTGGTTTGGTCGAAGTGGGAGTGGGTCTGATTCCGGCAGGGGGTGGTACTAAAGAGATGGCCGCCCGTGCCTCAGATCTGTATCAAACCGGTGATCCTGAGTTAAATATTCTACAGAATGTGTTCATGAACATTGCCACTGCCAAAGTATCGACTTCGGCGCAGGAAGCACGTGACATGAATTACCTGCGGTCGACCGATCAGATTGTACTTAACCGCAGTCGGCTGCTGGCCGAAGCTAAACAGGCGGCTATCGAACTGGCTGACAATGGTTATACACAACCCAAGCCACGGGCCGACATTAAGGTCCAGGGCAAAACCGGTATCGCTTTATTCAAGGCAGGATTGACAGCCATGCGAATGGGGCGCTACATCTCCGATCACGATATGAAAATTGCCGATAAGCTGGCTTACGTCATTTGTGGCGGTGATCTAAGTGCCCCTCAGGTTGTATCGGAGCAGTATTTGCTCGATCTGGAGCGTGAAGCTTTCCTGTCGCTTACCGGTGAAAAGAAGACGCTGGAGCGAATACAAAGCCTGTTAACCGGAGGCAAGCCATTACGGAACTAAGTTGCCGACAATTGTGTGGTCACTGTGGATGAACTGATTAGCCAGGCAGGAGGTGCATTCAGATGCACCTCCTGCCTGGCTTAATTATGTAGCAAATGCTAAAGGCACACGCGCGAAATTATGTTTCGCGCGTGTGCCTTTTTTGTTGGCCAGGATTGGTTTGCTCATCCACCTGTATGGCAACACCCAAGCAGGCTGACAGGTAGGGACTTCTTTACGATGGCTGGTAGTTATGCACCGAGTAATGAGTATACTTTACACCTGAATGGTAAAGGAGGATAGTCTGGCAATAGTATGAAAAGTGACTAGTACTGACGTATCATTTTTTATTAAACGCACTAAATATCTATCGAACAGATATATAATATAGATAAAGTTGATTTTAGAGGATGCCAACGCACAAAATAGACACCTAAATGTTTGTACTCTTTGACTATTGAGAAAGTAGGAAATAACAGTTAATGTACATTAAAAATTATGAGTTTGTACTAATAAGTAATCTATCCGGGTAGTTTTATCGTATAGTTAATTAGCAAACACGACCTACTAATATATTATATGTCGTATAGTTATAAATAATTCAAGATTTAGTTGTAAAAAGTATCATTGTCTATCAAAATTTGTGCCACTTAATATATATTTATCAATCTATTGAAACAGGTTATATGGTGATTTAATTAACTTGTAATCAGTATTGCCTACCCATAAAAGTAAACTAGCCCATAAAAATTAAATGAATGTTCCACTGAGTGACGAAGAGATGATTCGGCAGTACCTGCCCAGTCAGCCTGCACATTGCTTTGAGGCTCTTTACAATCGTTATGTGAACAAAGTCTATAGACGTTGTTTGTCGATGACCAAAGACCCATTGAAAGCAGAAGATTTTACGCACGACATCTTCCTGAAAGTGTTCCATAAACTGGATGCTTTTCAGGAACGGTCGAGTTTCTCGACCTGGCTTTATTCAATAGCCTTTAATTACTGCTCTGACCAGATCCGGTTATCAAGAAGGCTATCCGTGACGGGTATTGATGAAACGTTCAAGCATGACATTCCGGAAGCAAAGGATGAGTATTTGCATGAAGAAACGCTCTACCTGGTTAATCGCGCCATGGAGTCTCTTTCTGACAATGAACAAGTTTTGCTAAAGCTCAAGTACGAAGAGGGCATGAGCATTGCCGCCATTGGTCAGATTTGTGAACTGAAAGAGAGTACGGTGAAAATGCGTCTTAAGCGAAGTCGGGATAAGATCTACAAGCTGTATGAGAAAATGTATACTGCATAAGCGTGACACTACTGTTCGTGTAAAATTGCCTCACGGCCTTAAAATGAATCAACCCGCAATAACAGTTGCGGGTTGATTCATTTTAAGGCCAGCGTTAGTCGGTTACTGAGCAAAACCCACAAACTGGTCCAGCGCAGCCGGATTACGTACGGTATCTTTGCTGGTGGCCAGGGACGCATCTACACCCGATAAGATCTTCTTGATTGGGGTTTCGAGTTTTTTGCCGCTGATCGTGTAAGGTATATCCGTTATGGCGTAAATCGCATCAGGAACGTGGCGCGGGCTGAACTGACTCCGCAGTGTTTGTTTGATGCGGTTTTTCAAGTCATCCGTCAGGTCAAAATTGTCCTTCAGCACAACAAACAGAGGCATAAAATACTGTCCGCCTGGTTTTTCCAGCCCTACCACCAGGCTGTCCGCAATTTCGGGCAGGCTTTCCACTGCACTGTAAATCTCACTGGTGCCAATCCGCACACCATCGCGGTTGAGGGTCGCATCCGAGCGGCCGTAGATGATCACGCTGTTTCGCTCCGTAATGCGTATGTAATCGCCGTGCCGCCAGATGCCGGGATACTCGGCAAAGTAGCTTGCCCGATACCGCTCGTTATTCGGGTCGTTCCAGAAATAGATAGGCATGGATGGCATGGGCTCCATAATAACCATCTCGCCCAGTTCACCCCGGGTTGGTTTGGCGTTTTCGTCAAAGGCGTCTACTTTACAACCCAGCAGCCGACACTGGATTTCGCCTTCATAGACGGGCAGGAGCGGATTGCCGCCGACAAAACCACTACATACATCGGTGCCACCGCTGAGGGAAATCAACCAGACGTTTGCCTTTACGGCTTCATAGATCCAGCGGTACCCTTCGGGCGGCAGGGGGGAGCCCGTTGAGCCAATGGTGCGTAAATGCGGTAACGACAGCGTATCGCCGGGGCGCAGGCCTGCCCGTAAACAGGCCAGATAATACGCAGCCCCCCCACCAAAATGATTGACCCGGGCGTCTTCAGCCAGTTTCCAGAGGGCATTCATAGTGGGGTAACCGGCGGCACCGTCAAACAGGACGAGCGTGGCACCGGCCAGCATCGAACCAATGGCGTAATTCCACATCATCCAGCCCGTAGTGGAATACCAGAAATACCGTTCGCCAACGCGTACATCCTGGTGCAGGGCCAGTGCTTTCAGGTGTTCAAGTAAACAACCTCCTACACTGTGGGTAATGGCCTTGGGCTTCCCCGTTGTGCCGGATGAGTACAATACCCATATGGGGTGATCGAAAGGAACAGCTTCAAAAGTGAGGCCGTCGGGCGCCGGGGTGTCCAGCACGTCGTACCAGTCTACAGAACCGCTCAACTCACTCTCTTTGTCCAGGTAAGGTACTAAAACCACATTTTCAAGGGTTGGCAGCTTTGACCGCAGTTCGCGAATGGACTCCATTTTGTCAATTCGCTTGCCGTTGTAGGTGTACCCATCGGCCGCAATCAATAATTTCGGTTCAATTTGCTGAAACCGATCAACGACGCTCGACGTGCCGAAATCGGGCGAACAACTCGACCAGATGGCCCCAACGGCATTGGTTGCCAGAAAGGCGACAACGGCTTCCGGACAGTTGGGCAGCAACGCCACCACGCGGTCGCCAACCCCCACATTATGCTGCCGTAAATAAGCGGCCGTGGCGGCTACCTGTTGTTCGAGGGTGCTCCAGGAAAGACTGGCAACGGCTGGCTGTTGTTCCGATGAAAATAAAATAGCGGGCCGCTGGCTGCTGCGGTGCCGGAAAATGTGTTCGGCGTAACTCAGTGTTGCCTCCGAGAACCAAGTCACCCCAATCATGTCCAGGCGGTTTGGTCTGAAAATGACCTGGTGGTAGGGGGTGTGGCTCTGGACGTCGAAAAACTGCCAGATGCTTTCCCAGAAATCTTCCAGATCCGTTACTGACCAATCCCACAAATCGTCATAGTCCCTAAAATACAAGCCTTTTTTTACGAAGAGCCAGTCCATGTACCGTTTTAAAAGTGATTGTTCGGTGGCGTTTCTGCTGGGTTTGTAAAGAGGGGTTAGCGTTGGTCGGGGCATACACGTAATGGTCAGGAATGGAGGATGAGGCTGTCAACTAAGGGCGTTAAAAAATAACTGTACCAATAGCTCGGTATTGACTAACGAGCAATGGGTTCTGCGGATTGTTTTTTTGATAAAAAGCGTTGCAATAAAACGGGTATAGTTAGGTTGTCTTTAAAAGCCCTAACTTTGTGGCCCATTTTGTATTATTAAGTAATAATCAAGCTGATTATCAGTCAGATTTAAGTAATAAAAATCTGATTTACTGTATTATTCCATGAGTCAAGATTCAGAACAGAACGACCGGAAAGCCGGACCAAGCCGTGATGGTGATCCGCAACGGCAGGATGGTCGTTCATTCGGCCGTCGGGATGACGTTCGCAGCAATGGACCAACGGGTCCTCGTAGTAGTGATAACCGGGACAATGATCGTCCGCGGTTTAGTCGGGATAACGACCGACCCAAATTTAATCGGCCCGCCGACGGTGATCGTCCTCGCTTTAACCGGGATGATCGGACTAGCGGGCCAAGAGACGGAGGTTCGCCGAACCGAAATGCGGGAGCCCCCAACCGCCCTTTCCGCCCCGCAGGACCACGTTCGGATGGTCCGTCGGGTAAACCGCGTTTTGATCGCGATCAAAACGACCGCCCTAAATTCAATCGCCCAGCCGATGGGGATCGCCCCCGCTTCAGCCGCGACAATGATCGGCCAAAATTCGATCGTCCAGCCGACGGTGATCGTCCCCGCTTTAACCGCGATAACGACCGTCCGAAATTTGACCGTCCTGCTGATGGCGACCGTCCACGGTTTAGCCGCGATAATGACCGTCCAAAATTTAACCGCCCGGCGGATAATGATCGCCCCCGTTTCAACCGGGACGACCGGACTTACCGACCCGCCGGCGCTGGCCCCCGCAACAATACGCCCCGTACCGACGAGCCAACCGGAAACCCACGCGCTAATCGTGATGAGCGGCCGGATACCCGCAGCCGGGATACCGATTCGCCCCGTTTTGCTAAAGATCAGGGTCGCGGTGCTACCCGCTTTGATGGGGATCGTCCATCGCGTGAAGTGAACCGGGACGGCGACCGCCCACGCATAAACCGGGGTGACTTTCCCCGCAATAACGACCGTCGGAGTGATTCCGGACGTACTGGCTCACCTCGCTTTTCGCGAGAGGGGGGTGCTGGCCGGCCGGAGAAGCCTGCCTTCAAACGGGTGGGTGGTTTTAGCCGGGAAGCCGACGAGCGTAACCGGTTTGGAAGCGACGATCAGCCCAGCGGACGCCGGAATGATCGGGAAGAGGATACCCGTTTTTCGGGCAAGCAACGCAAGGAGTCGGGCGATCGGCGAACCGGAAGTTTTACGAAAGCACCTAATTATAATCTGGAGCAGACTCGCGCTGCGGACACGTTCAAGCGTGGCCGGGGCGACGACAAGCGCCGGGACCAATCGGGCGAAGGCGCATCTGACAAGCCCAAGCGCCAGCCAGCCAGCGACGGTACCACACGCCTGAACCGCTACATCGCCAATTCCGGCGTTTGTTCGCGCCGGGAAGCCGACGAACTGATTGCGCGGGGTGATATTTCAGTGAACGGCAAAGTCGTGACCGAAATGGGCTACAAAGTGAAAGAAGGCGATACCGTTAAGTATGGCACCAAGTCGCTGACTCCCGAGCGTTTCGTTTACGTATTGCTGAATAAGCCAAAAGATTACATCACGACTACCGAAGATCCCGAAGAGCGCAAGACCGTTATGGAACTGGTGGCCGATGCGGGCAAATTCCGAATGTATCCCGTGGGCCGTCTGGACCGGAACACAACCGGTTTGTTGCTGATCACGAACGATGGCGAACTGGCCGATAAGCTGACGCACCCATCGAACAACATCCGGAAGATATACCAGGTTGAGCTGGACAAACCCATCACGGAAGAACATCTGGAAGCCATCAAAAAAGGCATCGAGCTGGAAGACGGCCCGATCAAGCCCGACGCTGTGAGCATCGTTACGCCCGATGGGTATGTAGTAGGTATTGAAATTCACTCGGGTCGCAACCGCATCGTGCGTCGCATCTTTGAGAGCTTCGACTACGAAGTGACCAAACTCGACCGCACAACCTATGCCGGTTTGACCAAGAAGGAGTTACCCCGCGGCAAATGGCGCTTCCTCGATCCGAAAGAGGTGGTGAAACTGAAGTATCTTAATTCGTAAACTTAAAGAGCGAAAGAGTGAATGAGTGAAAGAGCGCCCTACTAACATAGTATTAACCGCTCTTTTACTCATTCACTCTTTCGCTCTTTATAAATATGAACCATCTCTTCCCTTACATAGAGCGCACTTTGTTGCATCCGGGGGTAACACTTAATGAGCAGTATAACGCGCTCGATGAGGTTATTCAACTGGGTATGGCTGGCCTGACCGTGGCGCCGTTCTGGGTGAAGAAATTTCGACGTGAACTGGGCGATAATCACCCGGCTATCCTGTCGACCGTTGTTGGTTTTCCATTTGGCTACCAGCGTACGGAAGCCAAGCAAACCGAAATCGAGTGGGCTCTGCGCGATGGGGCTACCGAAATAGAAGTGGTGCTGAACACCTCGGCTTTGTTTTCGCCATCGTCGGTCTGGCTCAAGATCGAACTGGCCAAGCTGGTGGCGCTGGTTCATAAGGAAGAGAAGTTTTTTACGGTTATTCTGGAAACATCCTTGCTCAACGCTGAGCTACAGGAAAAGACCATCAGGCTCGCGGCCGATGCCGGGGCAGATTTTATCAAGAATGCTACCGGAGCGCTCAACACCGACTTCTCGCTGGAAGCCGCCCTGCAATTTCGCCAGCTCGTCCCGAAATCGGTAGGGGTGAAAATCATAGCTGATCACGCTGCTGAGCACCACATGGAAGCATTGGTTGCCGCTGGAGTGGATCGATTGTCAGTAGGGCGCCTTTCCCTATAAATAGCTTGGTCGCTATGTTACCTTTCTTTATATTTCGAACGACTCATATGAATAATGGGCCGTATCGTTATGAAAGGATTGTTAACTAGTCTCTTCTGTATCTGGGCCATTTCGTCAATGGCCCAATCGACCGTTTATCAGGCTTTTGAGGCCGATACAGCCGCCGAACCCCGTGGTGGCATGGCGTACATGACTGCGTTTCTGCAAGCCAATCTTCGAAAACCCATCGCTGCGGAAGCGAAAGGCGTTGGCGGACGTGTGGTTCTGAGTGGTATTGTTGAAACGGACGGGCGCATCAGCGATGTAAAATTAATGAACTCGCTCCAGCCCGACTGCGATCGGGAAGCCCTGCGCGTTTTCAGCTTATTCAATGCCTGGAAACCCGCCTATAAAGCCGGTAAACCGGTTCGGCAGCAGGTGAGTATTCCTGTTTATTTCAAACCTAACACGCCCTTTATTTACCAGAATGGTGCCCGAATCAGCTATTTTGATGCGGATGATAAACCGTTGGCTGATAGTAGTAAAGCCCGTTATAAACAAATTGTGCCGCTGGATTCTCTGGGCATACCCGCCGGGGATATTGTGGTCTATAAAGCCAAAGGAGACTCCTGGAAGGAAGATAGACGAGTCTCACTCATTCAAAAGCCGACTAGTATCCGGAGTGCATCGGGAAGACCGGGGTATCTTATTGGCTACCCGAATAGTATAATCCAGTGGGATGGCTTGCTGGTGAGCGTCGATGATCGGGGAGCTTTACTTCGGCAGGCGTATTTCCAGAACGGGAAGCGGGTGGGCACCGAGTTGAATTACCATCCGAATGGAGCCGTTTCCGAAAAGATCGAAGAGTTTACCGAGAAATATGTAAGTACGTCCTGGTACGCCAATGGGCAGGTCAAACAAATTCGGGCTACAGACAAGCTAACGCCCGGAGTGATGAGTAAACCCCCGCACGTTTTATCGGTTTGGGATAGCACGGGACATCAGTCGGTTAAAGAGGGGACCGGTCAGGTTAGTTTCCAGGGGCTGGTAAAGTCACATTCCGACACATCAAAATACGTTGCCTTTGCTGAGCAGGGAAATTACGAAAACGGGTATAAGCAAGGTGTTTGGCAGGGACGCTATGCCGATGGCTCCTACGGATATGAAGAGGAGTACGACAAAGGCATTCCTAAAAGTGGAAAAGCCCTGGGGAAAGATGGCGCCCTGTTGTACTACACCGTTGTGGAGAAGCAACCCGAGTTCAAAGGGGGCATGCAGCGATTAGGCCAGTTTCTGGCTAGTAACCTACGCTACCCGGCCGATGCCCAGCGGGCCAGAGTGCAGGGGCGGGTATTTATGACGTTTGTGGTCAATACGGATGGCAGTATCGATGATGTGCAGGTATTGAAAGGGATTGGCTTCGGTGCCGATGAAGAAGCCACGCGCGTTATCAAAGCAATGAGTGGCCAATGGACGCCAGGCATACAGCGGGGCCAGCCCGTTCGGGTAAAGTACAATCTGCCGATCAATTTTACCTTTAATTGATGCCTGTTTTAAAAACACATTGTCCTATTGAGAGGCCATCTTCTTAAGATAATAGAACATATAATTATTTGCTTGTTTGTCTTTTGGCGGCAATGGATGTTTTTATAGATTTGGCCTAAATCTAGTCTACATCTATGCGAAACCCTTTACTTTTTCTCTTACTCATTTGCGGCTCCCTTTCATTTGCGCAACAACCAATCTATAAGGGTTTTGAAACCGATACGGCCGCCGTACCCCGCGGGGGTATGGGTTTTCTGACGTCGTTTATTCAGGCAAATTTGCGGAAACCCATCGCTGCCGAAGCAACCGGTATTGGTGGTCGGGTAATTGTGATCGGGGTTGTTGAACCTGACGGGCGTATCAGCGATGTGAAATTGTTGAACTCGCTTCAGCCCGACTGCGACCGCGAAGCCGTGCGGGTATGCCGTTTGTTCAATGCCTGGAAGCCGGCTTACAAAGGTGGGAAGCCGGTCCGGCAAGAGGTTACCGTGCCTGTACTGTTTAAAGCAAATGAGCCGTTTATATATGTCAATGGTGAAAGGATTAATTACTTCGACATTGATAAGAAAGCACTTAAAGACAGCAGTGAGAATGCTCGCTATAAGCAAATAACTTCGCTAGATACCAACGGCTTTGCCAACGGTGACATTATCGTTTACCGAGGCAAGCCGGGAAAATGGAAAGAAGAGTATCGCATTCCTTTTGTTCGCCAGTTCAATGAAGGTAGTGGCTTGTTAAACCAGGCAACAGTTACAATTGGCTATAAAAATCAAAGCAAACTTTGGGAAGGGGAGGTGCTGTTACTGAGTGAATCGGGGTCAATTCTTAGTCGGTCTTTTTACAAAAATGGTCTCCCTGGTGGTGTCGCCACGGACTACAATCGGAATGGATTAGTCGCTAGAAAAACGGAGGAATTTGACTATGGCTCCATCATCACAACCTGGTACAATAATGGTCAAATACGGGAAGTGCTACTCAACAAAAAAAAGGAAAAGCCAACGGACAAACCAACCCCGTTGTCCTTACTTGCTCACTGGAGCCCAACAGGAGAACAGCTTGTTCGTGATGGGAATGGGCGAGCTGTTTATAACGAAACAACAAACTCCCGTGCTATTGGAGCCCCGAAAACAACACTCGTTGAGCAGGGGATGTATGAAAATGGGTTCAAGCAAGGCCTTTGGAATGGTCACTATGCAGACGGCTCGTATTTTTATGAAGAGGTATATGAGCAAGGAGTATGTAAGGGAGGTAAGGCAAAAACCATCGAAAAAGATACTATACGCTATACGGTTCAGGAAGAGCTGGCTGAATTTAAGGGCGGCATCCAAGCTTTAGGCCAGTTCTTAAGTAATACATTGCGTTATCCGGTCGATGCACGGCGAGCCAGCGTACAGGGCCGGGTATTTGTCAGCTTCGTTATCAATACAGATGGAAGCGTTGACGAAATTCAGCCCTTGAATAAGCTTGGGTATGGTACTGAAGAGGAAGCTATATGGGTAGTGAAAAAGACCGGTGGACGTTGGAAACCAGGTTCGCAGCGGGGAGAACCAATTCGGGTAAAGTATAATCTGCCCATTAATTTTACTCTCCAATAAGGTTATTCAAAACGGTATACAGCTTAGAACCACGTTTTTCGGTAAATTTGCCGGATAACCCCTGCGTACATGTCGCTTCAGCAAGTTCCCCTTCATCATATTCATCAGCAGTTAGGTGCGAAGATCGTACCGTTTGCGGGTTTCGAGATGCCCGTTCGCTACTCGTCCGATCTCGATGAGCACAATACCGTTCGCAATGCCGTTGGTGTATTCGACGTCTCGCACATGGGCGAGTTCATCCTCAAAGGTGATGGTGCATTGGGCCTGATTCAGCGTGTATCGGCCAACGATGCCAGCATCCTGTACGATGGTAAAGTGCAATATAGCTATCTGCCCAACGGGCGGGGTGGCATTGTCGACGACCTGCTGGTGTATCGGATTAGTGCAACGGAGTACATGCTCGTTGTGAATGCCTCGAACATTGACAAAGACTGGAACTGGATTAGCCAATACGCTGCCGACTACGACCTGAGTATGGTGAATATCTCCAGCGATATGTGTCTGTTTGCCGTGCAGGGGCCTTTGGCTGCTAAAGCCATGCAGTCGCTGACCCCCGCCGATCTGGACGCGATGGAGTATTACACCTTCGAAAAAACGGACTTTGCCGGATATGCCAACGTCATTGTTTCGGCAACGGGGTATACAGGCGCGGGTGGTTTCGAAATTTACGTATCGAATCACCAGGCCGAAGGTGTCTGGAATGCGATCATGAAAGCGGGCGAACCCTTCGGTATCAAACCCATTGGCCTCGGTGCCCGCGATACGCTCCGGCTCGAAATGGGTTATAATCTCTACGGAAACGACATCACCGATGAAACCTCGCCCATTGAAGCGGGACTTGGCTGGGTCACCAAATTCACCCACGACTTCATTGATGCCGATATGCTGAAAGCCCAGAAAGAACAGGGCGTATCGCGCAAACTGGTGGGCTTCGAACTCCTCGACCGGGGCGTTCCCCGCGGGCATTATGAGCTTACCGATGCCGAGGGGAATGCCATTGGCGAAGTCACCTCGGGTACGCAATCTCCAACACTCAGCAAGGGTGTTGGTCTCGGATACATCAAGACCGCCTACAGCAAGCCCGGCACTGAAATATTCGTTAAAGTGCGCGACCGGCTGCTGAAAGCACAAGTCGTTAAACCTCCTTTCGTGAAAAAATAACTTATTCTTTTGTCATGCTGACGAAGGAAGCATCTTAGGGCATCCCAAAATTCTATCAGGATAGTTCAAGATGCTTCCTTCATCAGTATGACAAAAAAAGTCTATGAAACAAATTGACGTTTGCTTAACGCCGGATTTATTGCACCTGCACACCGTTGAAAATACGATTGTAGTAGTGGCTGATGTCTTCCGGGCTACTTCATGCATGGTTACGGCCTTCGCTTATGGCGTAAACAGCATTATTCCTGTGGCCACTGTGGCCGAATGCCAGCTCTATCAGGAGCGCGGTTATCTGGCCGCAGCCGAACGAAATGCCAAGCGGGTGGAAGGATTCGAGTTGGACAACTCCCCATTCACCTACATGGATGAGCGGATTCGGGGGACTAATGTAGCCATGACTACTACCAACGGCACCCTGGCCATTACCAAGTCGCGCTCTGCCGTGAAAGTGCTGGTCGGCTCGTTCCTGAATCTGGATGCCATTGCCCGCTTTCTGAAAAGTGAGCGCTACGATGTTATGGTGCTTTGTGCCGGCTGGAAGGGCCGCGTCAACATGGAAGATACCCTCTTTGCCGGGGCACTGGTCGAACGCCTGAAAGATAGTTATACGATGGCCGAAGACAGTGCCATTATGGCGTGGCGGCTCTATTGCCAGGGGAAAGACAATCTACCCAGCTATCTGTCGAATTCATCGCACATTCAGCGTCTCCAGCGGCTGGGTATCCAGAAAGACATTACCTATTGCCTGCAACATGACCTCTACGACGTAGTGCCGGTCCTGCGGGGTAATGCACTGGTGAGTATGCAGGTGTAGCAACTGGTTATTAAGTTAATGGTCATTAGCTGGCAATATGACAGCTAATGACCATTAACTTAATAACCAGTTAACTACTGGCCAATCCTTATGAACTGGCTGCGTTCTTTTTGCGGGTAGCTGCTGCTTTCTTGGCCGAAGCCGATCGTTCTTCCGGTGTGCGGGATGCCGAAGCGGCACCGCCTTTGCGCCCTCCCTTTTTCTCTGGTTCTTTGTTTTCGGCATGGCCCCGGCCTGAACCACTCTTTTTGCCCCCACCCGATATCTTGTTGACAGTAGCCCAGGCCCGGCTTTCGGCTTCCTCTTCGGGTACACCGCGTTTTTCGTATCCCTCTTCAATGTGCTCGGCCTGCCGTTTCTGCTTGTCCGTATAGGCTGATTTGTCTCCTCGTGGCATAGCTGTAGTTGTTTTGTTGTGTACTCTATCCGACTTGCTGCAGGCAAATCGTTCTTTTTGCCACTACAACTACGGCTCCTGCCTTTGTGTTTTTAGGGAAGAGCCAAACATGGCACACGGTCTTTGGGGCAGGTGAATAGACAACGCAAAAGGGAGACTACGTAGCCTCCCTCTTGCGCTTAAGGAAAAGATTTTATTGGATTTTAGAGAGCAGTCATTGATTATACTGTGGCCTGTTCGGCTTCGAGATAGGTTAGTACGCCCTGCATGGTCGTGAGTTTGTCATAATCTTCGTCAGGGATTCGAATGCCAAATTCACGTTCCAGCTGCATAATCAGATCAACGCTGTCGAGACTGTCCAGCCCCAGATCGCGCGAGAAATGTGTTTCGTCGGTAATGGCTGATTCGGATACACCAAATTCTTTCAGAATGTCAATAACTCGCTGTTTCATACGGATCACTTTTTACGTTGTCAACCTGAATCTCTCTCTATACAATATCTTTTAATGCCGTTTAGTGTGTACCAGAAGGGTTAATTAACAAATTTTAACCCTAAAATAATGCCTCACCCAATAATCTTTTTAATTCCAATTGATTGAGCATCAATTGATACTGAAAATTTAGCTGGCCTAGTTTAGCTTCTTCTACACCCACCTCGGCACTTTGCAGTTCAACGTTGGTGATGACGCCGTTTCGTAGTCGGGCGTTGGCAATCTGAAGCGCCTTCTGGGCTTGCAGTACCTGCGTTTCCAGGTTGGCCAAACGAGTTTGATTACTGCGTATGTCGGCGTTGAGCAGGGCAATACTTTGCCGCACCTGGGCATTGGCGTTATCAACGGCATACCGACTGGCGTTCAGGTTTAACTGAGCCGCCTGATTCTGCAATTGATACCGTTTGCCGGCATAAATGGGCACCGTAAGCGCTACACCGGCCGCGATATTGAAGCGGGGTGTGTTGATTTCCGGCAAATACCCGTTGCGGAACCCCGCCGAACCCGAAAACCCAAGGCTGGGGCGTCCGGTCAGGTCAGTCACCCGTATATCAGTTTCAGCCTGCCGAACACGATCCTGCGCCAACTGAACATCTTTGTTGCCCGCCAGCGCCGATTGACCATCGGTAATCATAAAAGGCTGAGTTGTTACTGTGCCACCCGCTACTTCCTGACTAAACTGCGTCATGGCCCGACTAACATCCGGGTTGGTGTTTCCTGTCAGATAGGTGAGTACCGCTAACTGACGCTCTAGTTGATTCTGAATCTCAATTTTCCGGTTCTGCGCCGTTTTCACCCGAACCTGCTGGGTGAGTACGTCATACTCCAGGGCATCGCCATTTTGCAGACGTGTGGCCAGCAAGCGCACGTTGGCTCCGGCGGTCTGAATCACTGAATCCTGAACGGCCAGACTTCGCTGCAGGAAGCCGACACCGTAGTAAGCGGCTGCTACCTGATAGGCCAGTGTCTGCTGAGTAATTTCCAGACCCCGACGGAGCACCTGAACATTATCAGCCGCCTGCTTCACCGCAGCGTTGGTGCGTCCCCAGTCGTAAATGGTTTGTCCAACGCCGACCGATGCATTTATGTTGTGGTTTGGCTGAAACTGTAGCGTCCGGTTTACCCCATCGACGGGTAAAGTGGCCTGCGCCACGGGCGTTATATACTGGTAAGAAGCATTGCCGTTTACGTTGGGTCGAAGCGCCGTACGGGCAATATCGGCCCGTAAATCGCCCGCCTGAATGAGTTGCTGCTGTTGTTTCAGGCTTGGATAGTTTGTATTTGCCTGCTGAACCAGCGCCCGCAGGTCGTCGGGTACCTGCTGCCCCCGGCTCCCAAAGGGAGCAAGTAAGGCCACAATGGCCCAAAGACTTGTCCAGGCCGACCGTATAAAAGGATAGTTATATTTCATGATGACTTGCATGTGAATTTTGGTGAAGCCTTACAGCCAAGGCTTTAGTGAGAGGAGTCGGCAATGGCTTTCGCGGCTGCCGCATCTATTTTCTTGCGTTTGAGTAAGAAGAGCAGCGGGAAGGAAACTACGAAAAACAGACCTGCCAGCTTGAACGTATCCAGATAAGAAAGCATCAGAGCCTGCCGGGATACAATTAAATCCATGTTCTTGTAAGCACCCGTCACGGCATCGAACGAGTTGACGCCTTTCGCAATTAAGCCTTGAGTCATGGCATTAAGCCGTTCCATAGTCAGCATATCGCCCGGTTGCAGGTTCGACACCAGATCACCCCGGTGCACGGCTGTGCGTTGGGTAACATAGGTGTTGGTAATCGCCACCCCAAAGGCACCGCCCACCTGCCGCATCATGTTCACGATAGCAATACCGGTCGGTAACTGACGGGGTTCCATCGTTGAAACAGACTGGTTGATCAGAGGCACATTCACAAACGCCAGCCCAATACCCCGAATAATAAGCGCGAAGATGAAGTCGCCATCCGAAGCATTCATATTGTAGGTAGACATAATGAAGCAGAAGCTTGAAAAAGCGACATACCCAATAACGACCATCAACCTTGGCGATGCGCCTTTGGCCAGCAGTCGGCCAACCAATGCGAACATCGGTAAGGTAATTAACCCACCGGGAATCAGGAGTTTACCCGTCTGGGTAGCGGTCAGGCCAACAATGCGCTGGGCAAAGAGGGGATACAGCAAAACGGACGTAAATAACCCATACCCGATAACGACCATCAGAATGGAACCCACGGCCAGGTTACGGTTCTTCAGGGCTCGAAGGTCCACCACGGGGTCTTTAGTGCCCCGAAGCTCCCACCAGATGAATATCGGAATGGCAACGGCGGCTGCAACGGCCAGCCACATGATGACTTTGCTGTCAAACCAGTCATCGGCTTCGCCCCGTTCCAGCACATACTGTAAACTACCAATACCCACCGCCAGAAGAAGAATACCGGTTTGGTCGATATGAATGGCTTTCCGGTCGATGTCAATCTCGTCGGGTTTCTTGTCGATGTAGGCTATGCTTAGCAGAACAGCGGCAATACCAATGGGGATGTTGATGTAAAACATCCAGCTCCAATGGTAATTGTCGATGATGAAACCACCCAGCGTTGGACCAAGGGTTGGGCCGAGCACAATGCCCATTCCAAACAGAGCCGATGCCAGCGGCCGCTGGGCCGGTGAAAATGAGTCGAACATCAGTCCCTGCGATGTGGACAGTAAGGCCCCGCCACCAATGCCCTGGAGGAATCGGAAAGCCACCAGTGTCCATAAACTATCGGCAAATCCACAGCCATAAGAGGCTATCGTAAAGAGGATAATGGACCCGATATAATAGTTTTTACGGCCAAAATACCGCTGCAGAAAGCCCGTCATGGGAATCACAATGACGTTAGCAATGGCGTATGACGTAACGACCCAGGATACATCTTCAATGGTAACGCCGAGGTTACCGGCAACGTCGGTCAGGCCAACGTTTACAATGGATGTATCAATTAATTCGATAATGGCTGCCGATATGGCTGTGATGACAATAATCCACTTTTTAAAACCAGTGGGTAAAGTCGCCTGAGCAGGTGGAGCCAGTGTTTGGGTTGCCATAATAAAGGGGAGGAGAGGGAAGAAGGAGACAAGAGGGAGCAGGCAGGAACATTTGGAATTCCCTTTTCCCCTTACATCCTTTTTTAGTTAGCGACTCGAACTTCAGCATCCACGCTTAGGCCCGCCCGCAATTGCTCCTTGTATTTCTCCGGGTTCAGAATTTCGATTTTTACCGGTACACGCTGGGTGATCTTGACAAAGTTGCCCGAGGCATTATCGGCTGGCAGGAGAGCGAATTTAGCCCCTGTTGCATCCGAAAGTGAAGCCACACGGCCCTTGATGTCGAGGTCAGGATACGCGTCCAGTTCGATGTCAACCGGCTGGCCCAGTTTCATTTTTTCCAGTTGGGTTTCTTTGAAGTTGGCCACAATCCAGAATTTAGAGTCGTCGACAATCGTGAACAGGTTCTGACCGGGCTGTACATATTGACCGACCACTACGTTTTTGCGGCCAATTTTACCGGCAATCGGTGCGCTGATCCGCGCATAGCCCACGCGAAGTTTAGCGTTGTCGATAGCGGCCTGTTTTACTTTCAGAACGGCCTGAATCTTCTGGATGTTGGCCTGTGCTTTGGCAATACCCGCCTGCGCTACACCCTGCGATGTTTTGGCCAGGGTGATCTGCTCCACGTTGGCGTCGTACTGACGGCTCTGTACTTCTACATTGTTCTGCGAGTCTTCCAGTTGTTTCCGGGTTAGCGACTGCTCTTTATAAAGATTCTGATCGCGTTGCAGATCCTGCCGTGATTTGTCGCGCCGGGCGGCCTGTACCTGCGCGTTCGATTGGGCAACGCGGGCGTTCTGCACGACGTTGCGGGCGTTTGCCTGGGCGTTCTGCAAATCGGCACGGGCGTTTTCAAGGTCGGCTAGTGATTGCTGATAATCGGCTTCGGCCTGTGCCAGAGCTACGTCATATTCCTGGGGATCGATCGTTACAATGGGTTGCCCCTGCTTTACATTAGCGTAGTCATCTACGTTAACGGCCGTCACATAACCCGCTACACGGGCCAAAACGGGGGCTGAATTGCCCTCAATTTGTGCATTGTCCGTTGTTTCGTATTCCTGACCGTGTACGTAGGCTTTATACCCAAAATAACCGCCTACCAGCAGGACGAGGGCTATAATAATACGGGGCAGATACGCTTTGATGCCGCTTTTCTCTTCGGTGGTTGCCATTTGTTCAGTTATGGTTGCCATAGTTTGCGTAGTTTTTTGACATAGGCCGATGTCATATGAAGAACTTGAATGATAGTCAACGTGTTTGACTATTGTTGGACAAAAGTAAACTAGGTTGACTATAAAGTCAAGTAGGTTGACTATATTTGTACAATCTTTTAGCGTGAATTGTTTCAGTAATATTTATTTTGCATAATGTTCGTGGAAACAGATAAGAATTCCTTTGATTTTAACCAGTTTCAGGCCATCCGAGACCGAGCCATCGGCCGCTTGTTTTGGCGGCTTAAACGGTTTACAAGCGCATTCATTGAACCGCGTTTGCATGCTCAGGGCTATACTGATTTCAAAATGAGTTACCTGATGTTCCTGTCGAGCATCGACGAAAGTGGTACCACGAACAATGAACTGGCAAAACGGGCCTGTGTCACCAAGCAGATGATGAGTAAGATCGTCGGATTGCTGGAGAGCGAAGGCTATATCTACACCCAGAAAAATCCGAGTGATTCGCGGTCCAGCATCATCTTTCTGAACGATCGGGGGAAAGCCCTGTTCGTTTCATTGAAAGACTGCATGCAGGAAGCCCGCGATAAGTTTGATGCAATTGTCGGCTATGATCGAATGGAGTTAGTGATCGACACCATGGTTGAGTTAGTCAATAAATTGGAAAACGAAGAACAATAGCAGGATGTATGATGTAGGGTATAGGATGTAGGATATAATTGTCAATGACACTACATCATATACCCTACATCATACACAATACATCCCTCTATGTTTACCTCTATAAATCCGTATACGCAAAAACGTCTTCAGACGTACCGTGCCGATAGCGCCAGCGTCATTGAGCGGAAACTTAAAAAAGCCGACCGGGCCTTTGCCGACTGGTCGGCTTTGTCAATTCGGGAGCGTACCGATTACCTGCGTAAGGTTGGTCAGTACTTACTGGATAACAAGCAACGCTTTGGTGAGTTGATGACCGCCGAAATGGGAAAAACGCTGAAGGAAGCCATAGCTGAAGTAACAAAATGCGCGGCTACGTGCATCTTCTATGCCGACAATGCCGAAGCTTTTCTGGCTGACCAGTCGATCGAATCCAAAGCAGGTGATGGTCCGGGCCCCGCGAGTGTCATCACCTTTCAGCCATTGGGGCCGGTGCTGGCCATCATGCCCTGGAATTTTCCCTTCTGGCAGGTAATGCGCTTTGCCATTCCCGGCCTGATCGCGGGCAATGTAGGCTTGCTCAAGCATGCGCCAAATGTGTTTGGTTGCTCGTTAGCCATTGAGGAAGCGTTTCGGGAATGTGGTGTGCCTATGGGCGTTTTTCAATCGCTGCTCGTGGATGTGCCCGTTGTCGAAGACCTGTTGAAAGACAAGCGTGTGAAAGCTGTGACGCTCACCGGCAGTGGGCGGGCAGGAGCGTCGGTAGCCAGTATTGCCGGGCGCGAAATCAAAAAATCGGTGCTGGAATTGGGCGGCTCCGATGCCCTGATCGTACTGGCCGACGCAGATCTGGATAAAGCCGCCGAGGTAGCTGTTAAATCACGCATGCAGAACGCGGGTCAAAGCTGCATTGCGGCCAAACGATTCATTATAGAAAAGTCGGTTAAAAAGCAGTTTACGGAGCGGGTCATGCACCACATCAGCCAGATACAGCAAGGCGACCCAATGGACGACGCGACGACTATGGGACCAATGGCCCGGCTCGATCTGGCCGATTCCATTGAGCGGCAGTATCAGGCAACGCTGGCCAAAGGAGCCAAACGATTGACGGGCGGCCAGCGGGAGGGGTGTAATGTACTGCCTATGCTGCTGGACAACGTGAAACCCGGCATGGCGGCTTTTGACGAAGAAACCTTTGGTCCACTGGCGGTTCTGATCGATGCCAAAGATGAAACGGATGCCATTCGGTTAGCCAACCAGTCTGACTTTGGTCTTGGGTCAGCCCTCTGGACGCAGGACTTGGACAGGGCCAATCGGCTGGCGCGGCAGATTCAGGCGGGTTCGGTGTTTGTAAATGGACTCATGCGCTCCGATGCGCGGGTACCCTTTGGCGGTATCAAAACCTCCGGCTTCGGGCGCGAACTGTCAGAAGCCGGCATTAAGGAGTTTGTCAATATGAAGACAATCTGGGTCGAGAAAAGCTAAGTCAGGGGTTATTTTTTTTCGCTCTGTTTTCTTTCCGGGCATTCAGGTAGCCTTTCACGACCGTGAACGTTGTAATCCCCAGGAAGAAAAGGATGATGTATTGAACATAGTCGACAATACCGGGAAACCGCTCGCCGAAGAAAAACCCTCCGCCTACCAGCGTTAATACCCAGATGGCTCCGCCAACGATATTGTATACCATAAAGGATCGGGCGGGCATGTGAATAAGACCCGCCAGGAGGGGTGCAAACGTGCGGACCACGGGCAGAAAACGGGAAATAATAAGCGCGCTGTTGCCGTATTTGATAAAGGCCTCGCGCGTGTTTTCGATGTATTTCTGTTTGAAGAACAGCGAATCAGGGCGGTTCTTGATCTTTCCGCCAAAATAGTAGCCCGTCAGATAGCCTGTCAGGGAGCCCAGCACGGCTGCCCCGAAGAGACAACTAAGCAGTAGCCAGAGCGGTACATTCAGCAACTTGATCCCCGCAAATACACCCGACAGGAACAGCAGATAGTCGCCCGGCAGGAAGAATCCGAAAAAGATACCATTTTCGACAAAGACAATCAGTGTGATCAGGACCAATCCACCGGTGCGGATGATTTCTTCTGAATTGAGTAACGTCTGAAAAAAACTAATGATCTGATCCATAGACACAATGTGTGAATGATAGAGTGAGTGAATGTAAGAATAACGCTCTGGAAACTATTCTCACATTCACTCACTCTATCATTCATAATTAAATATACTCCGCCAGCTCCAGCCAGCGGTCTGATTTTTTGGCAATGGTTTCGTCAATCAACTCAATCTCGCGGGCCCAGGCAATGAGTTGCTCATGATGCCCACCCGAATTGAGCAGGGCTACTAAGCTGCTTTTGTGTTCTTCCAGCGACTCAAGCTCTTTTTCAATGGTTTCGTATTCACGAATTTCCTTGAACGATAGTTTCCGCCTGGCAGTGGGTGCGCTGACGGCTGCGGGCACCGGTGCCGGGCTCTTGCTTTCGACCGGCGCGGGTTTGCTGCCACGGGCATTGGCCTTCGGCTGCGAATCGCGCCATTCCCGATAGTCGGTATAGTTGCCCGGATAGTCGCGCACTTTGCCTTCGCCTTCCATCACGAAAACGTGCTCCACCAGCCGATCCATAAAGTAACGGTCGTGGGTAACGATCAGCACACAACCCGAAAAGTTGAGCAGGAAATCTTCCAGCACGTTCAGCGTCATGATGTCGAGGTCGTTGGTCGGCTCGTCCAGAATCAGGAAGTTTGGATTTTGCACCAGCACGAGCAGTAGTTGCAGACGCCGTTTTTCGCCCCCGCTCAGCTTGGCCACGAAATCATACTGCTTGGAGCGGTCGAACAGAAACCGGCTCAGCAACTGGGTTGCTGTAATGGTATCGCCATTGGCCAGCTTCATGACTTCGGCCACATCCTGCACCACGTCGATTACCCGCTGATTTTCGGGCAGGTCGAGCTCGGTTTGGGTATAGTATCCGAATTTAACGGTGCCGCCGGTCGAAATTTTTCCTGAATCGGGGCGTAGCTGGCCAGTCAGCATGTTCATGAGCGTGGTTTTACCCATGCCATTCTTGCCGATCAGGCCCACCCGGTCGGGGCGTTTGAAGGTATAATTAAAATGGTCGAGGAGGACTTTATCGCCAAAGCGTTTGCTCAGGTTTTCGACTTCCAGAATTTTACCCCCCAGCCGGGCCATGCGCAGGTTCAGGTCCAGCTCGCCGTCACTCTTCTTGCCGCTGGTTTTTTCTTTCAGCTCTTCATAGGCATCAATCCGGTATTGGGCCTTTGTTCCTCGCGCCTTGGGTTGCCGACGCATCCATTCCAGCTCGCGCCGAAAGGTGTTGCGATCTTTGGCCAGTTCGGAGGCTGCGGCTGCTTCGCGCTCATCTTTTTTCTCAAGAAAATACGCGTAGTTGCCTTTGTAAGTGTAAAGCTGTCCGTTGTCCAACTCAGCAATCTGGTTGCAGACCCGATCCAAAAAGTACCGGTCGTGCGATACCATCAGCAGTGTACCGTTGTTGGTATTCAGGTAATTTTCGAGATACTCAATGGCTTCCAGGTCGAGGTGGTTGGTGGGCTCATCCAGAATGATCAGATCCGGATTTTGAATGAGCACCCGTGCCAGTGCCACACGTTTGCGCTGACCACCGGAAAGTGAACCAACGATTTGCTCGAAATTCTGAATCCCCAATTCACCCAGAATTTGGCGGATCTGGGCTTCATAATCCCAGGCTTCGAGTTTCTCCATGTCGGCCATGGCTTGTTCGAGGCCCTTGTTGTCTTCGTGAGCCAGCGCCTGCTCATAGGCCCGAACGGCATCGAGCTGAGCGCTTTCGCCCGCCAGCACCACTTCCATCACGGTCAGGGCATCGTTGAATTCTGGCTGCTGATCGAGGTACCCAATGCTGATGTCTTTCCGGTGGCTTACCAGACCGGCATCGGGCGGCATGGCTCCTGCCAGAATAGAGAGCAGGGTCGTTTTCCCGGAACCATTGGCGCCAACAATGGCCACCTTATCGCCCCGATTGATACCAAACGTAAGGTTTTTAAACAGAGTACGGTCGCCGTAGGACTTCGTTAAATTTTCGGCTGAGAGATAATTCATTCGTTAATCTTGTAACGGACGGAGGAGAAAAGACAGCTTTGTTCATGTCTGTCTGACCCGCTTAACTGATGTACCAGCCCGACCGCGTTTTCATTTATTTTTACAAAGGTACAACAAAGGAAATCGTTCGTACTTTTACCTGTCGTTCAATACAGATTCCTTTTCCTATATAACCAACAATGCGTCTGAAATATCTCTTAACAACCATTGCTTTTCTCAACGGAGCACTGATTTGTACAAAGGCACAAACCACCACCGACTTTAAATCCTACACCCAAGTCGTGCCGGGCAGTAACCAGTCGTATGACTTAGTCGCTATTCCGGGCGGCACCTATATGATGGGGAGCCCTGCCACCGAAAAAGGCCGTAAAGCCGATGAAGGCCCTCAGCACAAAGTGCAGATCGAACCGTTCTACATGGGCCGGTACGAAGTGACCTGGGATCTTTACGACCTGTTTGCCTTTACAAACATGGAGAAGGAGATGGCGGCTAAATACACAGAAGCTGATGCCAACTTAGCTAAAACGGATGCCACTACCCGGCCCAGTCCACCCTATGTGGATATGTCGTTCGGTATGGGTCGTGCGGGCTATCCGGCCATCAACATGACGCAATACGCGGCTATCAAGTTCTGCGCCTGGCTCTACGCGAAGACGGGCGTATTTTTCCGGCTGCCCACCGAAGCCGAATGGGAATATGCCTGTCGGGCCAACACCGCAACTCCCTATTCATTTGGGGCCGATGTGAAAAAACTGGGTGAATACGCTGTGTTTACGGGCAACAGTGAAGGGGGCTACAAGAAAGTAGGCACCAAAAAGCCCAATCCGTTTGGCCTGTACGACATGCACGGCAACGTGATGGAGTGGACAAAAGATCAATACGTTGCTGACTATTATAAGCAGGTAGCCAGCGGCAAAGTGAAAGAACCGTACGCACCAACGACAACCCTGTACCCCAACTCGGTGCGGGGTGGTTCCTGGGATGACGAGGCCACTATCCTTCGATCGGCCGCCCGGACACCATCCGCCCCGGCCTGGAAAGTGCTGGATCCGCAAAGCCCTAAATCCGATTGGTGGCTAACGTCGGCTTCGTTCGTCGGCTTCCGGCTCGTTCGCCCCGCCAAAACGCCCAGTGAGGAAGAGATTCAGGCGTACTACGGCATTAAGCCGATAAAGGATTATTGATTAATGAATTGTGAATGAGTGAATTAATGAATGAGCGAATAAGATCGTCTCGAACCTGTTCACTCATTCACTCATTCACTCATTCACTCATTGAAAACTATTCTCCTCCTCGGTGCGAACCTCGGCGACCGCGTTCAAACCCTCCGGCAAGCCGTTGACCTGATCTCGGAACGCGTCGGGCCGGTGGTTCGACAATCGGGCCTGTACGAAACGGCCCCCTGGGGTGTTACCGACCAACCCGCTTATCTGAATCAGGTCCTGACGGTTGAAACGGCCCTGATACCCGAAGATGTCCTTGTACAAACGCAGGCCATAGAACAGGAGCTGGGTCGTGTTCGATTGGAGAAATGGGGTGCCCGCGTGATCGACATTGATATACTGTATTACGCCCAGCTCATTCTGCAAACAGAAAGGTTGACGATTCCGCATCCGTTTCTCCACCAGCGACGGTTTACACTCGTGCCACTTGCCGAGATAGCTCCCGACTTCATGCACCCTGTTTTACAGAAAACGACGGTTGAGTTACTGGATCAATGCGAGGACAAGGGGGAGGTCTTACCTTTTTTATAAAATATATTACGCAGAGCTACTTAGAGCAAAAGAGATTCGCAGAGAATAGAAATAGGCTCTGTGCATCTCCGTGTCTTCTCCGTGCATCTCTGTGGTTAAACCCTTTTTTAATTTCACAAAATCCTCAGCCTTACGCTGAAAACCCACTACCTTTGCGGTCAGTTTGTTATCATTTTCCTAAAACATCACCCATTATGTCTGCCACGCTTGACACCGTGAGTTTGTTAGCCGACCGCATCAACGCGCTGGAGGAGTCGTCCACGCTGGCGATGACCAAAAAAGCCCGCGAATTGGCTGCGCTGGGCCACAAAGTAATTAGCCTGAGCGTCGGGGAGCCGGATTTTAAAACACCCGCCCACATCTGCGAAGCCGCCAAAAAAGCCATCGACGATGGTTTCCATGGTTACTCGCCCGTGGCTGGCTATCCCGATCTCCGTAAAGCCATCGCCGATAAGTTCAAGCGCGACAATAACATTGACTGGAAACCCGAAAATATCGTTGTGTCGACCGGTGCCAAGCACTCGCTGGCGAACGTCATTCAGGTGTTGGTAAACCCCGGCGATGAAGTTATTATTTTCTCGCCTTACTGGGTTAGCTACTCCGAAATGGTGAAGCTGGCCGAAGGCAAAGCTGTGGTCGTGGATGGTAGCTTTGAAAACAACTTCAAAGTGACGCCTGAGCAGTTTGAAGCCGCTATTACCGACCGGACCAAGATCGTCATGTACGCATCGCCGAACAACCCAACGGGGTCGATTTATTCAGAAGCCGAACTGCGTGCCATTGCCGATGTGGTGGCCCGTCACGAGAATGTACATGTGCTGGCTGATGAAATCTACGAATACATCAACTTCACGCCCGAAGGCCATTTTAGCATGGGGTCAATTCCTGAAATTGCTGAACGGGTCATAACGGTGAATGGCGTTGCCAAAGGGTATGCCATGACTGGCTGGCGGATTGGCTATATCGGCGCTGCCAAGTGGATCGCCGATGGCGTGGAGAAGCTACAGGGACAGGTAACCTCAGGTACGAACTCAATTGCTCAGAAAGCAACCGTTGCGGCTCTGAACGGCCCCATGGAACCGTCGATGGAAATGGCGAAAGCTTACCACCGTCGTCGTGACCTGGTTGTGAAACTGTTGAAAGAGGTGCCTCACTTCCGGACCAACGTTCCGGAAGGCGCTTTCTATGCGTTCCCCGATGTTAGCTATTATTACGGTAAGTCAGACGGTACAACAACCATCCAGAACTCGGATGATTTTGCGGGCTGGCTGTTGAATACGGCTTACGTAGCCACGGTTGCCGGTTCGGGCTTCGGGGCACCTGATTGCCTGCGCATCTCGACGGCAGCATCCGACGAGTCACTTGTTGAAGCGGTACAGCGCATTAAAGATGCGGTTGCCACGTTGAAATAGAATAAGGGATAAAAAGGAGAAAGGGGACGAAAGGGTATAGGTGGTTTTAGCCATCCTCCCTTTCGTCCCCTTTCTCCTTTTTATCCCTTACTATTATTTGCCGCCGAATGGGATAATAACTTTAAGGCTGATATTGCGGCCCATATTATAGACACCCCGCCGTCCGGTTGCCTCGTTGATGCCAAAGTATTTCAGTCGGTTTTGATGGCTTTGGTAGGCAACATCGAAGATGTTCTGCACGGTTAAATAAAGCGATCCTAACAAACGGCCGTTGCTATTGAGCAGGTCGGTACCGCCACCCAGGTTAATCAGTGTGTAAGCCGGGGTTTCCGTTTCGGTACCATAAGCAAGCAGCGCTTCGTTCTGTCGCCAGTTGTGTTCCACTTCCAGAAGCGCATATAAATTGCGCCAATGCGTACCTGCTTCTGCCTTTGTAAACTTCAACTGCCCGATAACGCGGGGTGGTGGTAAGAAAGGCAGATAGCGGGCCGAATCGCCGGTGGCCGAGAGGTTGCGGGAGCGTACAAGCGAGTAGGACGTGGTGAGGTGAAACCAGCGTGCCGATCGCGGATTAAAGCTGACCTGGGCCTCACCCCCAAACAGCACGGCATTTCCCTGCTTGTAGCGATAGGTGAGGATAGGGCGGCTTGGATCGACGATGGAGTCACGTCCAAAGCGGTCGAATACCTTCTCGGAATACGTATAGTTATTGATCCGGTTCTGGAATAAACTTGCCGTGAACGACACGTCCGGCGATTCGTAGTTAATGCCGAGATCACTTTGCCAGGACGTTTCCGAGAGGAGGTTGGGGCTTCCAATCTCATAGCGGAATGTGCCGGCATGCTCACCATTGGCCGATAACTCGGGGGTAGAGGGTGCCCGGAACCCACGGCCCAGGTTTACTTTCACAATCCACCGGCTCGACAGCGAGTAAGTCGCTCCAAAACTAGCGGTTGGGTTGGCGTATGTTTTGTGAAGGCCATCAAAACGGACCTGGCCATTCGTGATTGGCGTTTCGCTAAAGGTGCCGCTATCGTCGGCATACAGGCGGTTGATGTGCATCTTTCGAATGTCCATACGGAGGCCGCCATTCACCGTTAGCCGATCTGTTTTCTTCTGGGCGAACAGAAAAAGCCCATTATCCCAGGAGCGATAACCCGGATAAAGTACCTGCAGACCTTTGTTCTGATTGTATTGCCAGAGGCCGTTGCCACCAATGGTAAAATCCCACCCGTTGTGCCCCCCGAAATAATACTTTAGATCATAGAATACATTTTGCAGATAAAAATACAGCGCGGGCTGGCCGGGGGTAAGCGTACTGGCGAACTCCTGCCGCCGATTCTGGCTGTAACTGACAATGGCCGAAATATTACCGCTTCCTATTTTGGCAAAGGTATTCCAGGAGGTTTTGAAGTTGTTAAGATTTTGGTAGTTGGCCGGGTCAATGGTTCGGCTATGCAGCGTCGCGTCCGAAACAGGCTGCAGCGCTTCGGAGTCGCTGGACACGCGGACCAACTCCTGAAAACGGCCACTACGGTCACGTTCGCCCGTTACGATGTTGATGTCCTGATGCCAGTTGGACATATACAGTTGCGAGTACCCCCATTTTCGATTGATGCCAATGGTACCGTTCACATCAAATTCGCGGTATGCGGACCCATATACGCGGCCATCATACTGATTGCGGTAGTTACCGGCGCTTTTAGTACTCACGCGCACCCGTCCAAAAAGACCTTTTTGCGTTGTGCCTTCCACCACGCCCGACAGGCCAATCATCCCGTTATTGCTTTGGTAGTTGGTCAGTATCTGACCTTTCCACGTCCCCGCTTCGGGCGGTCTTGCCGAAATCAGGCTCATGACGCCCCCCAGCCCATCGGAACCATACAGTAAGCTGCCCGAGCCTTTAATGATTTCGTAGCGATCAATGCTGTACTCATCGACTTGCAAAGCATGTTCTTCGCCCCACTGGTTGTCCTCCTGGCGAACGCCATCGTGAACGGTAATGACGCGATTGAACCCCAGGCCACGAATTACCGGCTTGGAAAGCCCTACACCCGTTGTTATTTGAGACATGCCCGGCAGTTTGCCCACGGCATCGACCAGATTCGTTGAGCTGCCCTGTAGCCACTGGATCTTGTTATAGGTCATGATCGGTACGGGGCTGTCTTTCACGGTTGAGCCCGTTGTGAGACCGGTCACAACCACTTCCTGAAGCTGGGCTGCATCGGGTTCGAGGGTAAAATCAACCTTTGTTTCGCCGGACAGTAGCCGAACTGATCGTGTTTGGGTTTTATAACTTAAGAAGCGCGCTTCTACTTTATGGGTGCCAGCCGGGAGGGAAGCGACCTTATAACGGCCGAGGGTATCTGTAACTCCGCCTTTTTTTAGAACAGGGAAATAAACAGATACGCCAATCAAAGGCTGGTTGGTTGATTTGTCGGTAATAACACCGGAAACAGTCGATTGTGCCGATGCCAGAACAGGCAACAGCAGAAGAATAAGAAGAAGTCGAAGCATAAACGTGGGATAACACTGGATGAATGGACCAATCAGATTTGAACACGTAACCTCACGGAACTGAAGCCTTTAAAAAAGGTCAGCCGATGGGTTGTGCATCATGAAAAGGAGAAACTACACCAATGGTATCGGGGGCCCGCGATGACGGAACGCCACGTGCGACGAACTGAACAAAAAGCTGGCTACGGGTGAGATCGCTACCGATAGCAGCACAAGAAGAACCAGAGCCGCTACCCAGATAACCCCATCAGGATTAGCGTATAAGGCATTTGCAAAGGCATCAAGCCAGATTAACTCATCGCGCGTGTGTGCATGGGTTGGAAACTGTGTACCGGGCGATGACTTGTAAGGGTGTGCATGGCAAATGATCGTACCATCTGACAAGCGGTGTGCATGGCGAAAAACGACTCCATTGATCAATACCGCTACGTATAGACCAAACAGAAACCGGGCTATCCCAAGTCGATAGGGGGCTATGCCAAACACGCTGATTATGAGAAATTAAAAAGGCTTGTTTTGCAAAAGTACCAAATGAAAATCATATATTGATGCTAGAATTATCAAGTTAGCTTTTTAGCATTTTTCAAATTAAAACTGTTAATAAAAATACTGGCACAGTAATTGAGAGAGTAATAGTCGATATGCGGGTGACAATATATTTACTTGTTCAGGGCCAATGAATGGATATTGAGTTCAAAGTTTTTCAACGCTTGTCTTGTTTTTGTACTAAGTCAAGGTTAATTTTGAATATGAATAGAAATTTATTGTTTCTAAGGCGCTAAATATATACCCATTTACATATCCGTAAACTTAACTTTAAAAATTATCCCTTAAGCTGATGAGAAATTTTCGTTTGTACATGGTTTTTCAGTGGGTGTTTTTTCTGCCTATTATTCTTCCTTTATGTATAATCTTCGGAGCGCTTCGGGGAATTATTCAAATGATTGAGCGCGTTATGGAGCAAATAATTTCAGACATTGTTCCTTCCGAGCAGCAGAGCGCGGCTCAGACATTAACCGAACACTGATTAGATACTTACTTCCAGATATAAAGGGCCGCATTTTCTGAGGATCAGAGAGTGCGGCCCTTACTTTTGAGCGAGTGACTTACTATTGGCTCACTCGAAGGTGAAATCTAGATTCTTGTCATTATATATCTCTGTATCCAACTCCAGAAACTCTTCCCAGAAAGGATCATTTGGTAATCCTGCTTTGCAGATAATAGGTCGATCCGGTGCTCCAACCTGCTTGATCGGGTGAATAAAATACAACCGACGAGCATGCAGGTAAATTTTCTTATCGGCAACCGCCCGGTCGTAGCCGTATTTAATGTCGCCCCGAATCGGGCAGCCCATATGTGCTAGCTGCGACCGGATCTGGTGGGGGCGACCCGTAATGGGATTTACTTCCAACAGGTAATGCTCATTGATCTTACCAAGAACGCGGTAGGAGAGTTCCGCTTTTTGCGACTTGGGGACTTCGTAATCATGAACGGTTACCTGATTTTTCTGCTCATCTTTCGTGATCCACCCAACAAGTTTATCCGCGTCTTTGGGTGGCTTACGCCGAACAACGGCCCAGTAGGTTTTTTGAACCTGCCGCTTCCGGAAAATCTCGTTCATCCGTTCCAGCGCCTTCGATGTTCGGGCAAATACAACTAAGCCACTCACGGGCCGGTCGAGCCGGTGCACCAAACCCAGAAAAACCTCCCCTGGTTTGTTGTACTTCTCTTTAATATAATCCTTTAGTACATCCAGCAGCGTAATATCGCCGGTACGGTCGCCCTGTACCAGAATACCCGGTTCTTTATTGACAATGAGCAGGTGGTTATCTTCATAAACCACCTGGAATGGCTTCTTATTCATAAGATATAATGGATAATGGACAATGTAGTGTGAAAACTGGAAATCTGTTTTTCAGTTTCCATACTGCATTGTCCATTTATCTTTAACTCAATACGCTTCTTTCTCGTTCGGAAAGTCGTTGCTTTTCACGTCGTCCACATAATGAGCAATGGCCTCTGTCATAACCTTATGCAAGTCGGCATACCGGCGCAGAAAACGTGGTTTGAACTCGTTGGTGATGCCTAACAGATCGTGAATAACCAGGATTTGCCCATCCGCATCCGGCCCCGCACCAATACCAATGGTAGGAATAGTCAAGCTTTGAGAAACCGTTTTGGTTAAAGCCGCCGGAATTTTTTCAAGAACTAACCCAAAGCAACCGATGTCCTGAAGCATGTGGGCGTCGTCGATCAGCTTTTGGGCTTCGGCCTCTTCTTTGGCCCGAACAGCGTAGGTGCCAAACTTGTAGATAGACTGGGGTGTCAACCCCAGATGGCCCATTACGGGAACGCCCGCGCTCAAAATACGGACTATAGATTCCTTTATTTCAAGGCCGCCTTCCATTTTCACTGCATGAGCCCCTGACTCTTTCATGATTCGGATGGCCGACCGGAGTGCTTCTGTCGAATTGCCCTGATAAGAGCCAAAGGGTAGATCGACAACGACCAGCGCCCGCTTAACGCCACGTACCACCGAACTGGCGTGGTAGATCATCTGATCCAGGGTAATGGGCAGCGTTGTTTCGTGACCCGCCATGACGTTCGACGCCGAGTCGCCGACCAGAATTAATTCGACCCCGGCCGAATCAACGACCTGGGCCATGGCGTGATCATAGGCCGTTAAGGCTGAGATTTTTTCGCCTTTATTTTTAAGTTCCTGAATAGTATGCGTAGTAACTCGCTTGATGTCAGGATTATGTACAGACATTGGGAGCAATTATAAAGTGATGCGGCCGACCGCTAGTAAGGCTGCAAAGTTAGGTAGTTGTGGGGTAGTAGTTGCTACGCCTGATAGATAACTACCGGCAAAGAGAAAACTTTATACTGGGTAAGGTCATCGGGGCATGAGCCAGGATTCGGGGTTGAGTTTGGTAAACTCTTTCCAAATCTGGAATTGGATTTCCGACACGCCATTTTTGTCGGTGGCGACGGTGCCAATGGACTCGCGGGCTTTGACACGCTGGCCCACCCGGACGGATACATTCCGTAATTTGGCATAAACCGTGAAATAATCGCCGTGCTGAATGGCCACAACGGTATTCATGCCGGGCATGCTTGTTACGTCCTGCACAATACCGTCATACACCGACCGAACGCCCTCACCTGCGTTTGTCTGAATATCGACTCCCTGGTTCTCAACCATAATTCCTCTGAGAACGGGGTGGGGTTTGCGGCCAAAGTGATCGGAGATAAAGCCTTTCGTTACCGGCCAGGGTAGCCGTGCCCGCGCTCCGGTGAACGATGAAGCCAGAGCCGTTTCCTCATCGTTCAGGTTATTATTCCGCCGTTCATCGGGCTTTTTAGCGACTGGTTCGGGTTCCTCGGGGCGTTCTATTTTGGCAACATCGGCCGGGGCAGGTTTTTCACCGGCCTTTTCGGCGGCAGCAATAGCTTCTTCAGCCCGTTTGCGCTCGGCAGCTTTTCGGGCGGCTTCGATGCGGGCTATCCGTTCCCGATCGGCGCGTTCGCGAGCCTCCCGTTCCGCGCGTTCTTTTGCCTCCCGCAAAATCAGTCGTTTGATCAACGACTCTAACTGAGCAACAGCCCGTCGGCTCTCATCCAGTTCGGTCTTCAGCTCCGTTTCCTTTTGGCTTAATTCTTTGACGACCTGATTCTTGACAACTTTAAGCGTTTCGAGGCTTTTCGTTTCGCTTACTTTGGCTCCAATGGTGTTTTTCTGCTCCTGGCGTTTTCGCAGGGTGGCTCGCTGCTTGCCCTGCAACATGGTTTTAACGTTGTTCATCTGCCGCACCTGACTTAGTCGGGCATCGGAATACTGGCGCAGGTAGCGGTAGCGGGCAACCAGTTGGTTGAAGTTGTCGGCAGCAAATAAAAAACCGAGTGGATTGACCTGCTGACGGCGTTTGTCGGCGGCATAGATCATGGAGCCATATTCGGCTCGTAATTTATTGAGGTCTTTTGTGAGGGTGGTGCTGGCTTCGCGCAGTTCCGCGATTTCAGACTCAGTCAGTTTTAGGTCTTTGTTTAAGAGGCCAATTTGCTGCGATTGCGTCTGGATTTGTTGGTCGAGGGCTTTTAGCTGGCCCAGGCCAGCCTGCTTTTCTGAGGCCGTTTGTTGTAAAATGGCCCGAATCTGGTTCATCTTTTCCAGGTTCTGCTTTTTCTCTTTCTCTAGAACCTGCCGGTTACGTACCGTCTGTTGAGCCTGTACCGCTACTGTCGACCATAAGCAGCCGAACATGGTCAGGCCAATCATCAACCAGCGGACAGCGCAGGGAACGTGGAGAAATTTTGTACGCATAGGAACGTTAACCAACGGATAAACTTAGGGTCGACGGGTATAATTTGACGGGATCGTAAAAGGGAAGCCCGGATTTTTATCGACCAATTCAACTTTATTATGCTTGATACGCAGTAAGGTCTGGTAAAACTGGCCATCAGTTTTCGATTTATAGTCTACCGTGACCAAACTGGTGTAAGGAAACAGAAAGTTATTCAGCGACGTGAAATCCTCATAGTCGAGCCGCAGGGTATTTTTGGTTGGCTGCTCGGTAACCATCAGTTTTTTCAGCTTTCTATCCTGTTCGCCAATGTAATTTTCAACCAGCACTTTGCCTTCACTTTGCCGCAGGAGCAGGTAGTCGCGTTCGTTTTTTATTTTTTGCGCGGGCCGTTTGGGCAACGGTAAATTGCCAATGATTAATGCCTGCAGCAGTTGAAAGTTCATGCTGAAATTAAACTGCTTACTCAAGGTCGGGAAATCATAAACCGAATACTCCTTGTGAATTTTGTCGACAATCGTAATCGAATCATGGGTAATAAGTCCCCGTACGGCTTCGATGCCCAGTTTGGAAACCGAGACCCAGATCAGACTGTCTTTACGAACCCGGATGTTCACGTTGGCATTGTCAATATCCTGCTGCTGGCTCTTAAATGAAATTTTTGATTTGGCTATCAGATACCGAAAATCAATTTCGGCCACATTCGTGCGGGCTTCTTCAATACCCGGTCTGACGGGTGCCGGACGGGTACTCAGGGCCGAATCAGACGGTATGTTTTGACTTGGCTGGGTAGTAGACGTGGTGTCGTTGGGAGCGGGTGAAACAGGAGCCGGGCCAGTGCTATGCGACATGTGGTGCCGCCGACAACCTTCGGAACTTAGTAATACGCCTAACAGAAAGGTAAATAACAGGTGTTTATTCATACAGGGTAGTGTTAGTGATTTTTGGTGGCTACCGGTATTTTGCCGCCACTTATGACCACTAATCACTCTTTTATAACTTGCCAGTAGCTATTTTCTTGTCCAGCTCGGGGCTGGCACCGCCTTTTGTTTTTGCCTGTTTCCATTGTTCCATTGCTTTGTCGCGCTCGCCAAGCTGGTAGAGAGTGTCGCCATAATGTTCAATGATGGTTCCGCTTACATTAGCCGGATCGGCCATGGCCTTTTCGAGGTACTGCTTCGCTTTGGCGTAGTCTTTTGAGACATAAAGCACCCAGGCATAGGTATCCAGGTAGGTTGCATTGGTTGGATGACGCTCAACAAGTTTCTGCGCCAGCTGCTGGGCACGAGGCAGGTTTTCCTTTCGTAAAGACAGGAAATAGCTGTAATTGTTCAGGACGTGATCGTTCAGCGGATCTATTTTTAACACAGCCTCGTAAGCCTCATCCGATTTCGCATGGTCGCCCAGGCCGTTATAAGCATCGCCCAACTGGGCAGAAATGCCTTTCTTAACGTCATTGCTCCCGGTGGCTGCCAGTAGTTTCTGGCTTTCCTCCAGCGCATCAACGGCTTGCTGATACTTACGTTTGTACAGATTCGCCGATCCGTTAGAATACCAGAACAATCCTTGTGTTGGGAATACCTCCAGTGCTTTCTCGGAGTGCACCAGCAGGCTATCGACCTGATTGAGTTCGCCGTCCAGCTGGATCAGGGCACCCCAGACTTCGTACACGGAACCATCCAGACGGGCTGCTTTGGCATACGCATCGCGGGCTTCGGCTTTTTTGCCTTGCTGCATGAGCAAATCGGCTAGCATCACCTGCGTTTTTGGGTCGTTGGGCGACGTTTTCGCTAAATTCATTGCCATGCCGAGCGCGTCCTGTTGGGCTGCGGTGTTTGTACCCGTCATGCCCATGTAGCTGGACAGAATCCGGGCTTTCAGACCTGCTTCCAGATTGGGGTTGGCCAGCACCTGATTCAGCTCCTTGCTGACGCGATCCATATCCCCTTTCTTACGGTAAATGTCGGCCAGCAACACATGCGCCTGGGGTAGGTCTGCATTTAGTTTCAGGGCTCGGTCTATCCAGTTGATAGCCTGGTCGGTGCGGTCGTTGGCAATGAGCAGTTCGGCTCCTTCGAGCAGGTAGTCGGGGTCTGAGGGTTCCGAGGCTACGAGTTTCTCGGCTTCTTCAACGGCCTTGTCTATTTTATTCTGCTTTAGGTAAATGCGCTGTTTCTGCCGGTTGATTTCTTCGTTCAACCCCAGTTCCCGTTCTACTTTATTGTAGGTTTCAAGGGCTTTGTCTGGCTTGTCGTTGAACAGGTAGATAGCAGCCAGTTCAACGCCATATTCGGCATTCTCGGGACCTTTTTTCAGCAGGGCCTCATAGAGCTCTTCGGCCTCGCTGTAGCGTTTCTGCTTCACGTATAATTCGGCCAGCAGGAGCGAGTAAAATTTATTGTCGGCAGCCAGTGAATGGGCCTTGGTGGCATAGGGGATAGCTTCAGCCACTTTGCCGCTTTTGAGGTAAGCACTGGCTGTAGAGTACTGTGCCGCAGCATTGTTCGGGTCTTTCTGCAGCACTTTCGTAAACTGGGCAATGGCTTTGGAGGGTTCATCGGTCATCAAATACCGAACGCCTTCTGTAAACATCGTTTCTTCTTCCATGCGTACGCTGGTAGTCGAAACGGAGCCCGGTTTAGCCAGGGCAGTATCTGCCTTATCGCGCTTACGCTGAGCCGTCACAGGCCCGGCGGACAGCCCAAGAAGCAGCGCCAAACTACCCGCCAGTCCAATAAGAACCCGATGGCCTGGATATGATCGATATATTGAAGTCATGTTGGTCTGCGTGTCGTGATGCATACGTACGAAAAACGCGGCTCAACCCGGTCTATTGCGGCTTTGTTTCAAATAAACCGCTAACACAAAGGTAGTTTAAAATGGTGGAATGTTGTAAATGTCCAAACCGACCTCAATAATTAACCTGTTGGGTGAGTAAACGTCTGTTAAATAACAGCAAATAGTTGGCCTGTAGGTCATCCTTAGCTGTCTATTTTTTCAACCCCGCCATTTTTTGAGCCAACGCCCCCGGCTATTCTGATTCAGCGGCTGGTGAATCACACTGGCTTGTGAACAACTCCGGCTTTTTCAAGGTATAAACGAACGTGCGGGCAAGTTCGCACCGAATGTGTATCACTAAAAACTCAACGTATGGAAACCCTGTATACCGCCACCGTCAGCAATGTCGGCGGGCGCGAAGGCGATGTCAAGTCGCTCGATGGTATTTTAGAACTGGAACTGACACGACCCGTCGAAATGCATGGGAAAGGCGGAGCCGCCAATCCCGAAATGCTGTTTGCCGCAGCCTACAGCGCCTGTTATAACGGTGCATTGATGGCCGTTGCCGAACATCGGAAAGTCATTCTGCCGGAGCATGCCGTAGAAGTCAGCATTTCGCTCAATAAAGAAGGAACCAATATGTTCCTGTCGGGTAAAATCACCGTCAAAGCTCCTCATATGGATCACGACCAGCTTCAGCAGCTTGCCGAAAGTGCCCACGCTGTTTGCCCCTACTCCAAAGCCGTCAAGGGAAATATGGAGATGAAAGTTGAGGTGTTGGTTTAGAGGAGTTAGGAGTTAGAAGCGAGGAGTGAGGAGGGCTGACCGGCAAAAGCAAATACGCGTCAGCCCTCCTCACTCCTCGCTTCTACTACTTCCTAACTAACCGCATCATAAATCTGAACCCGCTCCCACAGGTGGGCGCATGTATCGACGAAGGCCAGGTGGCCGGGGTGAACCTGATAGGCATCGTGAGCCGCTTTATCCGCGAAAACCAGCGTTAATGCGAAATCGTAGCTGTGATCGATAACGGGCCGACGGGTCTCGGCAGGTGTACCTACGTAGGCTGTGGTGATGTCGGTGATCGACTTAAGAGTTTCTAAACCAGCGCGTAGAGCCTGGTGATCGTCCTGGCTCTCGGGATGACGAAGCCAGAAAAAAACGGTATGAACGAACATAAGAGTAAGGGGCAGACTATGATGTTGGCTGCCGTGTAAAAGTAAGCATAGTTTTTGGTAAGAATGAGGGCTCTGTCATCAGTATTGACCAATGCGAATACCGTTGGCTGGAAATATGATTCGCAATCAGGAATACTTTTCATTTTTTAACATCTTATAATCTTTATGGCAAACATTTCGCTACATTCAAAACGTTATGGCATATAGGAAGACACCACTGACGAGACGAACGAATGGAGGGAGATATCAACGCTACGAATAAACCGGGAGGAAACGAAACGGACGGACCCAACAACCGGATCAAAAACGACAAAACCACGGTGCGGATACCGATGCTGCTGGGCATTACGCTGGCGGGTGGGATGCTTATCGGTGCCACGTTTTTTGGCGGTGCCAAAAGCCTGAATAATATTGGGCGCGGCTACACCAAATACCGCGAAATTTTACAGCTGATCGAAAACAACTACGTGGATTCGGTCAATACCGATGAGCTGGTTGACTACTCGATCACCAAAATGCTCGAAAAGCTCGACCCGCACACGGCTTATATGAACCCTCAGGATGCCGTTGCGGCCCGGTCACAGCTCGAAGGTGGCTTCGACGGTATTGGTGTCGAGTTTAATATTTACAAGGATACTGTTTATGTGGTTACTCCGCTGGCGGGTGGTCCATCAGAAACGGCCGGTATTCAGAGTGGCGATAAGATCGTTAAGGTTGACGGGAAGCCGCTGGCGACGGGCGGTAAAATCGAAAATAGCTCTGTTTTCAAAGCCCTTCGCGGTAAGCGTGGTACGGATGTTAAGCTAACCATTTTGCGGAAAGGCGATAAGGAAGCCAGAGATTTTACGATTACCCGCGACCGGATTCCGACCTATTCTGTCGATGCTGCCTATATGATCGATGCGAAAACGGGCTATATAAAAATCAACCGTTTCTCCGAAACGACGTACGACGAGTTCAAAACGGCACTGGCCTCCCTCAAAGCGAAAGGTATGACGCAGATGATGCTGGACCTGCGCAATAACCCCGGCGGTTATATGGATCGGGCCACCAACATTGCCGACGAATTTATTTCGGGCAATAAACTGCTGGTGTATACCGATGGAAAAGACAATCGGTACGACCGCAAAACATTGGCTCGCATCGACGGTCAGTTTGAAGAGGGAGCCCTTATTGTTCTGGTCGATGAAGGGAGTGCGTCGGCGTCTGAAATTGTTTCGGGAGCGTTGCAGGATCACGACCGCGCCCTGATTGTTGGACGGCGGTCGTTCGGGAAAGGGCTTGTGCAAATGCCGGTGCAGCTTTCCGACGGGTCCGAACTTCGACTGACGATCTCGCGCTACTACACACCCAGTGGCCGCAGTATTCAGAAGCCTTATGTGCCGGGCCACGAAGGCGACTACGAAAAAGATCTGGAGCTACGCTCGAAACGGGGTGAGTATTACATTGCTGACTCCATCAAAAACGATCCCAAACTTAAGTTCAAGACAGATCATGGCCGTATTGTGTACGGTGGTGGCGGTATTACGCCCGACTACTTCATTCCACGGGATACAAGCTGGCAGACGCCTTATGTGATTCAACTCTACGGGAAGAACATCATCCGGGAGTTTGCTATGGAATACGCCAACGATAACCGCAAGAAGCTGGAGAAAATGCCGTTCGACGAATTTGAGCGTACCGTCATCTTCACGGACGACCAAATGAACCGTCTGGTAAAAGAAGCCACATCGCAGGGGATCAAGTTCAACGAGAAAGAGTACAGCCGCTCGAAGAACTACATCCGGAATCAATTAAAAGCGCTGGTGGCCCGGTCTGTATATCAGAAAAATAACAAAGGCGGTCAGAACAACGAGTTTTTCCGGGTGATTGGTCAATCGGATGACACCTACCAAAAAGCCCTTAAGCTCTTCGACCGTGCCGACAAGCTCGAACACGGCGCCATGACGTATAATCAGAAATAGGAGTTAGAAGCGAGGAGGTAGGAGTGAGGAGTGAGGAGGGCTGACCGCACCGGCGGACCGGCGAAAGCAAAAAGCATGCGTCAGCCCTCCTCACTCCTACCTCCTCGTTTCTACCTCCTACTTTCATGGTTTCTTCGCAAATTGATAGACCAGGCCCAGGAACGACTGAAGGTTACCGGTCTTGAAGTCTTTGCGGGAGTAGGGGGCTATCTCGAACGCTACCCGTAGATTAGGCAGCATGAGCAGGGGTTTGATACGAACCCCCACATGAAGTGAATAGCCTTCCAGAATGTCGCGGTTGTCGATACCATTCAGCGCATTGAACCGAACGCCCAGTCCCGTATAGTAATTGACCTGCGCTTTTCTGGCTACATTCACCATGGGGCAAATGGTGGTACTCAGTGAGCCAAAAACAGTATTGGTCTGTACACGAGCGTCGGCCCAGAATGCCCGGTCGGCGTTGGTACTAACCGAAATTAGGTTATTAAACGGGTAGTAGGCTACGGATGCCTGGCCAAAAGCCGATACCGTTAATCCTAAAAGCAAAGCGGTTAATGCGTGTTTCATGGTCACAAAGCAACAACTTTATTGGTATAAAAAAACCCGGCGTAGCGTAAACCGACTGTCTGGTTAATGAGCAGAGTTCGTAGCTGCTCAGAGCCGGCTCATCTGGGAATGCTGAAATATGACCGTTGATCTGCTTTTCTTTGTACCTTTGTTGTTCCTTTCCTGATAATTACTTACTCAAAATGTCTTGGTTCGTCCGAAAAGATAAGGGTATTCAAACCCCAACCGAAATGAAACGGGAAGCCCCCGATGGGTTGTGGTATCAATGTCCGAACTGTAAAAAAGTAATGAATACGCGGGAGCACAAACTCAATGCGTACACGTGTGTTCATTGTAACTACCACGAAAAAATCGGGTCAGACGCGTATTTTTCTATCCTGTTCGACGACAACGAATTCACCGAACTGGATACCAACATGCGCTCCGCCGATCCGCTCAAATTTGTTGATACAAAAGCCTATCCAGACCGCGTAAAGGCGACGATCGCCAAAACGGGTCTTCAGGATGCGGTTCGGACGGCCTATGGACAAATGAACGGCCTGACCGTAACGGCCGCCGTCATGGACTTTAATTTTATTGGTGGATCAATGGGATCGGTCGTTGGAGAGAAAATCGCCCGAGCTATCGATCACGCTATTGCCAATAAGACGCCCTTTCTGATGGTGTCGAAATCGGGGGGAGCCCGCATGATGGAAGCTGGTTTTTCGCTCATGCAAATGGCGAAAACATCGGCCAAGCTAGCCCTGCTCGATAAAGCCAAACTGCCCTATGTGTCGCTGCTGACCGACCCGACCACGGGTGGCGTAACGGCTTCCTATGCTATGCTGGGCGATTTCAATATTGCCGAACCCGAAGCCCTCATTGGCTTTGCCGGCCCGCGCGTTATTCGTGAAACCATTGGCAAAGATCTGCCGAAAGGCTTTCAAAGTGCTGAATTTGTTCTCGATCACGGCTTCCTGGACTTCATTGTCGACCGGAAAGATTTGAAAGATAAACTGGTGAGCCTGTTTAGAATGCTGTTGTCATAATAGTATTGAGGAGTTGGGAGCGAGGAGATAGGAGCCGGTCCGTCAACAGGCTCGCTTCTATCTCCTCGCTCCCAACTCCTTTTTTATGCGCCTTGTCTCCCATCCTGTCCTCTGCAACTACTACGTTACCTATCGCTGCAATGCGAGCTGTAGTTTTTGCGATATATGGGAGCGCCCTTCCCCATACGTTACCCTCGACAATGCCCGGCAGAACCTGCGCGACCTTAAAAAGTTAGGCGTTCGTGTGGTCGATTTCACCGGTGGCGAGCCGCTTCTGCACCGCCAACTGCCCGAACTGCTTCAGGAAGCTAAACGCCTTGGCCTGATCACGACCGTCACGACCAACGCGCTGCTGTATCCCAAACAGGCCGAACGACTGCGGGGTCTGATCGACATGCTCCACTTCTCGCTCGATTCGCCAATTGCCGACGAACACGATACATCCAGGGGCGTAAAGTGTTTTGATAAGGTAATGGAGTCCATTGCCATTGCCCGCAGCCTGGGCGAACGCCCTGACATTCTGTTCACGGTTTTTGAGCATAATGTGAATCAAATTCGGCAGATGCACGAGGACATTTGCCTGCCCAATGGCCTTGTTTTAATTCTGAACCCTGTATTTGAGTACAACGCGGTGGAAACCGGCGACCGTTTTTCGGAAGAGGCCCTGCAACAAATGTCGTGGTGGGGTAAGCAGAAGAATGTGTATCTGAACGATGCCTTCATCCAGCTTCGGCGCGATGGCGGTAACCACATCGAAGACCCGATCTGCCGGGCGGCTAGCACAACGATCGTCATCTCGCCCGAAAACAAACTCGTGCTGCCCTGTTATCATTTGGGCCTGAAAGACTTTGCCATCGACAATAGTTTGTTCGACCTGTACCGCTCCGTTGAGGTGCAGAAACTCGTCGCGCTGGAAGGTCGCCTGCCTGCCTGCGAGGGCTGCGCCATCAACTGCTACATGCAGCCTTCATTTGCGGTTGAGGTAAATAAATATTTCTGGAGTGCCTTACCCAGCACCCTCAAATACAACTGGGTGAAAGGCACATGGAAGCAGTTGTTCTAACTTAACGCTTCACAATCTTGCGCGTCAGCGTTCGGCCTTCGGTGGTGGCCTGTACCAGATACACACCCGGCATCAGAGTACTTAAACTTATGATCTGCTCATGCTGGCGGGCCAGCTTTGAAAACGTTAGCTCGTGAATTTTCCGCCCGTTTGTGTCAGTCAGTTGCAGGGATGCTGTTGATGGGCTGCTGGTCTGGATAACGACCTGTAGCCGATCTTCGACGGGATTGGGAAACGTAGCAAGACGAAAATTGGCGTCTTCATAGGCTGGCGTGGCCGTTACAATCCCTGTAAAAGCGCCCTCTATAGCTGGCTCGTAAGCCGGAACGGTGCCGGGGGTGCCGGGCCGATCTTCAACAAGCAGCATAACTTCCTCAACGGTCTGGCTGATCAAAATTCCGTTTCGGTACTTATCTATGGTGATGGCTACGCTATAATAGCCCAATTCAGTAGGTGTATCCCAAACCAGTTCGCCCGTTCGGCTATTAATCCTGAAGGTGCCCCGGCGCGTCAGATCGTTCGGGAATTGATAGGTCGCTACCGGTTTGGCATCGCACGAAGACTGAGTTGTGCTGGTCAAAGCTCTGGCCAAGCCATAAATCAAACTGTCGCCGTCGGCATCCGTTGCTTTTAGGGAAAAGGTTGCTTTCTGGTTCGCTCCGGTACGAAAGTCTAAGAAAAAGTCAGGGGTTGGTGTTTGATTCGCAGTCGTGGAAAATGTCGTTCTAAGGGTAAGCAGCTGACTGTCGGCGTTCGTGATATTCTTGACAATCGTTCGATTGGATACTGAAGCAATGACCTGGTAGGTGCTGGGTCCGGTATAGGTATGAATGACACTATAGCTACTGACACTCGTACTTTTATCATTCGTTATGATTCGGTTTGCCCGGTAAGCAATAGCCGTACTGCCATCGCCAAAACAGATCTCGATAGACTCCGCCTGGTCAGCGGCAGCCTTTCCGGTTATTTCATTCATGTAAAGAACCGCCGTAACCTGGTACGTAAGGGCAGTACTCGAAACACGACTTGCCCGAATATAGCCGCCAAGCAAATGCGAAGCCTGAGCAACCTGACTGCACACCAGCATCAGGAGGAGAAAGGTAAACGATTTCATAATGGATCGGGGCTTTGGGCGTAAGGGAAACTTACCGATATAACTTTAAATAGATACATATTCATATACTTGTGTTTAAACATTTCGTAAGCGGTATTTTTGTACTTTTCGCCCATGCTTTACACCCCCGACCAAACTACTCAACTGCCCGCCGATGGCTTCCGTTACCTGCTCACAACGGTCGATGAGCATGTGCTGACCATTACGCTGAACCGGCCAGAAAAAAAGAACGCCCTCCATCCGCCCATGCTGGCTGAGCTGGCCTTTGCACTGGCCTATGCGCACTACACGACCGATGTTTGGCTGGTTGTTCTGGCCGCTTCCGGCGATACATTTTGCGCGGGTATGGACTTGAAAAGCTTGTCGGCGGGTGATACCGAAATAGCGTCGGTTCCAGAACCATCCAGCCCGGTTCGTCTGGGCGAGTTGATGGCCGGTTTGCACAAACCCTGTATTGCCGCTGTGCAGGGCAACGTTTATGCGGGGGGATTTCTGCTGGTGGGGGGCAGCACCCATGTAGTTGCCGCTGAGATGGCCATGTTCAGTTTGCCGGAAGTGAAACGTGGCCTGTTTCCGTTTCAGGTACTGGCCGTTCTGCTCGACAGTATGCCCGCCCGAAAGGCACTCGACCTCTGCCTGCGGGCGAAGACATTATCGGCTACAGAAGCCCTGACGCTTGGCCTGGTAACGGAGGTTGTGCCGGCTGAGGGATTAGACAAGGCGGTCAAAAACCTGACCGACGAATTAAAACAGGTTTCGCCAACAGCCATGCAGTTTGGCTTGCGGGCTTTCCAAACGTTAAAAGACCTGCCATCGAACGAACAGCAGGCCTTTTTGTATGATCAATTCACTGAGCTTCAACAAACGTCCGATGCCCGGGAAGGTATGGCTGCTTTTCTGGAGAAGCGAAAACCGAATTGGGGTTAAGTACCCAACAACTTCCAGCTATTTGCGAGGTGTAGGTTTTGAGAAATCGACCCAAGTCAGGTTTAAGAACCTGACACCACGGCACGAACAGCCTCTGGCTGTTTAGTAATTAGGGCTTCGGTAAGTCCGGGCAGTTGTCTTTCCGGCGGGTGTCGATGATCCCCTGAATTTTCCAGTTTCCGCTTACTTTCACCAGCGTGAAAGCATTTACGCCACAGTGGCTTTTCTGATCTTTAAGATAAAAAACGTAGGGTGTCCAGGCCGTTGCCAACTCGGCGTCGATCTTGATCTCCATGCCCGACAGCCGCTCATCGAGGGTAAAGGCCGGGTATTTCACGACGGAAGCGGCAAATTTGCCAATGTCGTCGGTGCGCACCGCAACCTCACCTTCCTTGTTTTTGGCAATTGTTTGGAGGGAGGCTCCTGGCATAAATGTATTCTTGATCTGGGTCGAATCGCCTTTACGCATGCCGTCGAACATCATTTTGATGGTCGTTCGCACGGCGGCTTCGTCGGTGCTGGTCTGGGCAAACGCCGAAACGGTCAGGAATAAACTGGTCAATAGTAATACATACTTCATGCAATACGCTGTTTACGGCCAATGAAAATATAAAGAAGTGCGCCGATCAGGTTCAGGAAAAGGATAATGATGACCCAGATCACTTTATCGTTTGGCCCACGAAAATTGCTTCGAATCACATCCACCAGCGCGACAATCGGGAAAATGAACACAAACCCTAAAGCGCCCAGGATGAACAAAAGTTCTATCCCTCCAATACCGATAAACGCCTGCATAGTGGTATGTGTTTAATGACTTTGTAGCCGACGAAGCGGTTTTTGACAGACCTTATAGGTTTTTAAAACCTATAAGGTCTGTGTTGACTGGGTCAGTTAAATGTACTGATTAACGATCATTTCATATAATTCCTGCTTGCCGCTCAGTTGCTTGGGTTCTCCATTGGTCATGGCATACTGGCGGAGGTCTTCGAGGGTTAGCTCGCCTTTTTCAAAGCGGGATCCTTCGCCTGAGTCATAACTGGCGTAGCGCTCGGTCCGCAGCTTTTTGTATTGCGATTTGGCCAGGATGGCTTCGGCGGCAATGGCGGCCCGTGCGAAGGTGTCCATACCACCAATGTGGGCAATGAAAATATCTTCGAGATCGGTGGAGTTCCGGCGCGTTTTAGCGTCGAAGTTAACACCTCCCGATTTCAGACCACCCGCTTCCAAAATGACCAGCATGGCTTCGGTCAACTCATACACATCCACCGGAAACTGATCGGTATCCCAGCCGTTCTGGTAATCGCCCCGGTTGGCGTCGATGCTGCCGAGCATGTTGTTGTCGGCGGCTACCTGCAACTCGTGCGCAAACGTATGGTTAGCGAGGGTAGCGTGGTTGGTTTCGATGTTCAACTCAAAGTCATCCTGAAGACCAAACCGGTTCAGGAAACCAACAACCGTTGCCGCGTCGAAATCATACTGGTGTTTGGTTGGCTCCATTGGTTTCGGTTCGATATAGAACGCACCCGTAAAGCCCTGCTTGCGGGCATAGTCGCGGCTGATTTGCAGGAATTTGCCCAGATGCTCCTGTTCGCGCTTCATGTTGGTGTTCAGCAGCGACATGTATCCTTCGCGGCCTCCCCAGAACGTGTAGCCCGCCCCGCCCAGTTCGATGGTGGCGTCGATGGCGTTCTTTACCTGCCAGCCGCCATGTGCCAGTACATGGAAATCGGGATTGGTCGATGCGCCGTTCATGTACCGCTCGTGCGAGAACAGGTTGGCCGTTCCCCACAGCAGTTTCACACCACTGGCGGCCTGTTTCTGTTTGGCATAGTCGACAATGGCCCGGAAGTTCTTCTCAAACTCGGCATTTGACTTGCCTTCGGGGGCTACATCTACATCGTGGAAACAGTAGAACTCCATCCCAATTTTCGTAATGAACTCAAAGGCTGCGTCCATTTTGTCGTGGGCTGCTGCCAGCGGGTCGGCGTTGGCATCCCAGGGAAAATGCTTCACGCCGGGACCAAATGGATCGGCACCGGTACCGCAGAAGGTGTGCCAGTAGGCGGTGGCAAACCGGAAAATATCCTTCATCGGTTTGCCCAGAATAAGCCGGTTGGCGTCGTAAAACTTGAAGGCCATCGGGTTATCGGACTCGCGGCCTTCGTAGGCAACGGGCTTTTCTATAAAGGGGAAATACGTTTTTTCGCCGAGGGTTAACTGAATGTCGGACATGAGAATATAGTTGAGATAAGAAACGTGATCAGGTAAGGTAAAGAAAGCCAACGCAGGTTTCTCCTTATTTGTCAAGCATCTCCCCGGATAATCATCTTCCTGGAACGGGCGTAACAGGCAGCTTTATTTGGGGGTAGTCAACCGGGTCTGACGGGTCATGGATTTAATATACTCGATCCGTCGAAAGCGCAAGGCACTCCAGTTTTCGTCAATAGCGACCATACGTACGGGCTCGAAACCTAACGAGCCCAAAGTACTCCAGCCGCTATCCCGGTTAAAGTCGCAGGTATATTTTTTCGAAGAACCTTTAGGATAGGCAAACCACACGAGGCTGTCGCCCTTGATCTTCTCGGCTAAGAGTGTGCTCACCGCATTAACTTCCTGCTGGGTTTTCACGAACGCAATAGCAAATTCCCCCTGCTCAATTTGTTGAACATCCGTGACGATGGTTGCCAGGGAGCGCATGTCATCCATCACGGGCAGAAACTCATCCGGGGCGTTGATCACAGCGATTTCGGACTGGGCTTTGAAATTGAGTTTGGCGAAGATCGGGTTCATTGTAAAAACAATTTTTGCGTGTGGAGTTTAATTCATTTACTGTTTAGGAATTATAATGTAGAAGCCATCCGGTTGTTTAAATGGGACAACTTCTACGTAATTATATTCGTAACCTTTACTTGTTCGCTGGGTCAATAGGTGATCGCGGGGCAATACTTTTACATCCGACGCCCAAAACTTTGTATCAATCGAGAACTCTGTTTTAAAATCCTTATCCGTTGAAAGTGTGAGGTAGTTTCGAAATGTCAGGGGCGATTGCCCCGAAGCGTACTTGAACACATTAATGTCAATTGGTTTTTTCCTGTCCTCCCCCTTCGCTCTTTCCTGTATAGTTGTAGGCGTACCCCCTAACGTTAACTGTCCGCTGGGCACCACTATAAATTGCTGTTTCTCAAGCTTGGTCTGGGGTGGAACAAAACTAATCTGCTCCGGTTTTGCGAACGTTCCATTCAGTGAAGTGGTCGTCGAATAACGCGAATAATTAGTAGACCTTCCCACCAGATGGACATCGACCACATCATACCAATAGTCAACTTTATTTTGGCCGATAATAAAGGAGGAGCGTTTCCAGTCGATATACAAGGGTTTATCGAGCTTATTGACCAGCGAAAGGTGCATCAGTCCCCGCTCACTGGCAAAATTATAGCGGAGGGTCAGGGTGTCAGTATCCAGTACTAATCCTTCATTATCAGGCTGCACGTTCGAACCTCGTAACGTAACGACCTGAACATTAGGCGCGCAGCCAACCAGCGCTGCCAATAAGAAAATATGGAAAACCAGCGATTTCATAGTCCGTATTATGCTGCGTAAGCTTCAGGATATGCGTACTGTTTTTACTTTACTTCCACCGATTGCCCGGCGCTGGCAACGGCTTTGCCTTTATCAAACGTCAGATCAATCCGGCCGAGGTTGATGCCCGCAAAGCCAACCTGATTGATCCAGACGGGTTGGCCGTTCAGGTTGTTGACGGCTACGGGGGCATCCAGAAATGTGTGGGTATGGCCCCCAATGATGAGGTCGATATTCTGCGTTTTGGCCGCCAGCACATTGTCCGACACGGTGGCATCATTGTATTTGAAGCCGAGATGGGAAAGACAAATGACGTAGTCGCACTTTTTGTCGGTGCGTAGTTTGGCCGCGGTATCGTTGCCCAGTTCAATCGGGTCGAGGTATTTGGTTTCTTTGTAGGCATCTCTCGGGATCAACCCTTCCGGTTTGATGCCCAGGCCAAACACACCAAGCCGAACGCCATCTTTCTCGAACACTTTATACGGCATGGTCCGGCCGTCCATCACGGTATTTTTGAAATCGTAATTGGCGATCAACAGCGGGAAGCTGGCCTTGCCAAACTGCGTAACCATGTTGTCGATACCGCCGTCGAAATCGTGGTTGCCAATGGTACCGGCATCGTAGCCCAGCTTGTTCATGGCCAGAATTTCGGGTTCGCCCTTGTACACATTGAAATAGGGCGTACCCTGAAAAATATCGCCCGCGTCGAACAGCAGCACATTGCGGGAGTGTCCGTCTACCTGTTCCTGCCGAATCTTTTGAATCAGGGTAGCGCGACGGGCAACGCCCCCTTTGCCCGCATTCCGGCTGCCATCCATTGGAAACGGGTCCAAACGGCTATGCACATCGTTGGTGTGCAGAATGGTCAGTGATGTTGATTTACTGCGTCCGTTGGGGCTGGCCAGCACATCGGGCGCTACCGAACCGACCACCGCAGCGGTACCGAGTAATTTTAGAAACTGGCGTCTATTCGATGCTAATACGTCCATCAGAAGTAGGGTTAATGGGTTGACCGGTTTTGCCCTGCGCCCGGAAATAGTCGATCAGGGCATCGCGCATGAGGTAGTTGATGTTCTCGCTCTTGATGGGGTTCTTTAGAAAACCGGCATCATCGCCCCCGTTGGCGACGTAATCGCTCATGACAATGGTATACGTTTCATTGGGTTGCAGCGTTCGGCCGTTCGTGAACGTTACCGACTGCACCTGCTCGTTATGGATTTTCGCCCGCAGCCCGCCAATTACCAGCTTGTTCCCTTTGGCAAAATGATTCAGCATGGTCAGGAGCATATCGCCCTTAACGGTCAATACAATTAACTGATTATCGAACGGCATCACTTCGAAAATGGACCCCGTTGTGATTGCTCCGGCGGGCAGGTTGCTGCGGATACCGCCGTAATTCAGGTGCGAACAGTCGATGGGTTTGCCATATCGTTCGATGGCCTGTTTCAGGAGAGCATCGGTCAGTAAATCATTGAGTGGTGCTTCGGGTTGTCCTTTGTCGATGGACCCCGTTGACCGGGTCAGCACCTCATTCATGGTTTTTTCGAGCCCCTGTCGATAGGGGGTCAGGAAGCTGGCCACACTGGCATCGGCGGAGGCTGACAGCGAATCGACGCCAATCCGATTCGCTGTTCGGTTGGCCAGGTGATAGCCAGGGTTACAGGCCGATAGCGCAGCTAAGGCCAGTAGCAATAAATGCTTTTTCATAGGTAGTGGCAAGTTCGGAAACTCTGAGTAATCATGCGTTAACAAATCGTTAGAAAACACCGTTGATGCCAAATCTACAAGGCCTCAAAGGCCTTACAGGTTTACGCGAGTGGTCATGAACGTCAATTGAGGTTATTTGCCGGTAAGGGAATCAGGGTATGGTCAGGCTTGTAAATCACTTTTCGAATCCGGCTGAATCCGCCCAGGCTAACCTGTAGATTAATGAGGCTACCCGAAAAAGACGCTGTTCCCAACATCGGGCTGTAGGAGAGTTTTGTTCGTATGAACCAGAAACTATCTTCCGATCGATCGGGCTTGTGGGTATTGTTGCCCAGCTTCATATCGAACATAAGTCCGGCGGTTGGCGCGTGGTTATACAGTGCCAGTCCCTTATATCGTTCATCGGTACGATCCCGTGGCGACAATTCGAGCAGGCGATAGCCCAGATAGGGAATGAGCCGACTGCGGGGAGAATCGGTAATAACACGGCCCATAGCTATTTCGAACAGCGTTGAGCTAACGGTCATATCTTTTTCCCACTGTTGGTTCTGATGCCAGAATCCAGACCGTAACGTACCGTTGTAAAGGGTTGGATGAAGCAAAATGATCGTTCGCTTCAGGGCAATGTCGAGGCCAAAGACAACCCCGGCCGCCGGGTTAAGGGTCTGCACAAGCGGTCCCGTTGGCACAATGCCGCCCACGCCCAGAAACATACCGTAGCCAATCTTTGAGGAATGGAAGGCAGTTACCAGATCGGGCGTTTCATAGAGCCGCTGTGCGACCTGAAGCTGCCATTTTTTTAATGCCGGCAGATCGTCGCCACCACCCGTTTCGGCCCGGAACTTGTTTACTTCGGCACCTAGCTCGGCATTGGTGAGGTATTCGATCTGAGTGGCCTGCTGTTTAAAACGCCGGTCGGTTGGCAGGGCGATGAGTTTCGACTTCATGAGCCGGGTATGAATCTCTACCAGATCGAACAAAACCTGGTTATAGGCTAATGTTCGTTCGTTGCGGGCTGTTTCGGACACCCAGGATAAGTTACGAAACATCAGGCAAAACGCGTCGATGGCGGGCGGGCTCCAGACCGATGTCGGGTGAACCTCGTAGCCAATCTGATAATGAAATTCCGAACCACCCAGCCCCGTTTGAATCGGCGCGTGAAAATCAGTGAGTTGCAAACGTCGGGTTGCGCTCCAGTGCAGCGTGTCGATAGTCGCCTGCGCGGAGCCGAGCAGGGGACACAACAAAAGCACGAGGAGCAGACGGTTCATGTCGAGGAATTACTTCTTGGGTCAATACTAACAAATTTAACGCAAAAAAGCGCGACCCCGTTTCCGAAGTCGCGCTTGATGTCTGAACCGCACGGGCGGCCCCGCGGGATTTTTTAGGATTTAGTTGATTAGCTTGATTTTATCTAAACGAAATGAAAAAATCGTGTTCATCAGATGAATCCTAGAAATCCTGCGGGGCCGCCCGTGTGGTTCAGATTAATACCGGTACAATTCTGATTTGAACGGACCCTGAACCGGAACACCGATGTAATCGGCCTGATCCTGCGCCAGTGGCTCCAACTTGGCACCTACGTGAGCCAGGTGCATAGCGGCTACTTTCTCGTCCAGAATCTTAGGCAGTACATATACTTTGTTTTCGTACTTGTCTGAGTTGGCCCACAGTTCGAGTTGCGCCAGCGTCTGGTTGGCAAACGAACACGACATAACGAAGGATGGGTGACCCATGGCACAGCCGAGGTTTACCAGACGACCTTCGGCCAGAATGATAACCTCTTTGCCGTTTACTTCGTACATGTCCACTTGTGGCTTGATCTGGCTTTTCGTCTGACCGTAGTTTTCGTTCAGCCACGCCATGTCGATCTCATTGTCGAAGTGACCGATGTTGCAGACAATCGCTTTGTCGCGCATGGCTTCGAAGTGGCGTCCTTTAATGATGCCCACGTTACCCGTTGCGGTTACGAAAATCTGAGCGCGGTGAACGGCTTCATCCATCGGCAGCACTTCAAAACCATCCATTGCCGCCTGAAGGGCGCAGATCGGATCGATTTCGGTTACCAGCACGCGGCAGCCAGCGCCCCGAAGCGACTCTGCCGACCCTTTACCTACGTCGCCGTAACCGGCTACAACCGCTACTTTACCGGCCAGCATCAGGTCGGTAGCCCGACGGATCGCATCGACCAGCGACTCCCGGCAACCATATTTGTTATCGAACTTCGACTTCGTTACCGAGTCGTTTACGTTGATAGCAGGCAGGTGCAGCGTACCGTTTTTCATGCGCTCATACAAGCGGTGAACACCCGTGGTCGTTTCTTCCGACAGGCCTTTGATGCCCTGAATCAATTCAGGATAAACATCGAAAACCATGTTGGTCAGGTCACCACCATCATCCAGGATCATGTTCAATGGCTGACGATCTTCGCCGAAGAACAGCGTTTGCTCGATGCACCAGTTGAATTCTTCTTCGTTCATCCCTTTCCACGCATACACGGGAATGCCGGCGGCAGCAATGGCGGCAGCGGCATGGTCCTGTGTCGAGAAAATGTTACACGACGACCAGGTCACGTCGGCGCCCAGTTCAACGAGGGTTTCGATCAGTACCGCCGTTTGAATGGTCATGTGCAGACAGCCGGCAATACGCGCTCCCTTCAGGGGCTGCGATGGGCCGTATTCAGCACGCAGGGCCATCAGGCCCGGCATTTCGGCTTCGGCAAGTTTAATTTCCTTGCGGCCCCATTCGGCCAGCGCGATGTCCTTAACCTTGTAGGGGACGTAGGTTGATGTTTGCATAGTTGATTTAAGAGATACCAGAGAGCGTTCAAATTGTGGTAATAACGTCTCTCTTAGCCAGTTGATTTCTTTCTAAAATGCAAAAATAAGGATAGCGCACCAGATTCCCTACTGTACTACAGCCACTTTAGCGAGTGGAAAAGAGTTACTGAAAATAAATGGGCTGGTTAGAAGCGAACACTTGACTTTTTGTCTTCGCCCTATTAACTATGTAAGTTCTTACGTAATTGCTTACATACTATGGATTTTATGGCCGATATGGCTGAGTTGGCCCTTGCCAGCCGACTCAGGCGTCTGAGTGATATTTATTGGCAGGCCGTTACGGCCACCTACCGGCAGTCGGGGGTGGATTTTGACGTGCGCTGGGCGACCATTTTTGTGCTGATAGCTCGTCAGGGACCCGTTGCCGTGATGGAAATTGCCGAACGGCTGGGCATTACGCACCCGGCCGTTATTCAGGTCATCAATGAGTTGGAAAAGAACGACCTCATTGTGTCGGCTAAGTCGGAGACCGATGGTCGAAAACGGCTGCTGACCCTGAGCGAACGCGGACAGGCTATGTTGCCCCAACTTCAACCTATCTGGGACGCCTTTATCGCGGTCAACAGCCGTATGCTGGCGCAGCAGACGCATAACCTTCTGCAATCGCTTCAGGAGATGGAAGCGCAGCTCAGCGAAAAAAACTTTTACGACCGTGTTCAGGACGAATTAAAAAAGACAACCACCCAATCATAAGCCGATGAACGACGTTTCCATCATTCCCTATTCTTCCCTGTACCAGGCTGATTTCAAGCGGCTGAACCTCGAATGGATTTCCCGTTATTTTGCCGTTGAACCGCATGACCTGGAGCAGCTGGATTACCCTGAAGTTCATGTGTTACCCCGCAACGGTCAAATTTTTTTAGCTAAAATCGGCGATGAAATACTAGGCTGTGTTGCGATGGTTAACACCGGGACGCCGGACCACGGAACCCCTGAGCAGGATTTAACGGAGTTTGAGTTGGCTAAAATGGCCGTTTCGCCAACGGCCCAGGGCAAAGGTATCGGCAAAAAACTGTGTCTGGCTGCTATAGACTACGCCCGTCAACTGGGTGTTAAAAAGATCTGGCTGGAGTCGAACCGGATCCTGACGCCCGCGCTCACCATGTATGAAAGCGTTGGCTTCCGGGAAGTACCCAGCATTCCCACACCTTATGCCCGCGCTGATATTCGGATGGAGATGGTGTTGTGAGTAGCAGTTGATAGTAAGAACAGGCCGTTGACCGCTTAGTAGGCTACACAGCTTCTTTACGTGTCAACAGTCCTGTTATGTGTTACTGACGATTATTCCTCCTCTTAATTATCAGCCACGTTAGCGTTGCTCAAACAGGTAGCGCCGATCTGAGTAATGATCCTGTTTTTACAACTGTTTTATCTCGTCGGTTAAAGTTCCCTCGCGAAGCGGAGTGGGCAAGTGTGTATGGGCGGGTTTTTGCCAGTTTTTCCGTCTCAGATAAAGGGCGTGTTGAGGATATCGCTATTCTCAATCACAGTGACAAAGGGATGTATTATGGCTTTGAACCAACCATTCTTGCCGCTCTGAAAAAGTTGCCTTCCTTAAAACTTCACTACAACGGCCGTTATATTCTACCCGTTGCGTTCGTATTTGTCGACTATCGCGACAAGAATAATCCACGCGTACCTTCGGATGTCCTGTACATCGACGATCTAGCGGGGCGGGTGGTATTGAAGGAGATTAAACTTTTCGGCAGCAGCGTCAACAGCAGAGAGCGCATTCTGTCGGGGGAACGCAACGAATTTTATTGATTGATCGACAGCACTTGTTGAGGCTTTGTGATGTCGTATTTCTTTGCTGGCTTGTGTGTTGAGGATGCAAAGTAATAGCCCTGCTATATGACACCGTACAAAATCCCATTAGTATGCGGAGCATCGATGATACTACCTGGTAAGCATAAGTGAGCCAGTACGTACGGAACCATCAGCTGATTTAATCTGATACGTGTATAGGCCTTCCGGCGAGCGCGTACCATTTCGGTTGCCATCCCAGGCTACTGTGTAGCCATTTGAATAAAAAACCAGTTCGCCCCATCGATTGTAAATAAATACGTCAAGATGTTTGGACGCGATGTTAAATAGCTCCCATGTATCATTTATACCATCTCCATTAGGGGTAAACATTGTTGGTATGTAAAAGACATCGGTCTGATTAGAGCCGGGGCACTGTTTAATGTCTATAATGGCTTCGTCCCGGACAGGTGAACTGGCAGTAGAGCATCCTTTTTGATAGTTGACAAGTACGCCGACTTTTATGCTATACACCGTACTTTGTGGAACAAATGTTTGCGCAAAACTGGAGTCAGTCGTTTGGGTGCCCACATTAGTATCGTTTATCTGCCATTGATAAGTAGGAAAGAGGGATTTTTCGGCACCCTTTGCCAGAAAAACCACACTGTTGTCGATGCAGTAAAAATCGGACGCTTGAATTTTTGCTGGCTGGTTGCATTTCAGGTTAGTCCCAGTACAATTTCTGATACTAACCATAGTTTCATCTGTGCTCTGGAAGGTTTCATTACAGCCGAGTTGATAAGCTACTGTAACGGTGACTTTAGCGGTATAATCAGAAGATTTTGATGGGAAACTGTAGTTGAGCGTGGAATCCTTACCAGCTACTGCTATGTCATCCACTTTCCATTGGTAACGAGGAGCGTAAGTTTTTGACACACCGTTAGCCGTGAATGTGATGTTCTGATTGCTGCAGGTAGAAGCAGGAAAAGTCAGTTTGACAAATTGACACTGCTGGCTGTATAACGCATTAACTTCATCTGCATTTAATGGCCGGTTATAAATTCTCAGGTCGTCAATAACTCCCTTAAAATAATGTTGTCCTTCATTGGCATTTCGGGTTCCGATTTTAGCTTTTAAGACGCCTGATCCATAATAGGCATTATCATTGGAGGGAGAAGTATTAACCAATTTGCCATCTATGTATAGCTTCTTTTCTTTATTGTCCCGCGTAAATACAACGTGGTACCATTGATTTAGGACCGGGGCGTACCCCTGCGTGTTCAGGCAAAAAGAACTGGTGTTACTGTTGGTATTATATCCCCAGCCAGCCCAACCAATGCAAGGTCCATTTGTCGCCGAATTATTGCTGTTTGACATGTTTTGATCTCCCCCAGGCGAGCCAATTGAAAATAAAACCAGGACTTCGCCACTCTGCGGATTCCGGGTGCTTTTTGCCCAAAGTGCATAAGAATACTGTGGTGTTGCCAAAGAGGCTGGATTTCGTAATTCAATTTCAGAATTGATGTCAAAAAGGTAGGCTGAATTATCCTTTCCGCACCGATCAGGGACAAGCTTTACATTTTTTAAAACGCCATCGTGTCTGTTTCCAGTTACGTCTATTGCTGCGCCTTCAAACGAAAAACAGGCTAATAAACCTTTTTGAATGTCAACCTGGGCGAATGAATCTATTTGTAAGCAGGATAAAATAAAAATGATAACGTATTTGGCAATACTTGACATGCTACTACATATTTTATTTAAAGTATCGTAAGAAAATTATTGATAATAATTTAAAGGTATTCCGGGCGAAGAATAAACTGAATGATGGAGCTGACTTTACTAAATGAAGTGGTTATTCTATTGTATCAGTATTCGTATAACTAATCTGTGACTATATACTTTAGTGGCAAGAATTAAACACAGCAGCACAGAAAATATAAAGTGGTTTTATTGTCTTTGTCTTCTCTGTGCTGCTGTGTTTAAAACAGTTACTTCTTCGCCGTTTCTTTCGGCCATACGTATTGGAACGTGTTGTTGATCGGGGCACCGAAATAATTGACGTTCAGGTAATCCAGACGCTTTTTGTGTACTTCCAGCCGCTTGCTGAAATCATCGAAATTCCGGGCTTCCTGCGGTGTCCAGCCGGTTTCGGCCACGGCAATGAGACGTGGGTAGGCCATGTACTCCACCGAGTGCGTCGTAGGCATGTATTCCGACCAGACGTTCCCCTGTACGCCCAGTACATGTTTGGCCTGCTCGGCCGTGAGGCTGTCGGTTACTGAAGGGTTGAAGCTGTATACTTTCTCGATGGGCAACAGACCGCCAATGGTAACGGGTTGCGTTTTGGGGTCGGCCTGGTAATAGTCGAGGTAGCAGTAAGTGGTGGGGCTCATGATCACATCGTGGTTTTGGCGGGCAGCGGCAATACCGCCAGCAATACCGCGCCAGCTCATAACGGTCGCATTGGGCGATAGGCCACCCTCCAGAATTTCGTCCCAGCCAATGATCCGGCGGCCTTTTGACGTAACGAACTTGTCGATGCGCTGAATAAAATAGCTTTGCAGTTCGTGCTCATCTTTCAGTCCTTTCTCTTTCATCAGCGCCTGACAAAACCGGCTTTGCTTCCACTGCGTTTTCGGACATTCGTCGCCCCCGATGTGAATGTACTGGCTTGGGAAGAGGGCCATCACTTCGGTCAGCACGTTCTCCAGAAACGTAAAGGTTTCTTCGCGGGGAAACAGCACATCGTCGTGTACACCCCAGGTTGGGGAGACCGTCAGAATTTTATCGCCGTTGCTGCCCAGTTCCGGGTAAGCGGCCAGTACGGCTACCGAATGGCCCGGCATTTCGATTTCAGGGATGACCGTTATGAAGCGTTCCTGTGCGTATTTGACCACGTCACGTACTTCGTCCTGGGTATAAAAGCCGCCATAGGGTTTGTTGTCGTAGACCTTATCGCGGTAGTGGCCCACCATCGTTTTTGGTCGGATGGAGCTAACCTCGGTAAGCTTTGGGTACTTTTTGATCTCGATCCGCCAGCCCTGGTCTTCGGTCAGGTGCCAGTGAAAGGTGTTCATTTTGTGACGGGCCAGCAGGTCTATGTATTTTTTGATAAAGGGCACCGGATAGAAATACCGCCCGGCATCGAGCATCGACCCCCGATACCCATAACGGGGCGTATCCTCAATAGTACAGGCGGGTACTGTCCAGGCAACACCATCTACTTTTGTGGGGCTGAATATGGCGGCTGGCATCAACTGCATCAGCGACTGTACCCCATAGAAAAAGCCCTGCGGCTGCGCAGCCGAAAGGGTGATTCCTTTGGGCGAAACCACCAATGAATAGCCTTCTGACCCTAATGTCTTGCCTTTTGCATCGACAAACGAAATGCCTTTTGCCGCTTTGCCCGTGCTAACAGTCGGTGTTGAGCCCGTGGCTTTGGCTAGCTGGTCGGCCAGCAGTTGAGCAATCCGGCGCACTTCGGGATTGGTTGACTGAACCGCGATTGCTGGCGTGGCCGGTAAGGTGTATGTGCCTTTTTGTGCTTCCAGATGCGAAGGCTTGGGCAGAATGGCATACGTGTTCGTCTGCGCGTAGCCGGACTCAAACGCCAGGCATAAAACGATCAGTAGGAGAATCGATTTTTTCATGAAGGAGAAGGGTTTATGTATAGGGTTTGCGGTTAGGTGGCAGACTGGCGCGAGCATAGGCTCGTGCCTTTTGTTTGGCAAGCCGGTCCGGCGTTCCGGTTCGCTTGCGTCAGTGAATACCGACTTTATAAAAAAGCACGAGCGTATGCTCGCGCCAGCATGTCAAATGGTCACTTCAAATAAGGGCCTAATACACTGGCCCAGCGTTCGTAACCTGCCGGTAGCATATGCAGGCTGTCGGGCTTGAAGAGGGTAGGTATCGGTTGTTTGTTGGCACCCAGCATAACCGGCCGAATATCGACGAATTGGGTATTTCTATGTTCAGATAAATACGCTTTAATGAGCTGGTTGGCAATGGCATTCTCCCGGAAATACTGCCTGCGTGAAGGACTCGGCTTGATCGAAATAAAGGTGAAGGTTACATTCGGCAGTTTCTGACGAACGTGTTCGAACAGGGCCACAAACCGCTCGAAGGTTTGCTGCCCCGTTTGCTTCCCGGTGGCAATGTCATTTTCACCCGCATACAACACCACCTGTTTGGGATGATAGGGCGTAATGATCCGGTCGGCGTAGAGGAGCACCTGGCTCAACTCAGAACCACCGAAACCCCGCTGGATGAGCGGTTTGTTCGGGAAGTAGCCAGACAGGTTTTCCCATAGCCGAATGGACGAACTACCCGTGAAAACAATACCGTTTTGGGGTGGGGGCGAGACTTTGTCGGCTTGCTCGAAGGCACGAATTTCGGCTTCGAACGGACGGTCCGCTGTCGTTGTCTGCGCTTTTCCGCACGACCATATACCAATACTGATTAAGCTGATAAGCCAACAAATTTTCATAGTATAGAACACTAAATAACGAGGGTCCTATAGGAAAGGCACGACCGACTCTAAACTCATGCCCCGCGACCCTTTTATTAATATGTGCGTGTCGGTCATGGGGTTGTCCATGATCCAGTTGTGTAGCGAAAACTTGTCGGGGAAGTAATAGGCTTTGGGGAGGTGGCCAAGGGCATAATGCATGTCTTTTCCAGCCAGGATAACCAGATCGAAGTTACTGTCGGCAATCAGTTTGCCCAGGGCGGCATGTTCCGCTTCACTTTCGTCGCCGAGTTCGTACATGTCGCCCAGAATGACGGCTTTGCGTTTGGCGGGTGTAGCCGCAAATTGCTGAATAGCGGCCGCCATTGAGCTTGGATTGGCATTATACGCATCCAGCAGCACCGTGTTGGTGCCTTTGGTGATGTGCTGCGAGCGGTTGTTGGTCGGGTTATAATCGGCAACGGCGCGGTTGGCGTCCTCGGGCGATACGCCGAAATAATCGCCGATGGCCAGAGCCGCCAGCATATTGTCGAAGTTGTAGCGGCCGGGCAAATGCGTCGTGATTTCGTGGCCCGACGCATCGTTGAAAACCACCACCGGCGATTCGCTGACCAGCGAAATGGGCGACTCATCCGGCTCAGCCGCCGGGTAGAAAATGGCTTCGGCGAAGGTCGTTTCGGAGCGTATGTCTTTCAGCCGTTCGCGGTACATGGCCGTCAGGGTCTTGTCGCGCGAGTTAATAAAGACCGTTCTGGCGTTCTGAGCCAGGTAATCGTACAACTCACCTTTGCCTTTCCGAACCCCTTCAATACCGCCGAATCCTTCGAGGTGGGCTTTGCCGATGTTGGTGATCAGACCGTGTGAGGGTTGGGCAATGGAGCTGAGAAACGCTATTTCTTTCTGATGGTTGGCTCCCATCTCAATGATGGCTATCTCATGCTGTTCGTTCAGCGACAGCAGGGTTAGGGGTACACCAATGTGATTGTTCAGGTTGCCCACCGTGGCGTAAACGCGGTAATTTTTCGACAGAACAGCCGCAATCAGCTCTTTCGTCGTCGTTTTGCCGTTCGAGCCGGTGAGTCCAATAACCGGAAAGGTGAACGTTTGCCGGTGGTGACGGGCCAGATCCTGAAGGGCCGTCAGGCCATCCGGTACCAGCAGGCAGCGGGAGGGGTCCTTCTCCGCTACAGCCGGGTCATCGACAACCGCATAGCGGGCCCCTGAAGCCAGTGCCTGTTCGGCAAATTGGTTGCCATTGAAATTGTCTCCTTTGAGGGCGACGAATAAACAGTCGGGTGTAATTCGCCGGGTATCGGTCGAAACCCCGGTGCATTCCTGAAATTTATGGTAGAGTTGTTCGGTTGACAGCATATTCGGACCGTTTCGTCGTTTTGTATTGGCAAAGCCGTACCAAGCGTCAATAATCCATTTTCCGGCTGTTGGTTGCGAAAAACGGCTGCACTCGTTACGGTTAAGCGACACCCAAAAATAGATGAAAAAGCTATTTACGCTTTGTTTTTTAGTAATTCCCCTGTTTACGTTCGCTCAGTCGGCCGGGAAGATTGCCTTTCGATACGACCAAAGTCCTACGGTGAGCCTGAATGGCCGCGCTCTGCTTAATCCGTGGGTGGGTGGGCTGAATACGACGCAGTACTCCACCCTTCGCCTGAATAGCGACAACCGCGACGATCTGGCCGTATTTGACCGAAGCACTAACAAGGTCAGCACCTTCATCGCCATCGACAACCCAATTGGAAGCGGCATCGCCTGGCAATACGCACCCGAATACGAAGCGGCTTTTCCGGCGGTTATGTATGCTTGGATGCTGCTGGTGGATTATGACGGCGATGGCCGAAAAGACATATTTACCAATAGTGATAAAGGTGTTGCTGTGTATCATAATGAGTCGCAGGGCGGGGCTGTGGCGTTTAACGTAGCGGCCAATCCACTTAGAACGGTCGGGTTCAGCGGGTCGCAAACGCTGTTTATTACGACCCTCGATCTGCCTGCCATTACTGACTACGACGACGATGGCGATATTGACATCATTACGTTCGATGCCGATGGAAACATCATTGCCTATCAGCAGAACATGAGCGTTGAGCGTACCGGCACAAAAGGGCTGGATTTCATGCGCACCGGTAACCAGTGCTGGGGACATTTCCATAAAGAGTTCTGCAACGATTTTACCTTCGGCATTCAATGCGATGATGGGTCCGGCGGTCGGGTGGCCGCACAGACCAGTTCTACCAATCCAGGCCGTGCCAATCCAGGCGGGGCCAATCCAGGCCGGGCCAGACCGATGCATACGGGTAATACGCTGACCGTAGTAGATACCGATGGCGATGGAAATAAAGACCTGTTGTTCGGTTTTGTGAGCTGTGAAAACATTGCCCGGCTGCGTAATACCGGCCCCAATAGCGTCAGCGCGAACTTTACGAGTTACGACAGTCTATTTCCGGCGCGTAATCCGATTCTGTTCCCCGCCTTTCCGGCCACCTATTTTGAAGACGTCGACGGCGACGGCCAGAAAGACCTGCTGGCGTCGCCTAACGTGAGTTTGAACGAAAACCGCGCCTTCGATTTTCGGGCATCGGGCTGGTTTTATAAAAATACCGGCACCACGCAGAAACCGAATTTTCAGCTTGTTCAAAAAGATTTTCTACAGAGCGATATGCTCGATTTTGGCGAGCGTGCCGCCCCCGCACTGGCCGATCTGGACGGCGATGGCGACATGGATATGCTGGTTGGCTACGGCGGTGTAGGGCTGGGCTCGGCCTACCGCGCCAGCATCTGGCAATTTGAGAATAAAGGCACAACCCAGAATCCGGCCTTCGCCCTCGTCACAACCGACTATCTGGGCATGCAGTCGCTGGGCCTGACCAATGTGGTGCCGTCGTTTGCGGATGTAGACAACAATGGGAGTATGGATCTGGTCGTCATGGGGACGGGGGCCAGCGAGGTTCAGGTTCGCGTGCTGGTCAACTCGGCGGCTAAAGGGGCCGCTGCGAAGTACACGCTCGCGAGTGCCTTGCTCTGGCCAGTCCGGTCGTTGCTGGGCCCCACCGATCTGCTGACCGTTACCGACGTGGACCGGGATGGAAAACCCGACCTGTTGATTAGCCGATACAGCACCGGCACCATCCTCTATTACCGCAACGCCGGAACAGCCGTCAGCCCAACCTTTCAACTGCAGAATCAGACATTTGGCGGTATCACCACCGACGATTACATCTATGCCCGCGCCCGCTCGCTCGTCGTGGCGGATCTGAATGGCGATCAGAAAAATGAGCTGATTGCTGCCGCCGACAACGGTACCGTTCGGGTATACCAATTCCCCGATAATGCGGGCCAGTCGTTTACCCTGATCGACTCACTGGCGGCCATTGGCTTGCCGGGGAGAGGCCTGATCGCTGCGGCCGCTGATCTGGATGGCGACCAACTGCCCGATCTGATGATTGGCAGTACGGCAGGGGGCTTGCGGTATCTGAAAAATACCTCGCAAAAGGTCGTTGTAACGGCCATTCCGGAGGAGGAGCCTACCAGCCCCTGGGTGTTTCCGAACCCTACCGACCGGTACCTGACCGTTCGGCCGCATTATACCGGGCGTATCGAACTCGTGTCGTTGTCCGGTCAGGTGATGGTGCCTGTGCAAGCCGTTAAGGTCGATGAAGAAACGATCCTTGATTTGGGCAATCTGGCCGATGGAACGTATCTGTTACGTCTTCAGGTCGATAATCGACCCACGCAGATACAGAAAGTGGTTGTCTGGAAATAACTGAAAACTCTTTTTGCCGGCAGTGGTTAGTGATAAACAGACAACAACGACTAAACCACTATGGAAAATACCAATAACTCCGATCAGCAGCGAGTCGACGAAAATTCGGGTGGCCCACTGGAAGGCATGTCGCCCCAAAACACCAATATGCCCGAAAATGACAACGAGGAAGATGCCGTTGTCTATGCTGGTTTGGGTGTCAATAATGAGCCGGATATCATGAACCCCGGCGACGATGAAGCGTCCGATACGCTTCTTTACACGGATAACGCTACAGCCCGCCATGCTACCGATCAGGTCTCGAACGACGAAGAGTTCGATGAGTTTGTGGACGATCCGGTAACGAATCTGTCAGACGACGATATCGACGAAGAGATCACCGAACTTGAAGAAGAGGAAGAAGAAGGAAACGAACGCTATTAAGTAGTAAAGCAGGTTATTGATCAGCTTTTCCTCAAACAAAGAAAGTCCACTTCATGAAGTGGACTTTCTTTGTTTGAGGGCCTTTCTAAATCGCCTAGGCGTTTATGGCTTCCTGAAGGGAATCGGCGCCGACCAGCTTTTTGTAAAGCGTCAACGCCTGCGCAACCACCTGATCCATGTTGTAGTAGCGGTACGTACCCAGTCGACCTACAAAGTGAACGCCGGTCTGCTCATCGGCCAGTTGCTTGTACTGGCGATAGAGGGCTGCGTTTTCGGGGCGTGGGACCGGGTAGTACGGATCGCCCTCATCCTGCGGGTATTCGAACGTGATGCTCGTTTTGGGGTGTTCCTGACCCGTTAGTTTTTTGTATTCCGTAATCCGGGTATACGCGTGGTCATTGGGGTAGTTAACAACCGAAACGGGCTGGTAGTCGGCTACATCGACCGTCTGGTGGTCGAACCGCAGCGACCGGTAGGGTAGTTTACCAAAGCAGTAATCGAAGTACTCATCGACAGGACCGGTATAGATCAGGGCATCGAACGAAAGCTGATCTTTCACCTCTTTGAAGTCGGTGCCGAGCATCTTCTGAATATTGGGGTGATCGACCATCTTTTCGAACATTTTCGTGTAGCCGTGCAGCGGCATGCACTGAAACTGGTCGGTAAAGTAACGATCGTCCTGATTGGTTCGGGTTGGAATACGGGAGGTCACCATTTTGTCGAGTTCCGACGGATCAACACCCCACTGCTTGCGGGTATAGCCCCGGAAGAATTTCTCGTATAGATCCCGGCCCACCTGACTCACAACCACGTCTTCGGACGTCCGTATATCCTTCACCGGCTCGCCTACCGACGCGAAATAATCAGCTAGTTCTTCTGATGTAAATGAATAACCATACAGTTTGTTAACGGTATCCAGGTTGATGGGGATGGGTAACAGCTGACCATCGACCGAAGCCAGTACCCGGTGTTCGTAAGGACGCCATTCGGTAAACTGCGACAGGTAGGTGACAACTTCGGGGGAGTTTGTGTGGAAGATGTGCGGTCCGTACTGGTGAATAAGAATGCCATCTTCATTCAGACAGTCATATGCGTTACCACCGATATGAGGCCGCTTGTCAATGAGCAGAATTTTTTTGCCAGCCTGCGTTGCTAAACGTTCGGCCAACACACTACCGGCAAAGCCAGCGCCAACAATGACATAATCGAAATGCATACTGTATAAAAAGTAACTTTTAAGTGAAAAATGAATCCGGGTAAACCGGTAAACTTCCAGCAGCTAGCTTCATTTACGTCACCGCGAACTGTCGGTTAGACAAACAGATAGCCGGAAAAGACCATCGATAGAAAGCATCTGCAAAGAAAACCGTCGAAGCTGTACGAACGCAGGCAAATAAAGACAGAAATGGCCTGTACAAAAGTGAGCAACGCTGATAAGATAACCAAACCAGATGGCTCAAAGGCTGAAGTATGCGCTTAATAAATGGCTATTCAGCTTGTTTATGGATTCTGCGAATGAGCCAAATGGATATCTGACCGGATTGACGTGATGTCCACATAAAGCGTAAGCCGTAAAATAACCCCTAACTCAGCACAGGCCCTACTTAATTGCCTGTTTTATTTACCCTTACCAGCTTACATGATAATAACCAGAAATGACTGATTGCGGCTAAGAACCTTTGGGAAAAGTGAGGCAATGGTTCGCCTGATGTTGCTGGCGTCGGTATTTGATCATTTTGCGGTGGGTGTTCGATGGGGTCGGTGCCGGGCGAAGTCTTTATAATGTTCGGGTCTTTCGCGTTGGTAGACAGGGCTTTAAGTTAGTCACCAGCGTAGATGTTAAAACTTGTGAATAGTGAGATTTTTAACTTATTGATAATCAGTGATATGTGACTATTGTTTAGGTTGGATGAATGAATTTTTTGGGTCAGGATGCGCCCTTGTGGGTTTCGGTCAGTCTTGCTGTGACTGGCCGGGTATTATGGATCGATGTGGGGCCGGGAAATAATGGTGAAAAAAAATAATAGTCTATCAAACAAATATAGATTACGAAGACTTTACTCATTAATTAGCCCTCTTTGAACTATGAAAAACAACATTGATCAAGCAAAAATTAAAGCCAATTTCAAGCTCGCTAAAATACTGGTCGTTGACGACAGTGATGACCACTGGCGATTAATCCAGAAGGCTATTCAACAGGTCCTTTCTGAAGTGACGGTAGAACGGGCCGCTTCGTCCGCTCAGGCATTGGCACTGCTGGAGGAATGGCAATATCAGGAGTGGGAGGTGCCTAAACAGATACTTCTGGATTTGTACATGCCCGAAGCCGAAGCTGGCTGGACACTTCTCCAGCAGATCAAAAAGATGCCCGCCCCCATCAACCAGGTGCCCATTGTCATGCTGAGTTCATCGACTTCCAGCATCGATATTATGAAGGCCTATGAACTGGGGGTATCGTCCTATCTGGTCAAGCCCGGTAGTTTTGAGGACTGGCTTACCTACTTCCAGGAGTTACGTACCTATTGGTGGGAAACGGTTAGTTTACCCCCGCTGCAATACACCTTATAGCGCTGCTGTAAATTTCTGGCCAGGCTGGCAGACGATGTTAGTATAACTCCATGTCAGCCCGGATACCTCCCTGCCTACCGAAGTGTAAGAATTCTATTTATCCTATAGAAACTAAAAGCTATTTCACTTTACTATCTTTGAGCAACCACTACTCAGCTGTTGGCCTGGTAGCGATACTATGTTCAGTTGAGTTGCACTACCAAACGCCAGAATAGTAGTATGCTCACGTCTTCAGACTTTTTATCGGCTCCACTAAGTGAGCTGGCCACGTATATATTTGCGCGTCGGGAAGCCATACTGGCTAATTGGCGAATGGCCTGCGAAAGCGACCCTTCGCTGCATACCCCCATGGCCTTGAGCCGGGAGGAGTTTAACGACAAAGTGCCGGTCATGCTCAATCTGCTTGACCAGCGTTTGCGCGCGCCCGCCGACGAGCCCGATGTGAAAGCCAGAGCCGCCGAACATGGACTGCACCGATGGCACAAAGGGTATGACCTGCACGAACTGCTGGGAGAGATGAAGTTTCTTCACCAGATACTGATGGCCGAGCTGCGGCAGTACTGGATGCTGCGGGAGTCGGTCGATAAACACGTGATGGCCGTGGCTTATGAATTGATTGCCTGGTTTAGCGATCAGACCATTGATGGAAGCGTTGAGCAGTATACCTCTTTGCAGCAGATGGCGGCCAATGAACGGGTATATACGCTGGAGCGGGCCCTGGAGCGGCTGAATGACCTGACCCGCCAGCGGAGCGATTTGCTCAGAGCATCGTCCCACGATTTGCGGGGCAGCTTCGGGCTCATTAACTCGGCGGCTTATCTGCTCAAGACAGATGGTATGAGTGAGTCAGAGCGGGAGCAGATGCAGGATATGCTGAACCGCAACCTACTCTCGGTCCGCGAGATGGTGGTTCAGCTTATGGATCTGGCCCGGCTGGAAGCGGGGCAGGAGCAGGTGAACATAAAACAGTTTGATGTCGCCGATTTAATTCGCACCCAGTTAGCGGCATACCAACCCATGGCCCATGAACAGGGACTTATGTTAATTATTGACGGTCCTTCCGGACTGGAGATTGAAAGTGATTCCGTACTGATTCAGCGTATTCTCCAGAACTTGGTGTTAAACGCCCTTAAGCATACTGCTTCGGGACTCGTGTCGGTATCCTGGAGCCGGGAGAACGACTACCGATGGTTCATCAGTGTTCAGGATACCGGACCAGGGTTACCAACCGGGAATGCGTCCGGTATAGCGCAGGCTCTAACGCCAACGATCGACTCAACCTCAGGTTTTGGCGAGGAGGTGCCGCAGGCAGCACCTACGGAAACGACGGCGAACGTAACGTCTACCGGCGAGGGCATCGGCCTGTCTATTGTTAAGCGACTGTGTGAGTTGTTAAGAGCCAGCCTGGATATTGAAACAAAGCCGGAGGTTGGCACGCTGTTTCGGGTTCGTCTGCCCATTAAGTGGGACAGTTGACCAAGGGCCGGTGTGGCACAGTGGTCTGGGGTGAAGTTCCCTTTTAGAGTAATACAGGCCATATCCTCACTAGCTGACCATAGAACGAAACGGACCCGGACGGGTTAGGGTTGAGTGTACCTAACCAAAGTGCAGGTAGGCTCTGTTGAGCAATTGCTGCCAACTCTGATGAGCAGTCGAAAAAGTATCCAATGGACATCAAATAAGCCCCAGCAAACCCGGCCAGCCTTATGGGGTGGGCTCGAATGTACCGTTAACCGGGTTGGTGAGGAATACCAGGATCAGGTAGAGCGCAGCGGACATCATCACCGGCTTTATGATCTGGACCTGATCGCCGATCTGGGCATCCAGACACTGCGGTATCCTGTTCTTTGGGAACGAACGGCCCCCCATCAGCCCGATGCGCTGGACTGGACCTGGCCCGATGAGCGCTTACACCACCTGAAGCAGTTGGGTATTCGCCCCGTTGTCGGGCTGGTGCATCACGGTTGTGGTCCCCGTTACGCTACCTACGACCAACCGGCTTTTGAGCATGAACTCGCCCGCTACGCCCGGCACGTTGCCGAGCGATACCCGTGGGTCGATGCGTATACACCCATCAACGAGCCTCTGACAACCGCCCGCTTCGGGGGGCTGTATGGCCACTGGTATCCGCATGGGCAGTCAGACAGGGCTTTTGTAGACCTCCTGCTCCGCGAATGCCGGGCCACCGTCCGGGCGATGGCTGCGATCAGAACGGTGCGGCCCGATGCACAACTTATTCAAACCGACGATCTGGGCAAGACGCACAGTACCGCTACGCTGCGCTACCAGGCGGAGCTGGAAAATGAACGCCGATGGCTGAGTTGGGATTTGCTTTGCGGCCGGGTTACGCCCGGCCATCCTTTCTGGGACTACCTGCGTCAGTCGGGGGCCACGGAGGCTGATCTATGGTTTCTGGTCGAGCATGCCTGTCCGCCCTCCGTCATCGGTGTCAATCATTACGTAACGAGTGAGCGATACCTGGATCACCGACTTCAGTATTATCCCAACCATTTACACGGGGGCAATGGATACCACCGCTACGCCGACACGGAGGTAGTACGAGCTGCTCCCGACAAACGCACCGGGTTGGGTGGGTTGCTGCTGGAGGCCTGGCAGCGCTACCGCTTGCCCATAGTCGTAACAGAAGCGCACCTCGGCGATTACCCCGAGGAGCAGATGCGGTGGCTGGGCGAGATCTGGCAACAGGCTGAATGGGCAAATACGCAGGGGGCCGACGTACAGGCCGTATCCGTTTGGGCCTTGATGGGTCTCTTCGACTGGCATTGCCTGCTTACCCGTCGGGATAATATTCATGAGCCGGGAGCATTCAATGTCAGCAGCGGCTGTCCTGAGCCAACAGCACTGGCGACGATGATCAGACGACTGGCGGCTGGAGAACCTGTTGAGTCATTGGTGCCGCCCGGTCTGGGCTGGTGGCAGGTAGAGCAACCCGGCAAGACATTGTCGATGCCTCAAAAAAAGACGGTCTCTCTAGCACAATGAACGAGCCATATGCCTGTTGATGCGATCGAATGGGCATGTGTCAAGCGGCTGGAGCACCCCTCGAAATGGGCTTGCCTGTACGGCAGACCGCTACCTAACTCGTCGATTTTTTTGGCTAACCTCCCCTGGATAGTACCGGTTAAGTGATCAGTATATAGGCCAATAAGCTCGTGTAAATTGATTATGCAGTTATGAAAACAATGGACGAATTCATGGAGCATACGATCCAGGATCTGTACTCCGCCGAAAAACAAGCGTTGGAAGTAATGCCTCAATTAGCGCAGCGGGTACAAAATGACCAGCTACGGCAGGCGTTTCAGGTCCACCAGCGTGAAACAGAAGGGCAGGTAGCCCGGCTGGAACAGATTGCGCAGCAGTTAGGTATCGAGCCCGACGGCGAAACATGTATGGCCATGCAGGGGCTGATCGAAGAAGCACAGGATCTGCTGTCTCAGCTCGAAGATGGCCCCCTGGCCGATGCCGCTATCATTGGGGCCGCTCAAAAAATGGAGCATTATGAAATTGCCAGTTACGGCACGGCTCGTACGCTGGCGCAGCAGGCCGGTCAGGATCAGGTGGCCGATTTGCTGGAAACGACTTTACAGGAAGAGAAATCGACCGATGATAAACTGACTGGCATTGCCACCAGCTCGGTGAACCAGAAAGCCGCTCAGGAATAAATTATTCAGGTAGGCGGTCGGGGTAAGCAGAGGCACGTAAGCCGATTTGCTCATCCCTGACATTTTTGAGTGAAAGCGTTCATGGGCGGTACCCTCTGTCTGGATGACACCCAAACTTTTAGTGCTGCCCGTGGTTTAATCAGGTAAATCAATGCCAACACTCAACATATAAAGTTATGGAAGACGAAGAAAAAGAAGCCATCATTCGGGCCAAGCAGGCCGTTTCGCCCGCGGGCCTGGGCGACCGCTCCGATAAAGCTACCACTCTGCCCGGTAACGATTCCCCCGAGGATACACCCCTGAGTGGGTTGGATATCAGCCCATCGGATGAAGATGAGATCGACAACGATTCGGATGCCGTTACGACTCACCCAAACCGGAATGCCGATGGGAAAGTCGACATTGGCAAACCGCCTTATAGTTAAAGGATTATCAAAGGCGTTTCCTTCGGGGAGCGCCTTTTTTTTAGGCTATCCGTTGCCTCATTAAACAATTTACTTATACACAATTCAGAAGGCAAACTCTTTAAGCTATAGAGTATTGTTGTGAATGTTTGTGTTATGGATGTAGGGCATCAGGTAGACTGGATGATGGTTGTTGAAGACCAGGGCGATATATGGAGAATATTGAATGGGGCCTTAAAGCGGGCCTTGCCGGATGTACCAACGCGCCATGCCGCTAATGGACCAACGGCATTGAGTCATCTTCAGGCCTGTTTAGTTGATCAGCGATTACTCCCCCGCATGATACTGATGGATCTATATATGCCTAACGTTGAAGATGGATTAGCGTTACTGAATACGCTTAAGGCCCCCGATTCCAGGCTAAGCCATTTACCCGTTGTTGTGATGAGTTCGTCCACCAATCCGCTCGATCGGCAGCAGGTGACAGGGCGAAATGTCAGCTTTCTGGTCAAACCGCTGTTCTATACTGACTGGGATACTTTTTTGGATACTGTGCATCAGTACTGGGATGACAGCACGACAATTGGCCGGAGTTAAGAAGTGGACTTGCACTGAAACACTGGGCAAATCTTTAAGCAACCTGTTGGTAAGAATCAAAAGAAGAAAGGTAGCCTAGAGCCGAATGCCTACGTTGGCGATTGTACCACACGTCAGTATATTCAAAGATGGTTTGGTTAGCCATGGCCTGGGTCTGAAAATCCTGTTGATAAACCAGCGCAGACTTTAGGCTTTTTAAGAAGCTTTCCCCACGGCATTCTCCCATCGGGCCGCCGAAGCGGCAGCTGCCTTTCCGTTCATGCTTTGCAAAACCAACGACTGTTTTCAACAGCCTGGTAAAGTGATGACCAGCATAGTATGGTTCACCAAGTTAAAAGAGACTTACCTTCATGACCAGTCAAATCTAGCAGTTCCCGTATTGCAACAGAATAAAAAAAGCACTCAACAGTTAAGTTAAGTGCTTGATAATTAAGAGCCTCCTATAGGACTTGAACCTACGACCCCTTCATTACGAATGATGTCCTAATAGGTTTTTCCTAGATACCTTATCTTTATATATATTAAATAAACACGCTGTATACTAGTTAGTTATAGATAATAGTTTTCGTCTGCTTATTGCTCTTATGCGTTGATTTTGTATTTTTGTATTGCAAGTTGTATTGCAACTTACTCATGACTTGCAATACACGATGAGCAAGGCAACAGTTAATCTTTTTTTTGATAAAAGAGCAAGTAAAGATGGTCAAGGCGTAATCAAATGGCTTGTTTGTCTTGACCGAAAGCAACGGCTAATTAGTACCGGGCGCAAGGCTACATTAGCCGAATGGGAGTTTTTACAAAGCAGTAAAAACAAATTAGATAACCGGATAAAGGATGAGGATAAAATAAGGCTTTGGCATGAAACATATGGCGAAACTTTCCGAGATGAGTTGACCGGTAAGACACAAACAAGTTACCTTAAACGGGCGCAGATTGTCATTGGTCAGTTGGATGAACAGTTTACTTTTGATGCCTTTGCCGAATCGCTTGCTAATTACGGTAAGGAGAAAGAGAAACCCGTTGAACAAACTGACCTCATAGCCGCGTTGCTGGCCAAGTCTGAGAGTATGACTAAGGCCGACCGAATTGGACATGCTGACCAATTTGAGTATGCAGCTAAATCACTACAGCGGTTTGTGGATTCGTTTACTGATGCCAAACGTAAAGAGTTTCTAAATATTCCCGTTCCACGTAACAGCAAACAAACCCGGCCCGTCGCCGTGTTGAGGTTCGAGCATCTAACGCCCAATTTTCTAACTACCTACGAACATTGGATGCAACACTACGGTAAAGCCCCGCAGAGTAAATTGAAGGTAGCAACAGGTGCCAGCCTAACCACTATTGGCTTTTATTTGAACCGTGTCCGTATAGTTGTCAATGATGCCATAGAAGCCGGGTTAATGAGCCGGGATGCCTACCCCTTCGGTCGTAATCGATACGTGATACCAGCCGGAGCCAATACCAAGAAAGCACTCCCCAAAGCCGACATTGAACAGATAAAGAATTACCAACCTATACCGAGAACAATGGAGCAAAGAAGCCATGATCTATGGCTATTTTCTTATTTCTGTAACGGGGCTAACTTAACCGACGTTTGCCGGTTGACCTGGGGGCGTGTTGATCTTAAAGAGGGTAAACTAAGTTTTGTTCGCCAGAAGACCGCCCGTAGTAAAAAGCAGAATCAAACTTATATCGTGGCTCACTTACGGCCCGAAACCCTTGCCATTATTGAACGGTGGGGAACCGCAGACAAACGGACCAATGGATACGTTTTCCCGTTCCTATCAGACGACATGACCGACCGCCAAAAGAAGCAGGCTATTCATCAGACAGTCAAAATGACAAACAAATGGATGGGAAAAATTGCTGAACAGTTAGGTATTGAAGGGGATACAAACAGCTACTCAGCTAGGCACTCATTTGCGACTAGCCTGCTAAAGAGTAAAGTCCCGCTTGCTTTTATCTCTAAATCACTTGGTCATACCAACCTCAAAACAACGGAGAGTTATTTAGGCTCATTCGATGATGAGGAAGCAAAAGCATTTCTAAACGCCTTGTAAATAACCTTACCAAATGCCATTCGTCCCTACTGGCTTATTAAGAAAATTGTTTGAAGAAGCCACAAAGCAGGTTTTAAATAGAGTGTGGACCGATTTATATCGGAAGGAGATATTGCCGTGTCCTGATCTATCAACTTTACCACAATTACCATCCTTTGGATATGCTACTGGTATGACAATGCCAAGTTCCACTTTACGGGAACAACGATTAACATGGACAATGTGGTCAATGGAATTTATTAATAGAAATAAGCAGGTTGTTGACCAAAAGAAACGGGATATGGAGCGGCATTTAAACGATGAGTTAGCGGCCTGGAATCGAAATCATCCAGAAAAAAACGAACAGCTATCACCTGAAAAGATGTACAAAGAATGGTTTGCTAGTATCGAAAACTTATCCTTGATTGACTTTACCCGGCTCTACATTTGGGCAGGAACAGCCCGCCAATTTCTCGAACCTAAGTTTGAAGAGTTGAAATATAGATATGGCATGAATCTAACCCCAGCGCCTAAACTAGAGAAGGGGCAAATTGCTGTGTTTATTAATAACGATGCTCGCGCTAAACTTATTGATGCTTTGACACCATACGTAGATGAGGTTGATTGGAAAGACTTATCTGGCCTAATCAATAATAAATCAACTCACGTGCTGATAACAGCGAACTGCCAGCAGAACACGTTAGGTAAGGTATTTTATCAAGCCTACACGAGTGGATGCACCCAATCTACTAAAACTGCATTTGCTAAATGGATATGTCAACATTTCCAAAGAAAAACGGATGATCAAATCTATAAACTAACACAATCAACAATTCTAAACCACTTGAAGGGTAAAGATTTAAACAAAACCTGAGCAGCAATAAAGTTTCTGTATCCCATCTATATCCCGATCCTTGATTGGGATATTTTTTGTTTATTCTCTTTGTGTCGGTTCAGACATTATACCGATGCAAAAAAATCCCCTTACGTTTGATCAACTGCCGACTGCCGTTTATCAACTATCATGCGAGGTTAGCGAGCTTAGAAGGCTCCTCATAGATCAGCCTCAAGAAACTTCTCTTCCATCTAACAATAAGCCGGTAGGCGTTAACGAGGCCGCAGACTTTCTTGGTATTTCTCGTCAAACCGTTTATCAAAATATTGACAAGATCCCTCACAAAAAAAGGTTCGGGCGACTGTATTTTTTCGTCTCCGAGTTGGCCGATTATGTGAAAGCAGGCGAGGGCAGGGGGGCATGAAACCAGACAGCAATCGGCCTATATACGTCACGGATTGTGCCAAGTTAATTAAAGCGATTGGTGCCCAAATCTGGCTTCTCGAAAAACTAGATTACGGATTCTCCTTACGTTGCGAGAAAGGCATAAAGCAGTTTCGGATTATTCTACCTCCGATACATTCAAATGAACATACAACCGTCCCAAGCGAAAGAGGCTGCTTCTACATTGTCCAAGATTTGGCAGGCTTAGAGGCTTGGCTTAAGACTGTGTGTTAAAGAATATTCATAAAAAAAGGGTAGCGGCTCCCATAGCCAACTACCCTTAAAACTTCTTAAAGACAATGCAATTTACGTCGAAAGAGCCGCACAACCAATCTAAGCAGGCCATAATACCTCCTCACCAATTTACGGCAGCCAATGGGTATATCTGGGTCTTGATCAACCCAACCTGGAAAGAACCTTATTGTGAATTTTCAGGTGAATCAGCCGCCAAAAAGCGTATTACGAGATTTGGCAGGATGAAGACCCAGCAGGAGGCAATAGTTGCTTTCATGGGTAAGCAAAACCAAGAAAAACATAGTGACCAGCCCCCGATATTTTCTATGACTGATGAGGAACTTGCCGGAACTGCGAATGTAAATTTTGAAGAGGAAGATCAAGCATCAAATCCTTACAGTGAAACGTCAAATCAGCAACAGCAGCGATATAATGAAGAAAAACAGAACGCCCAACATCTGCCTATTTTGCAACGGCTGCTAAAGAAGGAACGAGCGTTAAGTGATGCTGCAACGAAAAACGTTATTTTTTCTCCTCCTCTGATACGCCGCGATGAGATAGGTATCATCGGGCGAGGAACAGTTAATATAATTCAAGGGGCTTTCGGTTCTCATAAATCCCGACTAGCTGAACTGCTAGCGGCTCTGATGCTGACGACCAATGAAAAACAAGACCCGCAATTCCTGGGCTTCGTACGAGCAGCACTTGAACGCTTCTGTGCTTGCTACATCGACACGGAACGTAATCTAACGGAGGAATTGCCCTATGCTGTCCAGGGTATAAAACTACGGGCTGGATACCGGTTAGACCAAACCCCCGAAAACTTTCGATTTACCTCAATCAAAGGTGAAGAGCGCAAAGATCGCTTCACCGCTATTGAAACGTTTGTTCATCACGTACGTGACCAGACGAGTCTACATCTGTTCTGTTTGATTGATGTAGTAACCGATGCGATAGGCGACTTTAACGACCCTAAAGAATCAATGAAGCTATTTGATTTTTTAGGCAACCTCTGCGACAATTACAACGCTACTTTTTTACTGGTTATTCACCAGAACCCCGGCACTGAAAAGGCCAGAGGACACACAGGAACCGAGGCCGCTAACAAAGCCAGTACCGTACTACAAATTGGTCTTGAGAAGGACACCACCGGGAATGACACCGACCTAATTAGACTGCGTTATCTCAAGCTACGGCGGGGTAAGAAACCAGACCCCTTATATCTACAATTCAGCAAAGAGACAAATGGCTTACTATTAGCGGAAAGTGACGCAGTGGCAAGGCATACAAACCAGCGTAAAAATAAGGCTGATGTGGACGACGTTGCGGATCGTCTGGTAAGTCTTCTATCAGAAGGCCCGTTACCAAAAAATAAAGTATGGAAGACGCTCAGTTCGGAGTTTGAAGCCTCAATTGCAACCATACGGGAGAGGTTGAAAACTATCATGTCTGATCATCCAATTATGTTTGATGAGGAAGGCAAGGCAGTAAAATTGGCTGATTTTACAGCAGGCCGGGACCAATTCTTTAAACTCGTTCCAATTGCCTAGGAGAACCCTGCTAACTGCCAAGCTCCTATATAGCCCTTTGGCAGTTAGCACCTTCATTTCAATCCTGCCAGAATAGTTTAGCACTTTTATTAGCAGTTAGCAGTATGGATAATCAACCCTACCGTCCCACTCTGTTAGACGTACCCATTAGCTATTTTGAGTACGATCATCAACGGGATACATTCGCCAATGTCCCCTCGCAGCAGACCACTCTACGGCGCATGGCAACCACTCGTTTTTATCAGGTTAGTACAGAGGCCATATGCGCCGAGCCAGATAAAAATATACAAAACCTGTTAAAAAAATACCAGCCCGCCTTTACGCCAGCGGCTTTACTTAACCACCGTAAAAAAGATACATCTCCTGCCGAGAAAATTCAACAGCAATGGCCGATGATGATGGGAGATGTTGATCAAAAGGACAACCCTGGTGTGGATATGGCCGAACTCAAAAAGCATTTAGCTCGGTTACCTTTCGTTCTTATTTGCGCATTTTCCGTCCGGCGCGGTCTCTGGTTTGTCGTTCGCCTACCAGATCATCAAACCCCCGAAACGCTGGCGGCTCACTTCCGTTACCTGCAAAAGCTATTTACTCAAAAATTCGGCATAAAGCTAGATACAACGAAGGGGGGTAACCCGACTGATTTACGGTTTGTTAGTTATGATGAATTGCCCTATATCAACGAGAATGCCACTGTGCTTACTGGGACGCATACACCCCAACGAAAAGCTTATGTTCCTTCTTACTCACCAAAAAGTTCTTTCGGTGCCCCTAATCAGAATATGGTCCTGACTTGGTTAGTTCGTCGTACTGAAGCTGCGAGTGAGGGGCAGCGGCATGCTACGCTTCTGAGAGAGTCAAAGTTAGCCGGAGGCTATATATCTGGTGGGTTATTAGATGAGCAGACAGTAATTAACGCTCTCGAAACGGTAGCCTCAGAATGGCCGAACTTTGCCAAATCACGAAAAACAATACGTGATGGTATCCGCTATGGCCTATCCGCTCCCATCTATCCTGATGCAACCGTTAACTACAAAACAACCCTGCTAAGCGCTAACGGCCTTGTAAGGGGTCTAGCACCTAGCAGGGTTGTCAAACTGCAGGTAAAAGTAAAAAGTCAGGATGAAGAATTAGGGCATCCAGAGCAAGTAGTTCAATCTGATACCCAACCCAAAATAAAATCTACCAGTTTTTTTGAGTGGCAGCGCACAAATCCAGCTTTCAGTCAGTTAGGCTTGGCCTCATTACAAGCTCGTAAACCAACCAGCAACGGTTAAGGCCATTAAAATTCCTAGCCTAATGAACTCATGTTTGATATAGAAAATACAACCCAAAAGCAAATAGAGTTGATCTTACAGGTGAAGGCGAACCGTTTGAAAGAATTAGAAAAGCTTGACCTATGCCGAAAAAGTCACTAGCTGCGGTCTGCCATGGAATACTAAACACCACCGTTGCATACTTGACTTGAATATTATTCAGCAACTGGCGTTTGATGCTTGGGTTCCAAATGAGGTAGCCTAGCGAAAAGCCTATTTCCAGCAAACTGATGGATTTTTTAAAAATTACATAATAATTTAAATTTATAATTTTTAACCCTCTATTTATCAAGGCATTACATTTGTAACTTCTGAAGGATTTTGTAGTTACAGTAATTTTTGTTAGTTGTAAAGCATTGATAATCAGTGAGTAGTATTATGAATTTTTAATTAAGAATTTTTTTATTTTAAATAAAATAAATATATTTGTGAGGTGATTAATCTAGAGGAGCTTAATCATGTACAGCTGAAGCTACAAATGCTCAAACCCCTCTAGACTCATTCAACCGCTTAAGTGCTCACTCATTAGAATAACCAATGAGTCCAAGGTAACAGGTGGTGGATGTGTTCAATTAAAAATGATTTCGTTTCCACCGGAAGCATTTTAATGAACGTCAATATTGACAGGATCACTTCGATCCGACCCACTTTCCGCTTTGGTGTGGGTGGGGGAGGTTGTTGAGGTAGATATACGACCACAACAACAAAAAAAACTTTTGTTTGCATTACAGTAATTATTTTGAGTTACGTTGATGGCAATCTGCCAGGAAGACATCAACGGGTATAAAGTTACGAATACTTGTTATTAAAAAAGGCAGCACTTTTACAAGTGCTGCCTTTTTTGGTTAAAAATGTTGCTAAATTCTATATATGTTATATAGAATCTTTGAATAGGTCAAGTTTTTTCAGTTGGTTGTATGTAAGTAAATGGGGTCGAGAAGAGTCATTTCAGTAAATTTTTCCGTACAAACTACATTGATTATGTCCAAATCGGCTCAATTAAGCCTGTCTAAGCGTTCACTCGTTGCGGTCCAGCACCCTCACTACGCTTCACAACGAGCCGGGATTGCTCTGTATCGCTTCCTTCAACTCCTGGTTGCTGAATGATCGATTCGTATCATAAAAAATGGCAATAACCAATCAAACGTAAATTGGCCTTGTTAGAAGAGTATTTCTGAAAGGAAATACGGCACCGCTCAGATAATTCGTCACTCGACGAGAAATCAGCTTAGTAATCACAACCGTTTCGCCAAAATAAGAACTAGACTTCTGAGATGGCAATCAATCCACTATTCAAAGCAAAAAAATAGTACTTTAGGCCGCGTATGAGCCGCCCTTCTACAGTATTTTTGTCAAAGGAGTCGAACCAGTTTGGCTGAAGAAAGCTGGCAAGGCGTCTTTCGGGCAATTAAGAGAGACTTTTGACTTAGTTTGGTTATGGACAAACTTTCAGCTGGTTTAACTGGCATTGCTGGGGAATATTTTGTAGCTGCGGAGCTTTCACGACGTGGCTTCATGGCCTCTATTACGCTACGCAACAACGATAGCATAGACATTCATGCTTCTAAGCTGGCAGACAAAAAAATGTTTGCTATTCAAGTCAAGACCACACAAGTAAAAAGGCGTCAATGGCCACTTAGCGAGAAAGCCGAAAATATATACTCTCAGAATCACTTTTACGTCTTTGTCAGTTTGAAGGGTATTCAGGAACGCCCAGACTACTTCATTGTTCCCAGTGAAATAGTAGCCCAGACAACTCGAGATTCTCATCAACTTTGGTTGAATACGCCTGGTAAACAAGGACAGGTTCATAACGATAACTCAGTGAGAGTTTTTATGGACAAGGAAGGTAAATACTTGGAAAAATGGGATTTGCTGATTTAGTACCATAGCCATAATGCACCGAATAGATGGCTTGTCAAGCGCATCTTACCACTAAATTCTGTTCGTTATGCTATTTAGAGATAGAAGCGTAAAGCCTATTGCGTGATATGGACGGCTCTAAACACTTTTGGACTAAGAAAATAGGTATCCAATTCTTTCCCCTTTGCCAGCAATTCGGCTTCAACTAACTCACCGGTCGCATGGCTTAGATTATCGCGTGAAGTGGATAGTATTCTTCTCATATCCAGTTTAGAGCATCGGCATACTCCCGTTTCTGGATCATGTTTGGCGGCAATGATCAACAACACTCGTATAGCTCTTGCTGATAAATTACAGAGCAAATTAAGGGTGTATCCGTCCGGGCTAAAGATCGTTGTACTGTGGGTCTTTTTTTCGGTTGCAAAGGGATTTGATTTGTGTCTAATGCAATAGGTTGAGGTATTCATTTGGTCTATCCGTTAAGTTTATCCTTTGATTACGAATACAATATAGTTATTGTCACACATTGTTACAATAGATGCTATGTCTACAGGTGCTGAGGATAGTCCACACCATTATCCTACATTCATTTTACACGGATCACCGTGCTATCACCATGCTCTATCAGATACAATCAAAGGGCAATTCTTACCCATACGGCTACTGGTTTGATTCTAAGAGAATGAGATTTGATACGGCAAAAAACAGGTTTGACGTTTAAGTAACCGTGTTGAGAGTGTAGATATGTAGTACAAAATAAATCATGCCGTTGATTACCAATAAGTTAGTTAATGGCATTGGTAACATAGCTATATTTTATAAAGTTAACTTACTATTATTCAGATATTTGCATTATTGAGATTTCAGTCTGATACCTACTCCTATACACTTTGTTATCTGTAAAGAGGTGTCAAAAATTGGTACAAAATTTTTATGGGGTACGTGTTTTCAGGCAAGCACATACCCTTTTTACATACCCCCCCTCCCTCAGTAAATCGTCAGCCTGATTTTGTAAAAAGAATTGTCTGTCTTTCCGGGGCTACCGCCCGGACCCCCGCCAGCGAGACCGGTATTTTTTTTCATCCCCCGCCAATTTCCGTGAAGTTGTTTGACCTGGGGTATTGAAGAGGCTTTCAATCTCCCAATAGGTAATCTTTGGGGCGTCGGTCACCGGTACGCGGGTAAGCTCAAAAAGTACGGTATTACTACGGCTGCCCAGCTACGTGATGCAAATGATGACTGGATCAACAGCGTCATGACCGTGAATGGCCTTCGCTTAGTACATGAACTGCGGGGCTTTCCTTGTCGGATGCTGAAAATAAGCCCACCGCCCCAAAAAGCCATTGTGTCGGCTCCCAGCTTTGGCCGTATGGTACCGTATCAGAAAACGATCATTGAAGCATTGACAACTCATTTAGCTAGGGCGGCAGAGAAATTGAGAAAGCAAGACTCGCTATGTGGTACGCTCACCGTGTTTCTGCACACCAATCGGTTTAGGCGAACACCGGGCAACGGTCAACTCAGTAAGCAGTACTACAACTCCCGAACGATTGAGTTACCTCATCCAACCAGTAGCACCACTGAGCTTATATATTACAGCGAAACGGCCCTCAAGTCTATCTTTCAGTTTGGCTACAATTATCAAAAGGTGGGGTTGATTCTTTCTAACTTTGTTCCATTCGACTACCGGCGAAAAGGTGTATTTGTTGAAGGGCCAGATGAGCGCTTACTAAAACTATCGGGCATTGTTAACAAGCTAAACTACCGACATGGACGGGATTTTGTGCGTCTGGCGTCTCAAACTGGTAAACCTGATTGGGTCCATCGGCGGGAGCATTTATCCCGGTGTTACACCACAAGCTGGAAAGATATTCTGACAGCTCATTAAATGGGATTTCTAACCACCAGTTTAAATGTATTTTGGTTTACAATTATCTAATCAAAGTTGACAGTCTGAGCTTTGACCTAAGGTGAATACAGACTTTTAGGTACATAACTCGAAAAGCTCGACTGTTTTTAATTTGGTATTAATAACGGCTTTACACTGAATTTTTAGTAAGGTGAGCGTCTTTCATTGATTGTATTCTATCGGAATAATCCTTTTCTGTTCTTACTTGAAGTATATACATCATGATAGAAGACAGTAAACTTAAAATAGTTAGTAGAAGGATTTGCCAATTAAAAGAGTGAAATAACGTGTATGTTAAATCTACGAGAAAATTTATAAATAACGCAGCGCTCATGTTCCATCTCATCATGGTTAAAAGAACATATCTTTCAATGAAATGAGAATAAGCCGACTTATCTTGGCTGTATATAGAAGGTAATAAATTAGAATCTACATCGTATTCAAACCCTAGAATTTTGTTTATTTTTTTGTCCAGTTTTGGTAACTCTAATATGAGGCCAAAAAAAGACATACTTATATGTCCTAACACATATGATAAAACTACAATAGGAAGAATAAACCAATTTTGATTAGTTATACTATACAATGAGCAATCGTAATAAAAAAAGTCAATTACATATATATCGAAAATGATTAAAAGTCCGCTTATTAAATAGATTTGAATTTCCCTAGCAATGTGGTTAAATGTTTTAAAGAGTTCTTCAATAGCTTTGTCCATTTCAATAGCGATTTAATTTTGAATTAATTACTTAGAAATTTATAGTTTGATTTTTACAACAGACCATCGATCTTCAGGTATTAAAGTAAAGTCCTCACCATATTTCATGAAGTGTAATTGCATATCTAGTGAACCGATATTAGTGACTCTTATTAATTGCATTCCATTTACTAATGCGTCAAAGCAGGCTTTGCTAGAAACTTTTAATTTCGGCCATGCTATTGTTGAATCTGTTGTTCCCTTAATTTCAAAATATTCAATCTTCCCTGAATAATATACTTCTAAATCTGCTCCCCTCGTTCCAGTTTTGAATGTAGAGTTAGGATCTAAGTATAAGAAATACTTTTCAACTACTCTAACCGCAATGTTACCAACATGACTATTCTTGCCGAGGTTTGGGTAAAGCGCTAAAAGTTCATTTAGCTCGTTTAAGGATAGTTTAAAAAGATAAGTTGTCATAAATAACCCTTATAAAAATAAAATACAAATGCAATAAGTGGTAAAAGGAAACACTTCATAGTTACTAAGAGGTATACTCTTTGATGCCAAAGATTATCTTTCATAATATGAGTTGATTTCCCATTGATACTCATTTTCAAGTGGGAATCCTCGTTCGCATAAATCTATAAGTTTTGTTTTCTCCTCGCTATCGTCTAGCATAAAGTCTATCATGTGATGAAATTTTTCAATCTCAATCGGTAGATTATCTATATTCATTTCATTTAATAGATGATAAATCTCCTGAAAATTTTGCAAGACACTGCCAACTGTCTCATCATAGATAAATTTGCTTGTTTCAATTAGGTAATGACGGTCGAAGTATTGTTCAAAAGATATAGGTGGTAAATTAAAATCAACTTGAAAATACCCGTCGAATGAATAGTTTTCCTTATTCCTTTCGTCAATAAGATCCCATTCATCAGTACTAAATTCATCTAATCTGTAAAAGCCTAAATTTTCTGGCTTCAATGATTTATAAACATCCCATATATCTTTGTGAGTAGATATTCCTTGCTTATGAAAAATTAATTTACCTTCGCCAATTTCTATATTTAATTTTAAATCGATTGTGTAATTTACTCTCCTTTCACCATTATCAAATTTAATAATGTCTTTAGGTTTTATTATTTCAAGTACCTCTCTGTTAAAGTACCTTCTATTCCCTTGAACAGAATACGTTTGAATCCCTGCCAGTGTATTAATTGATCTTGCTAAATATAACTTTGAGTAATAATTTGTTATTTCAATCCAATGTTCTGCACCCCCCTTGTAAAGTCTTTTTGTTGCTAAGTAATTATAAAATGCTTTATACAAATTAAATATTGACTCGTGTAAAAGAGTTGCTCTTAAGTCTAAGCAATTTGTATTTGTTAGATTGATTTCACTCCTTCCTTGTACTGCTTTTTCTTTTATTTCGTTTAATACATCAGGGTGAGATTTGATCGTCTCATTTATAAGTAATGGAATATGCCATTCACTTGGGCGTGCTGGGTTTCTTCGTATAATTTTGTAATCAGTGCCGCTATAAAATTGTAAAAGTTGTTCCCTAGTCATTTCTCGATTGTTTTTTTACGTTGGTCCACTACTTTAGTGCAACATGCATAAGGTGAAAAGACATATTAATTTCCTATTACTGAAATCTCTTCATCTGTCAGGCCGTACAATTCAAAGACAAGCTGATTTATTTCTCGTTCGGTTTGGTCGAGTACAGTTTGAATAGTCCGAGCTTTGGCTTGTTGTTCGGCTAAAAAAGTCATCCATTCGGATTGTTGACTGAGTGAAAGTTTTGCTTTCTGTTTCGTTAGTTCAGCAAGGAAATCTTTAAAAGAAAGTTCTGGCCAATTCTCCAGCTTTCGACTAATAGTCGGCAACTCGACCTGCGTTTGAAGTAATTGCAGGAACTGACCTTTTAGCCGTTGCAAAGCTTCATTCTGGTTAAGCATCATTTCTGCTCTAGTAGACAATGGCTCTTTGTTATTAGTTTGTGCAATGGGTAAGTCTTTTAAATAAATTGAGCGTAATTCTAGCCGCCCTCCTTTGTCTTCATCACCTAACACAGAACACACACGTTTCAGATAAGACCAGATTAATTTAGAGTTAAGAATAGCAAGTAAATAGAAATCATTTATCGGAATGGTAAACGCCTTATCATTACAATAGGCCCCCGAACGATCAAATGAAAAGCGTGGTTCTTTTGCAATTACAGGGTAAATGATTTTTGGCTTTTCAAAATCTTCATAGTAATCTGCGCCCCATCTTTGTAAAGCGTACCATTCATAGCGAATGCCTGTTTCTGCTTTGTTTCGTGCTTCTAATTCAGCTTTATAACTTGACAAATGATTGTATATCGCTGGAAATTGTGCTTTAAATTCTTCTTCAGCAATTACAGAAGCTCCTGATATTGACTGATCTAAGTGATATGGAAAATGCCAAGGTATATAAATTAGATACTTTTTGCCAATACCTTCAATATGGTATTTTCTAATATTGTCCCCAACAAAGAATGGCTTAATTACACTTTCACTTGACGGATGCTCACTGATAAGTCTGTCGCGAGTCAATGTATCTATTATATACGCTTCATTATAGCCGGTTTTTAATCCATAGTGGATTTTTCCTGCCGTATACATTCCTAGAGATACACTTATTTTGTGCATTTTATCGAAAATTGCTCCTTCATCATTACCTGCTAATTGCCAATTTTCTTGTTTTAATTTTTCTGGTGCAACAGTTACTCTTTTAGATTGTATTTCATTTTCCAAACTGTCAAACTTTAAAGTTTGAATTTTGGCAAAGGTTGTGTGTGTTGTTTTATTTGATGCTTTACGAACAATCAGGATAGCCGGAAACGTACCTGCATCCTGAAAAACTGGCAATTCACCAAAGTCAATGATTTGTTGTAGATCAAAACTAGACAGATACCCCCGTAGGCTTTTGCCGTATCCAGCCTTAATAAATTTGTTAGGCGTGATATAGCCTAAGTATCCATCTGGTTTAAGGAGGCCTAAAGCTCTTTCATAAAAGTACACGTACAAATCAGCCGTACCGTTACCTACGTTCCGATACTGGTGAATGTAGTATGCTTTATGATTCTTGTCTAACAATTCTTGCCGTACATAGGGCGGGTTTCCAATTACTACATCAAAGCCGCCGTTTGCAGATACGTCGGCAAACTCAACTTGCCAGTCAAACGCCTTTTCACCTCCAACGGCTGTATCCGCAATGAGCGAGTTACCCGCTTTGATGTTTCGGTTCAGAGAGGATAGTTTACGTCCCCGCCTTGCCGTTCGTAGCCAGAGCGAGAGTTTTGCTATCTCAATTGATTCGTCATTAAGATCAACCCCGTATATGTTGTTTTCTAGGATGCTGTTTTCTACATCAGACAGTACAAGCGGAATACCTAACAAATTTGCATTCATCTCATCTAGCTGCCGATGTTCAGTAATCAGGTAGTCTAACGCTTCATTAAGGAATGCCCCTGAACCGCAGGCGGGGTCGAGTACCGTAACGGTCAGTAACCACGCCCGGTACGCATCCAGCCGGGTTAACAGTTCCCGTTTTTTTGCCTTGCGTTGGTCGGGCGTAAAGTCATCGGGTGTTATTCTGAACTCAGTTTTTTTTTGGTCGCAGAGTGTTCCAAGAGTATGCCGGACAATGTATTGAGTAATGTACTTAGGTGTGTAAAATACCCCTTCCCGTTTCCTTTTGGTGTCTTTATACGCAACAGTTCGGCCATTAATACCAGCCGTAAGTTCTTCTAATTGGTTTAGGCTATGCTCAAAAATATGGCCTAATATGTTAACGTCAACATCAGTTTCAAAGTCGTACCGGGTGAGTTTAGCCGTTTGCTCATATAGTAACTGGTCTTCAATGATAAGCGTATCTAACACCTCATCAGGTGCAAATAAACCGCCGTTGTAAGCAAAAATGTCGTGCTTCTTACCTTTATACCCTGTATTAAGATAGCCAAAATATTTTTTGAAACGTCCGTACAAGGGTACATCTTCATCTAAATCTCGTAAGGTTTGCCACTGATTAAGAATTTCACTAATTGAGTTTGGCGGTAGCAACTCCCTGTCCTCCGCAAATAGAATGAACAGAAAGCGGTCAAGTAGCTTTTGTGTTTTACGAAACAGTAGCAACGGTTCATACTGTTCATTCTGTTTTAATACGTCGGCAAACAGGAGTTGTTTGAAGGTCGAATAATCAGCGTATAACTTCTTTGTAATGTTTTCTTCCTGTACAGTTGATGCCGCTTTGATCGTTGCCGGTAAGCCACCAAAAAGCGTTGGTAGAGACAAGCAGAGGTACAAAAGCCGGAACCTGTCAACATCAAGCGTGAACAGATTAAATTCCTCAAATTCTATAGCATCGTCAACATAGAACCGGAGCTTTTCAAAATTAGACGTAACGACATAAGTACAACCTCGTTGATTATTCTTATAGGCAAAGGCTTGTTGTTCGATTACTGCCAGATCGGTAACCTTTGTTGATTTTAGCTCGATTACCGCTATTACCTGGCCGTTCCGAACGATTGCACCATCTGCCTTTTTGCTGTCTTTAACGTTCTTTAATTCAGTGAGTAGGTTGAAGTCTGGTTCAGGATTAAGCGTATAGCCGAATACTTTACCGAATAATTCCCGTAGAAAGCCCTCCTGAAATTGTTCCTCTTTAGAATCCCTTATATTTTGCTGAATAGCCGGATTACCAAAGTATGTATGAAACGATTGCCATGCTGTCTGAACAGCGGAATTGTCAATTTGCGAAAGGTATGTTTTTAAAACGGAGGGCTGAAATAGTGGCATTCAACAAGTAATGTTAAAGGTTAGGATAGGGCAATGTAGTAAAATGTATTGCAATTTGTATTGCAATAGGCATAAAAAAAGCACTTAACTATTAAGTTAAGTGCTTGATTATCAAGAGCCTCCTATAGGACTTGAACCTACGACCCCTTCATTACGAATGAAGTGCTCTACCAACTGAGCTAAGGAGGCTTTTAAACGCGTTTTAGCGTTTTTGCGAGTGCAAATATAATAGAGTGGAATTTAAGAACGCAAGTATCCGTTCTATTTTTGGTAAATTTGCATTATGATTTCCATTACGAACCTATCGTACTACCTCGGTAGCCGGGCACTTTATGACAATGCCTCGCTACATATAAAGCCAAACCAGAAAATTGGCCTCATCGGCCTCAACGGTACCGGCAAGTCGACACTGCTCCGTATTATCAATGGCGAGTATCAGCCTGACGGAGGGACTATCTCCAAAGCAGGGGATGTTACGATTGGCTTCCTGAATCAGGATCTGCTCTCGTACCAGACCGATGAATCGATCCTTTCGGTGGCCATGCAGGCATTTGCCCGCCAAAATGAACTACAGATCAAGATTGATCAGCTACTTCACCAGATGGAGGTTAATTATACCGATGATCTGGTTGATAAACTGGGCAAGGCGCAGGAGGAGTTCGATGCACTCGATGGCTATACGATTCAGTCGCGAGCTGAAGAAATCCTGGAAGGGCTGGGCTTCTCGACCGACGATCTGCACCGGCCGCTGAAGCTGTTTTCCGGCGGATGGCGCATGCGGGTAATGCTCGCTAAACTGCTGCTGGAAAAGCCATCGCTGCTCATGCTCGATGAGCCGACCAACCACCTTGACTTACCGTCCATTCAGTGGGTTGAAAAATACGTTCAGAACTACGAAGGATCCGTTATTGTGGTCTCTCACGACCGTGAGTTCATCGACAACGTGGTCGATACCATCGTAGAAGTGTCGGGTGCCAAGCTGAATTATTATGCCGGTGACTATTCCTACTACATGGAAGAGAAAGCTCTGCGTAACGAAATTCAGAAAGGGGCATTTGAGAACCAGCAGGCCAAAATCCGGCAGACAGAACGGTTTATCGAACGCTTCAAAGCCAAAGCTTCAAAGGCCAAGCAAGCCCAGAGCCGGGTGAAACAACTGGAACGGATGGAGCTTGTCGACGATGTGATCGACAGCAATGCACGGGTGAACTTCAAGTTTAACTTCTCGCAGCAGCCCGGTCGGCATATTCTGCACCTGGATGATATTTCGAAGGCCTACGGCGAAAAACGTATCCTGACGCACTCCACCGCTCGGCTCGAACGGGGCGACAAAGTAGCGCTGATCGGGGCCAACGGACGCGGTAAGTCGACGCTGCTGCGGATCATTTCGGGCTCTGAGCCTATTGACGGTGAGCGCGTTCTGGGTTATAACGTTTCGTTCAGTTTCTACGCGCAGCACCAGCTTGAGTCGCTTCGGGTAGAAGATTCGATGCTGGAGGAGTTGAAACAGGCGAATCCAACCAAATCGGATGGCGAACTGCGGGGTGTATTAGGCTGCTTCCTGTTCTCGGGCGACGATGTCTTCAAGAAGATTAAAGTATTGTCCGGAGGAGAAAAGTCGCGGGTAGCGCTGGCGAAAGTGCTGCTCTCGCAGGCTAACTTCCTGCTGCTCGACGAACCGACCAACCACCTCGACATGCAGTCGGTGAATATCCTGATCCAGGCCCTGCAGCAGTACGAAGGCACTTATGTGGTGGTTTCCCACGACCGGTATTTCGTTTCGCAGATTGCCAACAAGATCTGGTACATCGAAGATGAGCAGATCAAAGAATACCCGGGTACCTACGACGAATACGAGTGGTGGCAGGAAGAGCGGAAAGCGCAGGGCCTTGGCCCGTCTAAGCAGCCCGCCGATAATTCTAAAATGCAGCCAGTTACGGCTCCGGCACCCGCTGCCAATGGTCATTCGAATGGCCGGGCTACCAATGGCCGCGCATCGGACGAGGAACGGAAAGAGTGGCAGAAGACGCTTAGAAACCTGACCCGTCAGGCCGAAGAGTCCGAAACCAAGATTGCACAACTGGAAGAACGCAAAAAACGCCTTGAAATTGAGTTGGCCGATCCCGCTACCTATGGCGAGGATAAGCTAATGCAAGCGAAAAACGACGAATACCGCCACGTAATGGCCCAGATCAATAAGCTGCAGGACGAGTGGGAAACCACGATGCTCGAAGCGGAAGAGTGGGAAAAGAAGTTAAGTTAAGTCAGTAAGTCAGTAAGTTGGTAAGTCAGTAAGTGGCTGACGCATGAGCAAGGCACTCGCGTCAGCCACTTACTGACTTACCAACTTACTGACTTACCGACTAAGTAACTTACTGACTTTGTCATACAAATAAAATATAAATATGTTTTATTTGTATGATTATGGGCGATTACAAAAAAGGGCGGGGGGCGCAGTTCAATGCGGCCAACTCATTTGCGAAGCATCATTATGAGCCTGACGAGACTGGCGATCCGTTGGATGATGACTTTCCGAAACCAACAATAAAAACGCAGTTCTTCGAGGAAACGCCGAAGCAGATCATTAGCCGGCCCAACAGCCCCGATATTGGTTTTTCGGCTTCCATAAATCCCTATCAGGGATGCGAGCACGGCTGTATCTACTGCTACGCCCGACCTACACACGAGTATTGGGGCTTTTCGGCCGGGCTCGATTTCGAGAGTAAGATCATGGTGAAGAAAAACGCACCCGCCTTGCTCGAAAAGCAATTTCAGGCGCGTTCCTATAAACCTGAAGTCATTCATTTCTCGGGAAATACGGATTGCTACCAGCCCGCCGAACGCACGTACAAGCTTACCCGGCAGCTGCTGGCGCTTTGCCTTCGTTACCGGAATCCGGTGTCGATCATTACCAAGAATGCACTCATTCTGCGGGATCTGGATATTCTGAAACCATTGGCTGAACTCAATTTAGTGAGTGTTGCCATCTCGATGACCACCGCCAACGAATCCCTTCGCTTACTGATGGAGCCACGTACGGTTACGGCTACGCAGCGGTTTAAAACGATGGGCGCGTTGCACCGGGCGGGCGTACCCGTTGGCATTATGACGGCGCCCATTATTCCCAGTCTCAACGATCACGAAATTCCAAAACTAATTGAGCAGGCTGCCGATCAGGGTGCCTGCTGGGCGGCTTATACCGTCGTGCGACTCAACGGTGCCGTCGCGCCTTTGTTCACCGATTGGCTGCGGCAGGCCTTTCCTGAACGGGCCGACCGGGTGCTGCACCAGATTGCCGATTGTCATGGCGGACAGTTGAACGATTCGCGCTTTAAAACCCGAATGTCGGGTGAGGGACACTATGCCCGGCAGATAGCTCAACTGCATCGAATTGCCTGTCAGAAATACCTGGCCGGGCGGAAACCCGCCGAATTGACGACAAACCTGTTCCGCCCTGCCGGGCAGATGGGGCTATTTGACTGACGAACTATTGGGCAAGGGTATAGAGACTATCCAAATGTGCCAAAGCCATCGGCGGCAGATCCGGTTTTCAATGTTAGTTTTTTTACATTCCCCAATAATTTCGCCTTCGGTGTAGCGTACGTTTTTTTAGGTAATGGATGCAGTACTTGTGTTGGTTTTACGTTCATCTGTGCACAACAGGACAATGGTGAAATAAATGACTACCCTCTATTACCGTATTACTGAACCACTACTTTGATGGCCTTTTTGTATTTCTGGCCCTCAAAGGACGCCTGCAATACATAGATACCTTTGGGTAATGCATGAATGGCAGATATTGAAACCAGGTTTGGATCATCTGTCTTATCGACGTTCACCGGTATATCAACGCCTGCCGTATTGTACAATTTAAGGGTGGCGACTTGAGCCTGTGGCATCGACAGCATGAATCGGCCCGTAGAGGTAGCATTCGGAAATATAGTGGCTTCACTGGCCTGATCGGGTGTATACCGAACCGCAATGATTTTTGAATAGGCGCTCGTGCCGTCTACATCGTTTTGCTTCAGGCGGTAGTAATAGGTATTATCCGAAAGAACGTCCTTATCAATAAATTCATAGGTTGACAACTGGTTCGTTGTGAACTGCCCTTTGGCCATCCCGATGCTTTCAAACGCTTTGGCGTCTCTACTTTTTTGTATAGCAAAGCCTTCATTTTGAGATTCCCACTCGGTAGCCCAGTTTAACAGAATACCATTGGGTTTAGAGGTACCGGTAAAGGATAAGAGTTTTACTGGTAAGGGCCCGTTGAACAACGTTTGTGTGGCGCAGGTGCTGGTGCCTTGCCCAGACTGACTACCCGTTAAGGTTAAATTAGTGCTTGCACACGGCAAAACGATTGTCGCAACCGGCAATGTTTGGTTTGCTCCGCCGGGTAGATCCGTGAATGACCCGTTACAGTCTGTAATGGCAACAGGGTTGCCGCTATAACAAACGGTTACAGATGTTGAGCCTGAAATGAATGTATAGCGGACCAGTTTTATGGCTGCGCCAGTCTGGTTTACCGTAACAACGGGTTGAAAAGTAAATGTACAATTACCCGCTCCATCCGTCGATTTATAGTCTAAAAGGTAACCGTTTGAGACGACACATTGAGCAGATGCCAATTTGACACTTAGAAGCAGTATTAGAAGTAATAGTTTTTTCATCTCTTTTGGGTTATGTGTTATGGTAAAATGACTGGAAATGCGAAAAGCTTCTAATAGGAAAGTTTGGTACCATTTATTGGTGAAGCGCTCATCCTTAATCAATCGATAAGCGATAGTCAAACAATTTTTTGTTTCCCATCACAGCCATGATCAATACGATATACTGAAGCAGGTGCTGTGAACGAGCTGGTAGATGCGCTAACGAAGAGTTGACTTTGAGAGAATCCGTCAACTTTTAGTGTACGTGCCTTCTGATGAGGCTAATTGTGAATGAGTTGATGTGGCTGGTAACAGTTTGCTTTTTCACGTAATTAATAAAATACCTCATATCGTGATTTATTTAAATCAAGTAGCAAACTTAATATATAAAGTTATTCATCTCGTATAGTTTTCTATATATTTTGTGATTGTTTTTGAATACTAATTGCTTATTGAAACAATAGAACAGCATCCTCTTTATGGCTGAAAACCTTTTTATAATTTAATTATATGTATGTAGTGTATACTTATTTATAAGTGTACGATGACAAAAAGGTCTTCTTGAAGGAAATAGAGCTATAAAACGCGTTGAGTGAATTAGTCTTCGTACGAAAAGCCCTTTGGGGGCGCGCTAAGCTGGTCGGTCTGGGCCAGCATTTCGGTATGGTCGAACGACTGGGTAACGGTTTTATGAATGCCCTTGCAAATGGTGTCCAGCGGGAGATCATTATCGTCGGTACCAAATGGATTTTCGATCTCTTCGGCAATTACTTCAAGACTGGCCAGCACATAAAAAACGAACACCACAAGGGGAACAACCAAATAGTGTAGATTGGAGACGTACCCCAGGGGGAGGGATATGCAGTAAATGAAAATGAATTTTTTAATAAAGGAACTGTACGAAAACGGAATAGGTGTATTTTTTATCCGCTCACAAGCCCCACAGACATCCATTAAGGATTGAATTTCGGCATTAAGTAGCAGCAGGTGTTCGGGTAGCAGGACACCCTGGCGCTGTAACTCATTCAATTTGCCGAAGATAGCCAGCGCGATTTGCTGCGGAACATGCTCACTCAACCGAAGGCTATGCAGACCAAACAACGTGCTTTCCGTAAACTCATGCGCGACGTCCTGCTGCCGTAAATGGTTCTTGAGGGCAAACGCGAAGTTAGGAATCATAGCCCGGAAAAACTGGCGGGGCTCGGTTTGTTCCCGCTCCAGTAACTGGTCGACTTTAAGCGCCAGGTTGCGGCTGTTATTGACAAGGGAGCCCCACAGTTTACGCCCTTCCCACCAGCGGTCATAAGCGGTATTTGTCCGGAAGACCAGCAGCATCGAAATAACAAAACTCAGCAGCGTGTGCATGAGCGAGAAGTTCTTCAGATGCGGGTTATCACTTAAATCGGCCATCTCGATTAAATGGACGATGATGAAAGAGTAGATACCGATAAAGACCAGCGCGGGCAGTAACTTACGCACTGTATCGGCCCGGTTAAAGGTAATAATGAAGCGAAACCAGTCTTTAGGATTATAGTTGACCATTGGGGTATTTGTGTGAATGATCTATAAGTTGGGGGATTTCAATGTTATTATCAACCCATAAATCAAGCGAATGTTGATAACGTTTCTGGGGAATGCCGATTGCCATGATGTTTAGGGTTGACCTGGATTATCAGCCTGAAATCATAGCTAAGCATAAACATCATGGCAATCCGTGTTCCATCCCAACGTTGTATAATTCTGTTAGCGCTTATCCGCTTCATAACTATTAAAAAACACATTGAATGATTGTTCTCCTACGGCTCGTTTCTTTTGTGCTGCTTTGGGCGTTTACGTGTCCCGGGTTCGCCCAGCAACTCCAGACCATCGACCATATATATGATCCCAAAGTTGAAACGGTGTTGTTGTTTCCGCAAGTCAGCGCCAATCCGCTCGACCCGGCCTTAACGCTGAATCCGCCCGTTATTTCACTCGATGAAGCTGTTGCCCTACAGCTGGAATTCGATGACCTGACGGCTAATTACCGTTCATTCCGGGCCCGGCTGGTTCATTGCAACGCCGACTGGCAACGCTCGATCCTGAATGACATCGAATTTACCTACGAGTACAACGACAATCCGATTACGGATTATCAGATTTCGATCAACACCAAAATTCCTTATTACCATTACCGGTTCACGCTGCCACGGGTGAAGCTGCCAGGCAATTACCTGCTGGTAGTGTACGACGAGCGAAATCGGAATAACATCATTTTTACGCGTCGGTTCAGCACCTACCAAAACAAGGTCAACGTGGCGGCTGATGTGCGTTTTTCGGCTAATCCGGCCCAGCAGTTCAGCGCGCAGCAGATCGACATGGCGCTGAGCTACAAGGGATATCAGGTTATTTCACCCCAGGATGATTTTAAGGTGATCATCCGCCAGAACTACCGCGATGACCGGGAGATTCGGGGCCTGCGGCCTACAAACGTGCAGGCCTTTGAACAGGTGCTGGAGTATCGTCTTGTCGATTTGAGCAACACCATGCCGGGAGGCAATGAGTTTCGATTTTTTGATACCCGTACTGTGCTGTCACGGGCCAACTATATTGATCGTATCGATCGCCCCGCCGATCGTAACATTGCTTACGTACAGGTCGATCAACCCCGCAACCGGGGTGTTTATATCCAGAGCGACGACTTCAACGGGCAGTTTGTTATCGATCACCGTGAAACGGGCAACGGAGCCACGAATGGCGATTATATTGAAACTGTCTTTACGCTCAAAACCCCCGAAGTGTCGGGTTTTGATGTGTACGTCAATGGGGCGTTTAACTTATGGCAATTGAACGACCGCAACCGCATGACCTTCGATCCAACGCTGGGTGTGTATCGGGCCAGTATTCTATTGAAGCAGGGCGTTTATAATTACGACTACACGGTAGCCACAACGGGGCCACAAAAAAAAGTGGATGAGAACTTCCTGGAAGGCAGTTTCTCATCCACTGAAAACGATTACGAAATCTTTGTTTATCACCGCCCTCCAGCCTCCCGCGCCGACCAGTTGGTTGCCTACAGACGGGTAGGGGTGAATAAGCGGAAGTAGTAGTTGGTAGATGAGTGTAGTAAGTGAAATGAGTTGAGTAAGTGCTAACTACACCTATTCAACTCATTTCACTTACTACACTCATCTACCAACGCCACCAGTTACGCGCTGTGCAGGAATTCCATAATGTCGCCGTCCTGTACGACGTATTCTTTCCCTTCCACGGCTAATTTTCCCGCTTCGCGAACGCCCGCTTCGGTTTTAAACTGCGAAAAGTCGGGGAGTTTCATCACCTGCGCCCGAATGAACTTCCGTTCGAAGTCGGAGTGGATAACCCCCGCAGCCTGGGGGGCTTTCCAACCCCGGTGAATGGTCCAGGCACGCACTTCCTTCACTCCGGCGGTGAAGTAAGTGATTAGGCCAAGGAGTTTGTACGAAGCTTTGATCAGCTGGCTCAGTCCGGATTCCGTCAGGCCATACTCGCCCAGGAACATCTCCCGTTCATCGGGGTCTTCCATTTCGGCGATCTGCGCTTCGATACCCGCGCTGATGATAATCACTTCAGCGCCTTCATCTTTCACCGCTTCCCGGAGGGCATCCGAATAGGCATTTCCGTTGGGTAGCGAGCCTTCGTCTACGTTGGCTACGTAAATAACGGGTTTCACGGTCAGCAGGGAAATGTCGCCAATGGCGGCTTCTTTCTCTTCGGGCGAAACCTGTACGGTACGGGCGCTTTTACCGGCTTCGAGCGTTGATTTATATTCTTTGAGAACGGCTAACTCTGCTTTCGCTTTGGCATCACCAACCTGAGCCGCTTTTGCAATTTTCTGAATTTTCTTGTCGACGGCCTCCAGATCTTTCAGTTGCAACTCCGCGTCGATGATTTCTTTGTCCGATATTGGATCGACCTTGCCTTCAACGTGAACAATGTTATCATCCTCAAAGCAACGAATTACGTGAACGATGGCATCGACTTCCCGAATGTTCGCCAGAAATTTATTGCCCAGACCTGCGCCTTGGCTGGCACCTTTAACCAAACCGGCAATGTCGACGAATTCGATGATGGTTGGCACCACACGCTGTGGTTTGACCAGGCTTTCGAGGGTGTCAAGGCGCTCGTCGGGCACGGTTACCACGCCCACGTTAGGTTCTATCGTACAGAACGGATAATTGGCGGCTTCTGCCTTCCCGCTCGAAATTGCATTAAATAGCGTCGATTTACCCACATTGGGCAAACCCACGATTCCACATTGAAGTCCCATGAATTAAGTCAGTAAGTTAATAAGTTGGTAAGTCGGTAAGCGGCTGACGCGTGTGTTTTTCCTGATGCGTCAGCCACTTACCGACTTAGGCGAAGCCGCTTACCGACTTACCAACTTATTTTCACAAAAATACAACTGCAATGTCGGACCGCAAAAAAAGCCTTCGGCCTGATCGACCGAGGGCTAGCTATCGGGTGAAGGAAAACCCGTTCTTAATGCGTTAAGGGACTAATGTAAAGTTTATGTCATCTGCCGACGGAGATCGTTTGTTGTGAAATACTTATTCCCATTTCAGCTCGCTGGCGAAGTCGTCCTGTTCATCCCGTTCGCGCTGAACGAATTGAGAAAAGTCTACTTCGGGCATGAGTTCTGTTTTAACGTGGTCGACCGTTTCTTTCAGTGCTTCAACAAACTTGTCGAAGTCTTCTTTGTAGAGAAACATTTTGTGCTTTTCATACACAAATCCCTCGCCCTGCGGGTGTCGGCGGCTTTCGGTAATGGTTAAATAGTAATCGTTTGTTCGGGTTGACTTGACGTCAAAAAAATAAGTTCGTTTGCCCGCCCGAACCCGCTTTGAGTAGATTTTCTCCCGGTCTCTTTCGTCCACAATTAGTTAGGTTTAGTCAGTTCACAACCGCTAAAGTACATTCAATCAGGGTAGAACAAAAAGAATATACTTAAATATATTTTGGGGTTATTTCACCACAAAAAAGCGGAGGTTTGGGGCGGCCGTTCCACAGTTTTTTGGCTAAAGGCTTGGTACTAAAGGATATCAATGCTATCTTTGCTTTACAGGAATTGCACTTTTTGGGGGCGGATGGTATGTAGAAAGCGATTTAACATACCTGCCGCCTATTTTTTTCACGTAACCAAGAGCTGTATGAGTTTAATCATGTCCCTTATGTTGTTTTTTGGCAACATAAACCCGGCGGAGGCTCTTCCGAGCCTCATACAGAAAGGCAAAGCGTCTTTTTATTCCAAGAAGTTCAATGGTCGCAAGACCGCCTACGGTGAGCGCGTAAGCGCCGAATCCCTTGTAGGTGCCCACCGTCATCTACCATTAAATACGTTGGTTGAAGTGACAAATCTCGACAACCAGCGTTCAGTAATTGTACGAATCAATGACCGGGGTCCTTTCGCAAAAGGACGAGTTATTGATCTCACTCTGGCAGCAGCGCACGCCCTTGGCATGGTTTCAAAGGGAATCGCCAATGTGTCGCTCCGCGTTGTAGGTAAAGGTCAGGCTATAGCCCAGTCACCTTCCGTTTTTACAACACCAGTTGCTTTCCAGCCGATGCTGGAACCCGTTATGTAAGTCGGTTTGGCCGCGTTAATAGAACCGTTCGATATTTCCCTGTGCAATTCCTGCCTGAGATGTCGAACGGTTCACTTTTTGCACTACATTCAAAGAGCAATAGAATGAAAGAGCGAAAGAGTGCAATCGGACCGCAACCAGTCGCCGATGCAGGCCAATTTCGCTCTTTCATTCTTTCGCCTTTCACTCTTTCGCTTTTTTAGAGTTCATGAAACAACCCCTCAATCTGGGTCAGGTACGCTCCTTTGGGAATGTCGAGTTTTTGGCCCGTCAACTGGTCGAAGGATTCATTACCGGGCTCCATAAATCACCTTTTCATGGTTTCTCGGTAGAGTTTGCTGAACACCGGCTCTACAACACCGGCGAAACGACAAGGCATATCGACTGGAAGGTGTTTGGCAAGACCGAGAAGCTATTTGTGAAACGCTATGAGGAAGAAACGAACCTACGCTGCCACCTGCTGATCGATACATCGTCGTCGATGTATTATCCGGAAGCGAACTATGGTAAAATGACCTTTAGCGTGATGGCGTCTGCCTGCCTGGCTTATATGTTACAACGGCAAAAGGACGCCGTGAGCCTGACTACCTTTGCCGATCAGATCGATCTGCAAACGCAGGTAAAATCGACCCCCTCGCATGTGCACAAGCTGTTTACGCAGTTGGATCTGCTTATGCAGCAGCCCAAGCCATTGCGGAAGACGTCGGCCGCCGATGTGATTCACCAGGTGGCTGAAAAGATCAACAAGCGGTCTTTAGTCGTGATCTTCAGCGATATGTTCGACAACAGTGAAAAAGCCGACGCCCTGTTCTCCGCCCTGCAACATTTGCGGCACAACCTGCACGAGGTGCTGCTGTTTCACGTAACCGATAAGAAAACGGAGGAAGACTTTGACTTCGATGAACGCCCTTACGAATTCATCGACCTCGAAACCGGCGAAAAAGTAAAGCTTCAGCCGGGTCAGGTACGTGAAACCTATCAACAGGCCGTAAAGACCTATTTTCAGGAATTGAAAATGCGTTGCGGCCAATATAAAATAGACTTCATCGAAGCCGATATTGCGCAGGGTTTCGACCAGATTCTGCAAGCCTACCTGGTGAAGCGGACGAAAATGAGGTAGAGAAAAAGGGAGAAAAGGAGGAGGGGGACGAAAGGGAGGAAAGGAACACTACTGTATTATCCTTACTCCCTTTCGTCCCCCTCCTCCTTTTCTCCTCCCTCTTATTTCTTCACACTCGCCTTGGCATTGGCAGGGGCAGCACTGGATTTTTTCACTGCCTGAGTAGCCTGCTGGCGTTTGTGAAACAGGATAAAATCCTCGATCTGTTCAACGGGCAATTTGCGCGCAATGATGCGCTTGTCCTTATCGAGTACATATACCGTTGGTGTTGTCCAGACGTCGTACTGGTGCCGGTAGTCTGTCCGGTACGTGTAATCGTAGCCGTTGATCGCGTTGCCAAGTTTAAACTCCTTAATGAACTTCTTCCAGTCTTCGGGGCTCTGATCGATAGCGATAGCAGCCACTTCAACGCCTTTTCCTTTATAGTCGTCGACAAGCTTCTTGAGCTTTGGCGCGCTTTCGCGGCAATGACCGCAGGTGGGCGAATAGAAAAAGACAACCGTGTAATCAGCTTTAATCGTCTGGAAGGCAATAGGTCGTCGGAGGGTGTCGCTCATAACGGGCGGAACCAGAATTTTACCTACCAGATTCGGTTTGAGCGTGGCCACCCGTTCGCCAATACTTTTTAGGGTCGATGAGTCTGATACCGTCATGACGCCTGTTTTGTAGTATTTCTCGAACATATGCACGAACAAGCCATCGGTACCCATCACTTTGGGCTGCTCATACTGGCTGGTGATGTAATAAATCGTGTAGTATTTCACCTCTTTGTTTTTACCCGCCAATGCTTTATTCACGAGGAAGTCGGCCTCTTTGATCAGCGAATCAGGTACCTGAACGGTCAGCTCTTTAATATACCGCTCGATCTTGCGCTGGAGAATGGGGGTTCTGACAAAACGCTCGTCGGCAAAGTCGAAATCATCCCAGAAGTGCCCTTTGAAATAATTGAACACCCAAATGGAATCAGGCCGACCGTTGGCCGCTTTGGGAGCGGGCGGCACGTCGGGCTCGGCTGTAGCTTTGAGGAGCTTGACGGCAAATGAATTGGGGTTCTCTTTTAAAAACTTGCTGCGGTACTCCGTAGCCTGTTTTTGCAGATCGCTCATTTGCTTGTTAACCATAGCCGCCGAAACGGCATCGTTGCGCAGTTTACGCTGCATATTCAGCGCCTGGGCTTCTTCTGAGAGCTTACCGAGTTGCTGCTGGTAATCGTAGAACAGTTCGTTTTCTTTCGACCCAACCACCTTCATATTCTTGATGACATCGGCGGTATCGGTTTCGAATGAGAACTGCTGATCGTCGGTGATCAAAAACTCGATGTAGCGATTTTTGGGCGTCACCACAATAAACAGTCCCTCGGGCAGGGTTTTCTTCCCTTCGAAGACCATGTTGCCCGAGCCGTCGACGCGGGCGGTGTCTTTAGGGATGTACTGTGTGGAGCCGAAATAGTGGGCTATAACACAGGTAGTATCTTTGAGGCCTTTAATGCGACCACTAATTTTAAAGCCTTCATTGGCTGACGGGCTGGCCGACTGCGCCCACACAAGAGAGAAGGATGCCAAACTAAGCAGTGTGGCTAAGAGGAGTTTTTTCATGCAGGGTGGTATGTATCTTCGCAACAAAATAGGGTCAAATTTACGGTAATTTGCTGGTACGTTTACTACCTATCAAAACGCTTGCCACGTCTACTCTAGTCTATGTTTTATTTCTTTTCCAAGACAATTACGTACCTGCTTACGCCAGCCGGGTGGCTTGTATCTGCTTTAGTACTAGCTCTCTTTGTTAAAAAAACGCAGTATCGACGTCAATTGATCGGCCTTGCTTTGGGTATATTCTGGCTCTTTGGCAATTCCTTTTTGATGAATGAGCTGGCCATATGGTGGGAATACCCGATTCAGCCGAATGGAGCGGCATCCGGCGATTCGGTCAATCGGGTGGCGGTTGTGCTGACGGGTGGTATCATCAACGGCCAGAAAGCCGTACCGGCATCGGCCCCTAACGCATATGGTGCCAATCGCTATTTGTTGGGTCGGGAAGCCGATCGGGTAGGGCAGGCGCTTTATTTATACAAAACCGGCGTTGTACAGAAAATCCTGATCAGTGGCGGCATGGGTGACTTACCTTTTCAAACCAGAGATGTGAATGACGAAGGTCAGATGGCTGCTCAGTTTTTGCAGGTGGCGGGTGTACGATCGGAGGATATTATCCTGGAAGCCAGATCAAGGAATACGCACGAGAACGCCTATTATACGGCTCCCCTGCTCCGGAAACGGTTCAATACCAATCACTGCGTACTCGTCACGTCGGCCTGGCACATGCGCCGGGCTATTGCCTGTTTTCAGAAGGAGGGCGTGCAGGTAACGCCATTCCCGAGTAACTTTTTAGGTGGCCGCCGGTCGATGCAACCCGGCGATTGGCTGCTGCCCCATGAACAGGCTTTCTTCGATTCGTATTACCTGGTCCGTGAGTTTGTTGGCTATATCACCTACAAAATCGCGGGTTATGCCTAGACCTATAAGGTTTTTAAAACCTTATAGGTCTGGATCATTGATTAAACAGACAGAATTTTCACCATCCGGAGCAGATCTTCACTGATCGGCTTGGGCAGGCGGATGGTGTCGCGGAAGGGCGTATAGACCAATTCATTATTGATAATACCGGCCATTACATTTTTCTCGCCATTCATCAGGCCTTCCAAAGCACCTAAACCCAGCCGACTGGCCAGAATCCGGTCGTAGGCGGTAGGAATACCGCCCCGCTGGATGTGGCCCAGCGTGGTAACCCGCATGTCGATGTCGGATTGAATTTGCTGGCGGATCTTTTCGGCAATTTCAGTGGCATTACCCGCTTCTTCACCCTCAGCGATAACAACGATCGACGATGACTTTTGCCGACTCCAGCCCGCTTTCAGGGTTTCGATCACTTCAGAAATTGGGGTGAGCACTTCGGGTACCATAACCATTTCGGCCCCACCGGCAATACCCGACTGAATGGCGATGTAACCCGAGTCACGGCCCATTACCTCGATGAAGAAGATCCGGTCATGGGAGTCGGCCGTATCGCGGATTTTGTCAATGGCTTCGAGAGCGGTATTTACCGCTGTATCGAAGCCGATCGTATGGTCAGTTCCGTAAAGGTCATTATCAATGGTACCGGGTGCGCCTACGGTTGGAATACCGTATTCATCGAAGAACAGCGTCGCGCCCGTAAACGTCCCGTTTCCGCCAATGGCGATCAGGCCTTCTATGTCGAACTTCTTGAGTTGTTCATAGGCTTTAGCGCGACCTTCGGGCGTCATGAATTCCTTGCTGCGGGCCGATTTCAGAATGGTACCTCCCCGTTGAACAATGTTGCTCACCGAGTGCGAGGACATCTGAAAAATATCGCCATTTATCATTCCGCTGTACCCCCGGCGGATACCGAATACTTCAAGACCGTGATAGACCGCCCCCCTTACTACCGCTCGGATACAGGCGTTCATACCCGGTGCGTCGCCACCCGAGGTAAAAACAGCTACTCGTTTCATAGGTTAAATCAATTTTTTAAGGGAATTTCACAAAAAGGTTACGAGGGTATCGTTTTAAACCCCGCAAATTTATCCTCATTTACCAATCTTAAGGCATAGAACTCGGAATTATCCCATTGTTTTCACACAAATTTCACAAAAAGCTTAAATCAGACGTTTGATTAATACGGTAACGTTATATCATAAGTCATTAGGTTTACTAACCAAATTTTATTTTTGCAGCCTTAGTAAGATACAAATTATGTATTGTATTTAAATTGTATCGCCCTCCATACTATATTGAAGTGATTGGCTGCCGTTTCGAAAAAGCCGAAGTGTGAGACAAGGACCCTGAACCGATCGGTGAGGGATCGTCGATGCTGCTGGACAGATAGCCCTCCAACAAGATACCGGCACAAAACGAAAGGTAAAAACTCAATTTTGCGGGCCGCTTTCAGGCAGCGTATTTCCCAGTCTAAATCGGAGCTTAAGTTATTGATTAAATAATCGGGTGCTATAGTGCGCTTCGCCACAAACGCCTGGTGGCATACTTTCATGCCCATGGCCATATCACGCCAAGTCAGGTTACGCGGTAGTACATGGGGCGTTACAGCACTGCGCAGCCCCACCGGCGACCCATCATCCCGCACAAATAACGCATCGCTGTAATAAACATCAGCCGGTCCGGCGTCGTCTTGGCTTGATGCCTGAATACGCGCCAAAAGGTTTGGAAGGGTGTCTGGGTCATAGATTTCGTCGCCCGCATTCATAAACCAGACGTATTCCCCGGTGGCCCGATGAAGCCCCTTGTTCATGGCATCATAGAGTCCCTGATCCGCTTCAGAGACCCAGGAGCTTATGTTTTTTCTGTAGCGGTTAATGATCGCCCGGGTTCCATCCTTAGAGGCCCCATCAATCACAATGTATTCGAAATCGGTTGTTTTCTGGGCAATGATGCTTTGAATCGTGCGTTCCAGATACCGCTCGGCATTATAGGTGATGGTGATGATGGAGATGGTTGGCATGGATTGAGGGGTAGTAGTTGGAGTGAGAGGCAGTAGTGGTAGGAGTGGGGAGTTGCTGACGCAAAAACACAACTGGCGTCAGCAACTCCTCACTCCTACTACTGCTGCCTCTCACTCCACTAATTGTCGATACAAATCAATATGTTGTTGGGCGATGACGTCTTCGGCAAAATGGGTTTCGGCGGACTGGCGGGCGTTTTGGCGCAGCTCTATCGGGTTTGCGTGTTGCAGTATAAACGCTAAACCATTGGCCAGTTGTTGTGCTGACTCAATATCGGCCAGATATCCGTTTTGCTGATGATCGATCATTTCGGGAATACCGCCCGTTCGAAAGCCCACCACCGGCGTACTGCAGGCCAGGGCTTCGATAACAGTGTTGGGCAGGTTGTCTTCCAGTGAGGGTACCACCATGGCATCGGCCGCGTTATAAGCCGCTACAATGTCATCTTCCGAGGTTAACAGGCCCAGCAGCCGAACGGTATAGGGTAATTCATTGAACAGATACGAACGGCCTTTCCCGAATATCAGAATTTCGGGATTGAGGTCCGGGTGCTGCTGGTGTAATAACGTTAGCGCTTCCGCAAAGTATTTGAAGCCCTTGCGTAGATCAGTCACGTTGGCACTGCCGAATAACAATCGGGGTTGTGTGCTATCCGGTATGTCTAACTGAGCAGTAGCCTCCGCTCTTGGTACAGGCCGGAAAACGGTCTGGTCGATAGCGTAGGGAATAACCGTGAACGGAGCATCCTGCAATAGCGCGCTTCGTTTAGCCTCATCGGCCAGCCAGTGGCTTGGTGGGGTAAAGTGCACTTTCGCTTCGCTGAACAGGCTCCTTTTTTGATCAAAAATTTTGCTTGACAGATCGTGCTCCCCCGGTTTTTTCAGGTAAGGGCAGCGTTGGCAATGCGTTAAAAAATGGTCGCAGCCGCGCGAATAATGGCACCCGCCCGTAAACGCCCATTGATCGTGCAAGGTCCAGACGATGGGTTTGTCCAGCGAAAACAGCGACTGCAGCCCATCGAGAGAAAGAAAGCCGAAGTTTATCCAATGCAGATGCAGCAGGTCGGCTTGCTGAATAGCCGGATGAAAGCTGAGGTTAGCGCCAAATTTGGCGGGCGAAAACTGAAAGCGTACCGAAGCGTCGCGCTCGTGCGGCAGAAAATACAGTCGCTCGGCTACGAATCGGCCAAAAGCCGTTTGTTCGGCCAGAAAATTATTGGCCAGGTACAACACGCCCGGTTCAGGGCGGTGTTTTTCCTGGCGGTTAGGTACGCCGACCAGCATGGTGCTTTCGACCCCTCTCCAGGCCTGTTTTTGCAAAGCCCGGTGAAGTCGGGTTGCCGCAACAGCCGCCCCGCCAAACAGATGGTAGTTGCTTAGGTGCGTAACTCTCACCGCCCGAACAGTTTATCGAACTTTTTGACAACTTCCGGCCAGAAGCCAAGCCCGGCGATGCGTCCCCAGATCCGCCGACGGGAATAGGCTTCCATTTCAGCGAAGATTGGATCAGGGAACAGGCTCTTGCCTTTCTGGGTCAGGATCAGGGCAAAACCATGCTGCTTGAGCGTTGTGGCGAAAACCCACCCCAGCAGCAGGTTCCGCTGGGTGAGCGTGGCCGCGTCGGCAAAACGGTTCAGGTAGGTCATTTCGCCCCAGACGGCGCTGTTCTTCAGCGAAAACAGGACGAATTTTTTCAGCAGGGGCTGGGTCGTGAAGCTATCGAGCAACGCCGGTGTGATACGCGGTGACCCTTTCGGAATCAACTCGGCGAGCCAGTGGCTGCCCATTTCTTCCATAAACTGCAACACCTGATAAAGTTTGTCTTCGCCATCGTAGATGGAGGCAATGCCCGGCTCAAACTCAGCGGTAATGACCTTCCGGGCGCGTTCGTCGCCCAGGTTGCGGAAGAGCCGGAGATCGGTGCCCTGCGAGTCGGTTTTGAACCAGTCGACCTGCTTGATTTTCAGACTATCGAGGGTAGCTTTCAGGCTGCGCGTTTTTAGCTGAACAATTTTGGTCGGCTCAAACTTGGGCGCAAAAGCATACTCCTGTATCAGGTCGGGCCGGGGCCGAAGCAGGCTCGAACAGTGGGGCGACTCGGTGAGGTAGAAATTGGCCGTTTCAGTATCTTCCTCATCCGAAGCAGGCCCCGTAACAATATTGTTGAAGGTATATAGCTTCCTGAAATGCCCTGACTCACTTTCAACATAGCCAAAATCACGATCGTCGGCATCGAACGCAATGCACACGGCGTATTTGGCAAACGCTTTCCAGCGGCTATGCAATTGCCCCGACGCGCCAATGTCTACCAACACGGGCGGCTCAACTTGAAACTCAGGACGGGAAAGTATTTTATCGATCATTGGTTAAGTCAGTAAGCGGCTGCGCCTAGGTCAGTAAGTTAGTAAGTTGGTAAGTCAGTAAGTCAGTAAGTCAGTAAGTCAGTAAGTGGCTGACGCACGAGTGTTGCTGACGCCGGCCCGCCGTTGCAGACAGAAACTTACAGACTTAGGCGAAGCCGCTTACTGACTTACTGACCGCACGGGCGGCCCCGTTAGGCGAAGCCGCTTATCGACTTACGGACTACTTTCTATACGCAAAGATATTCAATTGTAAATCCATGCTGTCGTTGCCTTTGTAATGGTGGTTGACCAGGGGCGCGTGGCGGTACTGGCTGGTGTTGATGTAATACCGAAAGCCACTTTTTTCCAGGACGTTCATGACCTCGGCCAGCGTTTGTGGATGGTCGAGGTAGGCGTGAAATTCGACGAAGAGATTTTGTACGTGCGACAGGGCGTCGTGGCAATCGGTCAGCACGGCGGTTTCAGCCCCTTCGATGTCCATCTTGAGCATGTCGATGCGGGTTTCGCGCAGGAGCATGTCCCGCAGCCGAACAGAGGGTACCAGCTTGCGGTCGGTTTGCGAGAAGATAGAGGCTGAGTCGGCCTGGTCGCTGCCAAACCAGATGCCTTCGTCGTTGGTCCAGACGGCCTTGGTGATGACTTCTACATTCGTAATCTGGTTCTGCCGCAGATTTTCCTGCAAGGTGGCGCTGATTTGCTCATCGGCTTCAAACGCGACGATACGGGCATTCGGGTACGCTTGTCGAAAATACACGACGCTCGTGCCAATGTTGGTGCCACAATCGAAAATAACTGGCGTTGCGCTTGTTGTGTGGAACCGGTAAAACTCATCGACAAAAATTTCCCGAAACTGCCAGACGAACGACAGCGCATCGGGCACCCGAAACCGGTATTTCCCAAACGTGACATTGATCGCCTGATTGCGCGGCTTACTGCCGTACCATAAAGCTAATCCCAGTAACCGACGGCCTTCTGCTGATCGCAGGAGCCGCGCTGTTTCAGTAAATAAAAATCGAAAAACCCACATGAGGTATAAAGGTTTGCCACAGAGATGCACGGAGATTGCATAGAGATATACCGAGATTTTTTTTGAGTATCTCTCTGTATGCCCCGGTCCGCCGGTGCGGTGTAATCTCCGTGCCTCTCTGTGGCCTAATTTTCATTTGTTTATAAATCGTTTCTTCAGCCCGTCTACCGTCTGGTTGATGTCTGACGATAGTTTCAGCGCTACTACGGCTCCCCCGAACAATATACTGATCAACGTTGACCGCCAGGCGATATCGAGGACGAAGCGCCATTTGGGTGCCTCGGTGTTGGGATAAGGTAGTTGTACGGATACCCACCATACAGCAAGTCCTAAAACGACTACCACCAGATTTCGCCAGGTGAACGGCTGCATCTTAAAGGCAAACCCAACGAACAGCGTCCGGGCGAGGTTAAACAGCAATGTTGCCAGCGCAGCTCCTATAGCGGCCCCGTTAATGCCAAACCTGGGGATCAGATATAGGTTTGCGGTTATGGTAATGAAAACCAGCGCAACAAAAAAGAAGGAGTCATAGGCATAATAGCGCGATGTGTTCAGAATAATGCCATTCACCCCCGTTGCCATATCGATCAGTTTACCCAGACCAAGCCACAAAATTACGTAATAGCCCGCCGAATAGCTGGGCGGCAGAAATTGGAAAACACTGGGCAGGTTAGCCGCAACGCCTATGAAAACCAGACAACCGGCAATCAATTGATTCAGACAGCTTTTGCGATAAATACTGGCAATATTTTTCAGATCATTCGTTTTCCACGACTCCGCGATTAGGGTACCTGAAACTTTATAGAGGGCCATGGCCGGAACAGCGATGACTGAGCCGAAGTTAGCGGCTGTTCCATAAATACCCGTGTCGCCCAGCCCCTGTGTACTGTTGATCATTACCTTGTCAATGGTCCAGACGATCTGGGTCGACAGGGCGGAAGTGAGCGTCAACCCGGCATAGCGCATCATGTTTCGGCGCAGTTCGGCATCGATCGACACAAACTTGCGACTGAAGAACAAGGCTTGAGCACGGGCCACGCTGATGACCATGAACACCAGCGGAATGAAAAACGCCAGCAGCCAAACGCCCAGAAATTGCGGAAATGTGACCCAGCCGAGCCAGTACAAGCCACCGGCAAGGGTAACTAACAGCCGTTGCACAAACTGCTGCAGCATCATTCCCGTAACCGGGTCATACAGTAAGCGGGCGTAATTGTCGAAAACGGTAAAATAGACTGTAAACAGCGTCAGGGGAATGAGCAGGTAGTAATACTGAACAAACAGGGCTGACTGCTGCTGATAGTACTCAACAATCCAGGGCCGCGCCACCCACAGGCCCAGCACACACAGGCCGAAACCGGCAAGGGTAGTCAGGCAGGCAATAAAAAGAAATCCGTTGTGCTGCTGTTCGGCGTTTCGGAAGTAGGGGAAGTAGCGGCCCCCAGCCCCGTTCAGCCCCAGATTTGACGCCTGCGACAAGACCAGCGCCAGCGAAATCAGCAGGGTTAGCAAACCAACCTGTTGCGTGCTGAAGAGATGCGGAAACCAGATTCCCTGCGTTAGAAAGCCAACGGCTACACCTACATAGGCGTAAATCGAGCTCTGGATGGTTTGCCGTTTTATAATACCCACGTAATGAATTGTGAATGAGCGAATGAGTGAATGAGCGAATAAAGAATGACCAGCCGGTATTCACTCATTCGCTCATTCACTCATTCAATATTAATTTATAAGGTTCCACGCCAGTGCGGTACCGGCGGGGATGTTGGTGGTGGCAGTTTTGCCGAGGATGTCGTCGTAATAGCGGGTATGCAGGCCGTTGGCCGGGCGGATGCTGCGAACGTTGTCGGGCGTGAAGGGCTCACCCGCGGCTACGTCGCGCACTACGTATAGGGAGCGTTTGAATTGCAGGCTCTTTTCTTCTTTGGGCGTAAGGGTGTAACTGACCTGTCCCATGGCTAGATGCGCCCGCTCGGTTTCGATAACAAGGTTTTTCAGTTCGTCGGGTTCCAGCGAGAAAGCGGAGTCGACACCGCCATCGGCCCGGCGCAGGGTTACGTGTTTTTCCAGCACAACGGCCCCCAACGCAACAGCGGCCACAGCCGCGCCAATTCCCATCGTATGGTCAGAAAGGCCAACAGGCACGTCGAACAACTGCCGCATGTGCGGAATGGTGTTCAGGTTGGTACTTTCGGGTGTGGCGGGGTAGGTGCTGGTACACTTGAGCAGAATCAGGTCTTTGCAGCCATTCGCCCGGAGCACCTTCACCGATTCGTCGAGGTCGGCCACGGAGGCTACGCCCGTACTCATGATGACTGGCTTGCCCGTTTGTGCTACTTTTTTGAGCAGGATGTGATCGGTGTTCTCGAAGGAAGCAATCTTATATAGCGGCACGTCGAGCGACTCCAGAAAATCGACCGCCGTAGTATCGAAGGGCGAGCTGAACGCAATCATGCCGCGTTTTTTGGCGTGATCGAAAATAGGCTTGTGCCAGTCCCAGGGCGTGTAGGCGTCCTGATATAATTTATATAGATTTTTGTCGGCCCAGAGCGATTTGGCGTCCCGAATGTAAAACTCCTCGGAAGCCCCGTTGAACGTAATGGTATCCGGCGTGTAGGTCTGGAGTTTGAGCGCGTGGGCACCGGCATCGGCAACGGCATCCACAATTTCCAGGGCCCGCTCCAGCGACTGGTTGTGGTTACCCGACATTTCGGCGATCACAAAGGGCCGATGTGCCGGACTGATGGTATAGTGGGCAACCTGTATCGGTTGGTTACTGTTCATTGACTGTTGATATAAAGCAAACTCGGCTTTTCATAACCGGACGCGACCTGTTCTGGTGCGCTCCGACCGGACGTAGCCCGACCGGAAACGCCAAATTTACCGCTTTCGCCCGACAATCTGAAACCGGCCCGTTCGAAGGCGCGTACCGATGCCTGATTCTCGGCTTTAATGTAAGCATGGATCGTTACGGCACCCCACTGTTTGCGGCAGGCGGCACACCCCATTGTGATGAGCTGGCTGGCCAGACCCTTGCCCCGGTGTCGGGCATCGACGGACAGGCCAATGATAATTTCGTCAGGCATATCGGCTACGGGAGTTCGTTCAAACCGTACCTGACCAACGGGCTGCCCCGTTTCGTTGGCGAAGACGAGCAACAACGCATTCGGGTCGGCCAGTTTGCGGGTAAACCAACCGGTGTGCGTCTCCAGCGAAATAGGGGTAGAGTTGAACGACTGCCGCCGGGTGTCGGGGTCGTTGGCCCAGTCGAAATAAAGCCGGGCGTCGGCGGGTTGGGCAGTTCGATAGGTAAGCATGGCCGTTGGAGGAACGTCTTGACGAATCGAATTACGCACTTAATTGGCGAAAAAGCACGCGAAACCGCTCCGGCGAGCGACCATCAAAAAAACGACGCTGGTTCACTAACGATTCCGATACCGTTTCGGGCGAGAACTGGAAACCCTGAATGGCCAGCTTCAGCATCTGGTCCAGGGCCAGCACGGGTGTCAGGCGTGTTAGTAAGGTTGGAAAATTAACGGATAAGGCTAGTTTTTCTTCCGATAGAAATTGCGCCAGCCGGGCCTGGTTATCGGCGGTAACGATGGTGATCAATGGTCGGTTGATGGCGCAGACTTCGTAGGCAATCGTGCTGCAGGCGGTGATAGCCAGGCGACATGCGGCCAGTTCATCAACCATTTGCGACGCATGCTGATTTTGTAAAATCGTCAGATTTGGAAGCTGACTCCGAAAGTTGTGGATAGAGGCTGGATTTGGGTGAAATGGCCCAAGTACGATATGGACCGGCAAGGTGGCGTCGACCTGCCGAATGGCTTCCAGCACCGTTAATGATGTATTGTTGGGATCGGCACCGCCCAGGCTTACAAAAACAGGACCGTCGGCAGGAGGTGCACCAAAACCAGCCGGATTTAAGAACTCAGGTCGCAATAGGGCGTAGGGCGGACCCAGGCAAAACTGCGTATACTCCTCGGCTTCGTAATCGGTTTTCATAACCCCACCGGCATGATTGATCACGACATCGGCAACCTGATGTCCCGTCAGCAAGTCATCAATAAAAACCAGTTTGTTTGCCTTGTCACGCACTGATTGCTGAAACGATTCATCAAACGAATACCCATCCAGCACTACAATTTGATTTGGTTGGATGATGGCTAGAAAAGCGGCTGCCGGGTCGGATTTCGGGAGTACGTTAACCGACAAGCCCGCGGCCTCGATCAACTCACGGACTGTTGTTGTCGGCTCCGTTATGGCAAACTGCATGGCGCACTCGCCCCGCAGCATGTCGGCCAGCGCCAGGCACCGCATCACATGACCCATCCCGATTTGGGCGTCGCCATCCGCACGGAAGAAAAGTTTAGTATTAGGAGCGGGGAGCGAGGAGTGAGGAGTTGCTCCTAATGCTTTCTTATGCTTACTTAACTCAAACTTCAACTCTGCCACTTGCCAGTCCGTTTCGGTGTCAATGTCGTGGGCATCCATTTCGGAAATGACGATACCCCCCGAATTGTCGGTAATCAGGCGCTTGCCCTGATGAAAAGCGGCTGTCTGAAAGAAGTAGAACTGCCCGGCATCGTGGTAAGCCGGTTCCAGATCCTGCGAGCGGGTCAGCGCATGTTCGGGCTGAAACCACTGCACTTTTGATTCCCGAAGCGACACCGCCCGTTGAATTGGGAAGCTAAACGCCTGTATCGGGTATACCGTGTCGAACTGCTTTTCGGTCAGGGTCGAGAAGGCACGTTGCAGCAGGTCGGCTGTCACAAAAGGAGCAGTAGGGTAGAGGCAGCAGGCATAGTTGAACGTCTGCCCCTGCCGGGCGTATTGGGCCAATACCTCCTCCAGTACCTGAGCCGTTGTGGCATGGTCATCGGCGGTTGCCGCCTGGCGCAGAAACGGGACCGACGCGCCGTACTGCCGGGCAATGGCCCCAATCTCGTCATCGTCGGTCGACACCATCACCTCGTCGAACAGGCCCGATTGCAGAGCCGCGTCGATGACATAGGCGATAATGGGTTTGCCCAGAAACGGACGGATGTTCTTGCGCGGAATCCGCTTGCTGCCGCCCCGTGCGGTGATGATGGCTACACTGCTCATAAAGGAAACCCGCACAGGCTCCGGCTGTACGAATTAGTAATGCACAGCCGGAGCCTGTGCGAACCTGATTAACGACAAAACTCAAGTACCGAGTCAATGACATACGTCTGTTCGTCGTCCGTCAGGGTCGGGAACATGGGCAGGCTCAGGCAATGGGCATAATAGGCTTCGGCATTGGGGAAGTCGCCGGGTTTCCAGCCGAATTGCCGGTAGTAGGGCATCAGATGGACCGGTATGTAGTGAACCTGCGCCATGATGTTGCGGGTACGCAAAAAGTCGTACAGCCCCTTTCGATTGGCCACCTGAACGACGTAAAGGTGATAAGCATGGCTAATGCCAGCGGGCGGTACGATAGTGGTCACCGCTGTTCCGGCAAAGGCGTCATCGTATCGTTTGGCAATTTCCTGCCGATGGGCCAGCATGGCATCGGCGCGTCCTAACTGGCTGTTGCCCAAAGCCGCCTGCATGTCGGTCAGGCGGTAGTTATAGCCCAGCTCCTGTAGCTCCATATACCAGCCCCCGCGCTCGGGTTCGCCGGGATAGGGCTCCGTGAAGTCGGCTGGTTTATTGGTAATGCCGTGCGTGCGGAGTCTGAGCAAGTGTTTGTACAGGGCTTCGTCGTTGGTGGTGATCATGCCCCCTTCGCCAGCCGCAATGTGTTTTACGGGGTGAAAGCTGAAGATTGCCAGGTCGGCCAGTGAACCATCGCCACAACGGTGCTCAACCCCTTTAGTATCAACGAACGACCCACCCGGCGAATGGCAACTGTCTTCCAGCAGCCACAAACCGTGTGCATCCGCCAGTTCGCGGAAAGCCGCAAAATCGACGGGGTAGCCTCCGAAATCGACTGGAATAATACCCGAGAAATAGCCTTTGGGGTGCTGTTCGATCAGCGTCCGAACGGCGTTTATATCAAGCAGGGCGGTCTGTGGGTCAACATCGGCAAAGTAAACGTCGCCCCCGCAATACCGAACGCAGTTAGCCGACGCCGAGAACGTAATGGGCGTGGTGATAACGCGGGTGCCTTCAGTTACGCCCAGGGCCATGCAGCACAAGTGCAGCGCGGCTGTTCCGTTCGCCACTGCTACGGCGTATTGACAACCGATATAGCTGGCAAATGCCGTCTCAAACGCGCCAATATGTGGTCCCTGCGTCAGGAAAGGCCCACGCAGCACATCGGCAACAGCCGCAATATCTTCGTCCGTAATATGCTGACGACCGTAGGGGATGGGTTGATTCATAGGTAGTGCGGGTGGAAACCCGCCATTGGTCATTGCAAGAAAGCGGGTTTCCACCCGCACTACGCCGAAAAGGCCGGGTCAACGTGTTCCCGAATCTGGTCGCGGAGTTGTTCGATGGTGAGCCAGTCGGTGTTGGTGCCGGAATTGTATTTGAATCCCATTTCTACCTGCCGCCCGTTGAAGGCTTTCATGTAATCGTCCACATCCCAGGTAGGCGTGGAGGGGGTGATGACATAGTACTTGTCCGTCTCGACTGTATTGAGCGAGTCGGTTTCGGTAATCATCTCCTCGTGCAGTTTCTCGCCCGGACGAATACCGACCAGCTTCTGTTCGCAGTTGGGGCCAATGGCCGTAGCCACGTCGGTGATGCGGTAGGAGGGAATCTTCGGGACAAAAATTTCACCGCCCCAGGCGTGTTCGAGGGCATGGAAAACCATCTCAACGCCCTCTTCGAGGGAGATGTTGAAACGCGTCATGTCGGGGTGGGTGATGGGCAGAACGCCGTCTTTGCGTTTTTCCAGGAAGAACGGAACCACCGACCCCCGGGAGCCAATAACGTTGCCGTACCGCACCACCGAGAACTGCAAATTGCGGCTGCCTTTCATGTTGTTGGCGGCAACAAACAGTTTATCGGAGCACAGTTTGGTGGCGCCGTAGAGGTTGATCGGTGCTGCCGCTTTATCTGTCGACAACGCCACCACCCGCTGAACGCCGTTGTCCAGGGCGGCATTAATCACATTCTCGGCTCCGAAAACGTTTGTTTTAATGCACTCCATCGGGTTGTATTCGGCGGCAGGAACCTGTTTCAGGGCCGCAGCATGCACAATAATATCAACCCCTTCGCAGGCCCGCTTGAGCCGGTCGCCATCGCGCACATCGCCAATAAAGAATCGGATGGATTTATATTTCGATTGCGGATAATACTGCGACATTTCAAACTGCTTCAGCTCATCCCGCGAGTAGATGACCAGGCGTTTGATGTTCGGATAGCGCTGGTAAACCATCTCGACAAATTTTTTGCCGAAGGAGCCGGTACCACCGGTAATTAAAATGGATTTATTCGTTAAATCAAGCATCGTGTTAAAGTAAAAGTTGGTGTAGTTAGTAAGTCGGTAAGTCAATAAGTCGGTAAGTGGCTGGCGCATGAAGACAATACTCGTGCGTCAGCCACTTACTGACTGACCGACTTAGGCGGAGCCGCTTACCGACTTACTAACTACCTGTTGTCGTTCGAAGGCGTCGATGTAGCTCTTGGCACTGGCATTAATGATCCGAACCCTACGATAGTCAGCATAGTCGCGCAAAACTTCGTAACCCCGAAAGACCTTATGTAAAGATAAGAACTGCGAGGCCATCGAAAAGGTGCGCTGCCGTTGGGCATCGGAATACACGGGCTGGTGCGTCACATCTTTCGGTTTGTCGTAGAAATGGATCTGTTTGATCAGCAGTTGGTTCTGGTCGTTCAGTCGTATTTGTTCGTGCCAGGAGGTGTCGGCCCCGTACAGGTAAATGGTGTCGAACGTTCGATTGATCATCAGGGTCAGGGCCGAAATGATAACGGTCTGTGCCTGAGGCATTCCCAGCCCTTTTGCATACAGCCAGAAGGTGAACCCCCTAAAGCCGCGAACAACGGTGTAGTTGAAATAAACCGCCTTGATCTGTGGATTGCTCTGTTCAATTTTTGCCATCAGATACGAGCCTTTGGCAAAGTGCGGGACGTATAACGTCATGGGCCAGTCGACCCGCTCCTGAAAAATGGACAAGGTTTTTCGGATATCATCGCGGTCGGTGGTTTGCTCGGTGAAGACAAAGTAATTCGGGTCGGAAATGACGTAATTCTGAGGACGCAGCCGCAGAAAAACGTCGGCATGCGCGAAGTTATTGACGCACACGATCTCGGTTTGTTGAATAAAATCGAACTGCTCGGCCAGTGACTCGTTGAGCGATGGGCCGTTGCCCAGTACCGAACAGGTGGGAAGCTGCCGGTTGGGAAGGCGGGTCGTATGCCGACCGCGAATCGCCACTTTGAGCAACGATACCAGCGACGCAACTAAATCGCTCAGAAATTGACTAATGGAATTAAAACCAGCTTCGATCATGTACCCGGCATCTGACGGGATGCCTTTTTTCTACAAAACAACGAAAAAAACAGCACATGGTCATGCCCGACTTACAGCGCCTTCCCGAAGGTCAACTTAGATGACTCCCTGGAACCCAGGTTACGCTTAAAACGCATGAGGCTCGGTTTCGGTTGCCCGTTCGCATCGAGCGACACCCCTAAATCCAGAAGCCTGATGTTTTCCTGCTGACAGTAACTAAACAGGCCGTCGACCAGCATGACCATCGGGCTAAAGGAGCGATAGGCCGAAGCCGATGCGGGAAGTAAGTTGTATAAAATGTCGTGCCGCACCCGTACTGTTACCGTTAACGCGGCCAGTTGGGTGCCATCATGAACGGTAAAAACAGAAAAAGAATCCTGAAATCTGGTGAGCAGGTTGATTAACCGCTCAGGCTGGATCGTTAGCGGGTAGCCTAACTGACAGCGGGTGTGCCGAATGAAGTCAACAACTGACTGGCTACTGAGTGTTTGCCCGTGAGTGAATACAAAACCCGCGTCGCGGCACTTACGCAGCCGTCGGCGCTCCGCCGGAATAAGTTGGCTGACAAAGGGTTGTTTGTGGATGGGCAGAAAGAAGTTCGGATGGCTTTCGGTCACGTGAAAGCCATGTTTCGCCAATACCCGCATCAATTGCTCTGTTTGTTGGGGAGCATAGCAGGTAGGGTAATTGACCAACGTAAGGGCCCTGGCTCCTGCACCGCGGACGGCTTCTGTCAATGTGTGTACAAAGGCACTGAGAACCGTATCGGAAACGCTTTCCGAAAATTCGATGGAGCCGAACGGAGCAGCCAGCGGGCTAACGGCCTGACCATCCTGAACAAAGAACGCGTAGCGTACATCCGCTTGTTGGGTTTCCCCGTTAATCGCCGAAAGAACAGAGACCCTGCCGTCGTTCTGCTGATACAGGTGCGGGGGTTCGTTGAAGAGGAAACCGGGCTGGCAAAAGCGAGGAACAGCCGTGTACTGTGGACTGTCTTGCCATAAAAACGTGTGTCGGGTCATTTCGTATACGCATGGGAGTTCTCCAGACGACTTAGCTATGGAGAAAGTAACAGCCTGCGTCTATGAACGCGATGAGTTAAGTCATTACCAGTCGAAAAGGGGAAATACAAAGAGGATGACTGTCTGGCCAGACCGTTTTTATCCGGTTCAGCTCAGGGGCTTCTTTCGTGATCAGGAGAGCAACATGAGAAACACCCGCTGCGATTGCGCCAGATCTATTGTCAGTGCATTCATCGGTAAACCCATATCTGTGTTAAAACGTAGGGGTGCCTACCGAAAAAGCCGTGTGATTATCAAGCTTGCTGGCTTATAATCACACGGCTTTCCCGTAAAACGATGATGAATTTCAGAGAGGGATCGATCTTACTTACGTTTATTCACCTGGGCGTATACCAACTGAATAATACCGTCTTTCAGCCCCAGGTCGGGGACAATAATCTTGTTGGCTCCTGCCCATTTCATTACAGAAATGTAGATGTCAGCGGCCGGAACGATCACGTCGGCCCGGTCTGCGTTCAGGCGGAGTTTATTGATCCGGTCTTCCTGACTGAACCCCGCAATGAAATCGCGAATGCGTTCAATTTCGGAGCGGCTCGTTTCGGTTTCCGAAATTTTTGAGGCCAGGTTAAAGAGCTTGCTGATGTTGCCGCCGGTACCCACCGCCGTAACTTCCTGCGAAGAGTCGATGTTATCTTCTACCCAATCCTCAATCTTGCGCCAGGCCCCTTTGTGCTCTTTCCCTTCCAGCAAACGGACAGAGCCAATTTTAAACGATTTGGAGTTGATCTTCTGCCGATTCACATAAACGTTGAGTTCGGTGCTGCCGCCACCCACATCGATGTGAAGATACTGCCGGTCATCTAAGGCATGAACGACCACGTCATTGATCAATTCAGCTTCTTTCCGGCCGTCAATGATATGAATTTTGATACCCGTCAGGGCTTCTATCCGTTTAGCCACTTCCTGGCCATTGGTTGATTCCCGCATGGCCGACGTAGCACAAGCCATGTATCCTTCTACCTCATGCAGTTCCATTAATAGTTTATAGGCTTGCATAAGCTTGGTTGTCCGGGCTTCGCTTTCGGGGGTTAAGGCACCGAAATTGAACACGTCGTGACCCAGTCGAAGGGGAAACCGAACGTATTCAACCCGCTTAAAGCTAACCAGGTTATCATTATGCAATACCGTCGAAATTTGTAGACGGGCTGCGTTCGAACCGATGTCAATAGCTGCCAGTTTCAATGTCTATAGAGCTTTGTGAAGGGGCCAAAGGTAATTTTTTTGCTGTACAAGATAAACTCTACTGTCTATTTTCGACTGACGGGCAGAACCCGCTCTCCGGTTTTTCATACATGAAGACGGTGTCAGGTTCCAAAGGGCGAGAAAGCATCAATGATGGAATCAACTGACAAAATTTTTGATCGGGTTACAAGGGACCGTTACCTCATAAATTTATTTAAGGCGCGCTAACACGAATAGATTCACGTTACAAGTAGTGTCAAAATAGGGTTACCCGTCTACAGGTTGTTTACGAGCCATCTCCCCACGACAAAACAGGTTTAGTGAATTCGTTTTATGCTGTACAGTAAAGTATGGGTCAAAGGAAGTCTGCTATCATTGGTAACCTTCGTTGTCGGCTGGCTACTTCTCGAATGGGTGTCTGGCATTATACTGCATTGGAAAGATAGCGCCCAAAAGCCAGCTGCTACAGCTACAGAAAAAAAGGGTGGCCATAGTCCTTCACCGGCAACCAACACGCTGACACTGGTCCGAAACGAAAACCTGGGCATTGTCAGGCCCGCGCCCGGCCAGTATGAAACGGCTTATCCCGTAAAAGAAACCGGACTGGAAAAAATTAAACCGGGCCCGATGGATAAAGCCGTTTCGATCATGTACCACATCGACAGCTTATCCCGCCGGGTGACGCCCTTTGACAGCCGTCGGGCAGTAGGGAAATACGCCCTGTTTCTGGGTTGCTCCTTCACGTATGGCGAATCCGTTGCCGACTCCAGCACACTGCCCTATTTTTTTGGGAAACAAACCGGATACCGGCCTTATAACTACGGTGTATCGGGCTTTTCGCCAGCCCATATGCTGGCGCTTCAGCAGTCGGTAAACATGCGAAAAGAGGTCGCCGAGAAAACAGGAATAGCCATTTATACCTACATAGAGGACCACCTGGCGCGGGTAGCTCCCAGTACCAAATGGGTATCGAACTCCCGGGGGTTCTGGCCTTATGTTAACCCGGCTACCTTGACCGTAGAGAGTACCTATGCGCAAAAGCACCCCGTTCTGGTCAAGCTCATCCAGGGGATGTATAAAAGCAATATCATTAATCTTTTTAAGATAAATTTCCCCCGCTTCTACAGTGACGGGCAATACCAGCGATTTGTATCTATTGTCAAGAAATCAGAGGAATTATACCGACAGCAGTTCGGCAATGACAACTTCTACGTCGTTATTTTTCCGGCCTATCCGATGGCACCTGAATTGCGGAAAGCGTTTGAGCAGGCGCAGTTGAAAGTCGTTGATTATTCAACGCTGTTTTCCTGGAAAGCGGCCTACGATGGAATGCACCCCAACGCGGATTCTTATAAACAGGTAGCGGAAAAACTAGCCGAAGATTTACCCGTAAAGCCCGGCCAGAAAGACGCTGCCTTGTGAAGCATACGTGCTTATGCCGCTGGGTTATTAACCAGGAAACACGTTAATTTTTCATGGCAACTCCATTTTTATGGCTGACCGAAAACTAACTGACCTTGGTTCTAATGTTAGATTTGCTAAAAAAACCGTTACTTTGGGTCTCGTTTGACCAGTAACATAGTTCATGACCATATTAGGCATCTCTGCTTTTTACCATGATTCGGCAGCAGCAATAATTGAAGACGGACGTATCATTGCCGCTGCTCAGGAAGAGCGGTTCACCCGCAAAAAGCATGATCCGGGATTTCCCGCCGAAGCCATTAAATACTGCCTGCAGTACAGCGGGGCAGACCTCAACAAGCTGGATGCGATTGTATTTTATGACAAGCCACTGCTCAAATTCGAACGGTTGCTGGAAACATATTATGCCTTTGCCCCTCAGGGACTACGGTCCTTTTTGATGTCGATTCCAGTCTGGCTTAAAGAAAAATTGTTTCTAAAACGCCTTATTCGCCAGGAGCTGGAAAAGTTGGGTTACGACCCATCGCGCAAGGTAAAGCTGCTGTTTCCCGAACACCACCTTTCGCATGGTGCCAGTGCCTTCTACCCATCGCCTTACGAACGGGCCGCTATCCTGACCATCGACGGCGTAGGCGAATGGGCCACCGCGTCTATTGGGTTGGGCGAAGGTAAAAACATCTCTATCCTGAAGGAAATGCGGTTCCCGCACTCGCTTGGGCTGCTGTATTCGGCATTCACGTATTTTCTGGGCTTCCGGGTCAACTCGGGCGAGTACAAGCTGATGGGGCTGGCCCCCTACGGCGATCCCAACTCGCCGGACGTGGCCCGTTACATGGAAATCATAAAAGATAAACTGGCCGACCTTCGCCCCGATGGTTCCGTTTGGCTCAATCAGACCTATTTCGATTATGCTACGGGCCTGAAAATGGTTAACGAGGCCAAGTGGGCCGAATTATTCGGTTTTCCGAAACGTCAGCCGGAAGATGAACTGTTGCCCCAGCACTGTAATCTGGGACTGGCCATTCAGTATTTAACCGAAGAGGTTGTGCTGAACATGGCCAAAGAAGCCAAACGACTCACCAATGCCGATGCGCTGGTGCTGGCCGGTGGCGTCGCCCTCAACTGCGTGTCGAATGGCAAGCTTCAGGCTGCGGGTATTTTCAAAGACATCTTTATTCAGCCAGCCGCTGGTGATGCCGGTGGTGCGCTGGGCGCTGCTCTGGCTGCCTATCACATTTATTTCGGACAGGAGCGGGTTGTAACCACCGAGCGCGACGCTATGCGGGGCTCTTACCTGGGGCCTACCTTCTCCGATCTGGATGTGGAGTTAATGGCCAAAAAATACAAAGCCGTAGCTACGCATTACACCGATTTCTCGGCATTAACCAGCGATGCGGCCAAGCTGCTGTCTGAAGGAAACGTGCTGGGCTGGGTGCAGGGACAGATGGAGTTCGGCCCACGGGCGCTCGGCGGACGCAGCATTCTGGGCGATCCCCGTAATGCCGAAATGCAGAAGAAGCTGAACCTGAAAATCAAATACCGGGAATCGTTTCGGCCGTTTGCGCCTTCCGTTTTAGCTGAAGACTGCGCCGAGTATTTCGACTACGACGGTATTTCACCGTATATGCTCCTCGTTCATCCGGTTGCCCAAAAACGCCGGACGCCCGTACCCGCCGATTATGCCAGTTTCCCACTGCGCGAAAAACTCTATTACCAGCGGTCCGATCTGCCCTCCATTACGCACATCGACTACTCGGCCCGTATTCAGACGGTGCATAAAGATACCAATCCGCGCTATTACGAGCTGATCGAGTCCTTCAAGAAGTTGACCGGCTATGGCGTTATTGTCAACACCAGCTTCAACGTGCGGGGCGAACCCATCGTTTGTACACCCGACGATGCCTACCGCTGCTTCATGCGTACCGAAATGGATTACCTGGCCGTCGGCAACTACCTGTTCGACAAGCGCAAACAGCCCGAATGGCAGGGGAGCGATAACTGGAAAGAAGAATTTGTTTTAGATTAATGAACGACCTTTTTTAATGCAATCAAAACTCTTTTCCAGTGCTGTTCGCCTGCTCCTGCTGGGATTTCTCATCTTTTTCGTTTTCTACGGCGACCATTTTGGGGTAAGCTTCGACTACCCGCGCAAGGGGTTGTTCGATAATATATACGTCCGCCTGATCAAGTGCGCGCTGTTTCTGTTGATTCTCATGGAAATCCTGCGCGTCTATTATTATGGCGTCGTTAAAAATCCGAACCCGCCCAAACTGCTTGGTAACGTAGCGACCCTGTTTGTGCCGCTGATCGTGGTGATGGTGTTCCTGGAAATGGCCTTTATGTTCATTGCCCAAAGCCAGGAGGGTGGCCTTACGCTGGCCTCGCACATCTGGTTCGAGCGGCACTGGCCCCCCATGACGGGCGACTACCGCGATACACCCAAGACGGACACCCTTGGTAAGAAGAAGGTGTTTATTGTTGGCGATTCGTTTTCTGCGGGCCACGGCCTGAATACGGCAGAAGAACGGTATGGCAACATCCTGGGCGAAAAACTGGGCGAAAAACAATACGTGACCTATAATCTGGGCATATCCGGTTCCGACACCCGCGATGAGTATGCCCGTTTGCTGAAGTTTGGTAAAACGCCTGATATTTTAATTCTTCAGTATTTCCCGAATGACATTGAAAAGGTAGCGCACGATCATGGCCTGATACCGGAAGGCTTCAGACCGTATTCCGATCTGCCCCGTTTTGTTCAGTCGCTCTTTATGCGGTCCTATTTGCTGAACTACCTGTACTGGCAGTTTCCGCATGGTAACTTTGCCCCGTTCGATGTGTATGCCCGAACTGCGTACGGTACCCCTGCCATCATCAACGACCACCTCGGCGATCTGACCAAGTTTATTACCTATGCCAAAGAGCATAATGCGCGTTTCTACGTCGTCATGTTCCCTTTCTCGCATAACATCGAAAAGACGGCGCAGTATGTGAAGCCGGTCGTCAATCTTTTTCAAACCAACAATGTGCCGATTCTGGATGTCGGGAAGCTAATTGGCGACATTGCTCCGAATGATCGGGTAGTGGGGCGCAACGACGGCCACGCCAGCGCTATTGTCAACAAGCGGGTGGGCGAGGCATTGTTCAAACTGGTGCAGTCGAATCCCGGCACTGGTCAACTGGTATCTGTTAACAAGTAAGCAAACACAAAAAACTATGGAATTCTTACAGGATATTTTCAAGTTCATGAAACAGCGCAAAAAATGGTGGCTGGCTCCCATGATCATTTTATTGTTACTCATCGGCGTCCTGATTGTCATTGGCGGTGGCTCGGCAGTAGCTCCATTTATCTATACCCTGTTTTAATTAACGCATGGACGTTACGGAGAAAGTAAAAGCCCAGCTGGTCATCGTTACCGGCCTGGTCGTATTGTATTTTATTACGAAGTCGCCCTGGTTTCTGTACGGAGCTGCGGCTGTGGGTGTCTTGAGCCTGGCCATTCCGGCCGTTGGCGACCTCATCGTAAAGGCATGGTTCAAGCTGGCCGAGATATTGGGAAATATCAACGGTAAAGTCATTCTGTCCATCCTGTTCTTCGTGTTTTTGTTCCCGATTGCCCTGCTGTACCGCATGACGGCTAAAAACCCGCTGGCTCTGAAACGGGATGATGCCAAATCATTCTATACCGAGCGCAATCATCTGTATACGAAAGAGGATCTGGAAGACGCCTGGTAATCAGTAAATAGAAACACGTTGATTTTGGGTGTCTCCGTTGCTGGGACACCCTATTTTTGTTTAAATTTGCCATAGCTTATCCAGAAAGACGGAGGGAACGGACCCGATGATGTCTTGGCAACCGACCAGCCCAGGGGAATGGTGCCAATTTCCACCCGCTTTATGGCGGGAGAGATAAGTTAGCGATTCGCTATCTGTCTGTCTTTCTGGAATCCGGCCATTTTGCTTTATTGGATTTTTTTTAGTGCGCCCGTTGTTGGTTCCTGACAATGTCGCCTTGCTATACAGCCTTTGAAAACGATATACGAACTTCTTCACGAACGCATCCTTGTCCTCGATGGGGCAATGGGTACGATGATTCAACGGTATAACCTGACTGATGCCGATTACCGGGGCGAGCGATTCCGGGACTGGCCCCATGATCTGAAGGGAAACAACGATTTACTGTCTCTGACCAAGCCCGACATCATTCAGGCGATTCATAAACAGTACCTCGAAGCGGGTGCCGACATTATTGAGACCAATACCTTCAGCGGTACGTCCATTGCCATGGCCGATTACCGCATGGAGGATCTAGCCTATGAACTTAACTACGAGTCAGCTCGAATCGCCAAGGAAGTTGCCGTTGAAATAACAAACCAAAATCCCGGTAAACCTCGCTTTGTAGCCGGAGCAATGGGGCCAACGAACCGGACGGCTTCGCTCTCGCCCGATGTCAATAACCCGGCCTATCGGGCTGTTACGTTCGATGAACTGGTCAATGCTTATTATGAACAGGTGAGCGGACTGGTTGACGGCGGGTCTGATTTACTACTGGTTGAAACGATTTTCGATACGCTGAACGCCAAGGCAGCTATGTTCGCCATCGACAAATACTTCAACCTGAATCCACAAAAGACGGTTCTGCCCATTATGATCTCCGGCACCATTACGGACGCCAGCGGTCGGACGTTGTCGGGGCAAACGACGGAAGCCTTTCTGTATTCGGTATCGCACCTGCCCCTGTTGAGTGTAGGCCTGAACTGTGCCCTTGGTGCTCAGTTGATGCGTCCCTATATTCAAACTCTGGCCAAAGAAGCGCCCTTCTTTACGTCGGCTTATCCCAATGCGGGCTTGCCTAATGAATTTGGTGAGTACGACGAGACGCCGGACATGATGGCTCTTCAGATTGAAGATTTCGTTAAAAGCAGTTTTGTTAATATCGTAGGTGGCTGCTGCGGCTCCACACCCGATCACATTCGCGCCATTGCGGCTGTTGCCGCTAAATACCCGCCCCGGCAGTTACCCGAGCCAGAGCCTTATCAGAAACTGAGTGGTCTTGAACCATTAAAAATTACCGAGCAAACCAACTTTCTGAACGTCGGTGAACGGACCAACGTAACGGGTTCCAAGAAATTTGCCCGACTCATTAAAGAAGGTAACTTCGACGAGGCCCTTAGCATTGCCCGTGGACAGGTAGAAGGCGGTGCTCAGGTCATCGACGTCAACATGGACGAAGGAATGCTGGATTCGGTGGAGGCCATGAAAACCTTCCTGAACCTGATCGCTGCCGAACCCGACATTGCCCGCGTTCCCATCATGGTCGACTCCTCCAAGTGGGAGGTGATCGAAGCGGGCCTGAAATGTGTGCAGGGGAAAGCCATCGTTAACTCGATCTCGCTCAAAGAAGGGGAGGAGGCATTCATTGAACGGGCACAACTGGTAAAACGCTACGGTGCCGCAGCGGTCGTGATGGCGTTTGACGAAAGCGGTCAGGCCGATTCCTACGAACGACGTATCCAGATCTGCGAACGGGCCTACCGGATTCTTGTCGACAAGGTTCACTTCAATCCTCAGGATATCATCTTCGACCCGAACATCCTGACCGTTGCCACGGGTATTGAAGAACATAACAACTACGCCGTCGACTTTATCAACGCCACCCGCTGGATCAAGGAAAACCTGCCGCTGGCCAAAGTAAGCGGTGGCGTATCGAACATCTCGTTCAGCTTCCGGGGGAATGATGTAGTCCGGGAGGCCATGCACTCGGCCTTTTTGTACCACGCTATTCGGGCCGGTATGGATATGGGAATCGTGAATGCCGGTCAGCTGGAGGTCTACGACAGCATTCCAAAAGAGTTGCTGGAGCGTTGTGAAGACGTATTGCTCAACCGTCGCGACGATGCTACCGAACGCCTGGTCGATTTTGCCGAAACGGTGAAAGCGAAGGGGAAGGCCATTGTGCAGGACGAAAGCTGGCGGCTGGAACCCGTTCGCGAACGGCTCAAGCACGCGCTGATCAAAGGAATTACCGATTATATCGATCAGGATGTAGAGGAAATCCGGCTACAGGTAGAACGACCCCTACACGTCATTGAAGGCCCGCTGATGGATGGCATGAACGTGGTTGGCGATCTATTTGGCGCGGGTAAGATGTTCCTGCCGCAGGTCGTCAAATCAGCCCGCGTGATGAAAAAAGCGGTGGCTTATCTGACGCCCTTTATTGAAGCGGAGAAGTCGGGCACCGGCTCCTCGAATGCCGGTAAAATCCTGCTGGCCACCGTGAAAGGTGATGTGCACGACATTGGCAAGAACATCGTTGGCGTAGTGCTGGGCTGTAACAATTACGAGATCATCGACCTTGGTGTGATGGTGCCTACCCAGAAAATTCTGGACGCGGCCCGCGAGCATAATGTCGACATCATTGGCCTGAGCGGCCTGATCACGCCGTCGCTGGATGAGATGGTTGGTGTAGCGAAAGAAATGGAACGGCAGGGCTTTAAACTGCCATTGCTGATTGGTGGCGCAACAACGTCCCGAATCCACACGGCCGTTAAAATTGACCCCCATTATTCCGGTCCCGTCATTCACGTCCTGGATGCCAGCCGGAGTGTACCCGTGGCCGGGCGACTGGTGAGCGAAACAGATGGTACGAAGGATAAAATCTTCACGGATATTAAAGCGGAATACGTCAAACTCCGGGAAGATCACGCCAAGCGCCAAAAGGAAAAAGCCAGCCTGACGATCTCGAAAGCCCGCGAAAACCGCACGCAAATCGACTGGTCGGCCTTCCAGCCAACCAAACCTGCGTTCCTGGGTAATCGCTATTTCGAAGACTACGATATTGCGGAATTAGCCAGTTACATCGACTGGACGCCTTTCTTCCAGACGTGGCAGCTGCACGGTAAGTACCCCGCTATTTTCGATGATGCTATTGTGGGCAAAGAAGCCAAACAGCTGTTCGACGATGCCAACACGCTTTTGCAGGAAATCATCGACAAAAAATTGCTGAGGGCTAAAGCTGTTGTCGGGTTCTTTCCCGCCAACTCGGCTGACGACGATGTACTGCTGCACGATTTTGAAGAGCACGTTCGCGAAACGCCCTGCGAACGGCATGGCTCGCACCAGCATATTGAATACAGGATTAGCAAAGCGCAGTCGCAGGCGGCTGTAACACCGGCGGGTGAGTTGATTTACGACACCAAAACGGTGCTGCACTTCCTGCGTCAGCAAAACCAGAAAGCTCCCGGTTTGCCAAACCTCTGCCTGGCCGATTACGTTGCCCCGCTGGAAAGTGGCCGGGAAGATTATATCGGTGGTTTCGCCGTTACGGCGGGTATCGGTATTGAAGCCCTGCTGGAAAAATACGAGCGCGACCACGACGATTACAACAGCATTATGGTGAAAGCCATCGCCGACCGTCTGGCCGAAGCGTTTGCCGAGCGGATGCACGAGCGCGTTCGGAAAGAGTTCTGGCCCTATGCCGTCGATGAAAATCTGCCCAATGAGCAGTTGATCAAAGAAGCGTATCAGGGTATCCGTCCCGCACCGGGCTATCCAGCCTGCCCCGATCACACCGAAAAGGGCACCTTGTTCAATCTGCTGGATGCCGGTAAAATTGACATCGAACTCACCGAAAGTTACGCCATGTACCCGGCTTCGTCGGTGAGTGGCTTCTATTTTTCACATCCCGAATCGAGGTATTTTGCTGTTGGTAAGATCAACAAAGACCAGGTGCTGGACTACGCTCAACGGAAAGACATGCCGGTTGAGGAAGTCGAGAAATGGCTGAGCCCCGTGTTGAGTTATGATGCGTAGGGCATCCGCAAATTGACATTTATAACAACAGGAATGCCCGACCGTTTGGCCGGGCATTCCTGTTGTTGAGTAGATCAGAATGGCCTATCAGGGCATCAATACTGTGTCGATTACGTGAATCACGCCGTTCGACTGGTTGACATCGGCAATCGTAACAGTCGATGTACCGCCTTTGGCATCCATCAGTTCAATCTTTTTGCCTTTCAGCATCGCTGTCAGCGTGCCACCCTGTACGGTTGTCAACGTTGCTTTGCCGCCACCATTTTTAATGGCCATCATCAGATCAGCCGCACTCATTTTACCGGATACGACGTGGTAGGTCAGGATCTTGGTCAGCGTTTCTTTGCTTTCTGGCTTCACCAGCGTTTCGACGGTGCCTTTAGGCAGTTTGTCGAACGCTTTGTTGGTTGGGGCGAAGACCGTAAATGGGCCAGCACTCGACAGTGTCTCTACTAAACCAGCTGCTTTAACGGCGGCTACCAGCGTAGTGTGGTCTTTTGAGTTGACCGCATTTTCAACAATATTTTTTGATGGATACATTGGAGCGCCACCGACCATCACGGTTTTTTCCTGAGCGAATGAGAACTGGCTAATAGCCGACAAAGCAACAATGGAGAAGATTAATTTAAGCGTTTTCATGTCTTTATTTTTTTGACTGGTTGAAATGTGTATTGACTATTTATACTCTGTTTGTTGACAACATGAAGACTTACGCCGGTTCGGTATAGTTTGGATTTAAATTTTTTTAAAAAATTTATAACTGCCTGTATAGTAGATATTTATTATAATTTTTTGTTTGTGTGGGCTAATTTTTTTTGTGCCGTATTTACTATAAATGATTAACGGAAATGTTTTATCGAATGAGTAATTTTACATAAGCAGGGATAGCTGTGTATATCAGTATGTTTGTCTTAGTAGCCGCTGAAAAGCAAGTTCACCGGCTTAGCAAAAGCATAAAACTGCGCCTGATGGACCTCGATATTCGGACTGACAAAGAATAGTACCCTCATTTTTCAGGTGGTCGGGGCACAATCAATGGGCCGTTCTGGGGGCACGTCAGCCGAAAAATTCCCTTTGTTGGCTACGTAGTCAAATAGATTTAGCAGGCAGCTGTCTTTCTTATAAATATTCATGCTCATACAATCCCCACGGCATGAGTGATCCGTTTTAAACACCCGTTATGGCAGTCCGATGGGTCGGCAGCCCGATGGGTCGGCAGCCCGATGGGTCGGTTGGGAGCTTTTACTATTATGAAAAAAACGAACGCGGCCTCAAGAAGGCAATTTTTACAGCAAATTGGCGCAACCAGCCTGGTGGCAGCGTCTTCGCCTTTGTCGTCGCTGGCAGCACAGGCGAAAGCCGAAGAGCGCATTCTGCATTACGAAAAACCTGTTTCGTCTAACGATACCATCCGCCTGGGGGTTATTGGCTACGGTGTTCAGGGGCATTTTGACCTGAGTACCGCCCTGAAAGTGCCGGGTGTTGAGCTGGCCGGTATTTGCGATCTGTATACGGGCCGACTGGAAAATGCTAAAGAAACGTATGGTAATCAGCTGTACACCACCCGCAACTACAAAGAACTGCTGGACCGGAAAGACATCGACGCGGTAATTATTGCCACGCACGATGTGTGGCATTCCCGTATTACTCTCGATGCGTTGGCGAAAGGCAAGCACGTGTATTGCGAAAAGCCGATGGTCTATAAAATCAGCCAGGGCTATCCGGTCATAGCAGCCGCCAAAGCTGCCGGGAAGGTGTTGCAGGTAGGTAGCCAGCGGGTTAGCAGTCTCGGGTATGCCAAAGCCAAAGAATTGCTGGCGGCAGGTGAAATTGGTAAGCTCAACATGGTCAACGCCGTATATGATCGGCAAAGCTCGATTGGTGCCTGGGAGTATACCATTCCTAAAGATGCCGATGCCATGACTACCGACTGGGACCGGTTTATTGCCGTTACGGGTACCAAAATGCCCTATGATGGCAAGAAGTTTTTCTGGTGGCGCGCCTTCAAAGAAGTGGGTACGGGCGTAGCGGGTGACCTATTCATTCACCTGCTGAGTGGTACGCACTTTATCACCAACTCCAAAGGTCCTAAAAGTATTTACAGCACCGGGCAGTTCAGCTACTGGAAAGACGGCCGTAACCTGCCCGATGTGATGTCGGGCGTGATGCAATATCCCGACAGCCCGGAACACGCAGCGTTTCAGTTAACCTTACAGGTGAATTTTATTAGTGGTACGGGCGGGCAGGAGGTGATCCGGCTGGTTGGGTCGGAAGGGGTTATTGACGTAATTGGCAACAATATCAACGTCAGGCACAGCCTGATGCCCGAAGCGCCCGGCTTTGGTGGCTATGATTCGGTGTTCACGTTTGCCAAAAATATGCAGGATGAGATGAAAACGGAGTATGATGCTAAATGGTCGGCAGATCAGCGGAAAAGGCCCAAAAAAGACGATATCGTCTTTAAAGCTCCGGATGGCTACAGCGATCATTTAGACCATTTTACTAACTTCTTCGACGCAATCCGTATGGGGAAACCCGTGGTGGAAGATGCTACGTTCGGGTTCCGGGCTGCTGCTCCGGCGTTAGCCTGTAACACGAGTTTCCTAACCAAAAAGATCATTAACTGGGATCCTGTTGCCATGAAGCTGGTGGTATAGGGAGTCAGGATTCCTGCCTGCTTACTAAAACTGGTTGCAGAACGGCGGTGTATGAGACATATCTACAATATGTGTCCCATATACCACCGTTCTGCAACCAGTTTTGTTAAGGGAAACCGTTACGATTTGGTGCTGTCGTTCAATACGCTCAGCCATCGTCCGTAGGCGTCACGATAACCTTCCTGCGCCCGCATATCGGGTTCAATGGTTTTGGTGACCTGCAGCCCGGTGAAGGCTTCCTGGGCATTTTTATAGTGGCCCAGTCCCAGCCCCGCACCACGCGCGGCACCCTGAGCACCGTCGGTATTGTAAAGTTCGATGGTGGCACCGGTAAGGTTGGCAAGGGTATCGCGGAAGAGGGGGCTCAGGAACATGTTGGCCTCGCCCGCCCGAATCGTTTGTAACCCAACGCCTACGCTTTCCATGATCTGAATGCCGTAGTACAGCGCAAAGACAATGCCTTCCTGTGCCGCCCGGATCATATGCGGAAGTCCATGCCGATTTAGCTGAAGCCCATGAAAGGACGCACCTAAATCCGCATTCTCCAGCATCCGCTCGGCACCATTGCCAAAAGGTAAACACATGAGGCCATCGGCACCAACCGGCGCTTCATGCGCCAGCGTGTTCATGTCGGGGTAACTAACCGACCGTTGCAGCATCTGATTCCGCAGCCAGCTGTTCAAAATACCGGTGCCATTGACGCACAACAGAACCCCATAGCGGGGTGCCTGTGCTGTGTGGCTAACGTGCAAAAAGGTGTTCACCCGCGATTGTGGATCGTAGCTGGCCTGATCGCTCACGCCGTATACCACGCCCGATGTTCCTGCGGTAGCGGCAATCTGGCCGGGTTCCAGCACATTAAGGGAGAAGGCGTTGTTTGGTTGGTCGCCAGCGCGGTAGGTGACGGGCGTTCCGGCGGCAAGACCCAGTTCGGCAGCGGCCGATGCCCTTAGTTCACCCTGCGGGGCAAACGTTGGCTTGATGGCAGGAATGAGCGAGGCATCGAAGCCAAAATAATCGAGCAGGAACTGGGCAGGCTGATCGGCCTGGAAATCCCAGAACGCTCCCTCCGACAAACCCGAAGCCGTCGTTACTATCTCGCCGGTCATGCGGGCGGCCAGGTAATCGCCGGGGAGCATGAACTTGTCGACCTGTGCGTATACGTCCGGTTCGTTGGCTTTCACCCACGCCAGTTTGGCCGCCGTGAAATTGCCGGGAGAGTTGAGCAGGTGGTGCAGTGTACGGTCGTGGCCGAGTGCGTCGAACGCTTTGTTGCCGTAAGGAACAGCCCGGCTGTCGCACCAGATAATGGACGGGCGCAGGACGTTAAAGTCCTTATCGACAACGACCAGGCCGTGCATCTGATACGAAATACCAATCGCTTTCACATCGCCGGGTTGCACATTGGCTTTCTGCATGACCGCCTTGCTGGCCAGACAGGCGTTTTTCCACCAGTTCTCCGGTTGTTGTTCGGCAAAACCGGCCTGGGGAGATTCAATGACCATTTCCGTTTCCGGAAAAAAAGCCGATGCAACAGCTTTGCCGCTGTTGGCATCCACTAAACACGCTTTGACCGACGAACTGCCAAGGTCGAATCCAAGAAAATACATGTGGTTACCAGAGTTAGGGTATCTGGTACGAAAGTACAACGGGAAGGCGATAAATAAGTAATGAGCCTTAGTACAACAATTGTTGCCCCGTTCCTAAACACCATCTCATACCTGCCAGTTAGTAGTAAAATATATTTTTAATGTGTTCTCATTATCATTCACTTACTCCGGCGTATGAAGCATAAACCTATACTTTCTCTTGTTGCAGTCCTTATGTCTTTCTGTTTGACAAGGCTGGACGCCTGGGCGCAGACTGATGCCGACCCGATTTTTACCAAAAAACAAGTCTTCCGTTCGCTCTCCGACCGCTGGGAACTTGACTCCACTACGCAGAAAGGTACCTTTCTGGTGACGGCCTACAAGCCACTTTACGTCACGGCCGGACGTTGGTCAAGTGACCCGAATGAGCAGCCGGTCAGCGAGAACCCCGCATATAATTATCCGTTTTATATACCGTTGGGTAAGTACGAAGCCCGTTTTCAGATTAGCCTGAAAGTCAAGATGATTCAGGGTATATTCGGTAAGCATGGCGATTTATGGGTGGGCTATACCCAGAAGTCGCATTGGCAGATTTACAACACAACCTTTTCGAGACCCTTCCGGGAAACCAACTACGAACCTGAGGTAATCCTGAACTTCGCCACGAATTTCTCGTTGCTGGGCTTCAAAACCCGAATGCTGGGAATCTCCTTCAACCACCAGTCCAACGGGCGGGCCGTGCCGCTTTCCCGAAGCTGGAACCGTGTTGTTGCGCAGGCTGGTTTTGAGCGGGGTAAGTGGGTGGTTTTGCTTCGGCCCTGGTATCGGCTTCCGGATGCTGAAGATGAAAACCCGGCCGTGGCCGACTACATTGGCCGGGCCGATGCCACCGTCATTTATCGAACGGGTCGCCATCTCTTATCCGCCGTGGGCAGTCATTCGCTGCGGGGCGGTGCTAAGAGTCGGGGGCAGGTTCAGTTCGACTGGACATTTCCCGTCACGGGCAACCTGCGGGGCGACCTCCAGATTCTACACGGCTACGGCGAAACGCTCATCGACTACAACCACAAACAAACGACCATCGGGTTGGCCGTGTCATTGGTTGACTGGTTGTGAGGAGGGGGGCACACGGATAGTACGGATCATACGGATTTACACAGATTTCTTCGTTTAAATTCGTATGATCCGTACTATCCGTTTTATGTTTCTATAAAAAACTACTATGTGTTTTTTCATAAGGTAGTAAGGGAGACAATTAGCTTTTGGCTTCCAGAAATTTCGCTATTCAGGAAGTAGAAGCCAGTCAGAAAATTTAACTTGCGGTGCTATTCTCAAGCCTTTCTGCTGTATGATCCGCTTTCGATTTCTGCTGCTGTTTTTCGTTATATCAGTAACTTCTTTTGCCCAAACAACATTACCCGACTGGACCAACCAGTACTGGCCCGCCCGCTGGATTCTGCACCCCACCGCACCGGCCCGGCAATACGGCATCTATCACGTTCGAAAAGCCATCGAGCTGGCGCAGAAACCCGCCCGGTTTGTGGTGCATGTCTCGGCCGATAACCGCTACCGGTTGTTTGTGAATGGGAAAGCCGTGGCAATGGGGCCCGCCCGCAGCGATACCCAAAACTGGAATTATGAAACCCTCGATCTGGCTCCGTATTTGCAGGCCGGTCGTAATGTGCTGGCCGCGCAGGTCTGGTACATGGGCGAGGGCGCTCCCTTTGCGCAGATGAGCTACCAGCTTGGCTTCCTGATGCAGGGCGATGGTGAGCTCGAAAAAATAGCCAATACCGATGCCAGTTGGAAGATCTACCAGAACCCGGCCTATTCGCCCATAAAAAACGACATTCCCAAGCTCAGGACGTACATCGTTGCCGGTGATGGCGACCGGGTCGACGCGGCCAAATACCCCTGGGGCTGGGAGCAACCCAACTTTGATGATAAAGCCTGGGTGGCGGCTAAACCACTTAACTTTGGCACCAAACCCCGTGGCTTTGGCACAGATGGTAACTGGCAACTGGTGCCGCGTACCATTCCCATGATGGAAGAGGGCGTGGTCCGACTGACGGCGGTTCGGCGCACGGACAAGGGGAAAATGGACAATGCTTTTCTCCAGGGTAAAGCGCCAACGACCGTTTCGGCCAACACCAAAGCCGTGTTTCTGCTCGATCAGGGCTATTTGACCAATGCTTATCCTGAACTGACCGTGAGTCAGGGCAAAGGAGCCACCATCACGCTGGCCTATGCCGAAGCATTGGTCAATGCCAAAAACCAGAAAGGCAATCGAAACGAGGTGGAAGGCCGGACCTTGCTCGGGTTTGAAGATCAGTTTGTGGCCGATGGCACGAGCAAACGGACCTTTCGTCCGCTCTGGTTCCGTACCTACCGATACCTGCAACTGACGGTCGAAACCAAAGACGAACCGCTGGTACTGGAGGATCTACTGGGGCAGTTTACAGCTTACCCGTTTCAGGAAAAAGCCCAGTTTGCCGCCAGCGATACCACGCTGAAAGCCATCTGGAACGTTGGCTGGCGAACGGCTCGGCTCTGCGCCGGGGAAACCTATTACGATTGTCCCTATTATGAGCAGTTACAATATACCGGCGATACCCGCATCCAGTCCATGATTTCGCTCTACGTGACGGGCGATGACCGCCTGATGCGTAAAGCCATCATGGATTATGAGCATAGCCGCTTCAACGATGGACTCACACAAAGCCGGTATCCCTCCGCCGATTTTCAGGTAATTCCCACATTTTCGCTGTTTTGGGTGTGTATGATTCATGACTACTGGATGCATCGGCAGGACGATGACTTCATTAAATCCATGCTGCCCGGCATGCTGAGTGTGTTGAACTGGCACGAGCAGCGTATTGCTAAAACGGGTCTGAATGGTCCGCTGGAATGGTGGAATTTCGTGGATTGGTCGGCCTGGAAAAATGCGAAAGACGAGACCAGTGGCGGTGTACCGGCCGGAGCGCGGAAAGGCGGGTCGAGCATCCTGTCGCTGCAACAGGCGTATACCTATTTCCGGGCGGGCGATTTGCTGGCGCACTACGGGCAAAATGAACGGGCTGAACATTACCGCGAACTGGGCCGGAAGCTGAATAAAGCGGTCTATGCTCAATGCTGGGATGCCGGCCGCGGGCTCTTTGCCGACCAGCCTGTCCGGCAGGCAGGCACACCCGATAAAACGTCATTCAGTCAGCACGCCAACATCCTGGCTGTTTTGACGGATGCCGTACCGGCTGCCCAACAGGCGGCACTGGTGCAGAAAACCATGTCGGATACATCGCTTACTCAGGCGACTTTCTATTTCAAATATTATCTGTTTGAAGCGCTAAAGAAAACGGGGCTGGGCGATCAGTTCATTACTCAGCTGAAGCCCTGGCGCGACATGCTGGCAATGGGCCTGACCACCTTTGCGGAAAATCCGGAACCGACCCGCTCCGACTGTCATGCCTGGAGTGCCTCACCGCTCTATGAGTTTTTGTCCACCACCTGCGGCATCCGAACCGCCGAACCGGGCTTTAAGTCGGTGCGTATTGAGCCCTTTATGGGCGATCTGACAAGCGTTGACGGGAAAATGCCGCACCCGCTGGGGGAGATTGCCGTACAGTTTCAGAAAACGGCAACCGGCGGATTAACGGGTAACGTAACACTACCCGCGAACCTGACAGGCACATTACGCTGGAAAGGCAAATCGCTGCCGTTGAAGTCCGGGAAGCAAACGGTTAGTTTGTGATTTGTGTACAACGGACGGGGCCGCCCGTTGTACACAATACTTACTTCAAAAATCCCAGAACGGCCTTCGTATAGGCATCCAGCGTTTGTACGTGAGGAATGTGCCCTACGCCCGGCAGTTCGACCAAACGACTGCCCGAAATCTGCTGCTGAGTTCGTTTGCCCAAAGCGGGATATTGTCCGTATTGATTGACGACGCCCTTTGGAACACGCGCTTTCCCGACGATGGTGCGGTCTTCCTGACCAATGATAAGCAGGGTAGGGACTTTGATGTTTTTAAATTCGTAGCAGACGGGCTGTTCATAGATCATCTGGTAGGTCAGCGCATTGACCCAGGCAATTTGAGGGAATCGGGGGTCTTTCAACGCAGCTGCCTGCGCCTGTACCCAGGCTTCGTACTCGGGTTTCCACTGAGGGTAATAGCCCTGCTGGTATTTTTTGTAAGACTCGTAGGTGGCCGATCGCTCCGATTTGTACAAACTGTCGAGAGGAGTGTAAGGAACGAAAGTCCGGTAGTCTTCGAGACCGATGGGGTTTTCCAGCACCAGCTGGCTGACCAGTTCCGGATAAAGCAGCGTGAAGCGAGTGGCCAGCATGCCGCCCATCGAATGCGCAATGACCGTTACGTTACGGATGTTCAGCGAGTCGAGAAGGCGTTTGTTATTAGCCGCCAGGGCATGAAAGCTGTAGTGTAAATCGGGGTAGTCAGACTTACCCCAGCCCACCTGATCGGGAACGATGACCCGATACCCGGCTTTGCTCAGGAAGGCGATAACATCGCGCCAGTAAGCCCCATTGAAGTTTTTGCCGTGGAACAGAATAACACTTTTGCCCTTCGACGGGCCGGTCGGAGCCACGTCCATATACGCCATCTGAACGGTTTTCTGCTCTGGACGAAGAGTGATGTGGTGAACGGGATAGGGATAGCGAACATCCTGGGCAAAGGTTTGAAAAGCGCTGAGCCAGACGAACAGCAGTAAGAGGTAAATTTTCATAACAACGGATTGAATAAGTACGCCGGAGGCTTGTAAAATGGAACTCCAACGCACTACGTAAACCGCAGCATTCTTACAACTGTTTGGCGCCAACGATCTGACCGGTATCGGTTCGCTGAACATAGACCAGCACGGCCGTTTGATCGCTGGCCAGGCCGGTGGGCAGGGGAAGTGTCACGCTGCCCGATGTTTCTGCCTTGTCGATGGTTTTAAATTGCCGCACTACATTGGTGTTCACCAGCGTTCGGCCGCCATTCTCGCCGTTTTTCACCTCGGTGCGGGCCTCTTTCTGGACCAGCGCCACATTGACGCGGTAAGGTCCGGCGGCTGAGAGCGCGTAATGGACCGTTACTTGTTTAGCATCGCGGGCAACGCTGCCATCAACGCCAATGAAAGCGGATGCGGGTTGCTTTTGAATCGTTTGAATGGCCTGTTCAATCTTACCTTTCTGCCCGCCAATCACATCCTGCTGGCCATTAATGACTAGTTGGGGCGTATAGGTCTGGCTGTTTAAAGCCCGGTCGTACTGCCGCTGGCGATCGGTGAAGAGTTTGTTGCTGAACGGGTCCTGCCAACCCAGCCGGTTCCAGTAATCGACGTGAAACGAGAGGCCGTACACCTGCTGGCCTGTTTTAGCCGCCTGTTGGGTGATATCCTGCAACGCCCGGTCGGCGGGTGGGCAGCTAGAGCAGCCCTGCGAGGTGAAGAGTTCCAGCACCACAACGGGTTGCGAGGCTGGTTTTACGGGGCTTTTGAATAGCCCGGTGCCGACTAAAGTCAGGAAAAGAAGTAGGTAGTTCATACCGGTTTTGGTCGATGATTCGTGAATCAAACCTATAAGGTCTTGGAGACCTTGTAGGTTTTTGTTGCTCACAACCCTACATAATAATCATACCCCCGCTCCGTCCAGAAATCACGGGGGCGGGTGTCGGAGAAGAAGATCCGGCCAATACGTTTCAGATTTTTAACACCGTATTTGACGGGAATGATCAGCCGAAGCGGTGCCCCATGCGGAGCCGTTATCGGTTGTCCATTCAGTTCGTAGGCCAGTATCGTTTGCGGGTGCATGGCGCTTTCCATGTCGATGCCTACGTAATAGCCCTTATCGGGGGTTTCCATGCCAATATGGGCAAACAGGTCGCTTGTATTGTCAGGGTTGGGCGCGTTGCCGCTTTTGGTACCCAGCTTGTATTTCTCCAGAAAATCGGACAGGCGGGCACCACTCCAGTGCTGCACCTGACTCCAGCCCTCAATGCACTTGAACTCATACACCATGTCATGTTTGGGCAAGGCTTTAATGTCGTCGATGGTGAGCATTAACGGTTCGGCACCGGGCCGGTCAATTTGCAGTTTCCAGTCTTCCGGAATGGGTGTCTTGATGCCATCATACCCATTGACCCGCGCTTTTTGCGCAGCCTCTCCGACCGGAAACGTGGGTACCATATGCGTGTTGCTGAAATAGGTGCGGGCGACTTGCTCATTCACGTCGAGCACGCGCCGGAAGGGTTTCTTGACACCCAGCAGCTTGGGACTGTGGGTAATCCATTCGTAGACACCTACGGGAACGGTGGCAGCCAAAGCAAACCAGCCAAATGATTTAAGCATCCGCCGACGGGCTACCGATTCGGGAATGTCGCTTTCGGGGAGTTTGGGTTCGGTCGACTGGCTCATGATAAAACTGGTTTAGGAGTTGGCGTAACGGGTTCTGTCGGTAACTCACTGGCGGGTTCGGGGGCTGCGGCTGGCCGCTCGGGATCATTCCGTTTGATCACTTCAAAACCCGTTACCATCGACTGAAAATTGTGCCAGCCCGCGCGAATCACCTGCCCGATATGCACGAAAAAGAACAGCACATAGCCGACCGTCAGGACGAAATGTTCAAGTCGGGCCGCTTTGTAGCCGCCCAGTAAAGTGGTCAGCCACGAAAACTGAGTGGGTTTATAAATGGCAAAGCCCGTCAGCACCGACCCCACGCCCATGAGCATGATCGAGAAGTAAGCAATCTTCTGAGCCCCGTTGTACTTCACGAAAGGCGGTTGTGTTTTGCGCAGGCCCATGTCATAGAGCGTCACCTGAATCGCTTCGCGAAACGAGTTTCGGTTGGGCACCAGGTGCCGCCATTCGCCGGAGGCAAAGGTGTAGATCACGTACGCCAGACCATTCAGTATGAACAGCCACATGAACACCCAGTGCCAGGCCATACCCTCGGCCAGCCGACGCGGAACATTTAGAAATTCGTAGAAACCATCCGGGAAAAACGAGATTAGCGTGTAACTGCCGATCGTGATCTTATAGGGGTCGTAGGCCCAGTAGATCAGCAGCCCGCTCCAGATCATGACGAACAGAACGGGGAAGTTGATCCAGTGAAACCACCGGATGGCCAGCGGGTGTTTGTGAACAATTCGTTTCATGCGATAGGGCTTAGGGGAGTGAAAGGTTGATTGCGTCAGGCAATTATATAACGAATAATCCGGGAAGTTCGATTCCTTCTTCGGCCTTTGTCGTAAAAATGAGCTATGTTTCTCTGACCGTTCATGCGGCAGGCATGCGTTAGAGCGATGCTTCGGCTGCGGCTTTCAGCAGTTTAGCCGGCATCCGCTCTTTGAAGTTGGGGTTAATGTATTCAAACTTAATAACGCCCTGTTGATTTAGCAGGAAAACGGCGGGTACGGGCAGTAGTTTTTCAGTATTCTTGCCACCGCTGCCTTTTTCCAGGGTTGAACTGTAGGAGATAGGCGCTTTAAAGGCGATACCAAAGGCTTTGGCTGCCGTTACCTCCGCATCGGATAGCAGGGTGTACGTTAGCTCCGTTTTGTCGAGTGTGCTTTTCAGGTTGGCGGGGCTGTCGGTACTGATGGCAATGAGCTGATACCCCATTTTGGCCAGATCGGGCTCCAGCGTGCGTAGCTCCGCTAATTGCCGGCTGCAATAGGGACACCAGCCACCCCGGTAAAAAACCAGAACCGTTGGCTTTTTGGCAACTTCGGTAAGCAGAGCTATTGATTGCCCGTTGATGGTTTGCAGCCGTACATCCGGAATCGTTTCCCCAATTAGCAGGGGGCTGATGTCTTCCGGCTTTTGGGGAATAGTATCCGCCATTGTGAAGGCAGTTAGAACGGCGGCCAGGGCTACAGAAAAAATAGACGTCATGGTTTTTATCGAGTTGGTGATGAGTAAAGTCCGGCCAGACACAAACGCCGGCCGGACCGTTTTTTTAGGCCTCAACGGTTTCGAGAACCGGTGCCGCCGGGAAATCGACGGGAATCTGGGTGAGGCTGTGGAGGTAATTCGAGATGATTTTATCACCAACCATCAGGATAAGGTCAACGATGCTGTTTTGCGGATAGCCAGCCGCCATGTAGGCATCGACCAGGTCAGCCGCCGGATGGCCTTTGGTTTCGGTGATGGCTTTGGCCAGTTTAACCAGCGCGTCGAGTTTAGGGTCGAAGTCGGCGTAACCGGCGCGGAGTTGCAGGATCTGTTCGTCGGAGAAACCATTCATTTTGCCCAGAGCCGTGTGGGCGGCCAGACAATACACGCAGTTGTTTGCCTGCGAGACGACCAGATTGATGGCTTCCCGCTCTTTGGCTCTAAACGCACCTTTGGTCTGGCTTTGCTGAAACGCCAGGTACGACCCCAGACCATTGTCCGACAGGCCAAAGGTGGCGTAAAGGTTCGGAACAAAGCCGAGTCCTTTCTGTAGATTATCAAATAATTGCTGGTTTTGCGCTGAAACCTGATCCCGGGTGGGTACTGTGAAGGTGGCCATGATCGTGTCGTTTTCGTTTATCGTTTTGACATTGCAAAGGTGCGGCATCAAAACGCGCCTGAAAATGACTGGACTACCCGCCCTGTTATCAATTCTTCCCGACGGATGAATGAATAGCCAGATTATGTTTGATCTGCTCTTTAAACTCCGATGGAGGCAGGTTAACCTGTTTCTTGAAAAAACGGCTGAAATGCGGGACTTCCTCAAAGCCCAGTTCAAAGGCAATTTCTTTGGTCGACTTATCGGTATAAAGCAGTAACCGTTTGGCTTCCAGTGCTATCCGTTCGTGAATGAGTTGCAATGGACTTTTCTGATTATAAAGTCCAAACAGGTTCGACAGTGTCTTTGGGGATTTGTTCAGCAGATCGGCGTAGTCGCTGACGGCGTGCAGCCGGCGATAGTGAATTTCAACCAGCAGATTGAACCGGCGAACAATGTCGAGGTCTTTTTCCCTCAGTTCCGGGTCGAGGTACTGGTCTTTAGCCAGCCGCGTGAGCTTAATGATCAGACGCTTTAGCAACATGCGAAGCATTTCACCCTGAATGGTATCCTGAGTCGAGAACTCATCGAAGAAAACCGTCAGTAAGGCGTTGAACTTCCGCTGTTCGCTATCGTCCAGCCGAAGAAAAAGTGGGTCTTTGGCACCGTAAAAGAGAAACCCAACGCAGGACACTTCTTTATCATGATCGACAATACAGTAAAACGCCTGGTCGAATTGCCAGGCTACTATGTCGGCTGGCCGTTCGAACGTGACCGTTTGGCTGATCATCAGGGGCAGCACCGTTTGCGAAGGGAATCGATAATCGATGCCGTCGATGTTGACTGTTTGGTCATGACCTGTATTCCAGGCAATGGTCAACAGTCGGTTTTGACGTTCCTTAAAGAACTGCCGCCCAAATGTGGCCTCCTGGCAGATCAGGTTCAGGGTGCCTTCGGTTTTAGGTTCGTGATAGGTGTATAGCATACAGTAGTGAATTAGCTGGTAAACGTTTTTTGCCAGCAAAAAGTCGCCCGGCCAAAACCTGCCCTTTGGTCGCTTTTGACTTGCTCATGGCCTGAAAGGAACGTCTATGTTTAAAGGTATCGTAAGCTGTTCACTTAATTCATAAGTGCCTTAACATCTTTGGGTTAAATGTTTAAATAACTCGATATGACTATTATATTCAGCCTTTTATCTACGCCCAAACGACATGATTCGCTTAACAATAGTGCTACTGGTTTTTCTGGCTGTATCATCCGTATCAGCACAGCCCGTAGTTCATCCGGTTTCCGGGCAGCTTGTCGAAATGGGGCCGAGTGCATTTATTCTGGATGATCCTACCCAGCGGCTCACGTTTGCTGACATAGCTGCTTATCCGGATTCCGCTTTTCGACGCAGCCAGCAGCAGAAACTTAATTTTGGGCACACATACTCGCGTATCTGGCTGAAGTTTCGCGTGACCAATACCTTAGCTGATCCTCTTTTTTTTCTGTTCACAACGCAGGATGTTGATTATGTCGATCAGTATGTGGTTAGTGAAACGGGCGTGGTGACAGAGCGGCATTCGGGTATGTTACAGCCTTTCGAAAATCGGCATTTTCTGACAAATACCGTCGTTTTACCACTTGGTCAGCGCCCCCGTACCGTATTTCTGGCTTTGCGCGACGATAACATTTTACACTTCTCCATACTGATGGCACCGGTTCAGCCTGTTGTCAGCCATTTACAGAAAGAGTCGCTTTTTAACGGAGCTGTTATGGGGCTGATGCTGGTTATGGTGCTCGTCAACTTGTTTGTGTATGGTCTGGTTCGCGACCGGGTTTATCTGCTCTATGCTGTTTACGTGACCCTGTCGTGTCTGACGTTCATGTCGTTTGAGGGATTGTTATACGATCTGCTCTGGCGAGCTGTACCGGCCCTGAACAATGGGCGGCTTTACTTACTCATTACGGCCATGACCTTTGGCGCGGCCATCTGGTTTTCCATGGTTTTCCTGCGAACCCGCGAGTTCTTACCGGTATTTTACCGCTATTTCAAGGGTCTGCTAAGCCTGGTGGCCTTAACAACCGTACTGCGTTTACTCGATGTGCCGGGGCTGGAACGGATCTTTTACGGACTTACCTTACTGGGTTTCGTGTCACTGCTGGTGTTGGGCATCCGAACCTATCGGCAAGGCTACCGACCGGCCCGCTATTACCTCCTGGCCTGGAGCTTTTACATTGCCGGAGCTATGACGAGTGTGCTGGCCCTGCTCGATATTCTGTCGTTTACGCATCTCTGGGTTGTCTATGGCTATCAGATCGGAGCGGCTTTTGAGGCAATCCTGCTCACGCTGGCGCTGGCCGACCGACTTCAAACTTACCAGACCGAATACCAGGCCGCCCAGCAACTGGCCCTTCTGCGCGCTGGTGAAAATGAAGAGCTACTGGCCCGGAATAATAAATTGCTGGAAGAGAAGATCCAGCAAGAACACCGTCAGGAACCCTTGCCCGACGATATGCTTAACCTGTTGCGCAGCATGAAGGAGGACCGCGACCGGATTCGGAAACTACCCATTCCCACCCTCGACGGCATACTGCTGTTCCCGGTGGGCGACATCACCTGGCTGGAAGCTGCCGGTAGTTACACGACCATTCATTTTTCTAACCAGAAAACCGTATTAGCCTCGCGGGGGCTGGCCGAATTCGACCACCTATGTGGAGAAGGAGACCCCTTTTTTCGGACCCACAAGTCACATATCGTTAACCTTAACCACGTCGTCAAATACCTGCGGGGAGAAGGGGGCCAGGTCGTACTTGATGACGGTTATACGGTCGATGTATCCCGGCGTGCCAAGCCCGACCTCATGAAGCGGCTGGTTGGGGAGGAGTGACGGGCCAGGTGTTAAATGAGTTTGAAGCGACAAACATGCGTCATCCCGAATTCTAGCTGTATAGCTATACCGGAGCGAGCGTTCTGTGTCCTGTGAAGTCGGGTTCTTCAACCCGACTTGGGTAGGTTTTGAGAAACCTACCCGATATCTATTCAGTAGGTTTTGAGAAACCTCCCCAAGTCAGGTTTGAGAACCTGACTTCACGACTCCGCCCGGTTCTGCCATCCGTAGGCGCTATATTTAAATTCGGGATGACGCATGTTTGTCGTTCCTGTTATCGCCAAAAAGCCTCCGTTTATCAACCCAATCCCTCCATTACACAATTGAACGTAGTGTTTGAGGACTTTTGCGGCCACTTTTGATCCACCATTTAGCGTGTGCATTGACGGTCTGTAAGGCATTGGCCATGTAATGACCAGACCGGCGGGAGGGGTAAGGTGGTATATAGGTTTTCGACATTCTATCCACACCATCACTGTATGAAACACCACCTTACGCTCTGCTTCGCCCTGCTGATCTGTAGTTCTTATTCGCAGGGTCAATCGCCAAAGCCCACCTTTTTTTTACGGCGCTACGTGGCTCACATCCGGCTGGAGTCGACCGCCAGCCAACAAATGGGTGTACTGTTTGACCTTACCGACTCCACACTGATTTTGGCCCCTATCCACGACCTAAAGGCGCAGATCAACACCCTGCTGGCGGCTCACAGGGGCGTTCTGCCACCCACCGATTCGCTGATGTCCGTTTTGTCGTTGCGAGCGTACCGATATGCACAGATCAGGCGGATCACGCTGCACCGGCGGGGGAGTGGCGGCAAGGGCTTTCTTCTCGGGGCTGGCATTGGCATCGGGCTGGTTTTAAGTGCTGGCGGTGGAAGCCGTGACGGCTATACAACCCCTGTCCAGAACGCCCTGGCCGGTGTTGTTTTATTCGGTATACCCGGCGCGATAATTGGAGCCAGTATAACCAAACACATTGATGCCAGGACGTATTCTGTCGCATCGGAAACAGAAAAACGGTTTCGGACTAACACGATCGTCGATCAGGTTAAGAAGGCCACTCTTTACGTAAAGTGAAAGCATACCCTACACATCCAATCCCTGTAAACGGACTGATATTACCCTGACCTATCCTTAAGCCTATATCTCATGAAACAACTTTTATACATCCTCGTTGCCCTGTTGTGCCTCAACTGCACGAAGTCAATTTACCACGTAGCCTCGGTGGAGTCTGAGCAGGTGAAATTAGTTGACAATGATTTTGTCTATGAAAACGAACAGTTGGCAGTTGTTTACAACTTCTGGGAAGAAGGCGGCCGCATGCGTTTTCTGCTTCATAACAAAACAGACCAGCCCATTTACATTGACTGGTCGAAAAGTTCGGTGGAGCGCAACGGAGTTACAACGATGTATAGTCAACTTCCTCAACCCAAAAGCCGGTTCGCCGACACCGCTCGGTACACCTACCGAAGCGAAAAAGTGGAGCCCTACCGACTGACGGCGCAGGGAACTACGCTGACCGAAATTCCACCAGAGCGATATGTCGCTATTGCCGACTTTCCCATTCAGCATACGATTCAGCCTGTCGATGCCAATACGAAAGTATTCAGCTACACGAAAAGCAACTCGCCACTCCGGTTACGGCAGCAACTGGTCTATTCATTCGATAAATCGCTGACCAACGGTCAACGGATAGACAATACGTTCTGGGTCGATAAAATTAGTTTGCTGCGCCATGGTGAATTAATGAAAGCCTATGGATCGCTGCAAAAAGGCCAGCCGGGTGCGTTGTATGCCATTGAGAAACGCCCGGCACCGGGCGGAACGATAGCCCTTGTTGTTGCAACGACGGCCGCCCTGGCCGGGGTAGTTCTTGTTGCCCTTAGTCAGCTAACCTTTACGGTGGGTGGGATCTAAGTATGAATGGTGAGATGGTTAGTAAGGTTTGCACAAAGCGCGTAGCCCTCTTCAGATACGTTGTTGATTGTACAATCTAATGCCCTAAATACGATTGAAACGCAGCCTCGCGGGCGGCTTCTGTATCATCGGGTTCCAGAAAGCGAATGATACGGGCCGGTGAACCCGCCACAACGGCGTAGGCCGGTACATCCTGCGTCACAATTGTTTTGCTGGCCACAATGGCACCCCGACCGATGTGCACGCCCGGCATGACAACAGCCCCGAAACCTACCCAGCTGTTATCGTCCAGCACGACGGGAGCGGGGGCGGTGCCGGGAATAAGATACCGTTCCAACGTATGCGCCACACCCTCCAGCAACGCCCGTCGCTGTTGGGCGGTAACGGCGCGTGAATCAAGCCAGGTATCGGTAATGATGGAACCCCAGGCCAGCATGCAGTGATTGCCAATGGTGATCTGGTTGTTGCAGATCAACTTCGTTGCGTTCAGTACGGAATAGTCGCCAACGGTGATTCGCCCTTGCGGGCCGGTAATAAAACAGGGGTTGTCGTAGCAGCCACTCGCCATACCAATGGCCAGGCCCGGTTGCAACTCCGACCGAAATTCGGCAAATCCATACGAGGTGTCGATGTACACACTGTCGCCCAGGTCAACATTGGCGGGTATGCCCCAGTTGCACCAGTCATCGGGCAGATATAGGCGGCCGTCATCACCCAGTTGACCGGTTACGGTTATATTTTCTCTCATGCCGCGTCGACGGGTTTGGCCGGGTTGCCCGACACGGTGCTGTTAGGAGCTACATCCCGAATGACCACGGCACCCGCTTCGATAACGGCGTTTTCACCAACACGGACGCCTTTCATGATCGTCGCGTTAAAGCCAATCCAGACGCCGTTCTCAATAACGATCGGTTTCGACGCTACCGCGGGCCGGTGCTGGTGATTGCCCAGGGGCGAGGTCGCGATGGTATCGGCCAGCCGGGCCGCCGGGGCAATGGGGTGAAAGTCAGAGTCGGCAATGGTAACGCCCCCGGCAATGAATACGTGCGATCCAATGGTAATGCGTTCGGTACACACCAGGGCGGCATTCGACACGTAGCAATAATCCCCAATTTCAACAAGTCCCTGCGGTTCGGTGGCTATTGAAGCCCGGCACAGCGTTACATGATCGCCGATAACAAGGCCCGGCTCACGTTTGGAAAAGAAATGCTTAAACGTCGATGCCGAGTCGATTACGGTGTTTTCGCCAATCCGGATGTTGGGCGGGATGCTGCCCTTATACCAGTCATCGGGCAGTCGTTCACCGGGCGTAAGCGGGTAAAAAATGGATTCTGTCTGCATACGGCAACGCCGGTTGGGACTAGGCGATCTGTTGATGATTGAACATGTCGGCGTAGGTTTCTCCCTTGCCCAGCAAATGGTGGTGCGTACCGCTCTCCACCACAACCCCATCTTTGAGCGTGATGATCAGATCGGCGTGTTTAATGGCCGACAGGCGGTGCGTGATGATGAAAACGGTTTTGCCGCGTGTAATATCGGCCAGGGCTTCGAAGACTTTAGCCTCCGTCAGCGCATCCAGGGCCGAGGTGGGTTCATCCAGAATCAGGATTGGTGCTTTTTTCAGGAAGGCGCGGGCCAGCGATATGCGTTGCTTTTCCCCACCCGAAAGCGACAAGCCCGACTCGACAATAACGGTGTCGTAGCCCTGCGGAAGTTTCAGGATAAAATCATGCGCCTGAGCCGCCCGGGCTGCCTGTTCGATGTCTTGGAAAGACGCATCGGGGTTGCCAAAGCCAATGTTCTCGGCAATGCTCATCGGGAACAAAAAGGGGTCCTGCAATACCAGCGCCATGTTTTCCCGCAGCCAGTGCAGGGGCATGTCACGAACATCGTACCCATCAATGAGCACCCGCCCCGACCAGGGATCATAAAAGCGGGACAGTAATGAAATGAGTGATGTTTTGCCCGCGCCCGTTGGCCCCACAATGGCCACGGTTTGCCCTGCGTCGACCGTCAGATTGATGTGTTTCAGCGTCGGCCGGTTAGGTTTGGTGCCATAGCCAAACACAACGTCGTCGAGCACAACCACACCCTGAAGCCGACTGGGGGCTATGGGTGTGGTACTCTCGATGACCGTTTCATCGGAGTCCAGAATCGAAAACAACCGTTTGCTGCGCGAGCCGATCACCACCGCCGTGCCCACCGCCGTCGACAGGGCGTTTACGGGTCCGAACAGGGCCGTGATATAGCCCAGAAAGATGTAGAGGTCGCCCGCCGATAAGGTCCCGTCAATACCCTGTTGCGCGCCCAGCCCGACAAGCGCTACAGCGGCTAGTCCGGTTATCAAGGTAGAGACCTGGTTGTAACCCGCCGATATTTTGGTGGCCGTCTGAAACGCCTTGTTGTATTCGACCGCGTGCGCTTCCATTTTCTGCCGCATATACGACTCCCGGGCAAAGGCCTGAATGATGCGCATCGACGCCAGACTTTGCTGCACAAAGGCAGAAAAGTTACCAAACTTCTCATATTGGAGCTCCGTTGTCCGGTCCATCGGTTTCGAAAAAGCGGCCAGCGCGATAGCTAGAAAAGGCACCACCGACAACGCCACCAGTGCCAGCGACAGGCTGATGGTAGCCATCACGTAGAACATAGCGCCCAGGCAAACCAGCGACGTAATGGCGGGCATAATGATCTGCGCCACCAGAAAGTAGACCACGAACACATCGCTGCTCATGCGCTGCAACAGATCCCCCACTTTGTTTTTCGAGTGGAACGAAAGTGAGAGCTGCTGCAGTTTGGCGTACAGATCAATGGAAAGATCGTTGACAAGCCGCTGGCAGAGCCGGGCTGTAAAACTGGTGACCAGAAACGCAATAAGCGTAGCCCCAACCGTGCTGATGAAGATGACGCCCAGGCAGATGATCAGTACCGATTGCTTATTGGCCACCGAGCCCGTGATGCCCAGCAACTGTTGCGCCACTGCGGGCAACGGCTTGTTGCCCAGCACGGAGTCGATCACGATCTTGAGCGGAAGCGGCTTCATCACTTCGAAGCCAACCCCTATCAGCGCAATCGCGATCAAACCGGCCAGCTTACTCCAATAGGGCGACACATAGCGAAATAGCCTTACTAAAAGCTGTATGTTGTTCATGAATGACTAGCGCATATTCCCGATGGAGACCAACTCTTCCAATTCCTCCTGAACAGCGGGTTTGCTGTCGTCAGATTCCGTTTCCCCAATTGGAAGTAAAAACGCGTTTTTCAGGGTTGCCATCGCGCGGGCCGTACCGCTGAAGTAGTCTTTTAGAATTAAGCCTGCCAGCAAACCCAGAATGGTCCCAACAATCGGCTGACCGCTCACGACCGCCAGAGCAGCCAGACCCACCAGAATGGCCAGAATGATGTTACTGGCCATGGAGTATTTTGTCCAGCATTTAAAGCGCAACAGCTGCTTGCCCGCACCATGTTCTTCAATCACCAGCACCCCCCGGACTACTGACGAAAAGCCCCCGCCAATCTGAAGGTCCCATTTGTCGAACGTGCCGCCGGGACGGATGCGCACCGACGACTCCAACAGGGTTTTCTCCATGGTTGTCAGCCACTCTTCGGTAGAATACCAGGTCTCCGACCATTTGGTTAGCACGGTGGCATGGCGGAAGAGATTACTGAAATGGTACGGATCCGGCCCGCGCCGACGCCAGGGGGTTAGCCCGTAGGTAAACCGTCCGTACAACCGGGCCAACGGCTGAATAAAGTGAAGCCAGGTCGTTAAAGACCAATATTTAAGGCGCTGAATACTGGATTGAGCCGGTAAATCAGCTTTGGCGGCACTTATACCCGCCTGCAGCAGCAAAACAGACAACGCCAGCAGCGCCACGGGGGCCGCCCAGATCAACGGTGCCCAGACGAGGCTAAGGACAGACAGAAAACCCAGGAAACCAATTAACAGGTACCATTCGGGCATCAGCGGCAGGAGGGCGATCAGGTTAGGAGCTGGCTGATAAACGGACTGGAAGGGAGCGGTTCCCCAGATACCATGAAAGATCTTGCCGCGACGAGTTTCGAGCGGCTGCGTCAGCCCATTTCCATAAATCTGTCCGGTCCAACTCAAGTGGCCAAGCCGGTTATAGCGTTCGGGCCACTTCTGTTCCAGCAAGGCTTCGGCACGTCCGTAACCTTTCTGCTGTTTCCAATACGCTTTAACCGAATTTCGGCGGTGGTGCCAGACCATTGCTGACGGGTGAAACCCAATGGTTCGGCCGGTGAGCTGAACACGCCAGCAGAGGTCAACATCGTCCCCCGCCGACCGGTAAATTGGGTCGAGGCCGTCAATTTCCAGCAGAACGTCACGCCGGAACGACATGTTGCAGCCCGGTATGTGTTCGGCAATTTCGTCGGTTGTCAGTACGTGAACCGGTCCGCCCGGCGCATTGGCGACACAGGTGGCAATAGGGCCATCGTTGGCGGGTAATAAATTAGGCCCGCCAATGCCGCCGTGGCTGGTGGTCAGGTAGCTGAAGGCCAGATACCGCAGCCAGTGAACATCGGGGTAGGCGTCATCATCAATGAACGCCACAATGTCGCCGGTAGCGGCATAAATGCCTGTATTTCGGGCATTGCTCAGTCCCCGGTTTTCGGTCGATATAAGCTGAAAAGGGTATTCACTGACAATCTCTGCCGTTTTATCGGTCGAGCCATCGTTCACAACAATCACCTCAAAATCGGGGTAATCAACTTTTAACAGCCCTTCCATGGTGTCGCGGATGGTCGATGCGCCGTTGTAGGAGCAAACCACCACCGACATTTTTGGCAGTTGTTGCTGGCTGGCAAAGGGTGCTTCTTCAAACGCTTTTGCTACAGCAGCCAGCGCGGGTTTGGGTTGCCGGTCCCGGTCAACGAGGCCGAAGTCCCAATCGTCGATGGGAAATCCACCACGCCACCATTCATCTGTCCAGGCAAAAACGAACGTCCCGGCGCATCCTTTGCCCAGAATGGTTCGGATCTGCCAGTCGAGTACGTGGGCCTGATGGTCGAGGCTATTTCGCTGGCTGTCCAGCCCGATTTCGGCAAGAACCAGGGGGCGGTCGCCGGTCAGATTGTGCAGACGGGAGAGGTATATACTTAACTTTTCTTCTGTTTCGAGGTAAACGTTGAAACAGTCGAAATCCAGAAAGGGCAATTGAAGGTATTCGGTCGTTGGGTAGTTAACGTAAGTCACCAGGCCTTCGGGGTCAACGGCTTTGATGGCTTTGTAGAGCGTATGAATAAATTTCTCCACACGTTCGGGTCCATACCAGCGAACGATAGGAGCGGGAATTTCATTGCCGACCGTGTAACACAAAACGGCGGGGTGGTTTGAACAACTGCGTACACCCTCCTGCACACGTCTGATAATATCCTGCACCCGACTGTCGTCGTCCAGAAACGTGATGTGCTGCTCCCAGGGTAGGCCGACCATTACTTTCAGGCCGTGCTGCCGGGCCAGATCGAGCAGGTAAGTGGGGGGGACTGTATAGGTGCGAACGGAATTAATACCATGCGCTTCCATCAGGGCGAAATCCTGCTCAACTACATACGGTTCCGGGAACTGAACCCCCTCGTCGTTTGGCGCAAACGTACCATAGGTGACGCCTTTAATATAAAATTTTTCATTGGCTACTGTGATGAATTTACCCTCGACTTTGGGTCGATTGGTAGACAAGCTACTTAATTGTTTATCAACCATGTTAAGTTAAGAATCAGCCTGTTAAGCTATTTTATATTAATAATTAGACATAGTAATTCATTGAGGATAGAATGATGAACAGAAAGGTGCTGGAGATAGATACTAAAGAGCGTAATCCGTAAATAAAGTGTGGAAATTCACGGATATGTAATATATACTTAGACTGTAACGGACGGTTTCGTTCGTTGGTATGTAGCTCTATTTCTTTCTTTCATTGGGAAAGGCACATTAAATAGTAACAAGAGTTTACCACCTTTATTGAAAAAAGTATATTAAGCGGTAGAATAAATGATATTAATTAAAAAAATATCATTTATGTAAATATAAAATCGTCATAAATGTTATAACTGTGAATGTTATGAATTTTATTTTGTAGTTTACTGAATTTGTATTTAGGTATCTTATAGTGTGTACTAATTCGAATGATTTGTTTTTTCGGGCAATGCTTCCTGTGTGTATAACCTGTAAAAGTACTTATGATCAATGACCACTCATCTGCTGATACCGGTTTGTGACGAAAGGCCGGGCCAGGTCGGCGATGCCTGGTATCTTGTATGTTCAATCGCTGGCCGGTTTGTTGGAGGTGTTTTGAATAACCCAGCCAGAAGCTGCCGAACAATCAGCCCGGCATGTTATTTCAGGGGTATATTGGGTTAGCGCCCGCCTGCATACTTCCAACGGAACCTCTTCCCTAAGCCATTTTCTCCGCCATTGGGCAATCCTAAAGCCCCTAAAAACGCTCCGTTGGTCAACTCAAGCCTTCCGTTCCTGAACTGGGTCTGTTTCTTCTGAAAGGCGTCTGCCATTTTTGGAGAGTCAGATGGGCAGTGTTGCTTCGAGACGCTGCCATGCTTTTATCCACACTCTTTCAACATATGCCCTGTTTCTATCCACACTCTTTTTTACCTTTTGTCCAGTGAAAAAAAGCCTACTACTGTTGTTTGTACTCTGTGTGTCGATGTACACATATGCCCAGTCGACCTACCAGGTCGCTTCGATGCAATCAGACCAGGTGAAGCTTGTTGAGAATGATTTCGTCTATGAAAACGATCATTTAAAAGTCATTTATAATTTATGGGAGGAGGGAGGCCGGATGCGTTTTATGCTCTACAATAAAACGGATCAACCCATATACATCGACTGGTCGAAAAGTTTTATCGAGCGCAACGGCTTTGTCACAGTTTATAGTCGACTGGCAGAGACAGCTAGAAATAGTTCGGCAGACGTCGGGCAATATATTTACCAGAAAGCAGAGGTACAGCCTTTACGAAGAACGGCACGAACCAATCCAATCGCAAAGGTTCCACCACATACGTACGTGGCTATTGCTGATTTTCTCATTAATCATGTCCAGGAACAAACCTATCCGTTAGGGGAAGTTTATACCTACACGAAAGGGAACTCCCCTTTGCAAGTAGAACACCGATTAGCTTATTCCTCCGACAAGTCTTTAGCCGATACCCTGATCATCTCGAATTCATTTTGGGCTGAGTCAATTCATACGCTTGGAAGAGACGAATTAAGCCGTCTATACGGATCACTACAATTCGGCAAGCCCAATGCCTTGTATGCCCTTCATCGTCAGCCCTATGAACCTATATCCAATTATGAGCGCAGCCGTGGAGACAGGGTGACCAGTCGTATTCTTTTAGGTATTTTAAGCGTCGTGGTTTATATAATAATTAATGTTAGACGGTAATTGTGGTTATCAGGTTAAAAGCTACTGTCCTGGTTTTCTTCTTATTTAATTTCTCTCACTTATCCTCATCGCTCAGTCAATGATTACACGTCTAACACTTGTCTGTTTACTGCTTTCTATTCATTGTCGAGCACAACTGACCCAAACGCTGCGTGGTCGGGTGGTCGACAAAGAATCCAAATACCCGCTGGCTGGCGCTACGGTGCAGATCGTCGATCAAAAAGGAGGGACAATAACCGATTCGATCGGGGTGTATCGCGTTGCCAGTGTGCCGGTTGGTCGACGAACCGTTCGCATAACGCTGGTGGGCTATAAAGAGGTACTGCTCAATAACATCATTGTCGATGCGGGTCGAGAAACCATTCTGGACGTCGACATGGAAGAAAGTATCCAGCAACTAACCCTTGTTACGGTTAAGGCGCAACGCACGGGAGAGGCCCGCAATGATATGGCGGTGGTGTCGGCGCGGCAGTTTTCGGTAGATGAAGCCGACCGCTATGCCGGTAGCCGGGGCGAACCGGCCCGGATGGCGTCTAACTTTGCCGGGGTGCAGGGTGCCGATGATTCGCGCAACGATATCGTTATCCGGGGCAATTCGCCACAGGGTGTACTCTGGCGGCTCGAAGGCGTCAGCATTCCCAACCCCAACCACTTTGCCATTGCTGGTACATCGGGTGGGCCAGTGAGCATTATCAACAACCGCTATCTGGCCAATTCTGATTTTTTTACGGGCGCCTTTCCCGCTGAGTTTGGCAACACCGTGGCGGGTGTGTTTGATCTCAAGCTTCGTAACGGCAACAATGAAAAGCACGAAAAAACGGTTCAGTTTGGCTTTTTAGGTACCGAAGCCATGGTCGAAGGTCCTTTGTCGCGTAAGTCTGGCAAGTCCATGTCGGGAGCTTCCTACATGGCATCCTTTCGTTACGCCAACCTGGGTTTGTTCAATAAGATTGGCCTGGACATTGGCACCCAGGCCGTCCCTTCCTATCAGGATGGTTTCCTTCGGCTGAACTTCCCCCTCAAAACCCGCACGGGGGCACCGGCCGGTAGTATCGCCCTTTGGGCGCTGGGGGGGACGAGTACGGTAGATATTCTGGTGAGTGAGCAGAAAGCCGACGACCGGAACATTTTTGGACAGAATGACCGGGATCAGTACTATACCTCCCGCATGGGCGTGGCGGGCCTGACCTATACGCGCCCGGTCAGCAAACAAACGTTCTGGAAGACTACGCTGGCCGTGTCGGGCAATGTGCAGGATGCCAACCATAATTACCTGTTTCTGCGAAAAGATGGTGTCGGCAACCCCATCGTGCAGAATAGCCGCTTTGTGATCGACTCGCTCCGACCCATTCTGGACTACCGGTTTCAGGAAATTAGGTACACGGTTTCCTCCTTTGTCAACCACAAAATCGGGTCGAGGAGTACCCTTAAGCTGGGGTTGAATACCGACATTATTCATTTTACGGCCTTCGATAGTGTGCGGACGTTTGAGCCGCCAACCTCCACCCGATTCACGCGCTGGGAAAGTCGGTGGAACACCAATGAGTCGTTTGGTCTTATCCAGCCTTACGTGAGCTACCGCACCCGCCTGTCGGACAACCTGACGCTGACGGCGGGTCTCAACGCCCTCATCATGACGCTGAATCGCAACAGCATTTCTCCGCTCGAACCCCGGCTTGGCCTGAGTTATGACTTGCCCAACCGCCAGAAGCTGAGCGTAGCCATGGGCTTACACAGCCAGATGCAACCCACTTATACGTATTTCTATAAAACACCTGATCGGACCTCGTCAACCTACCCGAGTCCGCTGGTAGAAGAAAACCGGAACGTGGGGCTGACAAAGAGCTGGCACTATGTCGCCAGTTATAACCGGCTGGTGGGGCAAAACATGCGGCTGCTGGTCGAAACCTATTACCAGCGGTTAGTCAACATACCCGTTGAGCGGGTCGAATCGTCGTTTTCGATGGTTAACTCCGGGGCCGCTTTCTCGCGTATTTTCCCCGGCCCGCTGGTCAATACCGGCGTTGGACGTAATTACGGCGTTGAACTGACGCTGGAAAAGTTCTTTAGCGACAACTACTACTTCCTGGTGACAGGCTCCCTGTTCGACGCGAAATACAAAGGCTCTGACAATGTCTGGCGGAACACTGACTTTAACGGTCGCTACGCCTTCAATGCCCTTTTTGCCAAAGAGATACCCTTCCGGCGGTCCAGCTTGAGTGTGGGGGCTAAATTTACGGCGACGGGCGGGCGCTGGTATGGTCCGGTCGATGAAGCGGCTTCGCGCCGGAACCAGGAGATTGTCTATGCCAGTGCGACCCGCAACTCGCTCCAGTTTGCGCCCTACCGCCGATTTGATTTGAAGATCGACTACAAGATCAACCGGCAGCGGCTCACGCATACCATCGCCGTCGATCTGGTGAATGTGCTGAGTATTAAAAACCTGTTGACCCTGAGTTACGCCCCCCAGCCCGATGGTACATTCGTTAAACAGGAATATCAGTTGGGCTTTCTGCCGGTGTTTTACTACCGGGTAAACTTCTGACGAGTGCGTTTTCCGGCAATTGACAGAAAAGTATAACTTGCCGAAAATCTTGCTTATGACTCTTCAAACCCTGGATACTGGTCTTTTTAAATTGGACGGGGGCGCCATGTTTGGTGTGGTGCCCAAGTCGATCTGGCAAAAACAAAGTCCTGCCGATGAGCGGAATCTCTGCGACTGGGCGCTGCGATGCCTGTTGGTTGAACAGGGAAATCGGTTGATGATCGTCGATACGGGTGTGGGCGACAAGCAGGATGCTAAATTCTTCGGCTATTATGACCTGCCCAATGGCAAAACCCTGACCGGTGCCGTGGAGCAGGCGGGTTATTCGATCAATGATATTACCGATGTACTGCTGACCCACCTGCATTTCGATCATGCGGGCGGAGCCGTTCGCTACCGCGACGCCAGCCGGACAACACTCGAAGCGACCTTTCCCCAGGCCACCTACTGGAGCCATAGCGGGCAGTGGGACTGGGCTACCAATCCTAATCCACGCGAGCGGGCTACCTATCTGCGGGAAAACTTCATGCCCTTGCAGGCCAACGGTCAGCTGCAGTTTCTTGACCGGGATGAGCTGAACCTGCCGGGTGTCGATTTTATTTATCTGGATGGCCATACCGAAAAGATGACGCTGCCCGTATTTCAGCTCGGCGCTAACACGGATAAGCCCCGCACGGTTGCTTTCTGTGCCGACCTGATTCCGTCGGCCGCTCATATACCTATTCCTTATGTAATGGGCTACGACGTTCGGCCGCTGGTGACGATGGATGAAAAGACGAGCTTTCTCAACCGGGCCGTCGATGAGAACTGGTTGCTGGTGTTCGATCACGACCCCATCTGCGAAGCGGCTACGCTGGAACGCACCGAAAAAGGAATCCGGATAAAGGATAAAGGAACGCTGGCAGAACTGCTGTAGCGTTGATATGGCGCATGGGCAGCCGACCGCCCACGCGACAAACCAAACCTTTACGTCTTTCGTTAAAGAAACACGTTTATTTCATTCATTAAGCTATGAGAATTGGTCTGGCATTATCGGGGGGAGGGGCGCGTGGTATTGCGCACCTGGGTGTTATCAAAGCCCTTCAGGAACTGGGTATTCGCTTCGATCAGATTTCGGGAGCCAGTGCCGGTGCCATTGTGGGGGCGTTGCTGGCGCAGGGCTATACACCCGACGAGAGCCTGAAGATCATCGAATCCTCCTCTTTTGTCCGTCACATCCGACCGGCCTGGAACCGGATGGGGCTGCTGCGACTGGATACGGCTGTTGATTTATACCGCAAATACATTCCGCACGATTCCTTTGAAGGGCTGAAAATTCCGCTTCACGTCGTAGCCGTCGATTTGAATGCTGGTGAACAGGTAATATTCGAAACCGGGGAACTGATCAGGCCAGTGCTGGCTTCCTGCTGCCTGCCGGGTATTTTTGAACCGATGCTCATTCATAAGCGTCAATTTGTGGACGGGGGTGTATTGAATAACCTGCCCATTGATGTGATCGAGAATAAGGTTGATTTTCTGATCGGCTCACATTGTAACCCGTTCGGTACAACCCGCCCCATTCGATCGATGCGGGGTGTGATTGAGCGAAGTATCATTCTGGCCGTCCAGAGTAAAACAAGGGAGCGTTTTGCCCGTTGCAATATTCTGATTGAACCTCCTCAACTCACCCAGTACGGAACAACCGATATTAGTAAAGCGCGGGAGTTATTCCGGGCTGGATACCAGTATACACGCTCCATATCGGCTGAGATTGGTAAAGCGCTGGATAAACCGACGGTGGAAACATCCTAGTCGGTAGAGTGCCAAATTAGTGTACAAAACCAAAAAACGCCGGACTACTCAGTTCGGCGTTTTTTAGTTGAAGTGTTTCAGGAAAAAATATAAAGTTCTAGTGATAAGTATAAAATAAGTAATCCAAATACGGTTTTTATAACTCAATCAAATCATGGCTCCAGCCGAGTTGTATTCAGTTTATTTAAGTATAAATACGCGTAATTAACCAAATTTTAATCCTGATTTCTGGGGCTTTGTGGGTTCTTTATCAAAATAATATTTTGAATAAGCTCCTGTTGATGTGATGAAATTAATACTGTAATGCATTTATGTAAAATTTTGATAGATAGATTGCTTAGTATACTTTTGTTGAAAGTACTCATTTCTTAACTTACTAAATAGCAGCATTTATGAGGAAAATTTTACTGATGAGCTTACTGCTTGTATGCTCATTTTGGCTCCCGGCCCTGGCTCAGGAGCGAACAATTACAGGTAAGGTAACAGCCTCTGAAGATGGTTCGCCCATGCCTGGAGTATCTGTCGTTATTAAGGGCACAACACGAGGAACAAATACAGATGCGAATGGTAGCTATTCCATCAGTGTTACCGAAAAAGGCAGTCGGTTGATTTTTAGCTTCGTAGGTTCTGCCTCGCAGGAGCTTGAAATTGGCAATAAGTCGGTCATCAATGTTGCTCTGGCCAATGATGCCAAGCAATTGGGCGAAGTTGTTGTAACAGCTTTGGGACAGCAGCGGGATAAAAAAGCGCTCGCTTATGCCGTCTCCAATGTAAAAGGAGATATACTTCAGCAACGCTCCGAGCCAGATCCACTACGGGCGCTGTCAGGTAAAGTACCGGGTGTAAACATTACGGCCGGTAACGGAGCACCCGGCGCGGGTACCCGGATCACCATCCGGGGTAACAACTCTTTCACAGGCAATAACCAGCCGCTGTTCGTTGTCGACGGTATTCCTTTTGACAACTCGGTAAATACACCCCAAAACGGTAGCCAGGGGTATAATACAAATACAGTAACGACAAACCGCGCCTACGACATCGATCCGAACAACATCGAAGCGATGACTGTATTGAAAGGTGCGGCTGCATCGGCTCTGTACGGTTCACGGGCTGCCAATGGTGTAATCGTGATCACGACCAAATCGGGTAGCAAATCGGCCCGGAAAGGTCTTGAAATTAATTTCAACTCGTCGTACTCGGTCGAGAACGTATCCACAATTCCAGAATACCAGGACACCTATACGCAGGGCTCTAACCAGACTTACAACGGTGGATTTATTGGAAACTGGGGAACCGTTTTCCCTTCAGAAGTTGACCGCATTAACGCAAGTTTAGGTTTTGAGCGGTATTCTAAAGTAGTTGACCCCGATTATCCGGCGGGTACCATTCCTCATCCACTGGTCGATGCAACGGTCCCTTACGGCGCTGCCCGTTACCAGACGGCTTTCCCTGAATTGCTGCAGTCAAATGGCCGGGGTATTGCCGTACCCCTTAAGCCTTATGATATCATTGGTGGCTTTTTCAAGACCGGTAAAGTGATGGAAAATGGTATCCAGATCACCTCTACCGGCGATAAGACGTCGCTGAACGCATCGGTGTCGAAGACCAAAAATGAGGGGATTATCCCCAATTCCTTCACCGATCGTACTACCCTGAGCTTTGGCGGTAATGCTCAACTTAGCAACGGTGTGAGCGTAGCCGGTAGTGTTGCCTATACGAACACGAATCAGCAAAGCCCACAGTCGGGAGCTGGTTACTATGCTGACTACGGCGGGCTGGCTTCTGCCGGTTCCATCTATAGCCGTTTGTTTTATCTGCCCCGTAACTTTGACCTGAATGGCTATCCGTTCGAAAACCCGGTTGATGGCTCGAACGTATTCTACCGGGCGCTGGACAATCCGCTCTGGACCGCTAAGTATAATCTCTATAACTCCAGCGTAAACCGGGTTTACGGGAACATGACGCTGACCTACGATATAACACCCTGGCTGAACTTTACCGCTCGTGGTGGTATCAATACCTATTCCGAAACGCGTAGAAACGTGCTCCGTCCCGGTGGTTCGTTTTCTCCGCTCGGTTCAGTATCGCGGACTGATCTGACGAATACAGAAATTGATTTCACCTTTCTGGCGACGGCACAGCACGATTTTTCGGAAAAGATTAATGCCAAGCTGCTGGTTGGTTTCAACCCAAACCAGCGGACCTACACGGAGTCTTCGGTTAGTGGAGCGCCTGTTATCGATCCAAACATCCTGACCATTGGCGGTACGCTGAACCAGAACGCGGCCGATTACCGGAGCCAGCGTCGGTTATACGGAATTTTCAGTGAGTTGACGGTAGGGTATGGCAACTTCCTGTTCCTGACGGCTTCGGTTCGGAATGACCAGTCTTCGACACTGCCTGCCGCCAATAACAGCTACTACTATCCGGCCGTATCCGGTTCGTTCGTATTCTCCGATGTGCTGAACCTGCCCAAGAACATCATCAATCTGGGTAAATTACGGGCTAACTACGCCAAAGTAGGTAAAGATGCTTCGCCCTACCAGGTGTTTACGGCGTATAACCTCGGTCGTACGTTCTACAATGGCACCGCCATTTCAACGGCCAACCTGCCAAGCCAGTTGAACAACGTTAATTTGAAGCCTGAGTTTACAACTGAGGTAGAGTTAGGTACTGAGCTCCAGTTCTTTAACAACCGGATTGGTATTGACGCGGCTTATTTTGATCGTGTATCGACTGACTTGATCGTTACCCGGGAGTTACCCCGCACATCGGGTTTTGCTACCGAAATAACCAACGCCGGTAAAATTTCCAACAAAGGTTGGGAAGTGGGTCTGACGCTTGTTCCGCTGCGCATGGCCAATGGTCTGACCTGGACGTCTTACTTTGCGTTCACAACCATCAAGTCGAAAGTGGAAGATGCCGGTCCCGGTGGTGAAATCTTCATTGGTGGTACCGGTCTTACGTCGCTGGGAACCATTTTCCGGAATGGCCTGCCTTACGGACAGATCATTGGTTCGAAGAACGCTCGTGACGATGCCGGTAACCTATTGATCAACCCAAGCACGGGTCTTCCCATCCGGGCTCCCAAGTCAGATATTATTGGCGATCCGAATACGAAATACCAGGTGGGCTGGACCAACACGGTAAACTTTAAAAATTTCTCGCTGAGCGTATTGATGGACTACAAAGCTGGTGGTAGCCTGTTTTCCAGCACAGCGGCTTCGCTGCTGTTGCGTGGCCAGCTCAAAAACTCCGAAGATCGCGAAGGTATGCGGGTAATTCCGGGGGTGTTGGGTGATCCGGCTACCTACAAGCCACTGGTTGGTGACAATGGCCAGCCCATTAAAAATACCATCGCTATGTCGGCTTTCCAGTACCACTTTACGGATGGATACGGGGCTTACGGTGCTGACGAAGTAAACATCTACGACGCTACGGTTGTGCGCCTGCGGGAAGTATCGCTGGGCTATAGCGTACCGAAAGCCTTTCTGAAGCGCTATGCGAAAGTATTTGGCAGCCTGCGTATGTCGGTATCGGGTCGTAACCTGTGGTTCTATGCGCCGAACATGCTGAAAGGACTGAACTTCGACCCCGAAGTGCTGTCTAACTTCGCCGATTCGAACATCCAGGGCTTCGACCTGGGCGCTTCGCCATCGACCCGTCGTTTCGGTATTAACCTCAATGCTTCATTCTAACTACGGTCAGGGAAATTTATTGGATAAATCTCCCTCAGTAAAAAATCAAACTAAGCAGTTACAATGATCAATACTAAAAATAGTATCAGGACACTGGCACTGGCTGGATTCATCAGCATAGCCAGTTCGTGTAGCTACACCGACCTGGATATCAATACCGATCCTAATAAACCAGCATCCGGTTCGCTGGGTCTACTGCTACCCGTAGCGGAAAACGCAGCCCGTGATGCGTTCACGAGTGTCAATAGCAGTGCTATGGGTTTTGCGGGACTCTGGAATTCCAACGATGCCTATAACCTGAGCAACACCAGCTTTCAGGGAACCTGGAATGATGCTTACCGAAACCTGCAGAGCATGGAGGAAATGCTGAAGGCTACGGAAGATGGTAAGAACCCCCGCTATCGGGGTATTGCCCTGGTGCTGAAGGCCTATGCCATGGGTAACTACGTGGATATGTTCGGCGATATGCCGTACACAGAAGCCTGGAAAGGTAACGCAGCCAAACAGAACACGTCACCTGTATTCGATAAGGACGCTGCCATTTACGAGGATCTGATTAAACTGTGCGATCAGGCCATTGTGGAGCTGGCTAAACCCCAACCGGTTGCGGTTATCAATGATTACATGGGTGGGGGTAACGCCACTACCTGGACGCGGATCGCCAGAACGGTAAAGCTGCGCCTGTTGCTGAACTCTCGCAAAGGCCGCACCAACGGCAATGCCGAACTGAAAGCCGCTTTCGACGCGGGCGGGTTCATTTCAACCCCGGCGCAAAACTGGTCTTACCTGTATTCAAAGCAGATTTCACCCGAGCGGAATACCCACCCCTGGTTCATTACCTATACCGGAACCTCGGACCCGACTTACATCAACCACCAGTTGATGGGCGAAATGATTCTGAACAAAGATCCACGTCTGCCTTTCTACTTCTACCGGCAAACGTCACGGATTCTGGACCAGAACAACCCAACCGACCGGGGTACTACACCGTTTGGTGGCTCATACCTGCCGCTGCGGGCGTCATTCCTTGATGACTACAAGAGCGCATTTGGTATCACGGGTGCTATTCCTGCCGCTGACCTGGCTTTCATTGCCGGTTACTTCGGCCGGGATCGGGCCGACGTATCGGGTGCCGCTGCCGATGGTCCATTGCGCACGGCTCCCGGTACCTATCCGGCGGGTGGCGTTTATTCTGACCGGACTGTGGCGGCTGTCGCTCTGACGGGTCAGGCGGCACTCAACTTTGGTGGTGATGGTATGTGGCCGCTGATCCATAGCTGGAACACGAAGTACTACCAGGTGGAAGCCATTCTAGACGGAACCGGTGTAACGGGTGACCCCAGGGCTCTTTTTGAAGCTGCTATGCGGGAACAGATTGCCGTGGTAGTAGCTCAGGGTCTTAAATCAGATCCTACCCGGGCTAAAGCCCCCGCGCAAGCCGAAGTCGATGCGTATGTGAAAGCATGGCTGGATTTATATGATGCGGCAACGTCTACCCAGTCTAAACTGAACGTAGTAGCCAAACAAATCTGGTTCTGCTCCTGGGGACAGGGCATGGATATGTGGAACCTGCAGCGCCGGACCGGCTATCCTATCCAAAGCCAGTTCAAGCAGTTCTCGGTAGGTATTCAGGCTCCTATTTCAAAGCCGCCCCGTCAGTATGCCTTGCGCTTGCCCTATCCGCAGTCGGAAGGTGCCCTGAATCCGAATGCCGCTAAATACGTTTCCGATGTGATTTTCGACCGGGATCCAATCTTCTGGGACAAGGTAAAAGTTAAGTGGGAATACTAAGAAAATCATAGCCCCCGGCTACGCACATGCGTAAGCACGTAGCCGGGGGCTCAACCAGATAACGACAGCAATGAAACAACTCTTTTTATATGCATTAACAGCCGCAGTTATGCTGCTGGTCGGTTGCCAGGATGAGTCACTCAATCCTAACAAACCCTGGGAGCCAGGCGTACACGCCCTGGGTGTTTTTGATGGAGTATCCGAAACTGCCAAAGCCAATTTTGCGGCCAATGCCAGAACCTTCCCGCTTACAGGGCAGGATGCGTCAAAAATTGACTTCAAAATTCGGTGGGTATCGCTTGATAATAAGCTCACCGTCAGTAAGATAGTGATTAAGGTGGACATGATCGAGTCGTATACTGACCCCGATGGAAACCCCAAAACGGTATCGTTGGGTAGCGGAGGTCGAGTCGTGAAAACGATTGACGCACCGACGGCGAACCGCCAGTGGAATGCATTCAGCATTTCTCCCGCCGATATCTATGCACTCTATAAAGATGCTACCGTCAAATACGACAAGGTGAACGCAGTAAAGGTATTTGAAAACCCCGCCCGTCCCCGCCCTGCTGGCGCGCGCTTACAGGGACCTCAGGTTGTAGGTGGTAAAACGGTTGCCAGTGCCGACGCCTTTGTAATTACCTGGGAGCTGACCACTACGGATGGTCTGGTATTTAAAGTGTGGAACGAAGACAGTATCTGCCTTGATCCAACGCCGGTATCGCAGGCCAACTCCAACTGCCGCCTGAACTTCATAGTTCGGTAGTAGCCTTAACGATTCATTGACTAGCAGCAGCGGGGTAACCCGTTGCTGCTATTTTTGTATATTCGACTACCATGAAGAAGGGGCCATTCGAGATCTTACTGTTTTTGTTGCTGACCGCTCCTGTGCTGCTGGCTCAGACCCCCACCTATACGGTTGATATACAGCCTATTCTGGCTCAGCACTGTGCACCCTGCCACCATCCTGGCGGCTTGGGACCGTTTAGCCTGCTCACCTACGAAGACGTTGCCAAACGGGGTAAGTTCGTTGCGAAAGTTACCCAGATTCGCTATATGCCGCCTTTTCCGGCCGACCGCCAGTTTCAGCACTATGCCAACGAACGGGGCCTTTCGGAAACCGAAATCAATACGATTCAGTCCTGGGTAAAAGGGGGAATGGTGCGCGGCAAAGAGCAGAGGGGAAGTAGCAAAGGGCAGGAGATAGCGGGAAGCCTGGCCGGTACGTTACCCCCCGCCCGAACGCCGGATCTTGTTCTTCGGATGAAGCCGTATGGTATCAGGGGCGATGCCCGGGAGGACTTTCGGTATTTTCATGTGCCTATGGGGCTAACGAATGACGTCTGGGTTGATGCCATTGAGTTTGTGCCAGGCAACCGGAAACTGCTTCATCACAGCCGACTCATGATTGATTCAACCGCAACAATGGCCGGTATTGACGGCATTACGGAAGAAGACCCTCGCTTGCGCAACTTTCAGAAAACACCCCTGGCTGATGAGTTTTTATACGGGTGGGTACCGGGGAATGACCGGGTAACATTTCCTGAAGGAGCCGCCAAGCGTATTCGGGCAGGGAGTGACCTGATCCTTAATATCCATTATTCGCCATCAGCGAAAGTCGATCAGGACCAGTCGGAGGTACGGCTGTATTTTGCCCGAAAACCAGTGGAGCGGATTGTAAAAACGCTTACGCTCACGGAGAATAATGTGACTAATCAACCGTTCCAATTGCCTGCCAACACCAAGCCTACGTTCTATATGAATTACGGTCCCCTAACCGATACGGTTCGGTTGTTATCTGTGTTGCCGCACATGCACCGGCTGGGTAAATCGGTGCGGGCGTTTGCCATTACGCCCGATGGCAACGTGATTAATCTGATAAAAATCGATGCCTGGGATTATAACTGGCAGTTATCCTATTTCTTTAGAGAGCCGCTCGTTGTGCCAAAAGGGTCGACGATCATTGCCGAAGCGAATTATGATAATACCGATCAGAATCCACTCAACCCCAATCGCCCCGCCCGAACCGTAGGCTACGGCTGGAACTCGACGGATGAGATGATGAATCTGGTTTTCTATTACATAAATAAGTGAGCAGATTTATTTCATAAGACTAGTAATCCCTACGGGGCAATCTGAATGATGAACCGATCAACGTTCAGTTCAATAAACAACCAATAGCTTCAGTCCAGGCCGGCGTAACTGCCTGATTAGCTATCAACGCATCGAGTGCATGTCGTAAGTAAGCATTTGTTACCTGCGGCCGACGTTTGCCCAGAGATACATACCAGTCGTCAATGGCACCCTGATAACGTATTGCCCCATTTTCCTGCATAACCACTACTTCGGGTGTGGTGCGCACCCGCAACTGCCGCGCCAGTCTGGCGTCCTTATCCGGACGGCCAGCAAAGGTGATCCTGTAAGCTGAGCGGAACTGCCTGATACGTGCCCGCGAATCGGTCGAAAGTGGAAAGACGGCCACAAACTGCACACCTGATACCCTGAAACGCTGATGTAAGTCTTCCAAAGTCTGGCTGTACTGCTGGCTGATGGGGCATTCCGTACTGAGAAACGCATAAACAGTCAGCCGGGGCGTAGCGGGCTTTGACTGAACAAACAAAAGCAGCAGGCAAGCTAAAGCGAACAGGTTCCTGAGTGGGTTATGCTGATTGATGGACATCTTATTCATATACGGCTCGTTCAGTGGAATTGGCTTGGTTAACCCGCTTGCTCTAAAGCTAGCTCTGTGCAGGTGTAGTTGCTTAATCTACACCTGCTAATGTATGTGATTAGACATAGAACTTTAACAGCATCAGGTGACTAATGTCCGATAATGGCCCTGGCTAAGCTTCTGACTGTGGCACGGTAGGTGTAAAACGTATATATGAGTACGTACATTTTCTTTAGCGAAATCACTTTGCCTTATCAGGTAAAAGCCAGCTGATCATACGCTAAAAATTATGTAATTAATCAGCAAATATCTTAAAAAGTAGGGCGTGAAGTAAACAAATAAGCGCCTGTCAGCTACGTATAAATTTTGTTTGTTTATGGACTTTTCTAATGTTGCTAAACAAGAATAAATTCTAAATGTAGATAACTATCCTTTCAGAGTGAAAAAATGGGAAAAGTATGATAAAATCAACTGACCTTAGTTATTAAAATCAGTTACTAAACACGTTAAAATAGATAAATTATGCACTTTTTGCTAGTCATAAGCGTGTCATTTATAATAGAAAGACATTCGTTACGTCGCAAAAGCAAATTATATATGGTTGTCTTTAATCTAATTTTAATGAGTCAATTGTACATTAATGTGTTGAATGTAATAAACATATTATAATATCTATTATTAAAAGCCCATTAAAATATTAATATTTAAATAAAATATTTTTTTTAACTAATTTTTCTTTCGTATGGTAGATATGTTAAAAATTAAATGTAAAGGTAAATAAATTGAATTATTCTACTTTTTTTCAACTTCTGCAAAAATTACTTAAGCATATTTTCTTCTGCGATTGTCGAAAATCTGAGTTACAATAATCTTTATCTATTTATAAGTTTTCAACGAAACAGAATTATATTTTGTTTTGTAACGATTTATGCAAATAAAGGTTTGATATAATGCTGACATTAAAAACTTTGTGTTGCCTTTTATTAATATTAGTTTTGTAGACAGGGAAAAGTACTTAATCTAAACTAACGACAAACATGAGTAGAATTCTATTATTGACTTTCCTTTTGGTGAGCTCAATTTGGTCCAGTGCATGGGCCCAGGAAAGAAGGATAATTGGTAAGGTTACATCGGCTGAAGATGGCTCATCCCTCCCAGGTGTTTCTGTCATTGTAAAAGGTACATCTAAAGGGACTAGTACCGATGCAAATGGTATTTACGACTTGACGGCACCTGCCAAAGGGGCTACACTAGTGTTTAGCTTTGTCGGAACGGCAACGCAGGAAATCAAGCTTGGTAACGAATCGGAAGTTAACGTAAGTCTGGTATCTGATTCCCGGCTGCTGACCGAAGTGGTTGTTACTGGTAGCGGGGTGGCTACCAGCAAAGCCAAGCTGGGTATCGCGGTTGAAAGTGTTTCGGCCAAAGATCTTCCTCAGACGCCTACGGCCTCCATTGATCAGGCACTCGTCGGAAAAATTCCCGGCGCTCAAATTTCCTCTACCAGCGGTAACCCCGGCGATCCGGTCAATATTCTGCTGCGTGGTATCAACAGCGTGCAGGGTGGTACCAAACCATTGATCATGGTGGACGGTGTGCAGGTTGCTGCTACCGACATTAACTCCCTTGATCTAAGTAACGTTGATCGTATTGAGGTGGCCCAGGGGGCTGCTTCGGCGTCTATTTATGGGGCTCAGGGTGCCAACGGCGTTATTCAGATCTTTACCAAAAAAGGTAAAAAAGGTCGGACGGCCATTAACTTTTCCTCAAGCTACTCGGCCAATGAATTTCTGAACACGGGTAACGTACACAAGGCAGATTTACACCCTTATTTGACCGATGCCAATAATAATATCGTTGACGCCAAGGGCAACATTCTGGATTACACCGAATACGGCGCTATCACGGGTATTTCCTATCAGTACGGTGGTGCCACCCGTTATGCTATTCAGGATATTCGGAACGTAGCCGATAAGCCTTATAATGCCAATCTGAAATATTACGATCACTTCAAGCAGGTGTTTCAGACGGGTATTACGACAAACAATACTATCAACATTTCAGGGGCCTCAGAAAAGAGCGACTTCAACATCGCAGCCGCTCACAATCACACAACCTCGCCTATTCTGACTAAAGACAATGGCTATATCAACCGTAGCAACCTGTCGGCCAATATAGGCACTGAGTTGTTCAAAGGGTTCACGCTGCGTTCGACCACCCAACTGGTGTATACCAAAAATACCCTCAAGCCTGGTCTTGGCGCCATTTACTCACCCTTTAATGGCGGAAGCGGCAATGTAGGTCAGGTATATGGTTTCTTAAACACTTCACCGTTTTTCGACCTGACCCGCAAGCTGGCTGATGGCACCTACCCGGTCTACCCAACGGCTGACTTCCTCAGTGTAAACGCCGGTAATCCTTACTACCAGGCCGAATATACGGATGCGGTCAACAACAAAGTGGACGTTCTGCAGAACTTCAACGCGAACTATAAAGTCAACAAGTTTCTGGAACTGGATGCCAAATATGGTATCAACTACCGCAATGAAACCGCTCGCTGGACCTACTTTAACCAGTCGCAGAATATCAGCACGCAATATTACGAGTCCTGGGCAAGCAACTATGCTCCGGATGATAAAGGTGAAATTGACAACTTCCAGTACAATAACACCTTTCAGAACTTCCTGGGTACCGCCTATATCCGTACCGATTTTCAGGATGACTTCCATATTAAACTGCCTATCCAGACCAGCACGCAGATCTCGTTCGATTATCGTAAGAACAAGTCAAGTCAATATGATACCTATGGGGTTGGTTTGAGTACGGCCCCCCCCTACAACATTGCTTCTACGTCGTCGCAGGCGGTCGCTAATGATGTCACAACGCCCTTTATCACGTATGGTTATCTGGTCAATCAGAAAGTAGATTTCGGTGATTATGGCGGTATTACAGCCGGTTTCCGGAGCGACTGGTCGTCGGCGTTTGGTGGTGGCTCAACGCCCTTTACCTTCCCGCACTTCGATGGACATATTGCTCCGCTGTCGTTCTTTAAAAACAGCGCCCTGTCGAACGCGTTACCGTATTTCAAATTGCGGGCGGCTTATGGAGAGGCCGGTATTCAGCCGGGTGCCTTTGATCGCTATCCGGTACTGAGCCAGCGTAACCTGGGGTCAGGGCTGGTCTATACCATTCCGACAACGACGCAAAATCCGAATTTGAAGGTTGAGGTATCGAAAGAATTGGAAATTGGTACTGACTTTATGATTGGTGGAAACGCGGGCCGTACCTGGCTGAACTCCATCTCGGGTTCGTTCTCCTACTGGAAGCGGTCCAGCGAAAACGTGATCTACACCGTAAGTGTGCCGCCATCCTTAGGCTCCACGGGGCAGTTGACCAACGCCATCAACATGTCGTCGAACGGGGTTCAGTTCTCGCTGACCTTGCCGGTTTATAGCTCCAAGAACCTGAAGTGGGATTTCACGACCAACTTTGGACACCAGGTCTCCAAGATCGACGCCATCTCGGGCGGTGCTGACATCATTCTGACATCAGCCGCTGGTAGTACAGCGCTGGTACTGACGCCGGGTCAGCCAATCGGTCAGGTGTACGGTTATAAAGCACTTACCAGTCTGGATTTTGTGAATCAGGCAGGTGTAAAATATATCTCGGAAGCCGACAAGGGTAACTATACCCTCGTTGATGGCCGGGTCGTGAGCAAAACCACCTACCAGCCTCAATTTACCAACGAGACTTACCCACTGATGAACCCGAACCCGAAGTTCAACGCATCCTTCATCAATGGCATTAGCTTCAAAAACTTCCTGACGCTGAACTTCCAGTTTGACTGGGTCTATGGCAGCCACCTGTACAACCAAACCAAAGAGTGGATGTACCGAGATGGGATCAGCGGAGACTTTAGTAAGCCTGTCACCATTGGCGACAAGACAGGGGCTTTCCCTGCCTACTGGTCGGGGGCTTATTACAACCTGTGGGGAAGCACACGCGGTGCCGGTAACAACGCCACGAAAGATTTCTTCGTAGAAGATGCTTCGTTTGTACGTCTGCGCAACATTTCGCTGGCCTTCGACGTGGCTAAACTGGTTAAGCTGCCCGCTCTGAACAAGTGTCAGTTGGTGTTCACCGGACGTAACCTGATGACGTTCACCAAGTATACGGGCTACGATCCGGAAATCAGTTCAGGATCATCGAACTCCTCGTTCGACCGGGGTGTCGATCACAGCACACTGCCGAATACGAAATCGTATCAGGTGGGTCTGAACATCGGATTCTAATCACTTAAGTTATAAAGCGTAGTAAATGGCGCTCTCTGACCGTCAACCAGGTACTGCTTTACGATTGATTACTGACAACTTAATTTCTTTTAAGATGAGACTTCTTTCTAAAAATAAAATTTTCTCCACGGTACTATTCTCGACCCTGATGCTGGCCGGGGTGTCCTGTAAGGAACAACTGGACGTAGGTAACCCCAACGCACCAACCGTTGCGGCCAATGTGAATACCGAAGCCGGTATGATCGCTTATGCGCAGGGTGGCGTATATGTTAATGGTTTTCTGAACGGCGACGGCTGGCTGGGAAACAGCTACTTTTCGCTCCCCTGGGGGTATAGCGAACTGATGGCCGATAACGTGGGAGCTGATGCCTCCAACAACCAGATTACGACCATTGGTGTACCCGATTACATCGTCCTGGACGATGGTACGAAGGTAACTAACCCCGCTCCCCAGGTGAGCATCATCCGGGCGTATAACAGCCGGGCCGCTACAGGGGCGGGTAATAATCCGCTTTATTATCAGTGGTTGAATATGTATGCGCTGAATAACGTCTGTAATCAGATTCTGGACCTGGTAGGTACTATTCCCTTCTCGGGTGACAAGGCCAGCAAAGCCAACACCGTTAAAGCGTGGGCTTACTGGTGGAAAGGATATGCGTATGCCTCTATTGGTTCGATGTATTACGCCGGTCTTATTGCTGATAAAACCGGTGCAACGGATGGTACATATGTGCTGCACGATGCCATTATCAATCAGTCGAATACCTTTTTTAACCAGGCGGCTACAACGCTGACGTCAATTACCAGCGCCAATGATTATAAGGAGGTTCTGGGCCAGTTGATTCCGTCGTTTACCCAGGTGGGCAATGGGGGTGTACCAACAGTCGATATGTGGAAACGCAGCATCAATACGATGCTGGCCCGCAACATTCTGGTTAATAAACTGGCTCCGTTTGTAAAGGGGAATCCTGCGGCAACGATTTCTAAAGCGTCGACCACCGCAATGACTGCTGCCGACTGGAACCAGGTACTGACACTGTCTACAAACGGGATCAAAAAGGGTGACATCGTCTTTACGGTTCGGAGCACGGCTTCTAACTCGCCTTTTTCACCAACAGGCGGCACGGTCGCTGCGTTGACATCGAACATCAACACCAGCTCGACCTTCAAGATCAGTGAGCGGTTTATGCAGTCGTTTAATGCCGGTGATCAACGGGTAGCGAACAACTTCAATACCAAAACCACCTACAAAAACAACTATACGTTCACAACCCGTTATAGCATGGTGCCAAATGGTAATGGCATCGCTGGTGTATACGTGTATGGTTCCAAAGATGTTGGCGCACACGAAGTGTTCATGGCAGGCAGCTACGAAGAAAATACCCTGATGCTGGCCGAAGCCAATATGCGTCTGGGTAACATCGAAACGGGTCTTGGGTTTGTCGATGAAGTTCGTGCCTATCAGGGAGCCGGTGTGGCTGCTACGAAAGGCACAGGCTTATCGCTGGCAGGAGCGCTCACCGAGCTGACGAAGGAAAGAAGGGTAGCCCTGTTCAACCGTGGACTGGCGTTCTATGACCTTCGTCGTTGGGGCTGGACGTATCCGATCGCTAGTGGTGGTGGCAGCTACGGCAACACAGTGATCACCAACGCCGGTGCTACGATCAACAAGAATGTGACGATTGATTACAACTTCATGGATTACTGGGACGTCCCTGCCGATGAAACCGTGTTGAATCCAACAACCGGCGCAGCCATCAAAAACCCTAATTTTTAAGTTGATTCCCTAAGCAAAAAACAAATACCAGTGGCGGAGGCCCTCTAACTAGTTAGAGGGCCTCTTTTTGTGTAACCGTGTCAAACAACTGCATCGAACAACCAATTATTCGCGTATATAAAGAGTATAAATACACAGGGAGAGAACTTACAAAGTGAGTTTCCGGGCGTTTACAAAGGCAAAATCAACCACAGAATATACTGGCGTTGAAGCCTCAAATACCTAATGGAATTATACGACGAACGTAAATTTTTCGTTTGGAAAAATAGTAGCTTGCCACTTTTCCCCTATATTGTTTTGTTTCGTGAGCGTGCCTGAACGTTAAATGATTTTACTTGGAGTATAACGTATACATGAGGAAATTTTACAGTAGTGTCATTTGGTCAGCCTTGCTGATCATGTTGCCCGGCTATTTGCTTGCCCAGAGTCAGCGTATAACGGGTAGGGTAACATCACAACAGGATGGGCTGCCGGTACCGGGAGTGAATATTGCGGTTCGGGGGACGACCAATGGGGTTAGCACCGATGCGAATGGTAATTATACGATCATGGTTCCGGGCAGTTCGGCCGTGCTTGTGTTTACCTCGATCGGACTGGTGCCGCAGGAAATAACGGTGGGCAGCCGTACCGTTATTAACGTGCCCATGAAAGAAGCCGTTAATGAACTGAGTCAGGTGGTCGTGACGGGCTACAATACAACCCAACGTAAAGACATCACCGGCTCCATCGCATCCGTCTCGCCCGAAAAATTCAAAGATATTCCCGTTGCCAGTTTCGATCAGGCCCTGCAGGGGCAGGCCGCCGGTGTGCAGGTGACGCAATCGTCGGGTACGCCGGGTGGCGGACTCACCGTGCGGGTGCGGGGTAATACCTCCATTTCGGCCAGTAACCGTCCGCTGTTTATCGTCGACGGTGTTCCCGTGGCCGATGGTGGCCTGTCGGGCCGGGAGTTTGGCGGGCAGTCCGATAACGCACTGTCGCTCTTTAACCCTAACGATATTGAATCGTTTCAGATATTGAAAGATGCTTCGGCAAAAGCAATCTATGGCTCACGGGCCGCCAACGGCGTGGTGCTGATTACGACCAAACGCGGAAAAGCCCAGAAGACAAGCTTTACGCTGGATGTGCAGCGGGGTATGACCGATGTGGTGAAGCGACCTGATTTGCTGAATGCAACGGAATTGCTGGAATTACAACGGGAAGCCGTTACCAATGCCAATCTGGATCCCGATAAACTGGGTTTGATCAAAGGCGTTACCGACGGACAAAATACGGACTGGATAAATTCTGTGCTGCGAAAAGGAATTTACCAGCAGTACCAACTGTCGACCCAGGGCGGCAACGACCGCACTCAGTTCTACCTCAGCGGCAGCTACCGCGACGAGCAGGGGGTGCAGTTGAACAACCAGTTTACGCGCTACACGGGCCAGTTAAAACTGGATCACAAAGCGACGGATAAACTTTCATTCGGCACCAACCTGACGTTGTCCAGAGCGCTCAACAAACGGGTAAAGGGCGACAATTTTCTGGATGGCGTGTACTCCGGCGCCATGAAAAGTTTGCCGTATTATTCGCCTTACAATGAGCAGGGGCGGCTTTATGGTCCTGCCGACGCTGAATATCCCGGATTCCCGAACTTTAACCCGGTAGCCCAGGCTCTGTTGCCGCGATTTAACGCCTACACGGTTAAACTGCTGGCCGGTTTGTATGCCGAATACGAAATCCTCCAGAACCTGCGCTTCCGGTCGAAAGTAAGCATCGACTACAACAACGTAACCGAAGATCAGTTCGAACCGTCAACGACAGCCATTGGCGGGTTTTTGTCCAGTGTAGGTGGTCAGGGGTACGGGGTGTACATCAACCAGTCTTCATCGACCTTTGTCAATACGAATACGCTCACGTATAATTTTCAGATTGCCGAGAAACACCAGTTCAACGCCCTGGCCGGGGTGGAGATCCTGCAGGCTACTGCCCGGGACGGAAATGTTCAGGGACGGGTATTTCCCAGCGATGACTTTACGTATATAAACTCGGCCGGTGTTGTCGACCAGGGCGGTTCGTCGGTGACGAACAACGGGCTGTTGTCCACCTTTGGCGAAGCCCGTTATAGTTATGACGAAAAATACCTGGCCACCATTACGGCCCGCTACGACGGTTCGTCACGGTTTGGACAAAGCCGGCGGTTTGGGGTGTTTCCATCCGCATCGGTTGCCTGGCGTATTTCGAGCGAAAAATTCATGGAGCGTTTTCGTTTCCTGAGCGACCTGAAGTTACGGGGTAGTTATGGCTTTACAGGGAATGAGCGTATCGGTGATTTCCTGTTTCTGGGCACCTGGGCATCGGTTACCTACAGCGGGGCAACGGGCGTAGGACCAGCCAGTCTGGCCAATGCGAACCTGCAATGGGAACGCACCCGGGAAGCGAACATCGGTTTGGATGCGTCGTTCTTCAACGGGCGGCTCAATTTTATTGTTGATGCCTATGACAACCTGACGGATAAGCTGCTGTTTGCGCAGCCAATCCCCCAAACAACGGGCTTCAGCACCGTTCAGGGGAACATTGGTAAGGTATCCAACAAAGGGATTGAACTGACTATCTCGACGGTGAACGTCGACCGCGCTGTTCGCTGGAATACCGATCTGAACCTCTCCCATAACCAAAACAAAGTTGTGGAGCTGGCCAGTACCGAGCCGGTGTTCCGGGGCTATCAGGGCAATGGGGTATCCAGTACGAACGTTGTTTTGCCCGGCCAGCCGCTGGGTACATTCTGGGGGTTAAAATTTCTGGGCGTTGACCCGGCTACCGGCGACGCGATCTACGACGATAAAAACGGCGATGGTCGTATTACACCCGCCGACGGACAGGTTATTGGCAACGCTCAGCCCAAACTATATGGTGGATTGACCAACAAGGTATCGTGGAAGGGAATCGACTTGAGTGCCTTGCTCCAGTTTTCGTATGGCAACAGCATTCTGAACTTCTCGAATCAAACGCTGCTCAACTCCGGCGCCGACATCCAGAATAACCAGACGCGGCAGGCCCTCAAACGCTGGCGTAAAGAGGGGGATATTACGAGTGTACCGCGTTACGAATACCAAAATACCTATAATAATTACACCAGCAGCCGATTTGTGGAAGATGGGTCTTACCTGCGCCTGAAAAACGTATCGCTTGGGTATAACCTGCCCAAAAAGTGGGTCAATAAGTACAAGGTTAGCAATGCCCGTTTCTACGTTTCGGCAACCAACATCCTGACCTGGACGCGTTATTCGGGAGCCGATCCGGAAGTAAGTACGCTCGATGGGTCTACCACAGCGCAGGGCATTGACTTTTTCACCTTCCCTCAGATCAAAACGGTATTGGTAGGGGCAACCCTTAGCTTTTAATTCGCTTTACGATGATTCGCTTTCTACGATATAGCTTATTGATTACACTGGTCAGCCTGGGAGCCTGTCAGGAAGTGCTGGAGCCCAAACCGGTTACCCTGCTCGTTGACGAACTGGTGCTGAATGAACCCAACGACGTGCAGCCCGTTCGAGTTGGTCTTTACAGTGCGTTTCGGGGAATGGCTTCTCCCAACATCATTGCCGGAGACTTTACCGCCGATTACATTCAGGCCAATGGTACGTTTACGGATAATATTGAGTTCGGAACCAAACGGATTACGGCAACGAACGGTGCTGTCGATGCGCTTTGGGCCAGTATATACAATACCATCTACGTAGCTAATTTTATTCTGGAACGGTTACCCACCATCCCGAATGTAAGCGAAGCTACCCGAAAGCAGGTGACGGCCGAAGCTCGTTTTTTGCGGGGCTGGGCCAACTTTATCGGTGCGTATACCTTTGGCGACATTCCCAAAGTGACGACCACGAATCAGGTAGCCAATACAACGATTGCCCGCTCCTCAAAAGCGGATATCCTGGCCTCGGTGCTGGCCGATTATCAGGCTGCGCTGACGGATCTGCCTAACGTAACCTCCGCTTCGACCAATGCAACGACCAATGCGGCTTACATCAATAAAATAAATTGTCAGGCCGCGCTGGCCCGCTTTTACCTGTATCAGAAGAACTGGGCACAGGCCGAGCAACTGGCCACTGTTGTGATTGGTTCGGGTGTGTACGCGCTGCAGCCCAACTACTCGGACATTGTCACGAAAGATTTTACCAGCGAGGCCATTATTGAGGTTGGCTATAACTTATCCGACGACCCAGGAACCGGGGCATACAGTTTGAACAACCTGCTGGTCGGTCGACGGGAAGTTATCCCCTCCAACCAGCTCGTCAGCTCGCTGCTTTCGGTCGAATCCGGTACGCGCAGTGCCACCATTACCTTCAATGCTCAGCAGCAGCGGGGAAATGATAATGGCTGGACGGTACGGAAATATGGTACCGCATCGGAAGACAACAATAACATTGTACTAATTCGGCTGGCCGAAATGTACCTGCTTCGCGCTGAAGCCAGGGCGCAACAGGGAAAGCTGACGGGGGCATCGGGTGCCATTGCCGACGTAAATGTGATTCGTACCCGGGCGAAAGCACCGGCCATTACCGCAACCGCCCAGGCCGATGTGCTGCTGGCCATTGAGCGGGAACGTGTCTATGAGTTCGCGTTTGAAGGCCAGCGCTGGTATGATCTGGTTCGGACGGGACGGGCGCAGGCCGTGATGTCGGCCTTCCTGCCGAGCTGGAACAGCCGCTTTGAACTCTGGCCGATACCGCAGCGGGAAATTCAGCAAAACACAGCCCTGACGCAAAATCCGGGCTATTGATTAGTTATTCAGTTATTCGTGCATACCAACACGTCGACAGCTAGTAAGCACGTGTGAGGAAGCGATAAAAATGTCTTGTTCTGGACTATGGAAAACACAAAAAAATATTCAATGACCAGGGGCCGCTGGTTGCTTGGTCTGTTGGCTGTTGCCCTGTTTAGCTGGGGTATAAGTGCCTGCGAACCGCAGGATCTGGATCGTACGTTTGCCGGACCTTATTTTGTACGCTTCTCAGATACTACCCTGACGTACAAGGAGAGCTACAGCAAGCCGATATCCCTTAGCGTACACAACGCAGGCCCTATACTGGACCAGCCGATCACGATTACCTACAACATCAGCGGTACGGCTCGCGAAGGCAAGGATTATACCATTGCCGGAACCAAAGGAACGGTCATTATTCCGGCCAAGGCCAGCTCAGGGAGTATACAGCTCCAGCTCATCAACAATGCCAACAATATTCTCGAATCGCAGTCACTCATTTTTACCCTGACGAGCGTTCAGCCCAGTACCTTACAGGTCGGGTTTGGCAAAGAAGGTGCATTAGGGAAGCAGTTGAAATTTACCATTCAGGACGACTGCCTGTTTGGGGGATCGTATTCCGGTACGGGCCGGGTGGGGACACAAACGTATTCCGTGTCGGATGTGGAGATTACCAGCACCGATTGTAAACAGTACGTTCTGAAAAACTGGAATATTGGTCTTCTTGATTTCAACGCGACGAAACCAACCCTTACGTTTATCGACAATGGTGATAACTCCATCACCATACCGGCGCAGAGTAACCCTGAACTCAGTTCGACCGACCAGATTTCGGGCCGGGGGGCCTGGAACCCGCGCGACCGTAAAATATCCCTGACGCTTCAGTTCAGGCTTAGAATGAGTAATGGCAGAGATACCACCTTATCCTACGCCCAAACCTATACGCCACAGTAGTTTGATTACTGGTTATTCAGTTATTGACAAATTTCGACCATGCGACATTTTATACGTTTAGTACTCATTCCGGTTATGATCGGGTGGCTCTTTGGGGGCTGCGCTGAGAAGCTGGAACCCAAACCCGCCACCTATTCGCAACTGCTGACGGGTACCGACAAAAAAACCTGGAAGATGGTCTCACTTCAGGTTATTGATGATGGCACGCCATCGGGCGTGATACCGGTGACGCAATCCGGTATCAATCCGTGTATTTATGACGATCTGCTGACCTTTTACGCCAACGCCGAACACAAGTTCGAAGCCAGTGAAGGGCCCACCAAGTGTAATTCATCAGACCCGGATATTTATGTAACAGATACCTGGTCGCTGGTTAACGCCAATGCCACACTGGAGTTTTACATTCCTCTACTTAATGGTAAATATCCATGGACGATCAAGAACCTGACTGCCAATACAATGACAGTTCAGTATTACTTCCCGGATATTAACGCCAGCTATCAATTTACGTTTAACTCGGTTGCTACTAAATAGGCGTATGTTCCGACTACTACTCAGCTTATTACTATTTGTCGTGTTGACATCGGGAGTACGGGCACAGACTTCCCAGCAATGTGCTACGATGCAGATGGATAGTCTGCTCCGCGCCCGCCATCCCGAACTGGGCACCCTCAACGACTTTGAGCGGGCGTTGCAGCAAAAGATGATTGAACTGAAAAAACAGATGGCTAGCGGCCGGGTGGGGTTGGCGACGGTCATTACCATTCCGGTGGTGGTTCACATTGTTCATAACGGTGAGTCGGCCGGGGCAGGACGTAACCTTAGCCGGGCGCAGGTACAGGCTCAGTTGACCACCCTCAATGAAGACTTTCGGCGGAAAGCCGGTACCCGCGGGTTCAATGAAAATCCAATAGGTGCCGATATTGAAATTGAATTCTGCCCCGCCATTGTCGACCCACAGGGAAAGTCGATGGCCGAGCCGGGAATCGACCGCTACAACGGCAACCGGGCCAACTGGAACCGCAATGATATTGAAGGTATTCTGAAACCCAGTACCTACTGGAACCCCGATAAGTATTACAACATCTGGGTTGTTGAGATCAATGATCCAACAATAGGAGGGCAACTGTTGGGCTACGCACAGTTCCCGAGCCGGTCCAATCTGCCCGGTATTCCCTCCGACGGCCCGGCCAGTACGGATGGTGTTGTGATCGACTATCGGTCCTTTGGCAATGTCGAGAAAGGAAGCTTTCCAACGATGCGGCCCACATATAACCTTGGGCGTACACTATCGCACGAAACGGGTCACTGGCTCGGTCTTCGTCACATCTGGGGCGATGCGAACTGCGGTGACGACTTCTGCGCCGATACACCCCCGCAGGCGTCGGAGAGTAGTGGCTGCCCGGTGGGCCGGGTGAGTTGCGGGTCGACCAATATGGTGCAGAACTACATGGATTACTCCAATGATGCCTGCATGAATATTTTTACCCTGAATCAGAAAGATCGAATACGGGCGGTTATGGCACTCAGTCCCCGACGGGTGAGTCTCCTGTCGTCGAACGTATGCGGTACGTTGGTGGCCATTCGTCCCGTCTCGAACTTCCGGGCCGAAAATCAGCAGGTGTTGTTAGGTGGTCAGATCAAGTTCAACGACCTGTCGGATGGATTCCCTACGAGCTGGTCGTGGACATTCGAAGGAGGTACGCCATCCACATCAACGGAGCAGAATCCTGTCGTAACCTATACCCAGCCGGGTAAGTTTAAAGTAACGCTGGTGACGTCCAATGCCGTGGGTCAGTCGGAACCGGTTACACGTACCGAATACATCGAAGTGCTCAATCAGGGACTTTGCAACACGGTTACCAACTTCAACGGAACGCCAACGGTGCTGCGCGAAGTGGGTGGAACGGGCTACGTAGCCGGGCAGAACAGCCGCAAAAGCAAAGCCGTTTCGGAGTTCTTCGCCAATAAGCTGGGCTATACGAATCTGGCCGGGGCGTCGCTTAAGTTTGGTGTAGCCAAAGCCGCCCGGGGAGCCTCCACCGAATCCGTCGTGACGGTAACGGTCTGGAACGGGCGCGGTTTTCAGGGTGGGCCCGGTGCCGTGCTGGGTGAGAAGGATGTCCCCCTGCGGGTTATTCTGGACGATGTCGCCAACAACCGCCCAACCACCGTTACCTTCGATAGAAACGTACCCGTAAGCGGGCTGGCCTTCCATGTGGGCGTCACGTTCCCGTACGCTACCGGTGATACCGTGGCCGTGATTACGACGAAAAATGGTGAGTCGCTGGATGCAACGTCCTGGCGGCAGAACCAGCAGGGCAACTGGCTACGATATGCCGACAGCCTGGGTCTGAACGTAGCGCATAACATTGTGGCCAACGTAGGCCAGAAACCATCGGTACAGGTAGCGGCCTCGTCGCTGTTCATCAACCCCGGCGAAACCGTTACGCTGAATGCCCGCGGTGCCGGTATTTACAACTGGGTTGGCACGGGGCTGAACACCACACTGGGGCCGCAGGTAGTGGCGCAGCCTACGCAAACAACCTCGTACACCGTTACGGGTTCGGGTCTGGATTTGTGCAGCACCACGGCCGTGGTAACGATCAATGTCCGGGCGGGTACCGTTACGGCGAATACACCCCTGGCCGAACAGGCGCTGCAAGTAACGCCAAACCCCAGCGACGGGCAAATGATGGTACTCTTCAGCGGTCCACAACGGGGCACCTTAACGCTGGGCGTTCGAAACCTGACCGGTGTTGAGCTATCCCGGCAGAATCATCAGAAAACAGCCGACCTCTTCCAGCAAACGCTCGATATAAAAACGGCCCCGCCCGGCGTGTACTTCGTAGAGGTCAGGGTAGGGGAACAGGTGTTCCGAAAGCGGATTGTGAAGCAGTAGCAGAAAGGGGGTCGGGTTTTAGAAACCGACCCCCTTTCTGCTACTGCTTCTAACTAAAAAACGAGAGCTATCTCAGTTAATAGATACCTAGCCTCATCGAAGATTATCTGGTAGTTCTATCAGGATGTACCGATAATGTATTGATTTATTATCTTCCATTTCCCTGATATTTTTTGTACCGATACGACCCAAGATTTGTTATATAGCCCTATTAAAGTGTAAAAAAATACGCCTTTATTTTTTGATTTATTAATAATGACTGGTGAGAATTGAAAATAACCTAATACATTATCTGGAAGAGTACCCATAGAACCACCTACTAAACCCAGTTTAACATCAGTCCTAGACACAGGTCTCACTGATTGAATGGAAATTTTTTCTCTTTTTAGATGACTTAAATAGTCTAAAAGTGGATGAAAAGTAGAATCAAACGCCATATAAACAACGTCAGATTTGCTTATGCCTTTTGTTTTAAATTTAGGTGTTACTTTGTCTATATATGTGCTATCCCAAACATAGACGATGTAGGGCTCTATTCGTTTCTTATCCGAAAAGTTTCGTGGCCAGCAAGATGGTAGGCATGCTTTATTGAGAAGATCCGTACTTTCCATAATGATAATCAGGCTACTGTCTATCGGAAGTTTAAGAATATCAGGGTGATGACTTTGCTTTGTACAAGACCAAAATAACTCTGCACAAATAATGAGGTATATTATGTATTTCATTTTCCGTTTTTTAAAACAATCTCGTCAATTACATTGCCGGGTAATGCAGCGTAGCCGAAAGCAGCTATATCAAACTTGTGTGGGCCATTACTTGTTGGACCATCAATCACATCAAGAGTTTGTGTATGATAAGCACCGTAATGAGCAGTTTCATGAATTAGAAGATTGGCTAAAAGTGTAAACCATGCTTTCTCCATTTCTGGCCAACTGTTTTCGGCTTCATAGGCTTGCACAGTTTTATAATCAATGTTTACTACATTTGGGTCTTCGTTATACTTAAAGTAGCCATAAGTATATCCTTCCTCCATCCATTTGCCTGAGCTAGGGATTTGTTTAATAATAATCCTAGGCCCGCTCCCCATTTTTAATAGTCCTAGAATTTTCTCATCATTGAACCCACTAAAAGTTTTAAGTGCATTTAAAATTTTTGGATTAGTCATTACATTAGTTACAATATTGTTCTTAACAAGATTAGTGAACTTTGGGTACAGAAGTTGATCAATAGGGCTCATAATGAATTTATTATTTCCATCCGGCTTACTACCATACTGATTAACATACGCTTGGATACGTTCATATAAATTATATTCTGCAATAACTGCCCTTTCTTCATCAGAGAAGTTAATACCCAAATTTGTCATATCAATGTAGAACTTGCTTATTTGCAGTACTTCAGGCGGTAAACTTGGATTCCAGGGCCCTGTCGTTCCGCCGGGAGTAACTGGCTTATCACAATTACCCGATGTAGTCATCGGTGAATTTCCTATGGGTGATACGTCATTTACGGGTACAACTTTTATGGTCAATTGGCGGCCATTCTTGTATGTATCTGGAATTGCCCATACAAAGCCACAATCAAGCGGAATATTGGGGTTGTTGCCAAAGGCTGCTCTTATATCCGGTCTTGATGCGGTATTAGCCTTTACAGTGGCAACTTTGACCATGTTTCCTGTCCCCAAGGTATATAAATCGGGTGCATAAATATCCAGATAGGCATATCCTCCTGAATTTGCAAAAGCCCAGCCACTGATTTTGTCACAATCAATAGCATCCAAAAAGGCGTACGAAACCTGACGGCGTTGAGCTATCCCGACAGAATCATCAAAAAACCGCCGACCTTTTCCAGCAGACGCTGGATATAAAAACGGCCCCGCCCGGTGTGTATTTTGTGGAGGTTAGGATAGGAGAGGATGTGTTCAGGAAACGGATTGTGAAGCAGTAAAAATGATTAGAGCCGGGTCAAGTGATTCGGCTCTAATCATTTTTAAGTACTACGGCTAATCTACATTAGCGTATTTTCAATTGAGATTTTTTGTCACGCTGAGGCACGAAGCATCTTTGGTAATTGGATTGGTGTTGCTACTGAAGATGCTTCGTGCCTCAGCATGACAAAAAATAATCTAAGCTATTTAGACTTGAGTACTTACCATGCTTTATTCACTAATGCTTTTCATACTTATTCAGAGGTTGGATGTGCTAAACATCTAAACAGGAGAAAAGCAGAACTAATAAGAAAGAAAACGCTTGATCCAATAAACCAGTGGTTTCGTTCAACGGTAACGGTATCCGGTTGAACACCGTTAAACAATGCAGATCCCTGTAGTAAAACTATTGTCCATAAAACGCCAATAGCTATTACAATTGCTGATCGTTTATAAATATGTCTATTGAAAAGCAATCCAACCAGATATAGCCAACTCAGGAGTATGAATAAGTAAGTCAACTTCTCAAGAATTGAACCTACAAAAACTGCGGCAAGAGCCAGTATTAGTATAGGCCAACCAAGTTTTGTGTCATCGAACGTGATACAGGCGAACGATAAAACAGTAAGTATCATCAGCATCTTTGTTGGCCCAAAGCGGAATTTGATACTCTCTAATTCTTTTGAATGTTGCATAGGAGTAGTTATAACTAGGCGTTAATTTATGAAAGTGCGAATAGGGGAGGATGTATTCAGGAAACGGGTAGTGAAGCAGTAGAAATGAACGGAGCCGGGTCAAGTGATCCGGCTCCGTTTCGTTTTAGAGGTAGAACAGCTCAACTTTCTTAATTCCCCATTTAGGATCATTAAAGGCACCGAGCATGCGTTTTAACCCTTCCACGCCAGCCGAGCCAGTATCCATTCGGAATACATATTCCCCGTCTTCTTCTCGCTCAAACGACAGCCAGTGAATATAGCCAGTCTGCCGGGTTGTGTCCTGGTCAGCCTGTTCATTCCAGTTGGCCTGCAGGGTCGCCAGTTCAGATTCAAGAGATTTGACTATTGCTGAATCGTTTAGTTGTAGGTAGAATTCAACGTCCTGACTATCAATGCCATTTTCTATTATAAGCTGGTAGTCTAGTGACAGGTTTAATCGTTCCCCCATGTTAAGGGTAGCAGGAGGCTGGCTAGCTATGTTGGGCAATGATAATTCAATCCACTTGAATTCAACTTCATTTTCAGCTATGTCATCTTCTGGCTTTACTAGCTTATCCATAGCCTTAGGTCGCCATCCAATTAAGCATTCACCCCAGTAATTACGTGTTTGAACTTCTATGCTTGCTTTTAATACTGCAGTGTACTCACCAGGTAGATAGATTAAATCAGATGGGCGCTCGGCGAATAAATACAGGATGTCAAATTCTCTTCCTGTAATATCCGTGTATTCTTTATGTAAGGCGTTATTCAGACAGGTCAAAAAAGATCTACTTGGTTTATAGGCGCTTTTGAAATCTTTAAGCCAATGAAGACTACGCTTTGCCATTTTTGGGAAACTATATAGCTTGATGCTTTATTTTTTACAGAGGGACGGGCTCTCAAATCCGACTTTCAAGGTTATCGACTAGCTGAAGTTGCTCCCAGGAGCGTACATAGGGCTCATCGTATAAATCATCTCAATTAACCTGGCAAGGTTTAGCCCAGCCTGTTTAGATAGACTAATTACTGCCTGTCTGATACTGTTTCCTACCTTCTCACCCATCCAAAAGTACTAAAGGTTTACTTACCTAAGTATACGCCCTTTAGTAATAAATCACAAATCAACATTGCGCATTTATCGCTAGTTGTACTATAGAATAAGATTATTTGATTTTTAGAGTAATAGTCAATATGCAAGAATATTGATTTGTAATTTCGTTGTTCGTAAAACTAATCTATCAACAAATGAAAAATTTTCTACTACTTCTGTTGGTAACCTGGTGCTCTATAATAGCCACTAGCGTTAGTGCCCAGCAGGAACGTCGAATAACCGGAAGGGTCATTTCGGCTGAAGATAACAACCCGCTACCCGGCGTGTCCATTGTTGCGAAAGGCACAACGGTGGGAACTCAGACCGATGCCAACGGGAATTATACGCTCAATGTCCCCGCCAGCATCGGAACGCTGGTGTATAGCTTCGTGGGCGTGGTAACGCAGGAGGTGTCTATCGGCAATCGCACAGTGGTCGATGTGACGCTGAGTAATGACACCCGCTCTCTCGATGAGGTGATCGTGACGGGCTATGGTGCCCAGTCGAAGCGCAACCTGACGGGTAACATCGCTAAGGTAGGGTCCCGCGATATTGAAAACATACCCGTTCCCAGCGTCGAACAGGCGTTGCAGGGCCGGGTTGCCGGGGTGCAGATTACCTCCCTGAATGGTAAAGTAGGGCAGGGGCTACAGATTCGGGTACGGGGAACCTCGTCGCTGACGGCCAGCAGCCAACCCTTGTACGTTATCGACGGTATTCCACTGACCTCATCGGACCAGTCATCGACAACGGCACCGACCAACCCCATTGCCGACTTGAACCCCAACGACATCGAGTCGCTGGAAATTCTGAAAGATGCCTCCTCGGCAGCTATTTACGGGTCGAGGGCGTCGAATGGTGTTGTCCTGATTACGACCAAAAAAGGCCGGGCTGCCAAGACCTCGTTTGAAGCTTCGGCCCAGATGGGCGCCAGCAACCCCACGCATCTGCGTCAGTTTCTCAACACCCAGCAGTATGTAGAGCTGTTCCAGGAAGCGCGGGCCAACTCGGAAGCGCTGGGTATTCCGGTTTATTCGGAAACGTCGTTGACGAACCGCCTGACGCGCTATGCCGCCGGTGACCCAACGGGCTGGCAGGGAGCCAATCCAAAATATAATACCGACTGGCAGAACGAAGCCTTCCAGAAAGCACCGTCGCAGCAGTATGACCTGAGTGCACGGGGCGGGGATGCCAAAACCCGGTTTTTCATTTCAGGGCAGTATTTCGACCAGAGCGGGATTATTATCAAAAACCGGTTCCGCCGGTTGAGCGGCCGGGTCAATCTGGATCATACCGCTACGGACAAGCTGACGCTGGGCGTGAACATGAACCTCTCGCACTCGATCAACGACCGGGTATCGAACGACAACGCCTTTTCGACACCCATGCAGATTGTGGCCCTGTCGCCCATGTCGCCGGTTATCGACCCCCGCACCAACCGGTTGAGCGGTGCCGATCCTGATCAGTACCCAAGCTATCCGCTCTATTACAATCCGCTCATCAACCGCGATTATGCGGCTTTGCAGGCGCGGGTATATCGCATTATCGGGAACGTATATGCCGATTATAAACTGCTGCCGGGCCTGTCGTTCCGTACGGAATTTGGCACCGACTTGTTGAGCCAGCAGGAAGAAGAGTATTATGGCCGCGAAACGCGGGGCAACACGGGGGCACCCAACGGCCTGGGGTCGAACACTTTCCGGCAGGTGGCCAACTACACCACCAATAACTACTTCTCTTTCGGGAGAACTATTGCCGAGAAACACGACATTGACGCCACGCTGGGTATGTCATTCCAGGAGTCGCGCAATAATTTCAACTCGGTAACGGGGCAGCAGTTTCCGAGTAGTGCCTACAAGCAGATAACATCGGCCGGACGAATTACGGCGGGCGACGGCGAGGAAACGCGCTTTAGCTTCCTGTCGTATTTTGCGCGGGTCAACTATCGGTTCAACAACCGCTATCTGCTGGGTGCCTCGGGCCGGATCGATGGCTCGTCGCGTTTCGGAACAAACAACAAGTATGGTTTCTTCCCGGCGGTGTCGGCGGGCTGGATCATTACGGAAGAGTCGTTCCTGCAAAATTTCAAAGCCCTTAGCCTGCTGAAACTGCGGGCCAGCTACGGCTTGACGGGTAATGCCGAAATCGGGAACTTCAGTTCACTGGCTTTGTATTCGTCAACGGGCTATGTGGGTGTGCCGGGACAGGCCCCTTCGCAAATTCCTAACCCGGATCTGACCTGGGAAAAAACGCTGCAAACCGATATTGGTCTGGAGTTCGGCTTCCTGAGCAATCGCTTCACCGGCGAAATTGACTATTATGAAAAGAACACGAGTGGTCTGTTGCTGAACGTCAACGTGCCGGGTTCGTCGGGTTTCCGGACGCAGCTGCGCAACGTGGGTAAACTGGAGAACAAAGGGGTTGAGTTTGTTTTCAATTCCAACAACTTCACCGGCCCCTTCAAGTGGACGACCTCGCTGAACATCGCTTACAACAAAAACGTGATCACTGATCTGGGGGGCACCACCATTACGGGTAGCTTCCTGAACCGGGCGCAGGAAGGCCAGCCGCTGGGCGTGTTTGTCGGACCAGAGTATGCCGGCGTCGATGTGCAGAATGGTGATGCACTCTATTACAAAAACTCGACCAATGCCGACGGCTCGCTGGACCGTTCGACCACGAACGATTACAACAGTGCTGCTTACGTACCGCTGGGTAGCCCAACGCCAAAGTTCATTGGCGGGCTTACGAACACGTTCAACTACAAAGGCATCGACCTGAGCGTGCTGTTCAATGGTCAGTTTGGTAATTACATCTACAATGGGGGTGGTAAATTCCAGTCGGCCAATGGCGATTTCTTCGATAACCAGTCGGTCGATCAGTTGAACCGCTGGAAAAAGCCGGGCGATATCACCAACGTACCCCAGGCTCGACTGCTCGGTGGCAATGGCACCGGTGAATCCTCCCGGTATCTGCAAAAAGGCGATTACGTCCGTCTGCGTACGATCACGCTGGGGTATACGCTCCCGAAAGAATTGCTGACGCGTATTCACCTGAGCCGGGTTCGTGTGTTTGCAACGGGGCAAAATCTGCTGACGTTCACGAAATACACCGGATGGGATCCCGAAGTGAACTCGGATGCGTATACGGGCAATCCGGTTAATCTCGGTATTGATTTCTATTCGGCTCCCCAGCCGCGCACGATCATCGGTGGTTTACAAATTGGTTTTTAAGCGACGACTCATACCTTATGAAAACGAATAAATCATTTATACTGGCGTCGGCACTATCGGTTGGCTTATGGCTAACCTCCTGCAACAACCAACTGGATATTAAGCCGGTCAATTCGGTTGCCACCAGTCAGGCATTATCTACTGCCGACGATCTGAAAGCCCTGCTGGTAGGTGCTTATGACGGCCTGAGCAGCGTTAACCTGTACGGGGGCGATCTACAGCGCGATGCCGAACTATTAGGTACGGTTCCCTCCACGGGCGATGTGCTGTGGACAGGTACATTTGCGGCTCCCCAGCAGATCTATACCAAGAATATACTGGTAAACAACAGTCAGGCCGATGTTACCTGGACGGATGCCTACCGGACGATCAACATCTGCAACACGGTGCTGGCGAATCTGAGCCTGGCCGCTACCGCCGATCAGCCCCGGATTGAAGGTGAAGCTAAATTCATTCGCGGTTCGCTGTATTTTGAACTGGTGCGTTTTTTTGCCAAAGACTGGAGTGACGGTGATCCTAATGCTAATCTGGGCGTTCCTCTCGTAACAACGCCAACGGCCAATCTGGATGGCAATTCAAACGTGCCCCGTAGCCCTGTTGCGGCTGTCTATGCGCAGATATTGTCGGATTTGACCGATGCCGAAGCCAAACTGCCCGCTACCAACAGCTTCTTTGCCACCAAAGGCGCGGCTGGTGCGCAGCTCTCGCGGGTGTACCTGCAAAAGGCGGATTATACGAACGCGGCCACCATAGCCAACCGGGTTATTACCAGCGGACGGTATCAATTGGTGGACATCGAGAGCGTATTCGATACGCGGGAGTTTCAGAGTGGGGCAAATACCGCCGAGACGATCTTTGCTGTTCAATTTACGGATCAGGATGGCATCAACGACCTGAACACGTTCTACGGATCGAGCGACAATGGTGGACGGGGTGACATTGAAGTGACTGAAACCTTCCTGAACCAATTCGACGCAAATGATCTGCGGACTAATTTGTTCTACGATGACGGCGGCCCGATCCGGACGGCGAAATATGTCAATCAGTACGGAAATATTCAGATCTTCCGGCTGGCCGAGATGTACCTGACGCGTGCGGAAGCCAACTTCCGGATGGGTACTACCGTTGGTGATACGCCCCTGAATGATATCAACAAAATCCGGAGCCGTGCGGGCGTCACGCCCTTAAACGCCGATCAGCTGACACTGGCTAACATCCTGAAAGAACGGCGGCTCGAACTGGCTTTTGAAGGGACATTCATTCACGATCTCAAGCGGACAAAGACCAGCGTAGGTAGTTTGCCCTACAACTCACCCAAGCTGATCTTCCCCATTCCGTTGCGGGAGGTAACGACCAACCCGGCTTTAGTCCAGAATGCAGGGTATTAGTAAAGATTAAGTAATTCTGGTTGTTTGCAGGGGTGCCACGGTTTGAACCGTGGCACCCCTGTTTGCTTTGAAGGGTAGCGGAGGGTTAAATGCCATTTCTTCAAGATATGGCATTTAACCCTCCGCGCGGTCCCTAGCTGAAAAGACAGAAAAAATACCCATATTGATTCTGATATGGTCCATACACTCGCTTCCCTGCTTCTTCGCCTTACTTGTCTCTTCTATCCACCAGCGGTTCAACAGCCCGCTCCTGCCTATACATCCTGGATTGTGGGTGATACGGCCGATGTGCAAACGCAGCCCCAGGGGGGTGTGGTGCTGGCGGGTGGCAGTACGGATGTCGATGCGGCCATGCGCTGGTTTTTACGCCGGTCGAGTGGGGGTGATGTGATTATATTACGGTCGTCGGGTAAGGATGGGTATAATGACTACCTCTTTAAAAAAGTGGGTGAAACGGTTAATTCCGTGGAGACCATCATGCTTGATAATCGGGCCTTATCGAGCCATCCGGACATTATCCGAAAAATACGGAATGCCGAAGCGATCTTTCTGGCCGGTGGCGATCAGGGCAACTACGTAAACTTTTGGCAGGGAACGCCCGTGGCCGATGCTCTGAATGAGCGGATTCGGGCAGGCGCTGTGCTGGGCGGTACCAGTGCGGGCTGTGGCATTCTGGGGCAGGTGTATTTTACGGCCCTGGAAGGCACAGTTACGTCGGCCGAGGCTTTGGCGAACCCCTACGACAAGCGGGTCGATCTGCGCCGGAATGATTTTCTGGAGCAACCCCTGCTCGCCAATACCCTTACCGATATGCATTACGCTGCCCGGGATCGGCAGGGACGGCATCTGGCCTTTATGGCCCGCGCCTTAACCGACTGGGGAATAAAAACGCGGGGCATCGGTGTGGATGAAAAAACCGCCGTTTGCATAGCACCCGATGGCAAGGCTGTTGTCTTCGGAAAAGGCAACGCCTATTTCCTGGAATCAGGTAACCGGAAGCCCGAAACCTGTCTGGTCAACCAGCCCCTCACCTGGAATCGAAAGGGGAAAGCCGTGTCTGTCACAACCGTTGTGGGGTCTGAAGTAGGAACGCCCGGATTTAATTTGATGACCTTTCGGGCAGACAACAACGCTGACAAAGGCTACTGGTTTGTTGAGAAAGGCGTGAGAAAGTGAAATTCATAAAAAGCCCTACCCATACTAGTCAGTTCAACCCCAAACAATACAGCCCTTATGGCCTTACTCTCCCTGCCGAACCTTGTCCGTTTATCTGCTTTTAAGTATCCGTGCAATTGCTTTGCGGCATTTTACCCCACCCCAACCCCTCCCCTTGAAATAAGGAGAGGGGCTAAAAAAGTAACCATCTTGAGCCTCTCTCCTTATTTCAAGGGGAGGGGTTGGGGTGAGGTAAAATGCCGCAAAACTTATGGTGACCTACTTAGTAGACTTGCACTGTTTTTACTATTGCTTAACTCTTCGATCGGGCAGGCGCAATCGCCCCCCGATGCCGATATTTTTCTGGTCGACATTTCGCTATCAAAGCAGGCCGTTCGGGTAGGGAAGCCGGTGAACGTAACACAGCGCAAAGGGTACGATAACCAACCCTCGTTTACGCCGGATGGTAAGGCTATCCTGTATACATCCATGCGTGAAGATGGACAAACCGACATTTATCGCTACGATCTTCAACAAAAATCGACTACTCAATTAACGCGCACCACCGAAAGCGAATATTCGCCCCTTGTTACACCTGACCGGAAATTCTTCTCGGTCATTCGGGTTGAGAAAGACAAAACGCAGCGTTTGTGGAAGTTTCCGATCTCGGGTGCCGGTGAGCCAACGCTGGTCCTGCCAACGGTGAAGCCCGTTGGGTATCACTGCTGGCTTACCCCCGACCGGTTGGCCTTGTTCATCTTAGGGACGCCCCATTCGCTTCAGCTTGCGCAGGTCAGTACCGGCGATACCCTGCGTATTGAAGGAAATATTGGGCGGTGTATCTTGAAAATTCCAGGCAAAAACGCCATCAGCTTCGTACATAAACGCACCCCGACGGACTGGGATATAAACCAACTGGATCTGCAAACCCGTCAGATAACAACCCTTGGCCGAACCTTGCCGGGCAGCGAAGATTACGTCTGGACACCCGATGGGACCGTACTGATGTGTCAGGGGGCGATGCTGTATCAGCTTAACCCCGCAAACGCTTCGAACTGGACACCCCTGACCGACTTCAGTGCGGAGGGTATCCGGCAATTAACCCGAATGGCCATTGATGGTGATGGTAAAAAACTGGCGCTGGTAGGTCAGTAACGCCAACCGGCGGTCTGGCAACCTTCGAAGGTTGCCAGACCGCCGGTTGGCGTTACTACAGATTATAATCAATACCCTGGATTCTGAACCAGGCTTTTATTCGTGTCAATTTCCCGTTGCGGAATTGGCAGCACCAGGTTGTTCGAGTTGAACGGTGCCGTTCCGACGGTACCGGCTGTACGCTTGATATCGGTTAGCTGCTGTCCTTCGAAGGCTAACTCCAGCCGGCGCTCCAGCAAAATGGCGGGCAGATCGACGGTCGTGAGCGGAGCGGCTTTGGCCCGATTTCGAATCCGGTTGACATCGTTCAGGGGCGTGTCGCCAATGCTTGTGCCTAACCGGAAGTTGGCTTCCGCACGAACGAGGTACATTTCAGCCAGACGCACGACCGGCACATCGCCGTAGCGATCCGTAAACTTACTGGTGAAGGTATTCTGACCAGCGGTGTTAAAGAATGTGCCCCGTACATCTCCGGCTGCATATAACTGCCGGAATTTGGTTTGTACGCGTACATCGCCCCGGCCCTGGTTGAGCGACGATGCGTAGAACGTATTCAGGTCATTGGCGCCATCCTGGTCGGTCACGATGATCTTGAAGATAACCTCCGGTCCTTTGGTGGCATCGTTGAACGCATCGGCAAAGTTAGGCACCAGGCTGTAGGTGCCGGATGTGATGACCCGGTTAGCCGCATCGCGGGCCGCTGCGAAATTCTGCTGCTGCAGGTAAATACGGGCCAGCGTGGCAGCCGCAGCTCCTTTCGTGGCTGAACCAAAGCCAAGGGCACCGGTTTGCGTGGCGGGTAGTAAGCTTTCAGCTTTGGTCAGGTCGTCGATGGCCTGAGCGTATACTTCGGCAACGGTATTCCGTGCTTTGTAATCGGCGTCGGTCACGCTGCTGGTGGGCGTGAGCACCAGCGGTACACCCGGATTGGCCGTAGGGCTTCCATCGTTCCAGCTTTTAGCGAAGGCTTTGACCAGTTCGAAGTATAGCGCACCCCGTATAAAGCGGGCCTGGCCTTCAAAGTTGTTGCGTTTTGCCGTTCCAACCTTGTCTAACGCAGCCAATATGTTATTGGACCGGTTAATGGCATTATAACCATCCAGCCAAAAGTCGCGGGTTACCGTATTGGAGGTCGTAACGGTCTTCCGCCAGATTTCGTCAATGGTGGCAAAGGTGCCGCCGAAAACAACATCGCGGTTGTCGCCCATCAGGTCGCCGATGTACTGAATACCACCGCCGTATAAATTGACGTCACTAATGCCATCATAAGCGCCAACGAGGGTAATCTGAACATCCTGCTCGGTACTCAAAGCCTGACTGGCTTCGATACTTTGCGTAGGCGTCACGTTTAATTTGTTATCGCAGGCCATCATCGAGAGACTGAGGGTTCCGGCGTATAACCAATACTTTATAGATGAATTCATAAGAGAAAATTCGTTTTTAATGTCTGTTGATCGACTCTGGTGTACGTGCGTACTAGAAACCAATGTTAATACCCCCCGTGATGGTGCGGGCCTGTGGCGCCGTATAGAAGTCGTACCCCTGGGCAATGTTCGACACAATGTAGTCGGCGTTGACTTCGGGGTCCCAGCCGGCATACTTCGTGAATGTCAGCAGGTTTTGCCCAGAAACGAACAGCCGAACGCTGTTCATCTTCACCCGGTTGACCAGCGTTTTAGGCAGGCTATACGACAGGGTAGCGGTACGCAATCGAACGAATGAGCCATCGAGAATGAAGCGGCTGGACGACTGAGCGCCGTTGTTGTAGAACAGACGGGCTTCGGGAACGTCGGTATTGGGGTTCTCTTTGGTCCAGGCGGCTAACTGATTGACCGTCTGATTATCCTCGAAACGACCGTTGGCCGACGAATAACGACCCACACCGTAGAAGTTGATCTTGTTGCCAAAGACGCCATTGAACAGCACACTTAACGAAAACCCTTTGTAGCTGAAGGTATTGGTAATACCACCCGTCCATTTTGGGAGCGGGCTACCGGAAACTACCCGCTGCGCCTGGCTATAAGTGCTGGTGGTTGTGCGGTCGAGGCTGCCGTCAGCGTTGGTCGTGTTCTTGTACCAGAGCGCGTTGCCATTGGCGGGATCAACACCCGCGTATTCCTGCGTGAAGTAGACACCCAGCGGTTGCCCTTCTACTGCCCGGCTCATAGCGTTAATACCGCCTTCGATAATCTGTCCCTGCAAATTATTGATTTTGTTCTGGTTCAGGGCCGCGTTGAAGCTGGTTGTCCAGCGGAAAGCACCGGTCAGATTTTCGGTATTGATAACGATCTCAACGCCTTTGTTTTCGAGGCTACCCACGTTTCTGAACTGTGTGGCAAAGCCCGTCGTTCCCGGCACGTTTACGCTCAGCAGCAGTCCCGTGGTTTGTTTGTTGTAGTAGTCGATTTCGCCGTTGATCCGGTTGTTCAGGATACCAAAGTCAAGACCAATGTCGAACTGGTTGGTGGTTTCCCACTTCAGGTCGGGGTTGGCCAGCTGCGATGGACGCTGACCGGGCAGGGTGCCGTAGCTGGCATCGCCGGTGAAGAGACCCAATTGCGGGAAGTTCTGAATTTCGGCATTTCCCGTCTGTCCGTAACTCGCCCGCAGTTTCAGGAAGCTGATGGCGGTTGTATTTTTCATGAACGATTCTTCGCTCAGCACCCAGCCCGCCGACACCGATGGGAAGAAGCCATACCGGCTGTTCTTACCAAACCGCGACGAGCCGTCGACCCGTGCACTCACGCCCAGCAAATAGCGGTCGGCAAATTTATAATTGGCGCGGGCGAAGTACGATAGAAACCGGTAATCTGTTTGCGAAGAGCTACCGTCCGTTTTACGGGCTGCACTGGCAATCATCCGGTAGGCATCAGACGGGAAGTCCCGTCCTTCCGTAAAGTTTGTTTTCTGCTGCGATTGCTGATAGGACATCCCCACCGTAGCGTCGAGATTACTGCGACCAAAAGCGGTACCGTAATTGAAGAAGTTGTTGGTCGTGTAGTTTTCAACCCGAGCAAAGCGGTTCCGGCCCAGGCCCAGCGGTGAACCGAAGTTCCGCTGCGTTTTGCTGTTGTAATAAAGTTCTTCCTGCTGGTTCAATACGTCCAGGCCAAACTCAGTGCGGAACGTCAGCCCTTTCATGATTTGCAGCTGCCCATACACATTACTGATGTTGCGGTAAACGGTGGTGTTGAAGGAAGCATTGCCTATGTTGATCAGCGGATTGTAGTAACTCGGAATGCTGATGTCGCCGGGAGGAGTACCCACCGGTAGCCCGGTAACGGGGTCCGTTGCCGGTGTCATGGGCGGCAGGGCCACCATCTGCATGGGGTTGTCGAAGGCGTTATCGCCCGAAAGGCGTTGGTTCAGTGTCCGGGTCAGTCCCATGTTGAAGCCCGCTTTGAACCGGCTCGATACCTGATGCTCGATGTTCAGGCGACCGGCATAGCGCTGCAAGGCGTTACCAATCAGAATACCCTTCTGGTCCAGCAATTGTCCCGACAGGTAGAAGGTCGTTTTCTCATTACCACCGTTCAGATTCAGATCATATTGCTGATAAGGGGCATCCTGATAAGCCAGGTCGCCCCAGTTGGTACTGGCCTGGTTGGCCGTGCCGTAGGTACCCAATCCCTGCGTCTGGTAGAAATCCTTCATGTACGTGGTGTACGAATCCGGATCGTTAGCCGCAAGCCCTTCGATACGGTCGGAGTTGGCAGCTGCCTGGTTGTAAAAATTAACGTACTGCTCCGTATTCAGGAACTCCAGCTTACGGGTTGGCTTGCTTGAGCCGTATTGGGCTCCGAAATTGATGTTCGTGCGTCCGGCTTTACCGCGCTTGGTGGTGATCAGGACAACGCCATTGGCCGCTCGGGCACCATAAATCGCACCGGCCGACGCATCCTTTAAAATATCCACCGACTCAATGTCTTGCGGGTTAATATCGGCCAGGGGGTTGGTCGCCGAACTACTGATACTGAGGTTGTCGGTCGTTACGGGAATACCATCGATAATGTAGAGCGGCTGGTTCGATGCCGAAACCGACGACTGGCCCCGGACACGTACCTGGATGCCCTGCCCCAGTTTGCCCGAACCCGTGTTGATTTGCACACCAGCGGCTTTCCCCTGCAGGGCCTGATCGAATGTTGTTACGGGCTGGTCCTGGATGTCGGCTGCCCGGACTTTGGCGATGTTGCCGGTCAGATCACGCTTGATCTGCTGGCCATAGCCCGTGACGACGACCTCGCTGAGGCTTCGTACATCGGTTTTGAGTTGGACGTTGATAACGGAGCGATTCGTTACCGATTCTTCGAGGGTTGTGAACCCAATAAAACTAAAAACGAGTACGGAACTATTGCCGGCGTTAAGGCGGTAATAGCCCGATGCATCGGTTAAGGTTCCCTGGGTTGTTCCTTTTACCGTGACGGATACACCCGGTAAACCGATCCCATCGTCGGATGACGTTACCCGGCCCGAGACCGCCTGATTTTGTGCGTAGGTAGTCCATACCGTCAGCAAAATCAGGCAACTAACTAGTAGTATTTTTCTCATAGTATTATTATAGAATAAGTTGATGAACGGCAAAGTTACACCCACGAAGGCAATATTAAAATAAGATTAACTGAGATAAATTTTGACAATACGTCGGTAAACAAAATTTTATTCTATATAAGAAAATATATATAGTTTAATATTCTAATATGACAGCTAGTATTAAATTATTGATTTTTAGTTTATATGCACTATTTTCTTTGGATTGTTATAATTGTCTTATTGATTTTTAGTCACTTGAAGGTGCTTGGATGATGAGTAGATCGTTGTAGGGGAGGGGAGTAGTTATGCTCAACTGACTCCGCCCGATAATTGAACACATGGCTTTGTCGCAGATCGTGTTTTTGCCGGGTCTGATTGACAAGCCACTTTGTAGGATATTCATGAGGGGATTAAACTCTGGAACAGCCGGGATTGTCTAAGTGTTATGTAGTACGCATCGAGGATATGGGTCAGTAAACGCAAACTCAATGAAATTCAGACTTTTCACGATCATTTGTCTGCTGGTTGCCTCCAGCCTGCACGCTCAGGTACAGTTTACGACTGATAACCCGCGTGTAGATGACATTAACGATAGAGACGTGAGCATCCAGCGCGTCGAGCTAACGTCGCAGTATACCATCATTTACATGAAGTTTCAGGCAAGACCAGCAGGTTTTAATGGGCGGCCGTTGCCATTCGAGATTCCGATGCCCAATGGGCGGGGTCAGTTGGAAGCCCAGAACAACATCGGCTTCCAGCCAAGCTCCCGGCTCTATGTGAACCAGGGCGAGCGCTCCTACAAGTTTATCCGGGCCGAAAACATACCCCTCGAAGTGCGTCGGAAAGTACAACCCGGCGAACGCGTCGATTTTGTGGCCTACTTCGAACGCATTGAACCCGGCTACACCACCTTCGATCTGTTTGAGTGCAAGGACGGCCGGGGCTACATCTGCTTTAACTTCTGGGGCGTTCACATCATTAATCCCCGTAAAAAAGAGCCTTATGCACAGCGGACGCCTAAGCCGCCTGTTCAACCCAAAGTACAACCCCGTTACACGCCCCGTACGCAGCCAGGCATTGGCGATGCTCCGAGTGAGCCGACTACCCCGGCACCGGTGCAGCCCAAAGCAACGCCCGAACCTGTTGCCGTTGCTATCAACGGAATTACGCGGGATGCAAAAACGAAGCAGCCCATTGTGGCCACGGTTACCTATCGCCTGATTTCGGGTGCCGAAGCCTCGGGCGACGATCCGGCCGATTCGGTGGAGAGTGTCAGCCCGACGGGAAAGTATAAAATTTCAATTGATCGACGGGGCGTATATGCCGTTACGGCTTCGGCCAAAGGGTATTTCAGTCAAAGCGATACACTCGTTACCAACCGGGTGGATGTAGCCCGTGATTTTAACCTGGTGCCCATTGAAGCGGGTGCAAAAATCACGCTGAAGAACATCTACTTCAACGTGTCCAAATACGATCTGAAACCGGAATCGTTTCCGGAAATGGATCGGCTAGTGACGATGATGCAGTCGAACCCGACGATGCAGATTCGGCTGGAAGGGCATACCGATACGGTTGGCGAGTTCGATGCCAATGTTGAACTGTCGCGTAACCGGGTCAATGCCGTAAAACGCTACCTGGTCGATAAAGGCATCAGTGCCAGCCGTATCGAAACGGTTGGGTATGGTCCGTCGCGGCCCATTAATACCAACAAAAGCCTGAAGGAGCGTCCCGAAAACCGCCGGGTAGAAATGGTTATCGTGAAGGTTTAACTTTTTTTAAACACAGAGATAACGGAGTTGTCACGGGGTACACAGAGATTTCTTCGTGTGTTCCGTGACAACTCCGTTATCTCTGTGTTTATACTTTATGAAACCCAACTTCGACCTCAACGTTGTTTTAGCGCATATTGACGAAGCCATTCGGCCGTATCCGAAGGCGGCTATGTTCGATTTGTTTGAACGGGGGTATAATACCCTGTTCGAGCAACTGATTTCCTGCATCATCTCCATACGGACGCTCGACGAAACGACCATCCCGGTATCCCTGCGGCTGTTTGAACGAGCCCGTACTCCCGAACAGCTCCTGGCTCTTGATGTGCCCACCTTAACCGAATTGCTGTACGGTACCACCTATCCCGATCAGAAAGCCTACACCATGCTGGGTATTGCCGAACGGATCGTTCATGAGTTCAATGGTGAGTTACCGGCCAACTATGAGACGCTGACGTCGCTGAAAGGTGTTGGGCCGAAGTGTGCCAACCTGGCGCTGGGTGTGGCAACGGGTCAGGCGGCCATCAGTGTGGATGTGCATGTGCACCGGGTGGTTAACCGCTGGGGATACGTGCATACCAAACAACCCGAACAAACGCTGAAAGTGCTGGAAACGCAGGTGCCTCAAGAACAGTGGGTAAACATCAATCGCCTGCTGATGCCGTTTGGCAAACACATCTGTACGGGCACTTTGCCGCGTTGTTCAACCTGCCCGGTGCTAGCCTGGTGCGATCAGGTAGGCGTGGAGCGGCACCGCTGAGTTTGAGGAGTGATTCAATAGTCAGCAATGGCCTACCGCTAGCTAGCCGTCATAGCCTGTTTCAGGCTGGTCAGCGTTCCTTTGCAGGATTTGTCAATTTGCCGGTATAGCTCCGCCTGCTGTTTCGCGGCTTGCTCGGCCAGTGTTTTGTCGGCACTGCTTCCCGCCGACCGGCTGATCTCGCTGGCTGTGCTGCTTATGGTTTGAACGGGTAAAGCAAGGCCATTGGTTTCCGTGATCAGGTCGGTGATGGTGGCCCGGTAGCGGCCAAATTTGGTTTCGATGGTAAGTGTATAGCGCACGATCTGTTTGTTGATCGTATAGCCCGATTTAATGAAGAGAATATTATTCTGCTGGTCGAACTGCTGTTCGGTAGAGGCTTCCTTGGCGAAATACTGACTTGACCACGACCGTGCCTGCTCCATTAGCTGACGGGCGGGCCGTTTGGCGTCCGGTACTTTAACAAGTTCCTGATACTGAACCTGCCCGACTTCATTGGCCGGTAGGCGAACCTGTGCCAGCGCGTTGATAGATAGGAATAAAGAGAAGAATAGAACGTATTTCATGTTGAATTAAACGTGTACTACGCGTGCCCAACCAGCGGCATCGCCCGCAAATCAACACGAAGATAAAGTTTTTTAGTCGGTAAGTCAGTAAGCGGCTACGCCTAAGTTGGTAAGTTGGTAAGTAGCTGGCGCGAGAGCAATGTACATGCGCCAGCTACTTACCGACTTACCAACTTAGGCGTAGCCGCTTACTGACTAATCCTTCAAGCCAGTGCGTCTTCCAAAGCTTCTTTCGCCTTATCGACGGTTTCTCTGACCGAATTCCCAACGGACTTCGATGACTTTTTGGCTGAGCTAAGCGCTTTGCTCGCTTTATAGCGGTATACCGCCCGGTCGACCGGGCTGCTTTGCCGGTAAGCCAGGTACAATCCGGCGACGACGCCCGCTACCAGACCCACGCCAACGGCAATGTTCATCAACGTATCTTTCTGATCGTCCGACTCATCTTTCGGCATCATGTCTTTCCGGGCATTGGCTGCAATAACGGGGTCGGGCAGCACGTGGGCCATCGCCACCCGGGCTTTATTCATCCAGCCCGCGACTACATGGTCCTTACCTTTCATCAGGGCATCATACCCCTCTTTGGCTACGTCGGCGGGGTTCGCCGTTTTGGATGGATCGGCCCCTTTGATGTGAGCGGCTCCCGCTTTATTGAAGAAGTCAGTGTTTGTCGCGCCCGGCATCAGTACCGTGACGGTGATGTTGGTATCGATCAGTTCGTTTCGGATGGCCTCAGAGAATGATTTGATGAAGGCTTTGGTGGCTCCATAAACCGCCATCATCGGATTGGGTACCACCGAAACTTCAGAGCCCAGCATCAGAATCTTTCCCTCATTGCGGCTCACCATATCTTTCAGATACAACTTTGAGAGATGCATCAGCGACACGGCGTTGATCTGAACAATGTCTAATTCTTTTTGCAGGCTGGTTTCGGTGGCAAACTTGCCGTATTCGCCCATGCCGGCATCATTGACCAGAATATTCACCGTAATACCCTGCTGCTTTGTTTGTTCGTAAATGGCGTCGGCCGCTTTGGGGTCGGCCAGATCCTGGGTGATGAAGGTCGCTTTGATGCCGAATTGCTGTTCGTATTCACTGGCAATCTGTTGGAGGCTATCGCCCGAGCGGGCTACCAGAACGAGGTTGTAGCCATCTTTGGCAAATAGGTTGGTCAATTCGCGGCCAATACCGCTGGTAGCTCCTGTGATCAGGACTGTTTTTTCGGTTGTGTTTTCCATTGTTGAGTTTGTTAAAGAATTAGTAAGTCAGTAAGCGGCTAGGCCTAAGTCGGTAAGTCGGTAAGTGGCTAGGCCTAAGTCGGTAAGTCGGTAAGTGGCTGACGCATGTACATTGCTCTCGCGTCAGCTACTTACTGTCTTACCGACTTAGGTGTGGCCGCTTACCGACTCATTGACCATCCGGTCTTGTCAGTAGGCCTACGACCGTGCCAAAAAGCCCGATGGCAAGGAAGGTGTTGCGGGCGCGTTTATTCTTCGAAAAGCCCAGCAGCCAGGGGGACGCTAAAGAAAATGCACTGACGGCGGCATCGGCCGCCAGGTGCGCGTTGAAGGGTATGACTTTCCAGACACCCCACTCATAGCGGGTTAATAGGCTGGACGCCAGGACGCCACCGCTGATGATTCGGGCCAGTCGGGTAGCGGTTGGCTCATTCTCGAAACCTACTAAAGAGGGGGCCGCAGCAACCAGAGGGATGTATCCATAGTCGGCAATGCCGTGTTGTTTACGCGAAATGGGTTGTTCCATCGTCTTGTTGAGTTAGTTGACCGGAGAAAAGCAGTCAGGATGTAAACTACCCCACCCCAACCCCAACCCCTCCCCTTGAACTAAGGGGAGGGGCTAAAAAAGTGACCAGCTTGAGCCCCTCCCCTTAGTTCAAGGGGAGGGGTTGGGGTTGGGGTGGGGTAGTTTTACCTAATCAGGGCTTTAACACAACTTTGGTACAATCGTCCTGTTTCTTCTTGAACATATCGTACGCTTTTGAGGCATCGGCCAGCGGAAGCGTGTGTGAGATGATGTCGTCGAGGACAACTTTACCCTGCACGACCAAATCCAGCAGATGGCTCATGTTCTTGTGAACGAACGATTGTCCGAAGCGAACCGTAATGCCTTTGTCGAACATGCGGCCAATGGAGATATTGTCGAAAGGTGTGCCATAGACGCCAACCACCGAGACGATACCGCCCCGCCGAACCGCCTGAAAACACAGTTCGAGTATTTTGGGCGTTCCTTTCTCGAAGTTGATCACGGCCTTTGCTTTTTCCAGTATCGTCCGGTCGGCTTCCATCCCCACCGCATCGACACAGAGGTCAGCACCACGTCCGTTGGTCATCTGCCGAATGGTTTCGATGACGTCGACTTCATCGGGATTGATGGTTTCTACGTTGTTGACGCGCCGGGCTTTTTCCAGGCGGTAGTTGAGCGGGTCGATGGCAATCACGCGGGCCGCTCCCTGAATCCAGGCCGATTTCTGCGCCATCAATCCCACCGGTCCCGATCCGAAAATAGCGACCGTTTCACCGCCTTTTAACTCACCCCATTCAATAGCGCTCCAGCCCGTTGGAAAAATGTCGGTCAGGAAGAGTACCTGCTCATCTTTGAGCGACTCGGGCACGGTATGCAGGCCATAATCGGCGTAAGGAACCCGCACAAATTCGGCTTGTCCACCATTGTAGCCGCCGTACAGATCAGTATAGCCGAACAGGCCGCCCCCTTTCTCGGTGAGCAGACCGCCATCGGGGCCGTAATGTTCGGGGTTGGAGTTTTCGCAGTGCATTTGCAGATTCTTCTGGCAGAAATAGCACTTGCCGCAGGCTACCGTGAAGGGAACGACCACGCGGTCGCCTTTTTTCAGGTTGGTTACCTCAGAGCCGACATCTTCCACAATGCCCATGAACTCGTGGCCGAGGACTTCGTTTTTTAGTTGGGGAATGAACCCGTCGTAGATGTGCAGGTCGGAACCGCAGATCGCCGTGGACGTCACCCGGATGATGGCATCCCGCGCTTGTTCGATGCGGGGATCGTCGACAGTATCGACCTGAATGTCGCCAATTTTGTGGAATACGGCTGCTTTCATGAGAACATGTTGAGTAAGTAAGGACCCCGCTGCGCGGTTTCGTCTAATAACTAAAGTCTATAGATTTGGTTTGGTAAAATTGCCAGGCGGGGCCTTGTAGGGTAACGGTTTAGTGGGTTATTCATTGGGTTAACACCGGCAGCGACTGACTTGAAAAACAACCGTTTAATAAAGCGCCCATACACATTACCTGAATCCTATTATTATTGTTTAGTGATAGGTTAAGTAGGATAAAGTCATGCTAAACAGCCCATCTTTAACCATAGGCATGGGTTATGGTTGGCTGATTACGCTCCGTGTTGTTTCGCCCTTATTGGCCAAAGGGCTGATTTCGCTGAGGCCGAACGGTTGTCAGGCTCTGTACAATTCGATAACACGTCGGTATTAGCGGACTGAACAGGCTGACGTGTTTCTTCTAAACTCAACGCTTTTCTATGAATCCTTTTCTACGTTTCGCTCCTTCAGGCCTGCTCAAGGGAAATGGCTTGACCACAGTCAACTATACTGATTTTGCCTGTCGTTGGGGGTTGGTGATTTTGTTTCTGACCGGACTCTGCACCGGGAGCCGTGGACAATGTTTTACCACAACGACTCTTACCTTTCCCGCTGAAAGCACGGTTCGTTCGGTAGCCACAGGTGACTTCAATAACGATGGTAACATAGACTTGGTGACAGCTGTTAGCAGTACGTCAAATTCGTCGGGTTATGTGTCCGTCCAATTGGGAGACGGGCATGGCGGATTTGGTGCATCGGTAAAATTTACCAACTTTTTTAGGCCGAATTGGGTGATAACAGGCGACGTGAACGGCGATAGAAATGAGGACTTGCTCATCTCTTATTTTCCGGTTGGCGGCATCCGTGTGTTGCTGGGTAATGGCCACGGCGGATTCGCGGACGCCCCCGACATTCCTCTGGGTGATAATATACTTTCGGCTGCGCTGGCCGATTTTAACAGCGATGGTTTTGATGATTTGGTCTACGCCCGTGGGTTTGCTCCCAGAAATACGAATACAGCTTTCCTGCTGCTCAACAACGGGCACGGGGGATTTGACCCATCGATCAACTTAATCGCCGGGGAAATTCCCTACTCAATAGCGGTGGCTGATTTCAATAGCGACGGGCGGGCCGACATCGCGACGGCAAATATGGGTTCAAGCGGTATCTCGGTGCTACTTGGTAATGGCAGTGGCGGATTTGCTTCCTCAATAAACCTGGAGATTGCCCCCGGAACGATCACGGCCGGAGATTTTACAAACGATGGCCGGGCTGACCTGCTTATATCGCATTATGGGTCGCCCATTGTTTCGGTACTGCCAGGTAATGGAACAGGGGGTTTTGGCACGCCCTTTACTTTCACACTCGGAGAAGGGATTTCTTCGGTGGCTATAGCTGATGTCAATGGCGATAAGCGGAGTGACCTGATCACCATCAACACGACTTCAAACACCGTCTCCATACTGCTTGGCGGGACCAACACCTATTATGCCGATCAGGATGGAGACAGTTTCGGCGATCCGGGGAACTCGATTTCGGCCTGCCTGCCAAGCCCGCCAGCAGGTTACGTACTGAATAAGTCAGACTGTGACGACCATAACGCGGCCAACGTCCCAACCACAATTACTGCCCAGCCGGTTAGTCTGCTCGTTGAGGAGAAGCAAACGGCTACCTTTAGCGTTAATGCCACGGGCTATAACCTAACTTACCAGTGGTATTTTCAGGGGAGTGTGCCCGGTAAAGAACTTAAAAAGGAAACCTCTCCCACGCTGACGATCAAGCACGTCAAGGAAGGGAATGGTAATTCCAATGATGCCGGTACCTACTATGTGCGGGTAACGGGAGGCTGTGGCAGCGTACTCTCCAAAGGCGCGATATTGACGATATCGAGTAAAAAAGGGCGTATGGGTGCTGAAGAACCGGTTTCTGCTTTTCAGGTTCGGGTACTGCGTAACCCGGTGGCGGAGTCTGTCGAGGTTAAGGTGACGGGCGCCGAAAACCAGCCGCTTCAGCTATCATTGACGGATGTGAGAGGGCGAATAATAGGCCAGAAGCAAACAGAGACAGCGGCCGCTAGCGAGCCGTATCGGTTCGATGTATCGAGTCAGCCAGCGGGCATACTACTCCTGCGGGTCAGTAGCCAGGGGCAGTCCCAAACCGTTCGGGTGCTGAAAGCAAACTAGCGGGTTTTCTAGCCGTATGCCCCTACCTGTGGTCAGTGTGCCGGATGAGAACACCTTCTATTTCACGGCCTGCTTCTCGCGTGTCCAGACAATAAAGTCGGTGATGGGAGCCTCCTTCAGCATAGGCCGGATGAGTTGTACGATCTGCCCCCGGTGGTAAGCCGCATGGTGGCTCATGTGCGTGAGTATGTCGAGGAGCGAACTTTTATATGGAATGCCGTTTGAGTTGTTGTACTCAACGAATTCAGTTATATCAGGCTCCTGAAGGGAGGATACATGCCCAACCACTTGCCGGTGCTGGCGTTCGGCGGTTTCGATCATCCAACTCACGGGAATGTCTTCCCAGATGGTGATGAACGTTGTGGTGTGCATAATCCGACCGAACCAGATGTGCTGAGCCGATAAAATATGCCCCATTACGGCCACCGCACGGGAGGGTGGGTTCGTCAGCGAATCGAGCGATTCGATAACGCGCTGGTTGGCCCAGAGTTCGTAATCCAGTAACTGAATCAGATGATCTTTCATGGCAGTCCTCGTTTCGTTGCCTGATACAATGCCTCGACAATGTTGGTGCGGGTATTCAGATTACCAAGTTTAGGGTTATTTCGGGTAGGATACACACGGTTGCACAAAAATATGTACGTCAGGTTATACGCCGGATCGGGCTCAACCCAAACGAAGGTACCTGTATACCCCGAATGTCCGTAGCTGGCTTTGGTTGCCGACTTGGGTGCGTTGCCCGTGTAGGTGAACGAAGGCTTGTCGAAGCCCAGACCGCGCCGGTTGCCCAGCTCCGGAAACTGGTAGCGGGTAAACTCCGCCATCGTCTTTTCCGAAATAAACCGCTGTCCGCCGTAGCTGCCTTTCTGCCGGTACATTTCATAGACTTTCATCAGGTCGTTGGCATTGCCAAACAAGCCCGCGTGCCCCGACAGTCCGTTGAGCATGGCCGCGCCTTCGTCGTGAACACGCCCCCAGATGAGCGTTTTGCGAAACAGCGAATCATACTCGGTGGGGACAATGCGTGTGAGCGGATAGAACCGGCGGGGCAAAAAGGTAAGCGTGCTGGCTCCCAGTGGCTTATAGAAGGTTTCCTTGAGGTAGTCTTCAAAGTTTTCGCCCGTTAGCCGCTTCACGATCTGGGGGTACAGGATGAACGACAGATCGGAGTAAATGTATTCTTTTTTGGCGTTCAGCGGAGAGTCTCTGATTTGTTCGAAAATGGTCTTTGGGTAGTTTTTGAACTCAAACAGGCTGTCGGTCACTTCAATCGGATACCGGTTGGAGCGTTCTTTCTGAAAGGTTTTGGGCTTCCACGAACCGTCGGGGTTCTTAGTGTCCATCCAGAACGGAATCCACGCTTTTAATCGGGCCTGGTGGGTGAGCACGTCGCGCCAGAGCAGATCCGCTTTGTTCGATTTCTTGAAACCGGGCAGGTAATCGGCCATCTTGCCGTCGAGGTTAAACTTCCCATCGTCCACCAGGTGCATGAGGGCAGGGGTGGAGGTGCTTACCTTCGTGACCGATGCCATGTCATACAGGTCGTCGAGTTGCACGGGCAGCGGTTCGGCGCCCAGCGAGGCATCGTAGGTGTGCTTGCCATAGGCTTTCCGGAAGATCACTTTCCCATCTTTCGCCATCTGAACCACGCAGCCTGGAAACGCCCCCTGGCTGATGCCCACGTTCACGAGCGAGTCGACCTGCTGAGTCAGGTATTTACTGCTGATGCCCACCTCTTCGGGAATGGTGTATTTGAGTCGACCGATGGGTTTGATGGTCAGGCCGTCGCCCAGCCGGAACCGCTGATTGACCGTAACGGGCAGCCTTCCCGAAGCGCCGATGGCACCGAAGATCAACTGCGCCGACAGTTCCTCGGTGTAGTTCGTGAGCTGATACGGCATAACAATGGCGCGGGCCTGTTCAATGTTCCGGTTCGGTTGAATCGTATCATTCGGGAACGTGAGCCTGTCGAGTGCGTACACGTTGCCAAAGACCGTTACAACCGCTTTGCCGGTCTCTACGAGTTCACTGACGATGCCCGCCGTTTTAGCCTGCAACCCGTATTTAACAGCGGGCCGGATGTTGTTCAGGTGTACATCGACCAGAATGAGGTTGTAGTTCTTCAGCGAATCGCGAATAGCTGCCCAGGTCGAATCGGCGGTTTTTGAGGTTACGTGGAAATGGTCAACCTGAGTATAGTTGCTCGCCATTTGCTGGAACGCCGTGACCTTGTCGCTTTCGATGGCAACGGAGGCAATTCGCAGCGTGTCGAGCCGTTGCAGCGGCAATAGGCCCTTTTCATTTTTGAGAACCGTCAGGCTGCTTTCGGTCAGTTTTCGGTTCAGTAACTCGTCCTGTATGGGATTCAGGTCGCTGACCAGATTCGCCATGTCGATGGGTTTATACTGGTCCAGTCCTGCCCATGCTTTGGCTTGCAGCACTTTCAGGCAGCGGGCGTCGATAGAGGATTGCGGAATGCGGCCATCGGCAATGGCCTGCTTGATCTGGGCCAGGGCCGCGGGGACATCTTCCGTAAATTCGAGCACATCCATACCCGCTTCCAGCCCCAGCTCATCAGCTCGTCCCGACGGGAAAAACTTGGTCACGCCTTTCATATTCATGGCGTCCGAAAAAATCAGACCCTTGAATCCCAGTTCGTCTTTGAGCAGATTGGTAACAATAGCGGGAGAGAGCGTCGATGGGCGGTTGCGGGTGGTATCGAGAGCCGGAATGCTCAAGTGGGCAATCATCACCCCCGTAGCACCGGCCTTGATCAGCTCCCGAAACGGATACAGTTCGAGTGAATCGAGTTGCGAACGGCTTTTGGCAATCAGCGGCAGGTCGTAATGCGAGTCGGTACCGGTATCGCCATGGCCCGGAAAGTGTTTCAGGCTGGTTAATAGTTGGTTGTCCTGCATGCCGCGCATGTAGGCAAGGGCTTTGCGCGCTACGGCGTATTTGTCTTCGCCAAACGAGCGGAAATTAATGACAGGGTTATTGGGGTTGTTGTTGACATCGACCGATGGCGCAAAGTTGACGTGCATACCCAGTCGGCGTGCCTGCCGGGCCAGATTAGCGCCCATCTGGTAAATAAGCGAGTCGGAACCGGCTCCCTGCATGGCACCAAGGGTCATCTGGTATGGGTAACGGACGGTGCTGTCGAGCCGCATGGCAATGCCCCACTCGGCGTCCATCGCAATGAGCAGCGGAACGGGCGAGTTGGCCTGCAATCGATTGGTGAGGTTGGCCTGCCGAACGGGCCCACCCTGGAACATGACCACCCCGCCGAGTTTGTTGGTTCGCACCAGCGTAATCAGCGAATCTTCATAGCCCGGTCGGCGGTTCGAGTAGCCCGCTACCATAATGAGCTGGGCAATACGGTCTTCGGGTCTCATGTTCGTAAACACCGAATCGGCCCAGCAGGCCTGACGCGCATTGAGTTTGAGAAAAGTGGGTGATTGGGATTGGGCGAAAGCTGTTTGTAAGGACAGAAGAACGCTAATGAAACCAACTAAAACTGACCGGCAGAAGGGCATGAGAACGTGAATTGGGTCGTGATCCCTCAAAAATACAAAAAAGTGTCCTCGCTAGCTCATTAAATAAGCATAGCGAGGACACTTAGACTTTGTGCCTTTGTGGTTAATCCCTTTTTGGATCAATGGTAAACTATTTCCGGTACCGGCTGCGGTATTCGGGACCTACGCCGAAGCCGTAGCCGAGCGTCAGGGTAATGGTTGAGTTGTTGATATTCTGGCCATCATTCAGGGTAATGTCGCTCAGGCCGTATCGGTAGCGGGCATCGATCAGAAACCGCTGACGTTCGCCCAAGCCTTTGAAGTTGAGCTGGAAACCGGCTATTAAGCCTAAATCCATAGCGCGGTAGGCATTGCTGTTATCGACGTCTACCTGATTAACACCGTTTGTGATTCGATCGGTTTGCTTGGCGTTCAGCTTAAAGCCTAATGATGGACCAAAGAATACGTTTGGCCGGAAGTTGCCGTTCAGCGTCAGGAAATAGCGTAGGGCAAGGGGAATTTCCAGGTAATTGATACGCTGCTTGAAGGAATTTACCTGTGCGCTGTTGGGCTGCGAATACTTAGCTCCCATTTGTGAGTAAAGAATATCGCCCGAAATACCGAAATGATTCAGCGAACTGTACATCAGAAAGGCACCCGCTGTTACACCCGGCCGTAACGTATAGTCCCGGGCGTCCATACCAAATGTGGATAAATTCAAGCCAACCCGCGGGCCGGCGCTAAACCGCTGCTGGGCTAAACTGGCTGACAGACAGCCGGTAAGAAGTAAAAATGATAGAAATGAGATACGTAGTGAATTTGCGCGAAACATAGAGAAATCAATAAGTTGATATGTCCGCTTAACGTCCTACGTTTTGTAATTGTTTTATTTTGGGGGAATAATATCGAGCATCCGGCCCAAAAGAAATCCGGCTCAGTCGAAACGAATCGCCATATTGTCCGTCTGTTGTGGGCTGCGTTGCATTGCCAAAGCCGTCGTACTGAGTGCCGTACGGGTTACGGTTGGCGTTGGCTTCTGTATGGATTTCGTGGGTTGTTTGGGGGCAAAAAAGATGAAATAAATAGCCATCGCCAGCATGAACAGGATCGCTGCCGTGGTCGTCGCAATCCAGAGGGGCCAGAGCCGTTTCTGATTGGCCGACGCATGAATACGTTCGTGTAAGGCAGCGCGTAAATCGTCCAGTTGCTCGCTGGTGGGGTGAGTGGCGGTTTGCTGCATGGCCTCCAGACCGGCCAGCGCATCGGCATAGAAGGGGTTTTCCAGCAAAAGACGCTCAACACGATGCCGCGCTGGTCCCGTTAGCTGGCCCGACTGGTAGGCCCGTAAATCGTCAAAAGTCAATTGGTCTATCATGGTTACAGCGCAGGCATTGACCTGCTGTCAACTAAAGCATAGATTGTTATAAATGAGCTACCCCATACTACGGTGGTCTCTACGCCTTGCCCATACAAATTTTCAATTTTCGTCGGCCATTTTGCAAATAACTTTTCACCTGTTTCAGGTCATAGCCCGTTAGCTCGGCTACTTCGGTGTATGTCTTTTTCTCCAGGTAAAAGAGCGTCAGGCAGGTTTTCTGCTCGTGGGGCAAGGTTTGCAGGCAGGCCTCCATCGTACTTAGGTCGTCTTCCAGGTCCGACATGTCGCTCTCTTCGTCCGGAAGGTGCATAATGGGTTCATCGTCCAGGTCAACGCCCGTGCCGGTTACCAGCGTGGTTTTCGGGTGTGACTGACTTTTACGAAGCTGCATCAGGCAGTAATTCCGGGCCACACTATGGAGCCAGGGACCAAACTGCTGCACCTCGTGCTTCTTCAGGTCGGTCACCAGCTGTTCAAACAAATTCATGACGGCATCTTTAGCCTCGTCTTCGTCGCGCAGGTAATTGAAGCAAACGGCATAGACAAGGTCCATGTGCTGCTCATAGAGTTCGCCCAACACGGCTAAATCGCCGGTAGCGCGGTAGGTCGCAATGTAGTCGGCCGGATCATGGCGCGATCGGTCGGTTGTGGCCCTGGGCTTACGAAACAGTTTTAGAAACATAAACAAACAGACTGCTTATGCATAACGATGCAGGAACAGGCTGAATTCCATATTTCTTTTTTTTTCGGCCAATCAAAAAAAGCAGACGCTGACAAAACCACGGGATCGGCAGGTCATACTCTAAATAACCTATTAAAACTATAACCTAAAGGGTCTTTAAGCCGTTACCATCGGATACAAACTCAACGAACGTATGAAACGATTCATGTTTGGTATGCTGGGTATGGTGCTAAGCCTAAGCGCGGTTGCCCAGAGCAACCAGTCGCCTACGATGCAGCAGTCCACCTCAACGACCGATACGCGAAAGGCTAATCCCGCCCGGCCTAAGATGAAGATCAGTCGGCAGGAGCGGATGAAAATGGAATCCGGTCTGGATACAACCTTGCCTAAAAACCGGAAGCAACGCCGGTTGCCGCCCGATTCCCTCCGCCGGGGTGGTGCCACCAAAGTGGATAGTGTTCGGTAATTAAATTCAACAAAACGTTATGATAAAAGTACTGCTCGGTGTGCTGCTCACAACCTCGGTTCTGGCGCAGACAACCCCCCAAACCGCAAAAACAGGTTCACCTAAATCGACAACAGCCAGCGCTACGAAGCCCAAAGCGACGTCGGCAGCCATGGCGCGATCGAACAAACCCATTCCGCCACCATCCCGGAAAGATAATCTGGAGAGTAAGGACAACGCCATTCCATCATACAAAATGGAAAAAGATGCGGGTAAGCACAAAATACAAAACCGCTACACCCCCCGTCGAACGGAATCAGGTGCCCGTAAGGATACTATGATTGACCGCAAAAAAAGTCAGTAGCAGTGGCGTAATGTAACCGTGTCGTACCAACCCTTGATACGACACGATTACACCGCTCCACTACTTTTTCTTCTCACGCTCAGCCTTTCGTTTGGCACGTTTCGCTTTACGCTCGGCTTTTTTCTCCGCCCGTTTTTCTTTTCGTTCGGCCTTTCGTTCTGCGCGCTTTTCCTTGAAGTCCTCCTTAAATGTTTTGAGGGCGTCGGTCAGGGTGACGTTGTTGTCGAATTCGCCTTTAAATGCTTCAATATAGGCGTTGCGCAACACGCCGAAGATGGTTGGCCAGGTGAAGGTTTCAATGTTGTCGATCGTACCGCTGAGTGGTACGCGGGTGGCTACCTGATCATGCTTCTGATTCTTAAGGACAGCGGTGCCGGCCTGGGCCAGTAACTCCGTGAAAAAACGACCCACCGAACGATTTTCATGCTCATTGAGCTTAAAAATCTGCATGCCCTTGGTGAGGGGCTTAAGATAGCCGTTAAGCTTGCTGTCAAGCATGGCCATCTCGCTGTATACACTCACCGTACCCCGCTCGAAATCCAGGTTGGCATACTCTTTGGCCAATGGGTTTAGCTTAACCAGCTGCAGGTCGCTGAACCGCAGTTTATAGTCGAAATCCGGCACAACCTTTAACAGATTCATGTTGGCCGAGAAGGTCATTGTGCCGCCATATCCCGGTACATCGCCCGAAGCCACAACAGGAGAGGGGAGCTTATTATTCTTATCCTCCACGTTCCGGATATTGCGGATTTCGCCCTGAAACTTCTGAATGGATAAGTCGGCGCGGGGTTTCGTGATCAGACTGGCCAAATTGACTTTACCATTGACAACGGCGAAGCGGTTGATACTGATGGGCAGCAGCTTTTTCAAGTAAGCGGTCCAGTCAACATCGGCGCCGGTCTGGCTGCTGGCCTCGCTTTCGCTGAAGGCAAAGTTGATTTCGGGCTCGTAGCACTCGACCTCACTGACCAATTTCCCTTTAAAGAGCGACTTCCACTCAACCGAAAGATCCGTTTTGGGAATGTATAAAAAGGGCTCTTTTACCTTACCGTTGACTTTTCGAATGCGAAGCCCATCGAGTTGGTAAGCTCCGCGAATAAGTTGAATCTCAATGTCTTCAACATGTCCTGTGTAGCCACCGCCCATGTCGGCCAGCGTCTTGTTCACATACCGCAGCACGAAATAGGGTAACAACAAACGGGCGATGATCAATAAAACGACAAACGCAATGAAAATTTTAGTGGCTCGTTTCAAAACGTTGAGTTGATTGTTTGTTATTTAACCCGTTCTGGGGTCAAATGGTTAGTAAGCGGCTGCGCCTAAGTTGGTAAGTGGCTGCGCCTAAGTTGGTAAGTCGGTAAGTCGGTAAGTGGCTGACGCGCGAGTGTTGCTTTCGCGTCAGCCACTTACCGACTTACCGACTTACCGACTTAGGCGCAGCCGCTTACTGACTTACTAACTCACCGACCGTTCGGCGAAAACTTGCGGCCGTCGAGGGTGGTGTATTTGAAGTCAGACGAACCCTCAAAGCGAGTATTGTCGAAGTTTGTACCGCGTGGCAGGTGTGTGTACTTAAAGTCGGCGTTGCTGGTAAAGCGGGCCTGGCTGAAATCAACCCGTTCGTCAAATTTTGTGTATTTGAAGTCGGCGTACCGCTCAAAAGCTACTTTCCTGAACGACGATGCCTCATCGAATTTTGTGTACTTGAAGTCGGCATAGTCGTGGAAGGTCGAGCCGCTGAAATCGGCGTCGTTCCTGAACTTACTGTACTTGAACAGGGCGTTGTTCCTGAAGGTATTGTCCGCAAAAATGGCCCGCTGATTAAAATGGGAATACTTGAAGGCGGCATCGTCACTGAACGTGCATCCCTCAAAGGTCACCGCTTCGGTGAAATCGGTATTATACACCGTATTGCTCACTTTCAGAAGCCGCCCATCTTTATCCTCGGTACGATACGCCAGTACCTTACCGGTGAAGGTGCAGTTTTTAAACGTCAGCGGCACGTCGACTACACTAAGAAATTGCTCGGAATTGCCCCCAAACATACCGTCCCGTACTTCTTTTCGATTTGCCAAACTCGTCAGGTCGAGGTCGCCGGTGATGGTGGCGTTTTGGTAGGAAATGGACTCTTTACGATTGATCCGGTCGATGATCTGGTTAGCATCAACGGTCTTTTGAGCCAGTGTCGGGGCGATAGCAGCACAGGCCACCAGAAAAGTAAGGAAGAGAGTTTTCATCTTTCGTCAGAAATTAGAGTGTCTTTTCCTGAAAGATGCAAACCAGGGGGGGGAGGTTGCACGGCGCCGTCAGTTGGTAAGCGGCTACGCCTAAGTCGGTAAGTCGGTAAGTCGGTAAGTCGGTAAGTCGGTAAGTCGGTAAGTGGCTACGCCTAAGTCGGTAAGTCAGTAAGTGGCTAACCGCACCGGCGGACCGGCACGAGTGTTGCTTTCGCGTCAGCCACTTACTGACTTGGGCGTAGCCGCTTACCGACTTAGGCGTAGCCACTTACCGACCAAAAAACTCAATCCATCCACATCACTTTATCATACGCCACTTCGTAGTCCATTTCTTCGAGGGGCGTCAGACCGGCGAAGTGGCCCGTCTCGTCGGTTTGGACAGCATTCCAAAGGCCGGATGCGTCGCGTAATAGCAGCCGGTAGCCGTATAAGGGGTGGAGCGTATCGCCATCTGTCCGATGGTCCCAGCCCGTTTGCAATTCAATGGCAAAGGCGATTCGGTCCATTACCTCATTCATTTGACCCGCCAGACTGTCGGCACCATCCAATTCTTCAATCCACAGCACCAGCCCATCGGTACCCCAGTCAAAATGGAGTTCGGTAGGGGTGAGGGTAATTATCGATGCATTCATAGTATGTTGATTTAGGCACTCATACTCCAGGCAGAAGCGACCAGGGGTTCGGTGGCCTGTTCGTCGCGCCATTTGCGAAGCCAGAATCGGTATTTCTTCCGGCCGTAGTCGATAAAGCCCGGAATCGATGTGGCATCGACGGCAAACAACCGATACGGGCTTTGTTTCATGATGCCGATGAAAACGAACCGAAAATGCTTTGTCGTACCCCATTCGCGCCCATCGGCGTGACGCAGGCTGTCGATGTAAAAAGCGGCCTGTCGGTCATAATCATAGGTGTAGCACGATTCCAGAAACTGGGCCTGCGTTCGAGCGGAGGTCGTTTTCAGGTCGATCACCATCGCGTTCCGACGCTTGGGGCTGGTATACACCATATCCAGCCGGGCTTTGCAGGGCACGCCGGTGGTGGGTTCGGTCGACAGCACAATGCGCTCCCGCTCCGATAGCCGCAGATACCGCCGACAGAAACCATCCTGTCGAATCGTCTGCATCAGCGTTTGCAATTGCTTCGTTTGCGCCGGGGCCAGAGCATCAGTGCTGAGCGGAGATCCTAGCATATCGGGCAGAAACTGCGACAGAACCGTGCCCACCGTTTCGGGTTCGAGCAAATGCTGGTGAAAGGCCCGGCCAAAAGCTTTCGTCTTTTCGGGAATAAACCGCGCCGAAGGCACCGACCAGTAGCCAAGGTGCTCTTCTTTCAGGCGGGTTAGATCGGAGTTCGATATACGGGGCAGTGCCCGGTAATCGTCGCCGGGGGTGTAAATGGGTTGGGGTGAAGAGGTCAGCCGTTGAGAGATCATAGCAAAGGAGTGAAGTGAAACAGAAAGATGCCGGTGGCCCGCATTATCCGGCCGCCAACAGTTCCGGCTCATCGGCTAGGTTAACAAAGGGGTTGTAGTAATTCATGGCCGTTTTGATGTTGGCAATGTCGGTCAGGGTTTCCTGACGGAATACTTTAACCTCCTGGGCAAACTGTTTCAGCTCCTTCGTTGTCTCGACATCGGCCATTTTATAAGTGAAGTTAGCGATGTAATAGACCCCCTTAGGCTGAATTTTATTGTTCTCTTTCTTCTCGGCAACGGCGGTGATCACCACATCGGCCAGCGTCAGGTCGTCGTAATAGAGTGGTTCGATCAATCGAAAAATATTATCGACGGAATAGCCATGAAACAGCACCGCCGACACGCAGTTTTTCTCATCGATGAAGAAAATCTCCGCCCAGTTCTTGGTGCCCATGTTCAGGATATTATCCGTAAAGATTCGCCAGGCAATTGGCTGGAAAGTAAGGGTACGGCCTAGCTTTTCGTTGCCGTTGATGTTGAACACACCTTCCTTGGCATCGAACCGATATTGGCGGGGATGGCCTTCCAGATATTTATACTTATTCACGACTTCGCCCGTCAACTCATTTACCTTTTGATAGGGTTTAAGTGGGCTACCGCTTTGAATTGTCGAAAGTTGGCTTTTGTTTTGTGTGTTCATTAGTATTTGTTGTTTACTGTTCAAGCAGGGGGCCCATTTTGAGGTCCCTTTTGCCTTTTTAAGGTGTTGTGTTTACTGATTTAAAGTTACACAAAACTGTGTAAAAAACAAGCCCTTTCTATAAGTATTTTAGGCCATTTTAAGCGCCGGTTTCGGGCCGATGGAAAGGTTGCTGCATTTGTCGAGAAAGTTCCCTGAAGGCCCCTTAAAATCAATTTAGTTCCCTGTTTGCTGCGGAACGACGGAACTTTAGAAACTAGAAAACCCGTTTTCCATCCAGTCGATCTGTGCAACCTGTGTTCCCGCCCGTTTTTACACAAATAAATGTAAATTATGACCATCCATCTCCGCCTTCAGCAGCTCATTGACGCGCTCGATATCAGTGTACTTGAATTTGCCCGTCAACTGGGTGAACACCGGGGCGAGAAAGTTTATCATATTTTACACGGCCGATTGAAACCCCGCTACGACACGCTCGAAAAAATACTGACGGCCTTCCCACAGGTAAACGGCGACTGGTTGCTGCGGGGCGAAGGGTTGATGTTCAAAGTGCTCAACTCCCCATCGGCAGCCATCACCACCGAGGAGCGTCTGCGCAACATGGAGTTTCTGCTGTTTCAACTCAACGAGCGCATGGCCCTGCTTCAGCAAACCAACGATCAGTTACTGGAGCGGCTACGCCTAAGTCAGTAAGTCAGTAAGTCAGTAAGTGGCTACGCCTAAGTCAGTAAGTGGCTGGCGCATAAACAAAACACTCGTGCGCCAGCCACTTATCGACTTACCGACTTAGGCGTAGCCACTTACTGACTTACTGACTTAGGCGTAGCCACTTACCGACTCACAAAAAACAACCCACCCTCCTTCCGGGTTATAGGGTAAAATAACACTGAACGCTATGGCAACTACATCACCATTCGACCCGGATAAAGTAGATCCTGAATTCTATTCAAAAGACCCTAACCAACACGGCGATTCTGACTTTGGTCGGGAGTCGGAGGGCGTGGGTACCAATCAGCTTGGTGCTACGTCGGGTATGGATATGGATACCGATAACAGAAACATAACCCACAATACACGCGAAGGCAGCACGGGTGAAGGTCGCGTTGGTGATCCCAAAGGAGAAAGTTTGGGTGGAAATCAGGAGTGGGACGTTGACGCCGATGCCATTGCTGACGCGCCAAAAGGTCACATGATGAGCGATGAAGCCGCTAAGAAATTAAGTGAAATAGCGGAAAATCCGTCCGACGATGCCCTCCTCCACCGAGCCGATGCTACGTATCTGGAGGAAGGCGACAAACCCGGCGAAGGGTACGATCCTCACCACGTTGGCTATACGGATACCGACAAAAAAGACGGATCAGGCAACGATACGAAATAAGATTGTTGGAACTCTTACGATAAAAAAAGCGACCGGAAATATAATTTCGGTCGCTTTTTTTATCCTACTGCCTGTCTCTCCGGCCGTTATCTTAATGAATCTTTCGTAAACTTGTCGTCTAATTGTTAGCCAACTACTACCTGTTTCGCTACTATTTTGCTTATAGAAACCCGTGCCTATGCCCGGGCGGGGCTACTCGGCAACCCGTCTGATGGCTTTTTTGGCAAAACCATCGCCATTTCCGTCCGTAATTTTGGGACGTCTGTTACCCTTTATCCTTCTCCTGAGCTGCACATCGAAGCCCAGCCACAGGACACCAATGTATTCCGAAGCTTGTATCACCTGCGCGACTCCGTTAGCACACTCGGCTATCATGGGGGTGTTCCGTTGTTGAAGGCTGCCGTCAAGAAATTTGCCGAATATTGCGAGGCTGAACACATCCGCCTTCCCAATCAGAATTTTTCGATTCGGTATAATACGTCCATCCCTCGCCAGGTAGGTTTGTCGGGTTCCAGTGCCATTATTGTGGCCACCTTCCGGGCGCTTATGCAATTTTATAATGTCGAGATTCCGCAGCCCATACTACCCAACCTGGTGCTGGCTACCGAAGTCGAAGAACTGGGCATTACGGCGGGGCTGCAGGACCGCGTTATCCAGTGTTACGAAGGCTGTGTGTACATGGATTTCGAGCGCGAAACGATGGAGCGCCAGGGGTATGGGCAGTATGAACCGCTCGACTCGCGTTTGCTGCCCAAGTTATACATCGCCTACAACACCGATCTGGGTAAACAGTCCGGGCGTGTACACAACGACGTTCGGACGCGGTGGCTCAAAGGCGAACCCATCGTTGTGGAGACCATGAGCGCCATTGCCGATGTTGCCCGCGAAGGGCGGGAGGCCGTGCTTCGGCAGGATACCAAATCACTGAACGAACTGGTAAACCGCAACTTCGACTTACGCTCCCAGATCTATACCATCACCGACCGCAACCTCAGCCTGATCGAAAAAGCCCGTTCCTGTGGTGCCTCGGCTTCCTTTACGGGATCGGGCGGCTCCATCATCGGCCTGTATCGAGACGATGCCATGCTGAACCGGCTCTTTGTTGAATTGAAAAAAATTAATGCCCGCGTTATAAAGCCATATGTAGTGTAAACATGGTGAAAGAGCGAAAGAATGAAAGAGCGAAAAGCTATAATGAGCCATTTCCACTCTTTCACTCTCTCACTCTTTCGCTCTTTCATTTATGATAAAGAAAGCCGTTATCCCCGCTGCCGGACTTGGAACCCGGTTTCTGCCCGCCACCAAGGCCCAGCCGAAAGAAATGCTCCCAATTATTGACCGCCCCACGATTCAGTATGTCGTGCAGGAAGCTGTCGATTCGGGTATTGAAGATATTCTGATTATTACGGGGAAAGGCAAGCGGGCTATTGAGGATCACTTCGACCGTAACTTCGAACTCGAAATGAGACTCGAAGAAAAAGAAGACCAGTTACTGCTCGACGAGATGCGTCGGTTGTCGGACATGGCCAACCTGCACTACGTTCGTCAGCGTGAATTGAACGGGCTGGGCGACGCCATCCGCTATGCCCGGCATCACGTTGGTAATGAGCCCTTTGCTGTGTTGCTGGGCGATACCATTATGGATTCGGTGATTCCGGTGACCCAACAGTTGATCGACACCTTTGAGCAGTTTGGCGGGTCGGTCATTGCCGTGGAAGAAGTGCCGCATGATAAAGTAAACCGGTATGGTATTGTGGGGGGGAAGTCGCTGAGTGAGAGCATCTTTGAGCTTGATACGCTCGTTGAAAAACCATCTGTCAGTGAAGCTCCGTCGAACCTCGCCATTGCGGGTCGGTACATTCTGACACCCGAAATTTTCGCCATGCTGGAGCAAACGCCGGTTGGCAAGAACAACGAAATTCAATTGACCGATGCCCTGTTGTTGTTACTGAAGCGTGAGAATCTATACGCCCACCGCATCGAAGGCAAGCGCCACGACATCGGCAACAAGCTCGATTTCCTGAAAACAACCGTCGAGTTCGCCCTCAAGCGCCCCGAATTCGCCGACAAGTTTCGTGCGTTCCTCGAAGAGATTGTGAAGAAGTAAGTAAAAAGGCCCCGCTCTTCGCGGGGCCTTTTTGTTCATTCTCAGGTTACATATTTCGTATACTCAGCGACGCTTCATCATCTTCGCCTTTTATGTAGCCATTACCGGGCGTCGAATCCGGGTCGGCCTGCGTAACACTCAGTATCTGCGAACGAAGCGTTCCCGAACCGGAAACCCGAACCAGGAGAATCATAGCGGTAGACGTGCCCGCCGGAATAGACCCCACGGAGGCTGTTACGATTTGGCCACTAATGGTCAATCCGGTCGTAACGGTTAACTGCCATCCGGTAGGAAGGACTGTCTGCAGATTAACATTTGTTGCCGCAGCTCCCCCCAGGTTATTACATACCAGTGTTACGCTGATCACATCATTCAGGCGAGGGGCCAGCTTGTTGCTGATCATCAATAAACTCAAATCAGCTTTGGTTGGGTCAACGGCGGGTTGATTTGACTTAACAGAGGGTAATGGGGTTTGATTGGGGTTGTCCGACGAAATAACCTTGCCCGTGGCGTTGGGTGTTCGAAAGTCGGCGGTAGCCACATCATCCTCACCGTCGCCGGTGCCCGAGTTCGGCTGGCTATCCGGGTCAAACAGGCTGCTGGCCGTAATCTGGGCAGATGTCGCGAAGATACCTGACTGGCTCGGTTTGACCCGGAACACAAAGGGCTGGTTAGCGCCAACGGGGAGGGTACCTGCATGGATCGTGACCGTGTTGGCCGAAGCGCTGATAGCCCCTGTGGTTGCATCGACAAAGTCGACGCCGGTGGGGAGCAGGCTTTGAGCTTGTACGTTGCTGGCAACGGCAGGCCCGGCATTGCTCAGGATAAGCGTAAAGGTCACGGGCTGGTTCAAGGTAGGGGTTCGGCTGTCAGTGATCAGGCTCATCGACAGATCGGCACCACCCGGACAAATGGACAAGGGTTGACTAGGGGCGCTAATAACGGCGGGGTTTGTCGCTACGACCCGAATTCGGTAATTGTTGCCGGTTGGTAAAGAAGGCAGCAGTGTAACACTAACGGGGCTGGTCGTACCGGTACCGATGGTGGTTTCATTGGCAAAAGAGCCATTAACGTCCGACAGTCGAACACTGAATACATTGCCGCTGTTGAGCACATTATCGGCTACGTCGATAGCCACATTAAACGAGCCGCTGAGGCAGGATGTCTGCGAACTGGTAACGGTGAGCACGGGCGGGATGTTTGTAACCGGCTCCATCGGGTAATAAAGTATCTGTCGCCCATCGAGCAGCACCATCTCAAACCACAAACCCTCCCCTGTATCGCCCTGACGCCGGACGGAGTAGCGATACCTGCCGGGGACAACACCGTCGACGCCCGCCGTTCTGGCCGGATAATTTCGAATGTAGTTAAAATCGGCAAACGAATCAAAGTTGGGGGCCTGTGAGCTTGGCGGTGCCAGATACCAGTTTGAATCGGTAAAGCCGCTGTTGTCCAGACTTTCCAGCTTCACCTCGACGGGGGCTGTTGCCTGAATCATTCCCCAAAATGTGGTAGCGCCCTTTTCATATCGGTACCCAAAAAGACGAATGGCTGGATCGGCGGTGCCCCCGCTCACAGGAGGTCTGTATATGGGAAAAGAACGGCTGGGGGCGGCATCCTGCTGTACATTAAACGGTTCACCCAATGTGCCCGTAATGACCGGATGGGTTGAGCGCGTCCGCAGACGGTATTGGCCGTTTGCCAGGTTGAACGGTAAGGTTACTAAAATCGGGTTATCGGTTGTGGGAGAGGATTCATATACGGTTTCTCCATCGCTCACCCGAACGATCTGGGCTGTGTACTTGCTATCCGCTTCGTGCGGGTCGCTGCGCAGGGAGGCAACGGCTATAATCTCGCCCGGTCGTCGGGTAAGAGGCAGTGTATAGCCACTGGTAATCAGCGTGGCTGAATCCGTGGGCATAAACGGAACTGAATTCTTGAAAAACGAAGTGGTTAAACTCTGATCCCAGGCACTGGCAAAGCGATACGAGCCTTCCCCTTTAAAGTGAATGTTGTCTTCCCGATTGGCTGAGCCAATGATCGTGTCGGTAGCGGGGCCGGCAAATACATTGGGTACATTATCGATGAGTTGATTTTGTGCCGTTATGACCTGCGGGTTCGTCTGCCCGGAAATAAAGCTGGCTCTGGAAATAACCCAGGCCAGTGGTTTCGATCCGACCTGCTGACGACTTTTTTCGATGACGTATCTGATATTATCGAAATACGTTTGTGTTGTTGAGGAAAGGTCGCTCTCGCCCTGATGCCAGAGAACGGCTCGTGCTCCTGTTCGAACAATATAGTGGAGAAGGACTGCGCCTAACCGTCTGTAAACGGCCGGGTTTGGGGTGGTACCGATATTTCCGGCCGCCGATTGTCGCCACTCTGTACTGCTGGTGCCACCCAGGGCAGCACCGATAAACAGGATAGGTACATTGAGCCGCTTGGCAATCTTGTCGCCCAGCAGGCCATAGATGTGCGGAGGCTGGCTCGGGCCAATGCTGGCGCCGTAACTAATGTGACTGAATCGAAGCGGTAATAACTGTTCGCTTAAACTATCCTGCCGGAAATCGACGCACATCACCCGATCGTCTACTGCATTGGGAACCCGCTCAAATCCACCGAACGCATTGGACTGACCGGCAATGATAAATACTTCGCCAACGCCCACCCGGTTAACGTACGTTTGGGCCAGTGTTATTTCGCCGGCTTTGGCCCGAACATCCAGTTTATACCAGCCCGCTGGCACTGTTACTTTTCCCTGAAAGGCCGATGATCCGGCTAACAGGCGCATGGGCGTCCAGGCCGTAACAGCCCCCTGTCCAATGGCTAAAGGAACGAAACGTGCTTCAACGCTTGTAGCTGTCGATGGAGCCATGCCCGCCACCAACACGCTCGCTTCATTGGCAGCGTTGCGTTGAAAAACCATTCGTTGAACAGGCGTGGTAACGGTAAGTTGAGCATAAGAAAATACAGGGATAAAATAATATATAAGTAACCTAATTAATCGAAAAGATATATACATATTCTATAGGTTAAAAATTAGATAAAGTCCTTAGACTCTGTGCAATTTTTATGCCTATAGTTTTACCTACAAAGATGTGATAATAGCTAAAAAACTACTTAGTATATACTAATATATTAAATATATAAACAGCTGATTGTTGTCAAAACTTTATTATTGAATATAATTCATTTTGTCTATAATATTATCTGTTTATGTAATTGAAATTGGGAATCTTATATAATTATCTTAAGCTAGATTAATTCTTTCAAACTATATTTATTTATTAACGATTTTACGGTGACAATTAGCAGAGCGGGTCAAATCATACCATAAACGAAGCCCTCAACGAGTTATAATGCTCGTTGAGGGCTTCGTTTATGGTATGAACAACGATCTACTTCGCTATCGTAGCAATTTTTAGCTCGTTTAACTGCGCCTGCGAAATGGGGGAGGGGGAGTCGATCATGACATCCCGACCCGAGTTGTTTTTCGGGAAGGCGATAAAGTCGCGGATCGAGTCGGCACCACCGAAGAGCGAACAGAGCCGGTCGAACCCAAACGCAATACCACCGTGCGGAGGAGCTCCAAACTCGAAGGCATCCATCAGAAATCCGAACTGCGCTTTGGCCTCTTCGTCCGAGAATCCCAGAATGCTGAACATGCGTGCCTGTAGATCGCGGTTGAAAATACGGATTGAGCCGCCACCAACTTCGGTTCCATTGATGACCAGGTCATAGGCGTTGGCCCGAACGGCCCCCAGATCGGTGTCGAGCAACGGAATATCTTCCGGCTTGGGCGAGGTGAACGGGTGGTGCATGGCAAACCAGCGGTTCTCTTCTTCGCCAAACTCCAGCAGCGGGAAATCAAGCACCCATAACGTACTGAATACGTTTGGATCGCGGAGGCCTAACCGGCTGCCCATTTCCAGCCGCAGTTCGCTAAGTTGTTTGCGGGCTTTCGCACAATCGCCCGATATGATCAGCATCAAATCGCCGGGTTTGGCACCAAAGTGAGCGGCCCAGGCTTTCAGATCGGTTTCGGAATAAAATTTGTCGACGGACGATTTCAGGCTGCCATCTTCATTATAGCGAACATAGATCAGCCCTTTGGCACCAATCTGCGGACGCTTTATCCAATCGGTCAGTTCATCGAGTTGTTTGCGGGTATAATGGGCGCAACCTGTAGCGTTGATACCCACGACCAGTTCGGCCGAGTCAAACACGCCGAACCCTTTGCCCGACGTCATGTCGACGGTATCGAAAGGCGCTTTCAATTCAACGAACTCCATGCCGAAGCGGGTGTCGGGCTTGTCGGAGCCGTAGAACTTCATAGCGTCGGCATAGGTCATGCGGGGCACCGTGGCCATGTCGATGCCTTTAACGGCTTTGAACAGGTGGCGAACCAGTCCTTCAAACATATTCAGGATGTCTTCCTGCTCCACAAACGACATTTCGCAGTCGATCTGCGTGAATTCCGGCTGACGGTCGGCGCGGAGGTCCTCGTCCCGGAAACACTTCACGATCTGGTAGTACCGGTCAAAACCCGACACCATCAGCAGTTGCTTAAAGGTTTGTGGTGATTGCGGCAGGGCGTAAAATTCACCCGGATTCATGCGGCTGGGCACCACAAAATCCCGTGCGCCTTCGGGTGTCGATTTGATCAGGACCGGCGTTTCTACTTCGATGAAGTCCTGCCCATCCATGTACACCCGCGTTTGCTGCGCCATCCGGTGACGCAGTTCGAGGCTTTTCCGAACGGGGTTCCGACGCAGGTCCAGATACCGGTATTTCATGCGGAGATCATCGCCCCCGTCGGTTTCATCTTCGATCAGGAAAGGAGGAAGCTTGGCGGGGTTCAGCACCTCCAGCGAGGTTACTTTCAGTTCAATGTCGCCGGTAGGGATATTCGGATTTTTCGATTTCCGTTCGATCACCGTGCCCGTGGCTTTCACAACAAACTCACGACCGAGCGAACGGGCAATGGTGAACAGTTCAGGGGCTGTTTGTCCGTCTTCGAGTAAAAGTTGGGTAATTCCGTAGCGGTCACGGAGGTCAATCCATAAAACACCGCCTTTGTCGCGGATGGTTTGGACCCAGCCGCAAAGGGTGGCGGTGGTGTTGTGGTCGGTAAGGCGGAGTTCTCCGCAGGTGTGTGTACGCAGCATTAGGTAAAGAGCGAAAGAGTGAAAGAGTGAAAGAACGAAATCGGACCGCCGAAGCGGAGTGAAAGAGTGAAGCGTGTCGGCGAAAATGATTCCGCTCTTTCACTTATTCACTCTTTCGCTCTTTCTTTCACTCTTTGAATTCTCCCGCAAAGGTACAGACTTCAATCGCACGGGACAAGGCTACTTCCGGTAATCCAATGCTGGCTTTCTGTCGCCGAGTAAGGCTTCGTATTTAAAGTTGGCTCCGCGCTTCTGTATCCATTCAGCACGGGCTTTCTCAATGAGGGTAGGGGTCTTGTACAAGTCCAGGGCCGTCAGGGCGAGTGTCTTGGCAGCTACGATCATGCCTTTCTGCCCGATGCTCATGCCACTGGCCGCCGTCGACTGCCAGCTGTGGGCCGATGAGCCCGGTACCCAGGTCGCCGTCGACAGGCCAACGGTGGGGACCGCCCAGCTCACGTCGCCGACGTCGGTTGAGCCGCCACTGGTAGCACTTTCGGAGGCATCCCGGAAATCTTTTATCAGAGCCGCGTTGGTAACCGGCACTTTTTGTTCACCAAACGTTTCGCTGATCTTTTCGGCGAACGCCGTTTCTTCGGGGGTGTAGGTAATGCCACCCACCGTTTTCAGGTTCTGGTGCATCACTTCGGCCAGCGTAACGTTGGGCAGGAGGTTAAATACGCCACCCAGCACTTCCCACTCTACCTTGGTTCCGGTGCCTTTAGCCGCGCCTTCGGCCGCGTTTTCAATGCGCTTCCAAATACTGAGCAGCACGTCGCGGTCTTTATGCCGGGCGTAGTAATACACTTCGGCAAAGGCCGGTACCACGTTGGGAGCATCACCCCCTTTGGTGATCACGTAGTGAATGCGGGTGTCCTGCGGGATATGTTCGCGCATCATGTTGACCATGTAGTTCATGGCTTCAACGCCATCCAGCGCCGACCGGCCCCGTTCGGGCGAAGCGGCTGCGTGGGCCGCAATCCCCCGGAAGCGGAACTTGGCGTTTTTATTCGCCAGCGATGTACCTGCATCGGCGGCATTCTGCGAGCCGGGGTGCCAGTGCAATACCACGTCGACATCGTTGAACAGGCCTTCGCGTACCATATACACTTTTCCCGCGCCACCCTCTTCGGCCGGGCAGCCGTAAATTTTGATCGTTCCCGAATGACCGGATGATTTGAGCCAGTTTTTTACTTCGATAGCCGCTGCCATAGAGGCTGTTCCGAACAGGTTATGACCGCAACCATGGCCGCCCCGTTGTCCCTGAATGGGTGTAAAATCGGGTTTGGCTTCGGTAGCGAGGCCCGGAAGGGCATCATATTCGCCCAGGATTCCGATGATGGGTTTGCCGGAGCCGTAGGTAGCGACAAAGGCCGTTGGAATACCTGCAACGCCGGTTTTCACGTCGAAGCCTTCTTTTACAAGTTGCTCTTCCAGCAACTTCGAACTCTTTTCTTCCATGTAGCCCAATTCGGCAAAGTCCCAGATTTGTTTGGAGATGCCCGCAAATTCGGGCGACCGCTTATCCAGGTCGGCAAGGATCGCCTGTTTGTCTTTGTCGACAGCTGCGGGTGATGCCTTTTTGGGTTTGGGTTGTGCCAATGTAAGCAGGGGCAGCAACAGCGCTACGGTAAGGAGTTGTGATCGCATGGAGTTAGTTGTATTCGGATAAGTAGACGTGAGAATCCATAAAATTAGGATAAAAACACGAGTACGTCAATTTCATTAGGATTACGTTGTAATTGCCCAAATAAAAAATGGTTTATTGTTAGAAAAGTTATGACACAGAGATGCACAGAGAAAAAATACCTCTGTGTATCTCATTTTTCTCTGTGCATCTCTGTGTCATAATCTATCCCTAATAACGATATAGCTTCAGCGACTACTCCCTGAGCACCCTGCGCGTCATCTTCATGAATAACATGGTGGCGTTTGGTGTCCAGGGGTCCCCATTCGGCGGGGTCGGCGGAGGTGAAAATGATAACACTGGGCGTATGGCAGGCCGTTGCCAGGTGCGCTACGCCGGTGTCGTTGCTGACTAACAGAGCACTAAAATGAAGGATGGCTCCCAGCAAACGCAAGGTCGTTTGACCCGCTAGCGAAACGGCCGGGTGGGTCATCTGCGCCCGCACGTCTTCTACGATGGGCACTTCGCCGGGTGTTCCGGTCAGCACGACCGCATAGCCCCGTTCGGCCAGGGCATCAGCCACTTCGGCAAAGCGTTGCGCGGGCCACCGCCGACCCGACACACCGCCGGGGTGCAGGCATACGTAGCGTCCTGGCTCCAGCTTCAGGGTCGAGACCAGGTTTAACGCTTGTCGCAGTGCCGTTTCGCCGGGTGCAAATTCGAGGTCGTACCCTTGTGGGGTAATGCCCAGAAAGCTCATCAGACGCACGTGCCGGAGCACCTCATGACTGACAATAGGGTAGGGCATGAACAAGCCCGTGCTGGCCACCCACGCTTCCGACGGTACGCCTTCGGGATAATAGCCCGCCAGTGCTTTTGCATTCAACAGGCTCAGCATGGCGTTGACCAGCGTTCCATTGCCCTGCATCTGAAGTACAACATCCCACTGGCGGGACTGCATCTGTTCTAAAAAAAGCACCGTACGAACGGGGTCGACGGGTTGTTCGGGTAGGCCGGGCCAGCCGGGGAAGTCGACGAACTCATCGAAATATTGCGGGTAACTCGCTACGAATTCCTCCGCCCACGGTAAGCCCATCAGCGCGATGTGTGCCACCGGAAAGGCCGTTCGCAACGCCCTGAAGGCAGGCACGGCGCATAGCAGATCACCCAGTTTGATGGCCCGAAAAATGGCAATGCGTTGCGGGGCACGCCCGAGGGATGTAGTCAGCTTATCTACGGGATGGAACACAGATTTTTATGGTTTTTATGATTAAAGATGATACAATCCCAATTCAGATTTATTGAACAAAGAGATTAATCTTCTGACTTTTTGTAATTTAATCTCTGTGTTCTCGGTGCCGCCACGGCGGACCGTCTCTGTGTTCAATAAATTCGTTCGATTGCTCAATTCACTGGTTCTTGAAAACTTATAAAAATCATACCTTGTCATAAGAATCATAAAAATCTGCGTTCCATCACCAGTACCAGACGCGGTACGAAAAGGCACCATACAGCCGCCAGTAAACGGATAAAAAAGGGCTCGCCACACTCGTTAGAAAAGCTCCTTTGATAGACTCCCCCTTAACCGGCTGGCCCGATAATCGATCCGTCATCAACAGCAGCGTCAGCAGCAACCAAAAGCCCAGACCCAAAGCCGCTGCCTGCCCATGGCCCGTTGCCAGGCCCAGCAGCCCAATGAAAAAAGCCAGCACGCTGCTGTAATATCGGATGACCAGCCATCTGTAGGCCGGAATACGCTCCCGAAACAAGGCCGGATGCTTCTTGAAAAGCAGGGCATCGTAACGGTTTTTACGCTCGTCGCGGAGGGGCGCATACCAGGGAGCGGGCCGCAGCGGATGAATAATCACCGCTTCGGGGCAGGCCAGGATCGGGATGCGGGCGCGTAAGATCTTAAAATGCAGATCGCTGTCTTCGCGCCACGCAATGTCGAACCGCTCGTCGAAACCGCCAACCTGCTCCAGCACCGACCGGCGACAGAACAAGTTAGCCGTAACGAACTCTGCCGTTTCCAGCAAGGCCGTTGTTTTGTCGTGGTGGGTAGGCTGCTCCGGCAATGGCATCCTGACCCGACCTGTTATTACCTGCGCGCCCCGGTTAAATTGGGACAGACCAATACTCAGCCAGTCGGGCTGGGGCAAACAGTCATCGTCGGTGAAGGCGATGTACGGGGTCCGGGCCGACTGCCAGCCTGCGTTGCGGGCCGCTGCCGGACCCCGGCGCTGTGATTGCCCCAGATACCGGACCGACAACCCTGTTTGCTGAAAAACGGCTTGCAGGAGTTCGGCCACGGCGGGTTCATTCCCATCGTCGACTACCAGCACCTCAAACTGGTCTTTAGGTAGTTGTTGCTGTGCCAGAGCCGCCAGGCAGTTGCGTAGCAGAGCGTGCCGTTGGTAGGTGGGAATGACAACAGTAACGACCGGTTGATGCATAGTTTACTGAGCGTCGGCGGTGAGGGGTTCCTGTTGGGCCAGCTGATCGTACGCGCCCTGGTGGTCAGCACTGTTTTTGACGAGCATGAACGAGCCAATTACCAGCGCGTCGAGGGGCGACGTCCAGAACGACTCTACCGCATCCCGGGGGGTACACACAACCGGTTCTCCCCGTGTATTAAACGAGGTGTTGACCAGTACCGGCACGCCCGTTTGTTCGGCAAAGGCTTTGATAAGGTCGTAATAGGGCTTGTTCTGCTGCTCGTTGACTGTCTGAATCCGGGCCGTTCCGTCCGTATGCGTCACGGCAGGTATGGCATCGACCATTTCAGGGCGTACATCGTTGACGAACAGCATGAAGGGCGATTGACGGGCATTCAGGAAATAGGTGTCAGCGGCTTCCTCCAGCACGGCCGGAGCCACGGGGCGGAAATCTTCGCGGTCTTTCAGGTCATTGAGCTTTGCCTGCATCTCGGCCGGAAAAGGCGGAGCCAGAATGGAACGGGCACCCAGAGCGCGCGGGCCAAATTCCATGCCCTCCTGAAACCAGCCAATGATATGGCCCGATGCCAGATAGGCCGCCACCTCCTGCGCCCGATCGGTCAGGCGACGGTAGGGAAGCTTCGACCAGCGGAGGAACGACTCGATTTCGGCGTTGCTGAAGCTGGGGCCGAGGTAGGCGTGGTGCATTTCGTACCGTCGCTCGTGGCGGGTGGCCTCTTCCCGTTGTTGTGCATCTATCCACATGGCGGCTCCGAGGGCGGTACCGGCATCGCCCGCTGCGGGTTGTATCCAGATGTTTTTGAAGGGTCCCCGGTCGCGCAGACGGGCATTCATGACGCAGTTGAGGGCCACCCCGCCCGCCAGACAAACCGAGTCGGCCTGTGTTTTCTCGTGGAGCCAGGTCAGCAATTGCAGCACGGTTTCTTCCAGAACAACCTGTACCGAGTGTGCCAGATCGAAGTGAAACTGTTCCAGCGGGCCACCCCGTCGGCGGGCGGGGCCAAACGTTTCTTCCAGTCGTAGCGGGGCAATAGTGTACTGGCCCTCCTCGCCAATCTGAATGACCTGTCGGAAATAATCGACATACAGCGGTTGCCCGTAGGAGGCTACGGCCATCACTTTGTACTCATCCGACGAGTGCAGAAAGCCCAGATAGGTGGTCAGCTGCTCATACAACAGCCCCAGCGAATGCGGCAGTTTTACGTCGCCCAGCAGGGTCATCTCGTTGCCTTCGCCCAGCCAGTAGCTCGTAGTGGCTACTTCGCCCCGGCCGTCGAGCACCAGTACAGCCGCCCGTTCGTAAGGACTCGGCAGAAAGGCGCTGGCGGCATGGGCCAGGTGATGGTTCACAAAATGCCACTGGTACGGCCCCTGCGCCGTCGCTCCCCGGAATCGATCGGCCAGATGCAGCGGCACCCCATCGACCAGATGCCCCGGTGCGTTCAGGATAGACGATAGAAAGAGCCCGTCGTAGGGATTCGGCCAGCCGTTGAGCGAGGTAACGCCCGGCCGAAGGGGAATTTCAACGGTCTTCTTATCGTGATGATCGCCGATCATCAGCGACGGGTCGAAGGAATAGGCGATGTGGTCAACGTCGGTCAGGGTAATGCCGGCCGTTTTCAAACAAAAGTCAATGGCGTTATAGGGAAGTTCGTAGGTGGAAAAAGGGATGGGACGTTTGCCGTGTTTAACATGTGTGAAGCGTTCCTCTTCGGCGGCTGCCAGCACAATACCGTCTTTAACTAGGGTGGCGGCAGGGTCATGAAAAGCCGCATTGATGCCTAATGTGTACATAAACTATACGTTGAGGGTTAACGAAATAGGGTGCCGTTCGGCCATGAGTTCCTGAACGGCCCGGACAATATCCTGGGGTGACGACCGGGTTTCGGTCGGTTCCGGGAACTGCTGTAACAATTGATTTTTTGAGCGAAGGTCAGCGGGTACATCGACATACAGCACCCGATTCGGCACCTGCCAGGGCGTGTGCTGCGGATTCGTTTTGGCATACAGCACTACCACGGGGGTTCCGGTGGCCGCGGCTATGTGGACCGGCCCGGTGTTGTTGGCAATGAGCAGTGGCGCTTCGGCGATGAGGCCTGCCAGCTGGCCAATCGTCAGCGAACCGGCCAGATCTACCGCCTGTCCGTCGAGCTGATCCAGAATCGACTGGGTGAGGGAACGTTCGTCCTTACTGCCCGTCAGAACGATCTGGTAGCCAAACTCCTGAATCAGCCGGGAAGCCGCCTGGGCAAACTGTTCGGCCGGGTACCGTCGTTTGGCTTCGCTAACGCCCGGATGCAGTACCAGCCAGGGCCGCTGAAGGTCCAGTCCGGTGGCTGTCAGGGTTTGGCGGGCCTGCTGTCGGTCGGTAACGGACAGGGCGAACGACAGGTGCTGATCGTTGGTATGGCAACCAATGGTTTGTACCAGTTCCAGTTGTCGAACAACTTCATGCCGGGTGGCCACCAGAATTTCCGGATCGGGAACCCAGTCGGTCATTAGTTGGTAGGGGTTCTCCCGGCAATAGCCCAGCACTCTTGGAATCCCCGCCAGATAGCACAGCATGGCTGCCGGCAGCGGATTCTGACTTTGGACCGTAAAAATAATGGCGGCATCGAACGACTGCTGCCGGAGGTGGCTGGTCAGTTCCAGCACCCGTTCGGGCTGGTTGCTCTGCCCCGACACCCAGGGCACATCGAACGAAATGGCGTGGTCGATCTCGGGAATAAACCCGGCCACAGCTGCCCCGACCGATGAGGTCAGCAGAGTCAGGTGACAGCCGGGCCAGGTCTTTTTCATTGCCCGGAAAGCGGGTGTTGTCATCAACACATCACCCAGGTTATCCAGCCTGATGCACAGAATACGCAAGCCATCTTTCCAGAAATTCATTGGAAATTGTTAGGTAAAGGGTTGGGTCAGCACACGTTTTGCATCGTTGGCTAGAATATAATCGGTAGCCTCCATCAGGGAGTTTGCCCGGGCTGTTGGCAGCCGATAGGTATTGATGAACCATTCGGTTTCGTTCCCCCGGTCGATCAGCACTGTCCGGCACCCCGCCCGGTTGCCGGCCTCCACGTCGTTCAGAATATCACCAACCATCCAGGAACGGCTCAGGTCGATGGTATGCTCCTGCGCGGCTCTGAGCAGCAAACCTGGCTGGGGTTTGCGGCAGCTGCATGCCTGGCTATACGCGGGCATCACCCCGCCGGGATAGTGCGGGCAATAATAAACGCCGTCCGGCTCTGCCCCGAAAGGACTCAGCAACTGCGTCAGCCGATCCCAGACTTTCGACAGTTTATACTCGGGAAATAACCCCTGTGCTACCCCAGACTGGTTCGAGATGATAAACAACTTGAAGCCAAACGCCCGCAACCGGGCCAGACTGGTTCCCGTATCCGGATACAGGGTGATTTGGGACGGGTTCACATTATAGGGGATATCGGGAATCAGCGTCCCGTCTTTATCCAGAAAAATAGCCTTGTTCACGACCGGTTGGGGACTGGAATCGATGCTGTCTGGTAATCGGAGGGGCGTAGCCAGAAGCCGGTCTGAATGCGGCCATTGGTCACCAGGTCATACAGGTCAGCTGTTTGCTGCGCCACTCGTGCCCAGGTGTATCCTTCCTTCACATGCCGGACGGCCTGCTGGCTATAGCGTTGGCGGAGCGGTTTGTTGCTAATCAGGACCGCCAGCTTGTCGGCCAGGGCTACCGGGTCGTTTGGCGGAACCAGGAAGCCGGTTTTGTTCAGCAAAACCGTATGCTTGATGCCGCCAACGGCCGACCCGACGACGGGCGTTCCGCAGGCCATAGCCTCCAGGGGCGTGATGCCGAAGGGTTCGTACCAGGGTGTGGTCACGAACACATCGGCAGCACTGTAATAATGCCGGAGTTCGTCCCGGTTGCGGCTGCCGGTGAACGTGACCTGCTGGGCTATCCCCAGTTCACCGGCCAGCTGCTGAAGCCGGCCAATTTCAGGCGTGCACACAGGGTCTGGCTGGCGCGAATCACCGCCAACGATCAGGAGCCGGGCCGCAATGCTGTGCTGTTGCCGGAGGTGAGCCAGTGCCCGAACGACATTGTCGACACCTTTGCGCGGCACCATGCGGCCAAGTTGCAGCAGCGTGGGTTCCTCGGCATCGAGGCCAAGGGCCTGACGGGCTACTTCCTGCCGAATGGGGAAAAAATCGAGGGGGTTGTAGCCGTTGGGGATAATCGTAATTTTCGACGCGTCGGCTCCGTACAGTTTAAGCAGATCGTCGCTGTCCTGCGGGCACAGAGCCACAATACCGTCGGCGTCCTGCATGATCCGCTTTTCGATCATGGTGCGTTCAATCGGGAAGCCGTCGCTGCTGCCCTGGGATAATCGCCGGACCAACCCCAGCGCATGGAACGTGATGACGAATGGAATGCGGTGGATTTGTTTAAGCCGCAAAGCCACCAGACCTGACATGAAAAAGTGGGCGTGAATGATGGAGTAGGGCAGCACCTGTTTCTGGATAAACCGGCTCATGTTGCGGGTAAACTCATCCATATGAGGTAGAAGCGCTTCTTTGGGAAGGTACTGCCGGGGCCCGGCGGGTATATGAATGACACGAACTCTGGGTTGCCATTGCACAATCTCAGGCTCCGTTGGCGAACAGCATCGGGTAAATACGTCGACCATAAAACCTAGCCTGGCCAGCGAACTGGCCAACTCGGCCACCGCAATGTTCTGACCGCCCGCGTCAACACCGCCAATCGTAGCCATTGGCGACGCATGTTCGGAAATAAGCGCTAGCCTTTTGTCCATAGCCAAATTCGTTAGGTTGGGATAATTGAGGAAATAATTGGTACGAATCTCTTGTGTAGTAGTGATCAGGTAAATGGTTGATTGGTTAAAAGCTTGATTATTAATTATTTAAGTATCGAAAGCTAATCGACCAATTACCTGTTTACTAATCAACTGCTACTCAAACGTCCATCGTTTTGAGGTGGGGTAGCCCTTACTGAAGACGTGAAGAGGTAACCCGTGCTCCGAAAGTAAGGTTAGTCGAAGGCCGCATGAAGAAGCGTTTAGGTTCGGAAAATGAGGAAACGGACCAGCCCTTAAAAAAAGGCGCCTAAACGGTGAAAACAGCAAACAGTTGATGGATGGACTACGTTAGCCCTGTCAATTCAACGGGCGTGAACAGCGCGTTTGCCGCCCCTGTTTATCCATAAGGAAACATCTTCCATGCGACGATTGAACATTCTGATCTGGCACATTCACGGAGCCTATCTAACTGCCCTTACACAAGCCGAACATAACTGGTATTTGCCGACTAAAGCCGACGGGTCCGAAGGCTACATTGGCCGTGGCCAAGACTCGACCATGCCGGACTATGTGCGGGAAATACCGGCCGGGGCTGTCGGGGACCTTGATATTGACCTGATCATTTGCCAGACACCCCAAAACTATCAGGCTGATCGGTTCGAGATTCTATCGCCCGAGCAGCGAAAACGCCCTACCATCTACCTCGAACACAACACGCCCGAACCACACCCTACCAACTCCCGGCACCCGGCGGCCAACGACCCCGATGTGGTTCTCGTGCACGTGACAGACTACAACCGGTTGATGTGGGATAACGGCCACACACCCACCCGGGTCATTAAACATAGCGTGGCCATTGACCCCACCATTCGGTACCGTGGTGAGAAACGGGAGGGTATTGTGGTGGTGAACGAATTGCACCGCCGGGGCCGAATGGCAGGTTTCGACCTCTTCGATCAGTTTCGGCAGCAGCTCCCCCTGACGGTTGCGGGCATGAAGTCGGCGGAGATTGGCGGTATTGGCGAAATATACTATTCCCGACTGCATCGGACCGTGGCGGAATACCGGTTTCTTTTCAGTCCTATGCGATACAGCAGTCTGCCGCTGGCCGTTATCGAAGCCATGACCATCGGGATGCCCATTGTTGCCGTTGCCACCACCGAACTGCCAACGGTTATTCAGAACGGTGTGCACGGCTTTGTCTCCGCCGATCCCGCCAAACTGGTCGAGGGTATGCAGTTTTTATTGGACAACCCCGACGAGGCCCGCCGGATGGGAAAAAACGCCCGCGAACTGGCCCTGCGGGATTTCGGCATAGCGCGTTTTGTGCAGGATTGGAATGATGTCTTCAGGAGCCTGACATCGGCAGCGTATAGGTGGAAAGAAGTGGCGGGTTAGGACTGAATGACCACCCCCCAACCCCCTCCTAAAACAGGAGGGAGCTTAAAACAAGGGTAGCCCGTTACAAAGCCCTCTCCTGTTTTAGGAGGGGGTTGGGGGGTGGTCATTCAGTCCTAACCCGGGCTCTCCACACTTTTCTTCTGAAGCAGGGGATCCTGCTGGAAAATGAATTCGTGTAACTTATTGGCCCGGTCGCGGTTTTCCCGGGCTTTGCTGAAGAATTTCTCGGCCGAAGCCGCATCGCCCCCCTCAGCCGAAGCCCGGCCCGACTCTTCGAGCAGCATAATGGCTTCTTCGATCGCACGAACCGATTTCCAGAGGTTATCTTCAACCGATTTGTCGACTTCGGCCAGCAGGGCCCCTGCCGTATAGGCGTGTCCGGTATGGCACCGAAACCGAATCAGCTTGCCTTCCCTGAAGCGGACAAGGGCACCACTGCACTCCGGACAGGTCAGTGGAGTGAGATCGCCCATATCTAAAATTCCCATTTCGAATGCGTTAGTTTGGGACGCTATTTTAATCTCGGTTTCAAGCCTCTCTTTCTCATCCGGCGAGAGTTCCGGTGGGGTGGGTGCATCTTCTTCCGTCGTCAAACGGTACAACAGGGCAGCCAGTTCGGTCAGCGGGACAACGTGGTCCACGTCAACATATTCAAGTACGCTGGAGGGCATACTGGGGTATTGGGCATCGTCGGGTTGCTGAACGATACCAAGGCCACCCAGCCGCTTGACCGACCACATGCCCGATGTGCCGTCGTCGAGCAGGCCCGTCAGCACCACGCCGATCACCCGCGAGCCGAACGTGTAGGCCGCCGAACGAAAGAGCGCATCGATTGACGGGCGGAACCGGTTTTCTTTCGGCCCCTTTTTTACCAGCACCCGATCTGACTCGACCAGAATGTGATGATCCGGCGGAGCGATGTAGATGTACCCAGCCTGGATGGGGTCGCCATCCATTGGGTGAACGGCTTTGAGTGGACCTACGTGGTTGAGAATGGCCGGCATCATGCTTGTTGCATAAGGGGCCACATGCTGTACAATAAAAATAGGAGCACTGAAATCAGCCGGTAAAGAAGCAACTAACTCTTTGAGCGCCAGTACGCCACCGGCCGATGCGCCAATCACAACGATATCCCGTTTTATCATTTTCTTGCTCCTTTCAGGCCACTTACTAAACAGTAACCTGTTTTATTAATCTTCCAATATGAGTAAGTTTCGGCTCCTGACTCTACCGGCTCCATCTTCAAACAGATAAAGGAAATAGTTCCTGAGCAAATTATTCAACAACAAAACCACCATTTGGTTTTTTCGAAAACTGAACACAATGTCTGATCAACATCCACCTGATGTAGCCGTTCCCGTTGTCGCTATTGGCGCATCGTCCGGAGGGCTGGAGGCATTTTCTGACCTGTTAACATCCCTTTCGCCAACAACGGGGCTAGCCTATGTGTATATCCAGCACTTTAATTCGGGACCTGAAAATGACCTAACGGCTATTCTGGCCCGGACTACGTCAATGCCCGTGGTGGAGGCCGAACACCTGGTTAAAATAGAGCCTAATCATGTGTATATTATTCCATCTGACAAAAACATGGAAATTGTCGATGGGGTAATTACCCTCATGCCCCGCCGACTTAAAGCAGAGCCCGATTCAGAAACCGCTGACCAGCCCCCCGTACATTTGCCCATCGATCAATTTCTTATTTCGCTGGCGGAGCGTCAGAAAGATGGTGCCGTGGGAATTATTCTGTCGGGTATGGCGCAGGATGGCGTGCTGGGCCTGAAAGCCATTAAAGTAGCTGGCGGTATAACCTTCGCCCAGGATGCGTCGGCCAGGTTTCAGAACATGCCCCAGTCGGCCATTGCAGAGGGCGTCGTCGATATGATTTTGTCGCCCGCCGGAATGGCGGGCGAACTGGAGCGGCTGAGTCAGCAGTCAATTATTTTTCAACGGACGGCACTGGCCGATCTTCAGCGTGCTGCTGATACCGACGCCCTGAGTGACGCGCCCTATGCCGATGATGAAGATTTGCGGGAAATTATTCAGCTTTTGCGCAACATTATTGGCGTTGACTTTGGCCAGTATAAGATGACCACCATCCGTCGGCGAATTATCCGGCGCATGGTTCTCTACAAGCTGGATACCCTGAACGCCTATGCGCAATACCTGCTGCAGAACCCTTCCGAAGTCAGATTGCTTTATAACGACCTGCTGATCAACGTCACCAGTTTTTTTCGGGACGAAGAGACGATGGAGTTTTTGAAAACTACTATTTTTCCTCAGTTGATCAGGCAAAAAAGTGATCACCAGCCTATACGGATCTGGATACCAGGCTGTTCGACAGGACAGGAAGTGTACTCGCTGGCTATGCTCCTGCTGGAAGCGCTCGACGAGTTGAGGACGGTCAGGGATATTCAGATTTTTGCGACTGACCTGAGCGAAATAGCCATTACCAGAGCCCGGCAGGGCACCTATACCCTAAGCGAAGTAACCAATATACCCCCCCGGCGACTGGCACGTTTCTTTACCAAAGGCGAAGGACTGTTCGTGATCAGCAAACTAATTCGGGATATGTGTGTGTTTGCTCCGCACAATATTTTTAAGGATCCGCCATTTTCCCGAATCGATCTGGTGAGTTGCCGTAACCTATTAATTTATCTCAATACAGTACTACAACGGAAAGCGCTTATTACCTTTCACTATGCATTGAATCCGACGGGCTTTCTGCTGCTGGGTAAGTCCGAAACGGTGTCTGCCTCCGTGGCCTTATTTACCCCCGTAGACAAGAACCATAAAGTATTCAGCCGGAAGAACGAGCGATCGGTCAGTGCAACGATCAACCTGCCCCTGGTCGACTGGAAAGATACACAACCCGTAGGCCGTGTATCCGATCCCGTTGCCCAGGAAACCAGGTTTAAAAACCAGACAAACAAAGCCCGTAAAGCCGTGACTGATTTAGATAAAGTAGTTGATCAGGTACTTTTAAGCCACTACGTACCCGCCAGTGTGGTGGTCGATCAGGAACTGGACATCATTCAGTTTCGTGGCGAAACCAGCCTGTTTCTGGAACACACGTCGGGGAAAGCCAGCCTGAACCTGATGAAAATGGCCCGTCCGACGTTGGCGCTGGAGATCCGTACGGCCGTTCATAAATGTCGGAAAACCGGCCAGCGGATTCGCCGGGAAGGGCTTGAGCTAGTCGTAAACGATAAAAAATACCGGGTTGCCCTAGAGGTCATGCCGCTCTCGGACGGAGCCGCCGGGCGACTGTTTTTGATTCTCTTTCAGGATATGGGGCTGGTCAATGCCGGCGATACACTACCGGGCGACGAACACAATGGCCGGGTTCGCCAGTTGGAAGAAGAACTCGTGCTGGTGCGGGAGGAGATGCGGGCGATCATTGAAGAACATGAAGTGGCCAACGAGGAACTTCAGTCGGCCAATGAGGAGATCGTCAGCAGCAATGAAGAGTTGCAGAGCATCAACGAAGAACTGGAAACGAGCAAAGAGGAAATCGAATCCAGCAATGAAGAGCTACAGGCCATTAATCATGAACTACAGCTGCGTAATGATCAGCTCACGGAGGCTTACATGTATGCCGAAGCCATCTTCGCGACCATCCGCGAGGCCACGCTCATCCTCGATAAAGACTTGCGGGTGAAGAGCGCAAACCTGGCTTTCTACCAGACCTTCCGGCTGAGCGAAGCCGAAACGGTTGGGTACCTGATTTATGAAATTGGCAATCGGCAATGGAACATTCCGCGTTTGCGCGAATTACTGGAAGAAGTTATTCAGAAAGATGCGTTCATCCGGGGGTTTGAAGTGAAACATCAGTTTCCCAATGCCGGTGAGAAACTGATGCTGGTACACGCCCGCCGGGTTATTCATCAGCAACGGCAGGAAGCCATTCTCCTGGCTATTGAAGATGTTACAGAACAACGTCAGGTGCAGCAGCTGCTGGAAGAACGACAGGCCTGGTTCCACGATATCATTGACAATGCCCCCGCGCTGATCTGGGTGGCTGGTCCGGATGGCCAGTATAATTTTTTCAACAAAGCCTGGCTCGACTACACGGGTCGCACGCTCGACGGCCAAAAAGGGCAGGTCTGGACCCAGGCCATCCATGCCGAAGACCGCAAAGATTACATTGCCACCTATCTGGCCAGCTTCAATGCCCGTGTCGCCTATCAGGCCGAATACCGGTTGAAGCGTAACGATGGCGAGTACCGCTGGATGATGGAAAATGCCCGCCCTACCTTCGGGGCAGATGGCGCCTTTACCGGTTATATTGGCACTTGTGCCGAAGTGCATACGCAGAAGAGCCTCAATCAGGAACTGGACAACCGGGTGCAGGAGCGTACGCAGGAGCTGACCCAGGCCAATCAGGAACTGGTGCATACGGCCGAGAATTTGCAGGCCGTACTCAACACATCGCCGGCATCGGTTGGGTTATTAAAGGCGGTTAAAACAGAACAGGGTGAGGTCGTCAATTTTAAGGTGATCGTTTGCAACCTCAAATTTGCTCAGATGGTGCATCAGCCCATTCGGCAGGTGACGGGCAAGCTGGCCACTGAACTGGCTCCGGCCTTATGGCAGGAAGAAACACTGGACCAGCTTCGGCAGGTGTACGAAAGCGGAAAGAGTGCCTACCGCGAACAGCATGATTTCCTGGACAGACAGGATCGGTGGCTGGGTATGTCCATTAACCGGCAGGATGATGGGGTCATTTTGACGGGACTCGATATTACGGCCCTCAAACATGCCGAATTGCAGCAGGACCGGTGGTTGCAGGAACTCGCCCGCTCGCAGCAAACCATGCAGGATCTGGAGCAGATGCGCCGGTACGTTCGGGAGCGGGGCGAATTTCTACGGACAACGTCGCACGACCTGCGCGGGAGCTTTGGCGTTATTCAGGGGGCTGCCGCTTTGCTGAACCTGATGGATACCAAAGAAGAACGGGAACAAATGCTGAGTATGCTCAACCGGAATCTGAGCCAGGTAACCGACCTGTTAACCCAGCTTCTGGACTACTCGCGGCTGGAGTCGGGTCAGGAGCAGGTGTTCCACCAGGCGTTCGACGCAGCCGACCTGCTGCGCGAACTGGGTTCCAGCCTGGAGCCGTCAGCGGGCGAAAAAGGCCTGAAACTGCTCATAACGGGCCCTCAATCGCTACCCGTTCAGGGCGATATGGTAAAAGTGCGTCGTATTGCCCAGAATCTGCTCCTGAATGCCATATCCTACACGCCTGCCGGAGAGGTGACCCTGAGCTGGGGAAAAAATGACGAAGCCAACGGCTGGCAGTTTAGTGTGCAGGATACAGGACCGGGATTGCCCGAGCAAAGCCTCCGGCAACTGCGCAATGATGAGGGCGGGACCAGAACGCTGCCCAATCGCCAGTCGAGTACCTTTGGCGCATCGGGTGAGGGTATTGGCCTCTCCATTGTCCGGCAACTCAGCAATTTGCTGCGGGCTACCGTAGAGGTGACGAGTGAGCCGGGGTCTGGGACCCTGATTCAGGTATTTTTTCATTAAGTACGTGTGCCGTCGTAATCAGGTAAACGGTCGATTGGTTAAGGGCTTGATCGGTAATGTCCTTCTGTAAAAAACCAGTCGGCTGAGTACCTGTTTACGAATCAACGACTACTTGAAACCCACCCATCCACTCATTATTTCTCAGCTTACGTATCGGGAGGGCAACTTTTGCCGTATGTATGGAGAGCCAACAAAGCTCATGGCGGCTTCATGCCCTGCCATAACCTTTACGGATGCCCACGCATAGGTTGTTTCCCCACGGGCGGTCCGGCTTGCCAAAACTAGTCCTCAAACCTTGTATCATCCGGATGATAGCCAAACGAGTAGTCTATATTGTGGATGATAGGGCTGACTACCGCTTCCTGCTCCAGCAGATTTTTGACCGGTTCTTACCCGAGTTCCCCGTTCAGTTTTTCGATAGTGGGGAAACCCTGTATCAATACATACAGACTCCTGGGGCTGATTCGGCGAAACCCGGTCTGATTCTTATGGATCTGGATATGCCGGGCATGGGCGGTTTGCAAACACTGACGATGGTAAAACAACAACCCTTCTGGCGTCGGGTGCCTGTTGTGGTCATGAGCAGCGGCCAATCACCTCTGGCAATAAAACAGTGCTATGATATGGAAGCGAATTCATTTTTGTCCAAGCCCGTCAACTTCGAGCAGTTGACCCAGCAGATGAAAGAGATTTGCCCGTATTGGCTGGTGCTGAACGAACTGGCCTGATGGTAACTGGCTGCCTGCTGACAACCACATTGCGAACGGCCGCATAGCCCCTGATCGCGCCTGGATGGATTTTATACCCATGAAGCGAAAAAAAGTACTCTTACAGTGAGGATTCAGCAACGTTTGGGGGCTCCGCATCGTATACTACTCTACAAACAGGATAACGCTTTCGTTAGCCGTAAACATTGTACAACTACTATGCGTGCACTCACTCTATTGGCTGCTCTGCTGACAGCTACATTCACCTATGCTCAGGACAATATCATTCTACGTAATGGCGGAGAAATTCCGGCCAAAGTGCTGGAAGTAACCCCCAGCGATCTCAAGTACCGGAAAGCGGACAATCCCGATGGCCCGGTATATACGGCTCCCATCCGCGATGTACTGATCATTAAGTACGCTAACGGTACCAAAGATTCTTTTGAGTCGGCTGCGACACCCGTGATAGGGCCACGCCAGGCCGGGCCACGCCAGGCTCAGACCGTTACCGTAACCGTTGGGCCGGATGGCGTGAAGAGTCTGAGCAATAGTTCGTCGGGCTTGTCTTCCCTGCGTTACCGGAGCCGTTTTCTCAATCATCATTTCGTGGATGGTACCGGGGAGCGGATCAGTTTGAACGAAACGGAGTCTGTTTTGCAGCTCCAGCCCGACGCGCTCAGGTCGTTTGATCGCGGTCGTTCCTTAAAAACCTGGTCTACGGTAACGGGCATATCGGCGGCTGCGCTCATTGGCGTAGGCGTTGGTGTTGCTGTAGGCGGGCGGTGGGACCGTATGGACGGACGTGGTCGGGGTATCGACGGGCCAAATGGGCCGGGTAATGATCCAACGATGGATGGCCGTTTGGGCGGTCGGGATGACAACCGTCGGGTAGGGGCTGCGCTGGTGGGTGGCGGTGTTGTGCTGGGACTGGCTTCTCTCTGGCTGGAACATCGCGCTACCAAAAATTTCCGGCGAGCCGCCAATCAATACAACCAGCGTCCGGCCACAAGCCTCCATCTGTCACCATCCAGCACAAGCTTAGGGATGGGGCTGGCCTTGAGGTTTTAAATGCCCGTGAATAGTTAATCAGGTAAATGGTGTAGTGGTTAAGTCGTTGATTTGTAACTGTTTGTGCATAAGCTGCCCGTTAACCATTTACCTGATTAACTATTTAGGTTGTAAGTTGTCAAGTAGTAAGTAAGCAGTAGTTGGCTGATAGTCAGCTATTTACCGCTTATGTACTACTTACAACTTAACAACTTACTACTTACTACTTACTACTTACTACTAACCTATCTGGCCAGATACCCGCCATCTACGGGATAATAGGACCCGGTAACGAACGACGCTTTGTCGGACGAGAGCCAGATAACCAGTTCGGCTACTTCTTCCGAACGGCCTAGCCGCCCGATGGGGTGCAGACCGATCAGCATCTGTTTCATGTCGTCAGATAATTGTTTCAGTAAGGGCGTATCGATATAGGCAGGCCCGACAGAATTGATACGAATGCCCTGAGCCGCATACTCGATCGCTGCCGTTTGGGTCAAACCCAGCAACCCATGTTTGGCCGCCACATAACCCGGTGCCATAGCTGTACCCACCTGCCCCAGAATCGACGCCATGTTGACAATGGCGCCCTGGCTATTCTGTTTCAGCATGGCTTCCAGCTCATATTTAAGGCAATAGAAAACGCTGTTCAGGTTGACATTGATGATGTGCTGCCAGCCCTCGATGGAGTAGTCGGCGGTGAGATTCATTTCGCCACCAATGCCCGCGTTGTTGCAGGCTATATCCAACTGGCCAAAGGCCGAAACGGTTTCCTGAACCAGTTGACGACATTGCTCCGGGTCGCTTACGTCGGCTTTGAAAAAGCGTGCGTTTACACCCGAATCCTTCATTTTTTCGGTTACCGACAACCCTAGTGATTCATTGACATCAGACAGCATCACATTGGCTCCATGCTGTCCATACAATTGAGCGACGGCTTCGCCAATCCCCGATGCAGCTCCGGTTACGAGTGCTGTTTTCCCCTGTAAGTCCTTGTCCATATGCTTGGTTATTGAGTACGTCAAAACGGTCAGACGGTGTGGCGGACGGTTTGGTTATTCCGCAGCCAACGCCTGAACGTGACCCGACAAAAGTACCGGCCCATACCAGGTTTCGATATGACAGGGAGCAGGAAGAAAACTGATTTCAGTACATGGGGGAACACCGCTTTTGCCCCAGTCGTCCGGTGAAGTTATCGATTCTCCTGCGCACAATCCAGCGACGAAAACAGGAGGTGACGAAGAAAGGGGAGAATATCGTCTTTACGATTCTGCGAGCCAAAATCGGTGAGAGAGGGCAGATGCTCAGAAAAAAAGTACTGATAATGAGCGGTTTCGATGATGGAGCTGGCCCTTGATCGGGCGTAGGGATAAGTGGGTTGATAGTCGAGGATGATCGACGCGATACGGCCGCACAAATCTTTATAAGGCTTAAATAGCTGCTGCTTATTATCGTCGGTGACATGGTGAGTGAGGTACACTTTGCTCGACTCGCGGATAACGATATGGAAAAGCGCACTGAAGTCAATATCATTCCCGGTTGGTTGGGATACCGGATTTGTGAGATCTTTGGGAAGCAGTAGCTGCAACACCCGTTCCAGCTTTTCGCGTGGGTCGCTCACGTTATTGGTTTGGTAAATGACCTGATATTCCAGCCACTGCCAGTACCAGGCTACCAGGTAAACCAGCAGGCGGTGCTTGTTTTCGAAGTACCGATAGATACTGGCTTCTTTCGTGCCAACCCGATCGGCCAGTTTACGGAAAGTCATGTCTTCGAAACCAAGTTCGTTGATGAGCAGAATACCTTGTCGAACAATGCGCCGACCCAGATCGGAGCTTTCCGGATCTCGGAGAAATAATTTCTCGTTCATCCGTACCAATACCGTATATTCCATTTATTGACTGTAAAAACCACCTGACCGAAAACTACTCCGCAAAGAAACGAACTTTCCGAATTAAAAGTTATGTTTGCAATAGTGATAGTATTACTATCAAAAAATTAAAGCATTTTAATCTATGGCAACAAGCGCCTTTCAACAACCACAGCCTTCGCCAACACAGCGGTTGCTACGGCTATTGAGCAGTGACAAAAAAGATATTGGCTACATCTATCTGTATGCGATCATTACGGGGATTATCAGCCTGTCGCTTCCCCTGGGTATTCAGGCTGTATTTAATCTGGTTTCGGGTGGCCTGGTCTTCAGTTCAGTCTATGTGCTGATTGGCCTGATCATTGTTGGCGTGCTGATTACAGGCTTGCTGATGATCGGGCAGATGACGCTGGTCGAAATTTTACAGCAACGTATTTTTGCAAAAGCTGCGTTTGAGTTTACGTACCGCTTGCCGCATATTCAGCCAAAAGCGCTGGCAGAATACTTTCCACCCGAGTTGATGAATCGCTTTTTCGACGTGCTGACCATTCAGAAAGGGCTGCCCAAAATACTCATCGACCTGACGGCCGCCATTGTGCAGATCGTCTTTGGCATCATTTTGCTGTCGTTCTACCACCCCGTATTTCTGGCCTTTGGGCTGTTCACGGTACTGGTTGTGGTGGGCATCTGCTGGGCGTTTGGCCCCAGCGGATTAAAAACGAGCCTTAATGAATCGAAATATAAGTACAAGGTTGTGGCCTGGCTGGAAGACCTGGCCCGTGATCTGCCAACCGTTCGGAGCCAGGCCGACAGGCTGGAACCCATCGATCGAATGGATGACCTGGTGGCGCATTACCTAACCTACCGCAATGCTCACTTTAGAGTTCTGAAGCGCTTCTTTTATAGCGGCATCGCCTTCAAAACCATCGTGACAGGGGGGCTGCTCATACTCGGAACAACGCTGGTCGTTGGCCGTCAGATGACCCTCGGGCAGTTTGTCGCTTCCGAACTGGTAATCGTACTGATCACCGGGGCCGTTGAGAAACTGATATCCGGTATTGATACGGTTTTTGATATGCTCACGGCAGTTGAGAAAATTGCCAACGTAACCGATCTGCCACTCGAAACCGATACCGCTCATGCTTAATCTATCAAACGAACGGGTTGACGAGGATCTCTTTAATCACTACCCGCTCAAAACATTACGGACCCTGCCACAGCCCGACAGCGGTCGGCGACTGGGGCGCTGGATGATGCTTTTTCTGTTCATTGGCCTGCTGGTCATGTTTTTACCCTGGCAGCAGAACATCAACGGCGAAGGCACCGTAACGGCCCTTAGTCCGCAGGATCGGCCGCAAACGGTGCAAAATGCCATTGCCGGCCAAATTGAACACTGGTCTATTCAGGAAGGCCAGTACGTAAAAAAAGGCGACACGCTGGTGGTCATTTCCGAGATAAAGGACGAATATTTCGACCCCAATCTGCCCGAGCGTCTCGACGAACAGCTGGGTGCCAAGCGAGGGAGTTTTGTGGCCACCGATGCCAAGATAGCCGCGCTGGATGCCCAGAAGAAGGCACTTGAAACGGGGTTGCAGGTCAAACTGGCATCGGCCCGTAACAAGGTTCGCCAGAGTCAGTTTAAGGTCATCAGCGATAGTACCGACCTGATTGCCGTTCAGAAAAATTATCAGATCGCCCTCGACCGGCTGGAGCGATTTGAGCGGGGCTATAAGAACGGGCTTTTCTCACTCACCGACCTCGAATCGCGTCGGCTGAAAGTGCAGGAGGACAACGCCAAAGTCATTGCGCAGGACAATAAACTCAATGTGTCGCGGCAGGAGCTGATCAACGCCCGGCTCGATCTGGGAAATATTCTGGCCGACTATCAGGAAAAGCTGGCCAAGACCCTGTCTGATCGTAGCTCGGCCTTATCGTACCGGGCCGACGCCATAGGCGAAATCTCCAAGCTACAGAATAAAATCAGCAGCGTCGATGTTCGGCGGGGGCGTTATGTAGTGCGGGCTCCGCAGGATGGTTACGTAGTGCGCTCGTTCAAGGCGGGTATTGGCGAAACGATCAAGGAAGGTGAGTCCATTGCCATTCTTCAGCCCGCTAATCCGGCCATTGCCGTGGAGCTTTACGTGCGGGCTATGGATGTTCCGCTCATTCAGCGTGGCCGCAAGGTACGGCTCCAGTTTGATGGCTGGCCAGCCATCCAGTTTGCCGGCTGGCCCAATGTGGCCGTGGGCACCTTTGGGGGTGAAGTGGCTGTTATTGACGCCGTTAGCAGTGTAAATGGTAAGTACCGGCTGTTGGTAAGACCCATCGTACAACAGGAAGACCAGCCGTGGCCGAAGCAGTTACGGGTAGGCTCGGGCGTATATGGCTGGGTTATGCTCGACGATGTACCCGTTTGGTATGAATTATGGCGGCAGTTGAATGGCTTCCCGCCAAGTTTGCAGGAAGAACCCAAAGAGGAAAAGAAAAAATGACGTATAAACAAGTCAGTTTGTGGTCGATACTGTTGGCTGGTATTACCCGATCAGTATTTGCCCAGGCTCCGGCCGATACGGTCACGTTTACCGCGGCTGATTTTTACCAGGCTGTTTTGCAGCACCACCCAGTCGTTCGGCAGGCTACCCTCTTGCCTGCCGAAGCGCAGGAAGAGGTCCGGCAGGCACGGGGCGCGTTCGATCCGAAGTTATTTTCGACCTACGACCGCAAGGAGTTTGGCAAGACGCTCTACTACGATAAGTGGCAGTCGGGTTTGTCGGTGCCGGTGCTGCCAGCGGGTATCGATCTGAAAATGACGTACGACCAGAACATGGGCCAGTACATTAACCCCGAAGATCGTGTGCCTTCGTCTGGGCTGGCGGCTGTGGGCGTGAGTGTGCCCATCGGGCGCGGTCTGGTGATTGATGCCCGGCGTACTGCGCTTCGGCAGGCGCAGCTGGCCGTTACCCTGGCCGATGCCGACCGCCTGAAGCTGATCAACAAAACGCTTTTCGATGCGGCCAAAGCGTACTGGGAGTGGTATCTGGCCCACCAACAGTATAAGCTCATCGATGAGGGCTATCAACTCGCCGATACCCGCTTTGCGGCCGTTCGGGAGCGGGCGTTGCTGGGCGACGCTGCGGCTATTGACACAACCGAAGCGCTCATATCGGCGCAGGACCGGCTGGTCATGCTCCGGCAGGCCGAAGTGGGCCTGCAAAATGCCCGGTTGCGGCTAACCACTTTTTTGTGGACCAGTAGTGAGTCTGGGGGCGTGCCAAAGCCCGTCGATATGCCCGCCACGGTGGCCCCACAGGCCGCATCGCTGGCGTCGGCAGGTGAGGATGTTCTGCAGGGGCTGCTCAACCGGGCGGCCGAGCAGCATCCGGAACTGATGAAGCTAACTACGAAAGGTCAGCAACTCGCCATTGAAGAGCGGTTTCGCCGGTCGTTGCTGCAACCTCAACTGGTGTTGAACGCCAGCTTGTTGAGCCGCACGCCAGACCCGGGCGTGGGCTATGACTGGTCGAGTTATTATTCGTTTCGAACCGACAATCACAAGATTGGTGTTGACTTAACGTTTCCATTGTTTCTGCGGAAGGAGCGGGGCAAGTTGCGGCAGGTGCAGATCAAAGCGAAACAGCTTACCCTGGAGCGTCAGCAAACGTGTCGGGAAATAGCCAATGATGTGCAGGCGGCCTGGAATGACCTGCAGGCCCTGAACCGACAAATAGCGGTGCAGCAGCAAACGGTTGTTAATCAGCGCATACTGCTGCGGGCCGAACAGGCTAAATTCGATATGGGCGAAAGTTCCCTGTTTCTGGTCAACAGCCGCGAAACGAAACTGATCGACCTGCAATTGAAACTGGAAGAACTTAAGGTGAAATACCAGAAAGCGGTGGCGGCTCTGTGGTACGCTGCCGGTACTAACCTAAGTGTATAAACTGTTGGTTCGGGTTAACCGCGTGTGGTAGCCAAGGGCACTTCAGGCAGGTGATCGGCATTGACCGGCGGGAAGCGAACGCTTACCAACGTTCCTTCTCCCTGTACGCTATGGATCGTCAACAGCCCTTTATTGAGGGTAACGAACTCCCGGCAGATAGCCAGCCCCAGACCGGTACCTTTTTCTCCGGCTGTTCCCCGGCTCGATCGTTTCTCATCATTGGGCTGGGTTGGGCTCCCGGGGGCCATCCCAATACCCGAATCTTGTATAATCAGGGTACTGAAGTTATCAACCAGACCCGTAGATACCGAAATACGGCCACCCGCAGGCGTAAACTTAATGGCATTGTGAAGCAGGTTGCGGATCACAATCTGAATTTGATGCTCATCGACGCTGACCATGGCTGGCGTATAGTGCGTGGAAAGCGTCAACTGTTTGGCCTGACATTCATCCCGTAATAATCGGTCTACCATCTCAGTCTGTTCGGCCAGATCCGTTTCAGTCGGGTAGGCCCGCAGACTATTTCGCTGAAGCATGGACCAGTGCAGAAGATTATCCAGGGTTAAATACACGCTGTCTACCAACTGCCCCAACTGGTTCGTGCGTTGGATGAAATCGGCAGAGGAGATGTAACCATCCTGAACGCCCATAAGCTGGGATTTTAAACCGGCAATGGGGCTGCGCAGGTCGTGACCGATAACACCAAAAAGCTTGTCTTTTACCAAGTTCAGTTCATGCAACTTCTGATTGGCCTGTTGTAACTCGCTGTTTTGATGTTGTATAATGTTATGAATAGTGACCGCCGATTCTCTGAAAACATAACCGAAATAGAACACTACGCCAAATATACTACCGCCAGAAACCAGCTGTCCTATCTCTAACAGGAGTTGCAGATAGTGAAAGACCAGCAGTCTGGCTGCCAGATAATTAATGGCTAAAAAAATGACAGCTATAAGGGCCGCTTTGCTTTCTATCAAAACAATACAGAAAATGCCTATCATTATATAATTAAGCTCCAGATGCACATCCACATGCGCTATTAGCCGGATATAAAAGATGACATTGCTGAAGATATAGACTGTACTGACGAAATACCAGGAGGCTAGCTGAATTTTATGCCGATAAACAAACCAAAGCGTTGGAATTATCGAGATAAGGTACGTTAATGTACCGAATACTCGGTCGCCTTTATGAGAGAGAATGTTGATCGCCATTATGATCAAGACGACCAGGAGACTAAACCAGCAGGTATTGAGTAGGGTCACGAACCGGAGCCGGTCAAAGGTCGATAACCCATTAAGACGATAATGATAATATAATTTTTTCCTGAGCTTTAGCCAGTTCATGGATCTTTTCAAAAATGGATAGCTACATGCCTGCCTGTACCCGTTTGGCTCATCGCCCGGAAACAATTTGTCCCATATAGGAGCTACTACAGACATGGTGTGTTCAGTTCAGGTGGGTGGGTGATGGGAAAGACTGTCCCGGAAGAGTCAGATTAAACTCAATCCTGACGGTTGTACCCCGGCCGGGTTCACTCTGTATACTGAAATCGCCCTGATTGAGTCGTATAAATTCGCGGCAGATTTCCAGCCCAAGCCCCGAGCTGTTTTCACTGACGGTGGTCTGTTCCAGCAGCGAACCTCTCACCTGCTGTAGTTTGTTGACCGACATACCGATGCCGGAATCGACAATCTGCAGTACGCCCCGACCACGCTGCTGACCAGTTTGGATAGAAATGCTACCTCCAGTCGGAGTGAACTTGATGGCGTTATGAAGCAGGTTGCGAACTACGATCTGAAGCTGATACTCATCGGCAGTAATGAGGGCGGGTTCGTGTCGGGTAGTTATCTGAAGCTGCTTCTGCTGAATCTGGCTACTGAATAGATCAAGCACTGGTTCGGCCAGAATGTTCAGATGGAAACTGGTGGGCAATATCCGGAGGCCGCCCCGCTGGAGGAGAGACCAGTTCAGCAAATTGTCGGTTGTATTATATAAACCATCGGCCAGATGTTGAACGCTGGTCAGGCGGGTGTTGCCGGTGGTTAAGGCGGGGGAGGTACGAACCAGATTGGCGAGTTGAATTTTCAGGGCAGCCAGTGGGCTGCGCAGGTCATGGCCAATAACACCGAAAAGCTTATCTTTTAATCTGTTTATCTCCAGCAACTGATTGGCTTTCTCTTCAATGTCGGCTTTTTGCACAGCCAGCAGGCGGCCCGTGCGTTTTTCACGCCGGAAAACAATATATAAGCTTACTACAACCAAGATGAGCAGCAGGGCGAAAACCGTCAGGAAGAGCTGTCGTTGTTGCTGGGCGTCTAATTCTTTCTGGTTTTGCTTCAGGGTTAATCTGCGCAGCGCGGCATCTTTCTGAAGAAGCTCAATGGTTTGCTGTTTTTGGGTGACCTGATACTGTGCCTCAACCTGGGCCACGGCTTTGGCTTTCTCCGCCGTAAACAGACTATCGTTAATGGCGTTTAACTGCCGTAAATGAGCCAGGGCGGCCGGGTATCGTTTCTGGCTTTCTTCTAGCCTAATGAGCGTACTCAGAGTCGATTGGATCTGTTTAAGATATCCTTTGCCGAGGGCCAGTTGATAAGCCTTTTGGCCGTAAACCAATGCCGTATCCGATTTTCCCAGTTGCTGATAAGCTAACGCATAAATCTCGTAGGTATCTGAAACCGGATAGGGAATAAGCTTTTTGCGAAACGACTCATTCAAATACCGAATGGTCTCTACGGATCGCTTCTGTTTTATCAGATTATTGCCCAGTCGTATAACTGCTTCATTTATTTGTAGCTCGTCGTGTTGGGCAATGAAGTAGGCAAGTGATCGGGTTAGGCATTTTTGTGCCAGGGCGTATTGTCCAGTTTTATCATAAATGATGGCCAGCACGTCGTCGCCTGTAGTATTTAACGCTTGATTTTGCGGGTGTCTGGCGACTACCTGTTTGCTCAATTGATCCAGCCTTCGGGCATAGGCCAGCGCTTTTGGGAGTTCGTTTAGGTCTATGCTGGCAAGCGTTAATAGCTGTAATGAATAACACGTGAAAATGCTATCCCGGAGTTCTTCAGCTACGTTAAGAGAGGCTATAGAAGTTTGAATGACCTTTTGATACATTCCCTGGTCGCCATAAACGCTGGCCAGGTGGTTTAATAATTTCCACCGGAGCGGGGTGGCTTTGTTTTTCGAGATGAGCTGTAAGCCCGTCAGATAGGATGCCTGGGCTTTGGCGTATTGGGATTTTCGCTTGTAATAATACCCTAGATTCTTATGCAGCTCACTTTCAGCAATTGGTAGCCGGTACCGTCTGGCTAAAGAAAGTCCCTGCCAGGCCATCTTATAGGCACTATCCAATGGAGTTTCGAGCCGGCTATAGAGACTGGACAGTTGAATATACAGTCGTATTCGGACAGTGTCATGCCTTGCCTGCGCCAGTTGATGGCGAAGTTCCGGAATAATGGCGTTCTGGCCATAGGTGTACTGGAACAGCAGGATCAGGAAAAGCGCAAGGACCTGTTTCATCTGGAAAACACAATAAAAAGGGCTGCGGATTATTTTTCACTAATACCCAGAGCTTTCATAAAGTCATGAACGACAGGCTGATAGGTAACGCCAATAGGAAGTTTGGTCGTTTTTATCCAGAGTTGTTTGGCTTCCAGTCGCTTAAGGTGAGCCACATTGACGATGTATGATTTGTGGATGCGCAGGAATCGGTTGGGCGGCAGTTCCTGAGCCAGCACAGAAATACGCTTGTTTACGGCAAAGGTGCCATCGAACGTATGTAATTTCGAGTAGATACCATACGCTTCAATATGCAAAATGTCGTTAAAGGCAAACCGCTCCAGACGCCGGCCCGATTTGAAATAAATCTCGTCTTTCTCCAGATTCGCCGTTGGGATGATGTCAACAACCGGCGCCGACTGAGTGCGCTTCAACACACGGGTCAGTCCGCGTAAAAATCGGTTGAAGTCGTAAGGTTTGGGTAAAAAGTCAATAATATCCAGATCAAAGCAGTCGATAGCCCGTTCGCTGTAGGTAGACGTGACCAGAATGGCCGGCGGGTTCTGTATAGCCCGTAGTAAATCCAGTCCCGTCATATCGGGCAGCGACAGATCCAGAAATAGAACATCAACAGGTTTAGTCCCTAAAATATGAAGGGCATCGACGCCAAAGGTGCAGACCATCGGAGGGGCCAGAAAGTTCACCTGGGCAATGTATTGACTTAACTGTTCGACGAAAATGGGCTCATCTTCAACAATCAGCGTGTTATAGATATGTTTATGGTTATTCACAGTACTCATACAAGTTAGTTCCGGTAGGTATTCAGGGAGTTACAATAATCATGTCAATTTAATAATAAATAATTGGGAAATTACTTCAATAAGCTTATGATAAGTATATATTAATATAAAAAATATATAGTATTAATGTTATAAAAGGCTTCATACAGGTCAATTAACTGTACAATTCGCTTGCTAGGCAGATCAATTATTTCATTCGAGTATATATACAGTTCATACGAGCATCATAAGGCTGAATTTAGGTTGAGCATATGCTATAAATGATTTAAATAAATCTACAGGGCCAATTTGGCAAACGAATCGCTATAGACATGGAGAGTTAACTGAAATACTGAAAAGCAGATCAGCTCAGGTAAATACGTAAAACCACAATCATCAGCAGAATCCTGGAAGGACTTTACTGCCAGCCGGAGACATAATGGCGCGTGCGCTTACCTGACAACGACTGGCAAAACCAATAGTGCGTGTTCTGGGCAATTGGCCAAGTAATCACTACTCAAAGACAATCGTTTTCGGGTGATGACGATTTGCGTATATGCCTGTGCGTTAGGAAATGTCAGGCTGGCTGAAGAGAAATATCGGACGATATAATAGCCTGCCGTAACGCATTCATTTTTAATAGACCTGTACGTACCCATTGCGCCCTGAAGGCTGATTGGGTTTTGCTGTATCACACCAACTTAACCAACCTGTATGAATGAAAATCTCTACGTTCAGTTCATATGCTAGTCTACTGACAACCCTAAGCCAGGTCATTGTCTGGCTTGGTTTAATCGTCGTCTTTCTGTTGCCAGCGATAGCCATCTGTCTGGCTGCCCGTGTTTCTGCGCGGGTAAGAAAAGGTACGTTAATTACGCTCGACTCCATAACGCCATTTCAGGCAAATAGCCCTTGGCCGGGCAACCACCTACCGAATACATTTAGATCGTAACAGGAATGGATCATTTTACTTTCATTACATACAGCAAGCTACAGGTACGGTCCGTTTTCCGTACCCTTTCTGCGTTGTTGAGTGCGTCAGTCGGGCTCATGATAAAGCCTGTTTCTGTTCGTCTACTCCTGTTCATGTTCCTGCTGTCGGGAATGCTCTTGCCTGCGATGGCCCGACCAAAAAGAGGTACGTTGGCTCCCGTACGAAGCTATACGGAAGTGGCAGGCCCCGGTAAGGACAAACAAACCCGCTTGGCCTCTTCAATGGCATCGGCACCCAACGCGTTGAATGCCAATGCGCTGGCTTTGGATACGGATGGCGATGGTATTGATAATAGCATCGACCTCGACGATGACAACGACGGCATTCCGGACTCAGCCGAGAACTCTTGTAATCAACTGGTAAATCTTGATTTCACCAATGGTTCTACGGGTTGGAGCCAAAGTTATGGTACGTCGCCTTTCTCGGGAGGAATCACCTACACAGGCGGGCAGCTGGTGGTGAATGTTGACAACAACGGTAACCTGTTTCCCAACAATGTTCTGCTGGCCAACAGCAGCTTCCTGACCTATACGGCAGGGCGTCAGTACACCTTCAAGGTCGACAGTAAGGTTTCCCTGGTAATTAATAACTCAAGTTTTGCCTTTGTGCTGCTTGATGCGGGGGGCAACATTGTCAAAACTATAGAAACCTATAAGACCAGGACGAGTGGGTCTGCTAACTTCATTGTAACGGAGACCATGACAACCTACAGTACTGACTTTTCTGTTCCGGCCACCGGTTCGTACAGAATAGGCATGACCTGGGTGGGCAGTGGCGCAAGCGATAACGACGATGTCACATTCGACAACATCACAGTAGCCTTCTGCGATACGGATAACGATGGTATTCCCGATAGCCTCGACCTGGATTCAGATGGCGACGGTTGTCCGGATGCCATAGAAGGGGGGGGCACCTTTACCACGGCGAATATTACCCCCGCCGGTGCCTTGACGGGTACGGTCTCCTCGGCTGTAGCAACTTATGGCATACCCACCATTGCGGGCGCGGGACAGACCATTGGGTACAGCCAAAATAGTAATACCAATGCCTGTTTAGATACCGACAATGATGGCATTGGTAATCCGGATGACCTCGACGATGACAACGACGGCATTCCAGATACAGCTGAAAATACGTGTAGTTTACTGGTAAATCTTGATTTCACCAATGGTTCTACGGGTTGGAGCCAAAGTTATGGTACGTCGCCCTTCTCGGGAGGAATCACCTACACAGGCGGGCAGCTGGTGGTGAATGTTGACAACAACGGTAACCTGTTTCCCAACAATGTTCTGCTGGCCAACAGCAGCTTCCTGACCTATACGGCAGGGCGTCAGTACACCTTCAAGGTCGACAGTAAGGTTTCCCTGGTGATCAAAAACTCAAGTTTTGCCTTTGTGCTGCTTGACGCGGGAGGCAACATTGTCAAAACTATAGAAACCTATAAGACCAGGACGAGTGGGTCTGCTAACTTCATTGTAACAGAAACCATGACAACCTACAGTACTGACTTTTCTGTTCCGGCCACCGGTTCGTACAGAATAGGCA
>NZ_BAAGSJ010000004.1:771577-1090625 GCF_054782495.1 Spirosoma aerophilum | reverse complement strand
TCTAGCCTGGATTCTGATCTTCAGTTAAACGAATGCTAACCTGCATTTAGCCATTATTCACTTAATTAGTGTTCAGGTAAAAAAGGAAGGCGTGCCATGGTTCGAACCGTGGCACGCCTTCCTTTTTTTACCAAAATGTGGTACCGAGCGTCGGCCCGCTCGGTATTACATCAGTCGATCACCTCAAATCCGCAATACGGTACCAGCACTTTCGGAATCCGGATACCTTCCGGCGTTTGGTTGTTTTCCAGAATAGAAGCCAGAATGCGGGGCAGCGCCAGTGCCGAGCCGTTTAGGGTGTGCATGAGCTGCATTTTTCCCTCTAGCTTGCTCCGTAATTTGAGCCGGTTGGCCTGATAGGTTTCGAAGTTCGAGACGGAGCTTACTTCAAGCCAGCGTTGCTGTGCCGCCGACCACACTTCCATGTCGTAAGTAAGAGCCGAAGTAAAGCCCATATCGCCCCCACACAGGCGCAGAACGCGGTAAGGGAGTTCCAGTTTTTGTAGCAGGCCCTGCACGTGCAGGCTCATTTCTTCCAGTGCCGCGTACGAGTTTTCGGGCCGTTCGATGCGCACGATTTCCACTTTGTCGAACTGGTGTAGCCGGTTCAACCCGCGAACGTGAGCACCCCACGAACCCGCTTCCCGTCGGAAACAGGGTGTGTACCCCACATTTTTCACCGGCAACTGATTTTCGTTCAGAATGACATCCCGGTAAATATTTGTAATGGGTACTTCGGCGGTTGGAATCAGGTAAAGTTTATCGTCGGTGGCGAAATACATCTGCCCTTCTTTATCGGGCAGTTGCCCGGTGCCGAATCCCGAATCTTCATTGACCAGAATCGGTGGCTGAACTTCTACGTACCCGGCTTTCAGCGCTTCGTCGAGGAAGAAGTTGATCATCGCCCGCTGAATCCGCGCTCCTTTGCCTTTGTAGACTGGAAAACCCGCTCCGGTGATTTTGACACCCAGTTCGAAGTCGATGATGTCGTACTTTTTGATCAGCTCCCAGTGTGGTTGTGCGGCTTCGTGAAGCGTGGGCTTGTCGCCATGTTCCAGAATAGTTTCGTTATCGTCAGCACTGCGACCGGCAGGAACGCTGCTATGCGGAATGTTCGGAATAGTGACGAGCACCGCCTGCAACTCAACTTCTACCTGGCGCAGGGCTTCGGCGAGGTCTTTTGAGCGAACTTTCAACTCGGCGGTTTCAGCTTTGGCGGCTTCGGCAGCGGTCTTGTCCCCCGCCTTCATTAACGCCCCAATCTGACTGGCTTTGGCGTTGGATTGCGCTAATACATCGTCAAGCTCCTTTTGGGTATCGCGCCGTTTCTGGTCAAGCGTCAGCACATCGTCGACGACCGTTTCGGCATTGGCGAAATATCGTTTGCCAAGGCCCGCCAACACGGTGTCTTTATTCTCGCGGATAAAATTGAGTTGCAGCATATTATTGGTTAATCAGACGTTTGATAACGTCAATAAATTCCTGAGTTTGTGGGAGTAGGGGAACAATATCATTCTCATCGAATGTAGAAAAGGCCGCATAATCACTCTCGTGTCGTGCGTCTGATAGGCGTACATATAACTTTCCCCATCTTGACTCTACCTTACCGGTTTTTATGAAATGCAACTCAAACATTGCTTTGGCACCTGAATGTGATTTGATTCGAATGTCTTCCTGAGTCATTAACGCCATCTATTAGTAACCGAGCCGTTGCAAGAGTCATATCGGCACGCTCAAGACGATACTTGACCAAATCAACTTTAGTACCGCTCATAGTCTGATGCCCTCGTCCATTACATTCTGATACAAGTCCGTAACTTCATAACGACGTCTTTCCCGCTGGGGCCAAACAACGGTGCTGATCATTCGACCGGTCTCTAATTGAATGTCGTATAATTTATCTGAAAACTGCCACCTCCTCCCCCTGGACAGGTCGTTGTTCGTAAATACTAAAAAATCCCAGTCCGAATCCGCACGAGCATCGCCCCGCGCTCTTGACCCGAACAGCCAAACTTCGGCCTGGGGGTCAATTCCGCAGACTTGCTTCTTTACTACCTGTAAAAATTGCTCGTCAGTCATAGTGAGTTGGGAAGTAGTAGACCTATAAGGTTTTTGAAACCTTATAGGTCTGAAGCGCAAAGTTACACCGAAAACAATCCGTCGTTCAAGGCGTTCAGCGCGTCGGCCTTGTAACGGCCATGAACGAGCAGCGACAGGTTGCTCTCGGTACCGCCATAGGAGACCATCCGGATCGGGATGTTTTTCATGGCGTTGAACACCCGCACCGCTACCCCTTCGTTATCGGCGCTGAAGTTACCTACAATACAAATGATGGTCTGGTCGTGATCGGGCTCTTCGAGCGTACAGAACGTGTTCAGTTCGTCCGTAATTTCCTGCAGACGCTCAGTATTGTCAATCGTTACGGAAACCGATACTTCGGAGGTCGTTATCATATCGACCGGCGTTTTGTACTTCTCGAAAATTTCGAAGATCCGGCGCAGGAACCCATACGCGTTCAGCATACGGGTCGAGTGAATGTACAGGGCCGTGATGCCGTCTTTGGCCGCAATCGCTTTGAAGACTTCGCTGGAGGTACGGTCGGCGATGAGCGTGCCGGGAGCGGCCGGGTCCATGGTGTTTTTCAACCGAACGGGAACACCGAACATCCGGGCAGGCGTAATCGTGGACGGATGCAGAATCTTCGCACCGAAATACGCCAGCTCAGCGGCTTCGTCGAAGGTCAGTTCGCGAACGGGGAAGGTGTTTTTAACGATACGCGGGTCGTTGTTGTGCATCCCGTCGATGTCGGTCCAGATCTGGATTTCTTCCGCCCGGATGGCACCGCCAATCAGCGAAGCCGTGTAATCCGAACCACCCCGCTTGAGGTTGTCGACTTCGCCCCGTGGGTTCCGGCAAATAAAGCCCTGCGTAACAATGATCTGCTTATCGGTGTGAGCGGGCAGCAGTTCGGCCAGTTTTTGCTCGGTATACTGAATCTCAGGCTCGTTGTCGGCGTCGATACGCATGAACTCCAGCGCGGGCAACAACGTAGACGGAACCCCTTCCTCAACCAGATACGCCTGGAAAATCTGCGTACTCAGCAACTCACCTTCGGCCACCAGTTCTTTCTCCTGCTTCAACGTAAACGGCTTGATACCCGTCAGCGAGCGGATGAACGAGAATTCGCTATCCACAATCTTCTGACCGGCCGCTTTCCCATCGGCGGTTTTGTACAACTCGCTCAGAAAGGCATCGTAATGCGCTTTCAGTGCGTCGATTTTGGCATGTGCATCGGCATCGTTATTCGCTTTCAGCGACTCGCCGATGGCCAGCAGGGCGTTGGTGGTGCCGGACAAAGCCGACAGAACGACGATTTTACGGGTATCGTCGCTGGTAATCAGAGTACGGATGGAGTGCATACGCTCGGGCTTCCCGACCGATGTGCCGCCAAATTTCCAGACGTGCATAATAGTGAAAGAGTGAATGAGTGAAAGAGCGAAAGATTGAATATCAGGTGAGTTGAGTGGATATGCAATCCTTTCACCATTCGCTCTTTCGCTCTTTCGCTCTTTAAAATTTACTATAAACCTGTTGTTGTAAGCCTAACATTTTGATAGCGGTGATGGCCGCTTCGTCGCCTTTGTTGCCGTGTTTGCCACCCGCCCGGTCGATGGCCTGCTGCTGGTCGTTAGGCGTCAGGACGCCGAAGATAACGGGCTTGCCGGTTTTGAGGCTAACGTTGGTGAGCCCCTGCGCCACGGCGTGGTTAATGTAATCGTTGTGCTTGGTTTCGCCCTGAATGACACAGCCGAGGGCAATAACGGCGTCGATATCGTCGCGCTGCGCGAACCAGAGCGACGCTAAACTCAACTCGTAGCTACCCGGCACGTTGCCCCGAATGATGTGTTCGGCCCTGGCTCCGTGAGCAAGCAGCGTTTGATACGCTCCTTCAAATAAGGCTTCGGTCACTTCGGTGTTCCATTCAGAAACCAGAATGCCAAATTTTCGGTGGCTTATATCGGGGAGTTCGTCTGTTGAAAAGACGCTGAGGTTTTTTAAGTCTGATGCCATCTAAACCGGGATTTTTTTGATTTTAATGATTGCCTTGATTATACTGCCTTGCGGATTTTTTTGATTTTACTAGTCCTACTATTCAGGTCTTCTTTGAAGGCCAATATCACTAATCATAGTCAGTCAATTAAATCAAATAAATCCCGGTTAAGACAATAAAAAAGGACAAAACCGGGTTGGCTTTGTCCTTTGCTGTATTGATCTATTCAAGTACGCTTACGACTCGCCAACCGCTGCATCCAGCACGGATTTATACTTTTTCGCATTGGGCGCTTCGGCCGACTGGCCGTACTTTTCGATAATTTCGTTGTAGGTCTCGATCGCTTTATCGTTCTGTTTGGCTTGCTCATAAGCAAGGGCCAGCTTCATGAGGTAGCCGGGCGTGAAGAACTTGTTCGATTTGTAGTCAGCTGCTTTGCGGTAGTAATCGGCCGCTTCGTCGAAGCTTTTCTTTTCCATGTAGGCATCACCGATGAGCGCGTAGGCACGAGCCTGCACCAGCAGATCCGACGAACTGAAGCTTTTCAGATGGTCGATAGCCTCATCGTATTTAGCTTCTTTCAGTAAACCAATACCGGCATAAAATTCGGCCAGATTACCGCTGGCGGTCGAGCCGTAATTATCAGCAACGGCCAGTAAACCAGGGTTTCTGCCATCGCCATTGAGGGCTTTCTTCAGCGAATCGGCTTCGAGTTGGTAGACCGACGGGAACATTTCAACCTGAGCTGTTTCGTCCTGAGAGCTTGTATAGAACCGATAGCCCACAAAACCAGCCACCAGCAGTACAATACCGCCCAGGATACCCAGCACAATATTTTTGTTCTGTTGGAAATAATCACCAACATCTTCTAATTTTCCTTCTAAGGCGTCCGGGTCTTCTAAAAAGTCCAGGCCTGGATTCTTCTTGCTCATGCTTTTGCAATTTGGAGTGCAAAATTAGGAATATTTACAATCATGGAAAAGGGTATGCCTCAAAAGTTTACGATTCATTTTATTCCTGTAGCGTCATATCGCGTACAGCCAGTACTTCCGAAGAACGTACAGGTCTGATTTGATGCGCCAGAAGCGTCTCAATCGCAACTGCTTCACCCGTAAGTGTCACAAATTCAACTTCGAATCCTTTGCCTTCGTTATAAACAGTCAAAATCGTGCCAACATCACCAATTTTCAGGCGTCCGCCTGCTAAATCTTCCTGAAGTACAACTAAATCAAACTCGCTCATACGTCAATATACTAGTTCAAAACAAAAAACGATGGATGGCGAAATCTTGTTTTGTTAAAATTGAGTTAACTTTGCCTCGCTAATCTTCTAAGGGGTGCCCTAACCTAACGGGCTGAGATTATACCCATTGAACCTGCGCGGGTAATGCCGCGAAGGGAAATGAATTCACAGATTGTGTCTGTGGGTGTTTACAACCATCATACCTAATAAAAGGTAGGACAGGCCCCTTGCCTATCGTCAAGCTTTTTCGTCATGAAAAAACCGACGACTTACTTTTTTCTATTTATAGCCCTTTTGTGGCTATCCATTCGTCCCGCCTGGGCGCAACTCACCATTTCTGGGGTTGTCAGCGATGCCGACGGTGGTCTGCTGCCCGGTGCATCTGTTGTACTGACAGGTACGTATAAAGGTACCTATACGGATGCGTCTGGTACGTTTCGACTGACCAACCTCAAAGCGGCCCCTGTTGTACTACAGGTATCTATGTTGGGTTATGAAACTAAAACACAGACGGTTGATCCAAATCAAAACGCTTCACTATCGATAAAATTATTGAAAACCGCCGTTGCGGTCGATGAAGTCGTAGTGAGTGCCACCCGCGCCAATCAGAAATCGGCCATTGCCTATACCGATGTTACGCGCCGGGACCTCAACAAATTGAACCTGGGGCAGGATATTCCGCAACTGCTCAATTTCACGCCTTCCATCGTCACGACCTCCGATGCCGGGGCGGGTGTGGGCTATACCGGTATTCGCATTCGCGGGTCCGATGCCACACGGGTAAACGTAACGCTGAACGGTATTCCGTATAACGATGCCGAGTCGCAGGGGACGTTTTTTGTGAATATGCCGGACTTTGCGTCGTCGGTGAGTACGGTTCAGATTCAGCGCGGGGTAGGTACCTCGACCAATGGTGCCGGGGCTTTTGGGGCGTCGGTCAATATTCAGACGAATAAGCTGGAAGAGAAGCCCTATGCCGAAGTGAACCTGTCGGGTGGCTCGTTTGGGACGCGAAAAGTGAACGTACTGGCTGGAACGGGCCTTTTAAATAACCACTTTGTGTTGGATGCCCGCCTGTCGAAGATTTATTCAGATGGCTATATCGACCGTGCTTCGTCTGATCTGAAGTCGTTTTATCTCTCGGGCGGCTATTATACCAAAAAGAGTTTCTTTCGGCTCAATGTGTTTTCAGGCCAGGAGAAAACGTACCAGGCTTGGAACGGCGTGCCGGAACAATTCCTGAAAACGAACCGGACCTACAACTCTTTCACGTACGACAACCAGACCGACAACTATCAGCAGGATAATTACCAGTTGATCACCTCGCACGAGCTGACTAAAAACTGGCGGGCTAACCTGTCGTTCTTCTACACAAAAGGAAAAGGGTATTATGAAGAATATAAAACGGATGATGCCTTCAGCAAGTACGGTCTGCCGAATGTCGTGATTGGTGATTCGACCATCCAGCGCACGGATCTGATTCGGCGGCTGTGGCTCGACAACGATTTCTATGGCACCGTCTTTTCGTTCGATTATAACAGCTTCGGGAAGTTGACAGCCAATATTGGTGGGGGCTGGAATCAATACAAAGGCATTCACTACGGCGAAATTATCTGGTCGAGGGTGGCCGGGAGCAGTAATATCCGCGATCGCTATTATCAGGACGATGCGACCAAACGTGATTTCAATCTGTTTGCTAAAGCGTTTTATCAGTTTACGCCTAAGCTGAATGGTTTTGCTGACGCGCAGATTCGGACGATTAACTATTCATTTCTAGGCTTCAACAGCCAACTGCAGAACGTTCAGCAGGATGCAACGCTCACTTTCTTCAACCCAAAGGCGGGTTTAACTTACACCATTAACGACCGCAGCACAGTATATGCGTCGGTAGGCGTGGGGCAGCGGGAACCAAACCGGAACGATTACACCCAATCGACGCCCGAAAGTCGCCCGAAAGCGGAGAAGTTGATCGACTACGAAGCGGGCTATAAAGTGCAGAACGAGAATCTGGCATTTACGGCCAACGCCTATTTTATGAACTATAAAAATCAACTGGTTTTATCGGGTCAGTTGAACGACGTAGGGGCGTATAACCGGGTAAATATTCCGAGCAGTTACCGGGCCGGTATCGAGCTGGAAGCGGGGGCAAAACTAGCCAAACAACTGCGCTGGAATGTCAACGCGACCTTCAGTCAGAACAAGGTGAAGAACTTCACGGAGTATCTGGATAACTTCGATAACGGCCAGCAGGAAAGCCGTCAGTATAGCCAGACGGATATTTCGTTTTCGCCCAACGTCATTGCCGGTTCGCAGTTATTGTTCACGCCCGCTAAAGGCCTGGAACTGGGCTTACTCTCGAAATACGTGGGTAAGCAGTACATGGACAACACCTCGAACGAAAGTCGTAAACTGAACCCCTACTTCACGAACGACATTCGGGTGATATACTCAATCAAGCCCAAATTCGCGCAGGAAATCGCGTTCACACTGCTGTTCAACAACGTGCTCAACGAACTGTATGAGTCGAATGGCTACACCTACGCGTATATCTCGGAAGGGAAAGTAACAGCCGATAATGGGTATTATCCACAAGCGGGGAGGAATTTCCTGGCGGGGGTTCGGGTGCGTTTCTAAACCAGGATTTATGTGATTTTTTTGACTGACTATGATTCAAATCCACCGTTTCTGCGAAAGCTTGAAAAATCATAGTCAGTCAAAAAAATCATATAAATCCTGCGGGGTCGCCCTTGCGGTTCTAACCAATGGCCCGTTCCAGATCCTGAATCAGATCCTCTACATCCTCAATGCCCACGCTGAGCCGGATGAGGGTGTCTTTAAGGCCATTTTTGATTCGTTCTTCTTTCGGAATGCTGGCGTGGGTCATGCTGGCAGGATGCGTACACAGCGACTCTACACCCCCCAGTGATTCGCCTAAGGAAAACACCTCGAAACTCTCCATAACCCGAACCGCTTCGGGCATCGAATCGCCTTTCAGCTCGAACGACAGCATACCGCCAAAGCCACGCATCTGCTTCTTCGCCAGCTCATGGCCGAGGTGCGAGGGCAGACCGGGGTAGTAAACCTGACTCACTTTCGGGTGTTGCTGCAAATACTCCGCTACTTTCTGGGCATTCTCACAATGGCGCTGCATCCGGACATGCAGCGTTTTGATGCCGCGCAGTACCAGAAAACAATCCTGTGGACCCGGCACGGCACCACAGGCATTTTGAATGAATGCCAGCCGCTGAGCCGTTTCGTCGTCGTTCAGGATGATGGCACCCATGACCGTGTCGGAGTGACCACCAAGGTATTTCGTGACCGAGTGCATGACAATATCGGCCCCTAAATCGAGCGGATTTTGCAGATAGGGCGAGGCAAACGTATTATCGACCACCAATTGAATACCACGTTGTTTGGTAATGGCTGCTATAACCGAAATATCGACCAGACGAAGCAGTGGGTTGGTGGGCGTTTCAATCCAGACCATCTTGGTGGCGGGGGTAATGGCGGCTTCCAGCTTCGTTGCGTCGGATAAATCGACAAAGTGGAACTTCAGGCCAAATTCCTGATACACCCGCACCATAATGCGGTAGGTGCCGCCGTAGAGGTCATTGCTGGCAATGATTTCATCGCCGGGTTTGAACAGTTTCAAAATCGCGTCTGTTGCGCCTAAACCTGAGGAGTAACAAATACCATGTTTGCCGTTTTCGAGGGCCGCGAGGTTATTTTGCAGAACTGTCCGGGTAGGGTTCTGCGTGCGGGCGTATTCGTAGCCTTTGTGCTTACCCGGCGACTCCTGAACGTAGGTCGATGTTTGATAGATGGGCGTCATAATCGCGCCCGTTGTGGGGTCCGGCTCAATACCGGCATGGATGGCTTTGGTTCCGAATTTCATAGTCAAATGTAACGAAGATTGTAACGTTGAGCGGCACGTCGCCTGACAACTAAAACCAGAACCGCCCTTTCCCCGTTTGTTAAAGTGTGAAATTAGCTATTCCTAAATCCGTTACCGGACCGGCCCTTTTAGGGGTACTGTTGTCGGTGACCCCCATCGTCTTTACGTCCCTGCTGACCTACTTTGCCGTAGTTCACGAAGCCACCATTGCGGGTTTTTCGGCCTGGCAGTGGGCGCTGATTACAATCGTCTGTTCCATTACATCTGCCGGGTTGACGCCACCGACCATGCTGGCGCTTATCTTCGGCTATTTTCTGGGCTGGCAAGCCGTATTGCCTATTTTTATTATCAACTTCGGCGGGATACTCATCATCAATCTATTGGTCAAATGGCTCGACCATGATCGGTTCATGGCGTTTCTGAAGCGTAATCCGAAAGCACAGTCAGTGCTGGATCGCATTCTGAACAATGAGCTGGAAGTTATTTTCTTCGCCAAATTGTCGCCCATCCTTCCCTTTGGCCTGACGAACCTGATGTTCGCCCTGTCGGGTGCGAAGCTGAGGAATATTTTGCTGGGTGGTTTTCTGGGAATGACCCCCCGAACACTAATCGCCATCTGGTCGGGCCACGAAGCCCGTGAAATAAAGGCGTTGCTGGAAAATCCCAATCAAAGCTCCTGGACCCAGATCGTTGTTGTTGTTCTGATTCTTGTTTCCATTGCGGGGCTGTGGCAAGTTATCCAACGGTCGCTTAAGTAATGACGAGCTTAAACACACCTAACTGGAGTGACCACCCCCAACCCCCTCCTTGAAAAAAGGAGGGGGCTATGTAACGGGGCACCCTTGTTCTAGCCCCCTCCTTTTTTCAAGGAGGGGGTTGGGGGTGGTTAAACTCGCGCCAATTTCTCCCCCGCCATCTCAATCAATCGGTTGTGCCCCGTTCTTAAGGTCGTTATCTCGAAATGCCGGAGACGTTTCGTCAGGGGTAATATGTACGTGCCGGGTATAATGCGGTCAAACGCACCCATAAAAAAGTGGACGCTTACCGTCTGTTCGTTCAGTGTACCGGCCAAAACAGGCAGGTCAGGCTTAATGAAGCGAAATTGCGTCCAGCTCCGGTATACCAATGCCCGTTGTGCCGGTGTACCCAGCGAAATTTCGGCAAAACGCATGGCTGTTCTATTTAACAAACCCAGACGTGTTAGCCCATGTCCAAACGTTGTGAGCATGGATAGATGGCGTAACACATAGCGAAACATACTTCGTCCAAAACGCGAGCGGGTGGCTACCCGATACCAGCCATTGAGCGTGATTCCATCGGGAGCGATCAGGATAAGCTGGTCAAGGCGGCTGGCGAAAAGCTCCGCTGTGACTAACGCAAATCGGCCGCCGAGGCTGAAACCCATCAGCGAAAACCGCTCGATGGCATGGACCTCCAGAAACTGCTCGACTAATTTGCGCCAGATCGACTTTGTTAATAGTTGATCGCCCAGGTAGTGACTGTTGCCATGAAAGAAGAGATCAATGGCATAAATAGTAAATTTCCGGCCCAGTAATTTGTCCAGCGGCTGAAATACTTGTTTACTTTGTCCAAAACCGTGAAAGGCAATTAGAATGGCCGGACCACTACCAAATTTCTGGTACGTCATCCGGCTATCGCTGGTCCTTAATTCAAAAGCGTCTGTGGTTTTAGACATACAGGCAAAATTACAGACGACGTTTAATAAACAATCGTACCCGTCAGTTCGTAGTTAGCATACCCGCCATTATGATGTACACATTCACGAATCTGGCCCAATTTGCTGCTCATACCGGGCAATCGCTTGGCGAGACGGACTATATTGTTATAACTCAGGATATGGTCAATCGTTTTGCGGAGGCTACCGGCGATTACCAGTGGATCCATACGGACCCAGAACGGGCTGCTCGGGAATCTCCATTCAAAGGGCCTGTTGCTCATGGTTTTTTGACGCTTTCACTCGCGCCAAAACTCATGGCTCAACTCTACCGGGTCGAATCTGTGAAAATGGGTATTAACTACGGAGCTAATAAAATCCGTTTTACCAATGCCGTACCGGTGAACAGCCAGTTACGAATGAAAGCTCGCTTACTGCAGGTTGAACCACAGGCTAACGGCGTAAAGGCGGTAATCGAATGTACATTTGAACTGGAACAAACGCCTAAACCCGCCTGTATTGCTGAGTTGGTCGTCTTGCTATTCGACTAGTAAAATAGTATGCATGCATACTATTTTACTATTTTTTACGTATATTTACACTGCTTCAATTATCAACAGAACTAAACAACGCAATTCAGATGGCATCGGCAACGCTGGAGTTACAGGGATTGAATTTTAATTTATCGGAAGAACACCTGGCCGTTCAGGAAGCCGCCCGCGATTTTGCGCAAACCGAGTTATTGCCCGGTATTGTTGAGCGAGACAACGAAGCCCGCTTTCCGGCCGAGCAGGTAAAGCGAATGGGCGAATTAGGCTTCCTGGGCATGATGGTATCACCCGATTATGGCGGTGGAGGTATGGACACGGTAGCGTATGTGCTGGCCATGGAAGAAATCTCCAAGGTCGACGCGTCGGCTTCGGTGATCATGTCGGTCAATAATTCGCTTGTTTGCTATGGTCTGGAAGCCTTCGGAACTGAAGAACAGAAGCAAAAATACCTAACCCGTCTGGCCTCCGGTGAAACGCTGGGCGCTTTTTGCCTATCGGAGCCGGAAGCGGGGTCAGATGCAACCTCACAAGCCACTACAGCTGAAGATAAAGGCGATTATTATCTAGTGAACGGGACAAAGAACTGGATAACAAATGGTGGATCGTCAGGCGTTTGCCTGGTGATTGCACAGACAGACCGGGAGAAAAAACACCGGGGCATCAACTGTTTGATCGTTGAGAAGGGAATGCCCGGCTTTGTTGTTGGCAAAAAGGAAGATAAAATGGGTATTCGGGCCTCCGACACGCATTCTTTGCTGTTTACGGATGTGCAGGTTCCTAAGGAAAACCGTATTGGCGAAGATGGTTTCGGGTTTAAATTTGCCATGTCGACCCTAAACGGCGGACGAATAGGCATTGCCGCGCAGGCTCTGGGTATTGCCGCCGGTGCGTATGAGTTATCGTTAAAATACAGCCAGGAACGCAAAGCGTTTGGTAAACAAATATTTGATCATCAGGCCATTCAGTTTAAGCTGGCCGAGATGGCGACAAAGATCGAAGCGGCCCGCTTGCTGGTCTACAAAGCCGCCCGGCTGAAAGATGAACACAAAGATTATGTGCAGGCAGCGGCCATGGCCAAATTATTTGCGTCGGATGTTGCGATGTGGGCTACTACCGAAGCCGTTCAGATTCACGGGGGCTATGGCTATGTAAAAGAATTTCATGTAGAGCGTTTTATGCGGGATGCAAAAATTACTCAGATTTATGAGGGTACATCGGAAATACAAAAACTTGTGATAGCCCGCGAGCTCGTTCGCTAGTCCATTTCTTGGTAAAATAGAATTTTTCTAAAGGTGTAGTGCGTGTTCGATGCGAATACGCACTATTTTTTTTATTATTTGGAAACTTTTATACTTGTATTAGTTTTGTACAAATTATTAGTTTTGTGCAACTTTACGCACGAATTCAATCTAGGCAACACTTCTTTCGACTATGGAAGACTATAATAAAATTATCGAATCGTTGGGCGTGAAGTTCATCAAGGCCCGAAACATTCGGATATTACAGCCCATCACCATCAAAAATTTCTATGATGTTGAAAACACTTTACTGATTCTTTTCAATGGCGAAGTCTCTATTGGCGACGAAAAGATTAAAGTAGACGTGGGGGATATGCTGTTCATTCCGGGTGGCAAACACGTCACGGTGACCTATGGCGACCCTACAAACCCGAAAATTGTCTCGAACGAAGAGTTCATGACGCACCGGGAATCGTACTGGGAAGGCAACCACGACCCTAAATTAATTGGTCATCTGCCTAACTCCTTTGGGTACGTGTCGTTCGAGGCCAAAGTTTTTGACTCGGTCAACTTCTTCAACTCGCTCGATGTGCCTCCGTTCATTATCAAACGGGAAGAGCACCTGGCGACGACGATCGACCAGATTCTGGCCGAAGAAATGACCGACCTGGCAGGCAAAGGACGAATCATCAAGATTAAAACTGAAGAGATCGTTATTGAGGTTGTTCGGTATATTCTGAAAAACCACCTGTTCGTTGAGCAACTCGTTACCAACAGCACCTACTTTAAAGACCCTCGTCTGATCGATATTTTCGCCTATATCAAAGAGAATCTCGGTGGCGACCTGTCGAACAAGGTACTGGCGAACGTTGCGAACGTATCGGAAGACTATGTGGGGCAGTATTTTAAAATGCTGACGGGTATTAACCCACAGGATTACATCGAATACCAGCGCATGGAAGCCGCTGTTGGCTTGCTGCGCACGAGCAAAAAGAGCATCCGGGCCATTGGGGCCGAAGTAGGTTATAAAGACACGGCGTACTTCTGCCGTCGTTTCAAAATGATGTTCGGTATTCCGGCCGGCAAAATGCGCCGTCGGGAGTCGTTGATGAATGTGTAAAATAGTCAGTAAGCGGCTTCGCCCAAGTTGGTAAGTGGCTGACGCGCGAGTTTTATTTTCGCGTCAGCCACTTACCAACTTACCGACTTGGGCGAAGCCGCTTACTAACTTCTACTGCATGTTCACCTCAATCGGCATCGTGTAAAATACCGGAACGCGCTTGCCGTCAACTTCGCCCGGTTCCCAGCGGGGCATTTTCTCAACGGCTAGAATGATATTCGTCATAAAGCTCTGAATTTCTTTCTGCGTCTTCTTGTCCTGTGCCTTTTGGTCGAAAGGCTTTGTGGTAATACGTACATCGTGAACGTAGCCGAGTTCATCAATAATAAACTTGGCGGAAATAGGGCCCATGATGTAAATCTTCCGTCCCAGCGAACCCGGTACCTTAATGTTATCGGCCAGAAAACGACTTAGAGCCGCTTGTCCACCCGGATATTCGGGCTGGTGCTCGACTACCGTGTATACTTTCTGCGATTGAGCCATTGCCGACTTTTCGGGTAGAAACAGCGTGGTTGCCAGAAGCAACAGCGTAGAGAGAAAAATTTTCATAGACTAGTTCCGGACAAGGGATTCATTGAACTGACGCACAACCGCCGATAACTGAGGTAACAGGTCAGGATCATGCTCAATGCCGTTGCCAACTACAATCATATCGGCACCGGCTTTTAAGGCTTCATAAGCTTTCTCACCTGAATTGATACCGCCACCCACAATGATAGGCAGATCAATAACGCTCCGAACGGCAGAAATCATAACGGATGATACAGGCCGACGGGCACCACTGCCTGCATCCAGGTACATCAGTTGCAGACCAAGCATCTCGCCTGCCATGGCCGTGCAGGCCGCTACACCGGGTTTATCGTGCGGGAGTGGCATGGTACCACTAATGTAGGAAACAGTTGTTTGTGTGCCGCTATCGACCACCATATAGCCCGTAGGCAGAATCTCCAGGCCGCTTTTCTTTAAGAGCGGTGCCGCAATGACGTGCTGCCCAATGAGAAAATCCGGATTGCGCCCGGAGATAAGCGATAAGAAAAAGATAGCGTCTGCCGAGGGCTCAATATGGAGCGGATTGCCGGGAAAGAGGATAATAGGCGTCGTGGACTGCTGACGAATGGCGGCAATAACGTCTTTATGAATATAATCCGTCACTAAACTACCACCAACCAGAAAGAAATCGATCGGATAATTGGCGGTGCGGGCAATTAGTGTAGACAAAGCGTCCTGCTCGATCTTATCAGGATCGAGCAGGACGGCAAATGCTTTTCGACCAGACTGCTTATAATCCCGTAGTGTAGTTAACAGGCTTTGTGGTGGCCTGTTCGTGGTATTGGGTTGGTTCGGCGGTTGGATTGATGGCATTATTTGTACGAATGCGGGCTATAAATCCGGTTAGCTGCTCGCGGGCGATGTTAGTGAGTACAGATGTTAAAAGACCCCCTATCAATCCACTGGCAGCGGCTGATTTTTGTATTTTGTTTGCCTGTTTTTTAACGGCTCGGTGCGTGACGGGTTGAGCAGACATTTCGTTCTCCTCATCATAATCACTGTCCTCATCGTCGAAATCCTGTTCGTCGGGTTCACCATATTTCTCGGCATACCGGTACTCGTCGGACTTAGGCAGAATGGCATTAACTACCAAATATACAGCTAAAGCGACACCCGCTACAAACACGGTCGTTTTACCAACCTCGGTCGCTTCGCCTTTTATGGACTCCACGCCGTCGGTAATAGAGGTTTTGAACTGCTCTGTAGCGGCCATCAGCTGGGCCCGGCGGGCCGTTGTATCGGCAAAAGGTACTTTGGGATCTTCCATTGTGATTCGATAGGGATTCGTGTAAAGAGAATCGGTTAATTGTTGGTTTTAGTGGCTGTATGTCAGCGTTGACTAATTGGTTTTCTGAGCCGGGTTTCCACTCATAGACGAGCGTGTCTGCGCCATTAATTCTTCGACGGCATTTGATTTTTCGTCAAGCTTTTTTTCCTGACTTTTCTTGATAGCGCTGTAAGCGGCCTCCCGAATTTTGGATTTGAAAAAATCTTTGCCTGCCATCCATATCACGGTCAATAGCAGAAAAAAACCAGCCACAATTAAAAAACCCAGATACCGGCTGTTTGTTACCTCATTTAAGTAAGCGGCCAACAAACTGAATATGAATATAAGACTCATGGTGGCCAAAAGGGCCAGCACAATACTATGAACGGCAACAACAACGCCCTCCTCAATTTTTCCCCGGCTTTCGAGCGTAAATAGCTCAATGCGAGCTTCCAGATAGCGGAATATATTCTCCCGAATTTCTTCCAAGCGTTCGAACATGATTTCTTAAAATTAAAATTTCTCTCTGCCGTATTTACAAACAAACGTCTAATTTGTTTAAAAATATAAGGAAAATAAAAAGCTCCGGCAAGTTCTTTGCCGGAGCTTTTTATTTTCTAAACAGGAAGAAATTCAGCGATTTCCCCCTTTCAGGTGATAGGTATTACTTTGATTGCCGTAGTTTGGCTTCGATTGTCTGTTGTGTATGCGGAACAGCCCGGAGTCTCTCTTTTGGTATCAACTTACCGGTGTCTTTACACACCCCGTAAGTGCCGTTTTTGATGCGGACCATTGCCGCATCGAGCTGCTGGATGAATTTCTGAAGCCGGGCAGCCAGTTGGCTCAAATTTTCCCGCTCGCTGGTATCTGCACCATCTTCAAGCAATTTCGAATTGCCGGAGGTGTTATCTGTGCCACTATCGTTCCGTTTGCTGAGCGTCTCTTTTATATAGTTTAGCTCGCTTCGGGTGGCGTCGAGTTTCTGACTAATCAGTTCTTCGAACTCCTTCAGATCCTCTTCCGAATAACGTTTCTTATCTTCCTGAATCATATCAAGTATGACGTTAGATGGTGTGTCCCTTAATTTGGGTACAAAATTAATGCTTTGTTTGCATTTATTCAATCAATAGTCAGTTAATAAGTTAAATTTTTAGAAATTTCATTGTCTAGGCTTTTTGTGGAATTTCAAACTAATCTTTGGTATATGGTTATGTCACAACAAAAGTCTATTGTTATAAAAATAAATCGTGAACAATTGTATGGTTTGCTGATATTTCATTAATCGTAGAAAAAATAGACCTTTCGCAATGTGCTGCTATGATTTATTAAGTTTGCAAGACACTTCATGCACAAATTTTGTTTCTAAAAAAGAAGTTAAAGTAACGCCATGGGATATATTGAACCAGCTCCAATAAAAGACAAAGAAAATCCGCTTGAGTCAATGATGTCGCGTTTCGATGCGGCTGCTAAATTGTTGGGCATCTCCGACGAGATGTATGATATATTAAAAGTGCCGGCCCGGCAGGTTATTGTTGGCCTTCCCGTTACGATGGATAATGGGTCCATTAAGGTTTTTGAAGGCTACCGGGTTATTCACTCAAACATTCTGGGGCCTGCCAAAGGGGGTATCCGGCTCGATCCGGGCGTTCACCTCGACGAGGTTCGTGCGCTGGCGGCCTGGATGACCTGGAAATGTGCGGTAGTCGATATTCCCTATGGCGGTGCCAAGGGTGGTATTGCCTGCAACCCCCGCGAAATGTCGGCGGGCGAAATTGAGCGACTCATTCGGCAATATACCGTAGCTATGCTCGACGTGATTGGGCCGGATCGCGATATTCCGGCACCCGACATGGGTACGGGGCCGCGCGAAATGGCCTGGATCGTCGATGAATATTCGAAAGCCAAAGGAATGACCGTAAACAACGTGGTAACGGGTAAGCCGTTGGTATTGGGTGGCTCGCTGGGCCGCACCGAAGCCACGGGGCGGGGCGTTACAGTAGCCGCTCTGGCGGCTATGGACAAGCTCCGGATGAATCCATACCGAACAACGGCCGCTATTCAGGGCTTTGGAAACGTAGGCTCATTTGCGGCCGAACTGCTCCACGAACGGGGCGTTACGGTGGTTGCCGTGAGCGATATTTCGGGCGGGTATTACAACGCCAATGGGATCGACATCACAGCGGCTGTAACTTACCGAAACGGGAACAAAGGCACGCTGGAAGGCTTCGGCGGAGCGGAAAAGATCTCCAATGAAGAACTGCTGTCACTGGCGGTCGATGTGCTGGTGCCCGCTGCTAAAGAAGACGTTATCACCGACGATAACGCCAATTCCATTCAGGCCAAAATGATCGTGGAAGGGGCCAATGGACCGACTTCTGCCAGTGCCGACGAAATTATCAACAGCAAAGGCATTCTGGTCGTACCCGATATTCTGGCCAACGCTGGCGGGGTAACGGTTTCCTACTTCGAATGGGTACAAAACCGCATCGGTTATAAGTGGACGCTCGACCGGGTGAATCGGCGGGCCGACCGGGTTATGAAAGACGCCTTCGATCGGGTTTTTGACACGTCGCAGCGCTACCAGGTGCCTATGCGCCTGGCGGCCTATATTGTCGCAATCGATAAAGTAGCCAGTACCTACAAATTCCGGGGCGGTTACTGATTTACCATAAAATGTATGATGTGTACTGTATGATGTATATTTTTGCTCATACTTGATGCATTAACAATACATCATACATTTACACCTTACCTATTATTATGCGTTTACACCGCGAAGGAAAAACGATTATGATTACCACAGGACTGGTTTTGCTGGTCCTGAACCTGCTGGCGTATTATTATTTGTTCTCCGATAATTCGACAGCCATTATCTTACTGGCGCTGATAAGTGTAGTTCTGTTTTTATTGATTGTTCAGTTCTTTCGCATTCCAACCCGGCCGCTCACAAGTGGTGAAAAACTGGTTATTGCACCGGCTGATGGGAAAGTGGTTGTGATTGAAGAAACCGTGGAAAGCGAATATTTCAAAGACCGCCGTCGGCAAGTGTCCATTTTTATGTCACCGCTGAATGTGCACGTCAACCGGAATCCGGTAACGGGTATTGTTCGTTACTTCAAGTATTTTCCCGGCAAGTATTTAGTGGCCTGGCACCCGAAGTCAAGTACTGAAAACGAACGGACAACGGTTGTCGTTGAAGTATCCAATGGTACGCAGGTGTTGTTTCGGCAAATTGCCGGGGCGGTGGCCCGACGCATTATCTGGTATGTGAAGGAGAATCAGCCGGTTAAGCAGGGTGAAGAGTTCGGCTTTATCAAATTCGGCTCGCGGGTAGATGTGTTTCTGCCACTCGATGCTGAAATCAAAGTGAACATTGGCGACGTAACCAAAGGGGGCGTTACCGTGTTGGCGGAATTAGCCACTGAATAATTGATCCTCATTTGAGGATTCGCTAAAGAGCCGGTCAGGTTCGTGTTTTCATTCTACCGAAAACACGAACCTAACCGGCTTTTCAATTGAAGGCCTAGCTGGGAAACAACCCATTTTATGAAAGCCGTGCCACGTTTGTAGTTGTGGTATGGCCCTGACCTGGTTATAAATGGAAAGGGCTATATTATTAAGTTGACTTATCTGTAGAAATTATTGTAATTTACTTCTCTGGTACGTCAAATAAGGTTATGGATTTCGACTGTATAATTGTGGGTGCCGGCTCGGCGGGTTGTGTGCTGGCCAACCGTTTATCCACTAACCCGGCCAACTCGGTACTGCTGCTGGAAGCGGGCGGCCCCGATCAAAAGCTGGAAATTCATATCCCGGCCGCTTACACCAAATTACACGGTAGCACTGTTGACTGGAGCTTCTGGACCGAGCCACAAACGGCACTTGGGGGCCGTCGGATGTATCAGCCAAGGGGTAAAACGCTGGGCGGGTGCTCATCAACCAACGCCATGGCCTACGTACGGGGGAACCGGGTCGACTACGACGACTGGGCTGCGCTGGGGAACCTGGGCTGGGATTACGACAATGTATTACCCTATTTTATCCGGTCAGAACATAACGAGCAGTACAGCCAGCTCGACCCCCACTACCATGGAAATTCAGGTCCGCTGAACGTAACCTTCGCCACCCGCTTCCAGACTCCTCTGGCGGGTGCTTTTGTCAAAGCCTGTACGCAGGTGGATATTTCGCCCAACGCCGATTATAATGGCGCCCGGCAGGAAGGAACGGGCTTGTTTCAGTTCACCATAAAAAATGGCCGACGGCACAGTACGGCAACGGCTTTCCTGTTTCCGGCGCTGAATCGGCCGAACCTCAAGGTTATTACGCATGCCCAGGTGAAGCAGATTCTGATTCAACATGATCGGGCTACAGGGGTCGAATTTATAACGGGTAAAAACCAGACACAGCAGGCAACGGCTCGCCGGGAGGTTATTCTGTCGGCGGGGGCTTTCCAGTCGCCACAACTGCTCATGCTGTCGGGTATCGGGCCAGCGGATGCACTCCGAACGGCGGGTGTTTCGGTTAAGAAAGAGCTGCCGGGTGTGGGGCAAAATCTGCAGGACCATGTTTTTTCGGGCGTTAGCTGCCTGAGTTCGCAGCGGGGCAGTTCAGCTAATTTTCACCTCAAGCCGCTCAACCAGCTGAAAGCACTGGCTCAGTATGTTATCAGCAAAAAAGGGCCGCTGACCATCAGCCCCCTCGAAGCCGTTGCTTTTCTTAAAACCGATCAAATGGCGGCCGGGCACGAGAACGACGGGCGTATTGATATGCAGCTTCATTTCGCGCCCATTCATTTCGGAAGCGGTAACGAAACCGACTTTTATGACCTATCGACCTATCCGTCGACGGATGGGTTTACGGTGTTACCTACGTTGTTGAAACCCAAAAGTCGGGGTTACATTGGCCTTCGTTCCGCCAACCCGCTGGACGCTCCGCTGATTCAACCCAATTATCTGGTTGACGACGCCGACCGGCAGGTGATGCTCAGCGGTCTTCGGAAAACCATTGAGGTGATGCAGGCCGATGCGTTTGGCCCGTACAGCCAGGGGATTCACTTGCCCGCTGTTCATGCATCGGATGATGACCTATGGCAACACCTCCTTAGTGTACTCGAAACGGTCTATCATCCGGTGGGTACCTGCAAAATGGGCGTTGCGTCGGATGAAATGGCCGTGGTAGATGCTGATCTGCGCGTTCGGGGCATGAGCGGCCTGCGCGTCGTAGATGCCTCCATCATGCCTACCATCGTATCGGGCAACACCAATGCCCCCGTTATCATGATCGCCGAAAAAGCCGCCGATTTGATTTTGAGTTAGTAAGCGGCTACGCCTAAGTTGGTAAGTTGGTAAGTCGGTAAGTCGGTAAGCGGCTACGCCTAAGTCGGTAAGTCGGTAAGTCGGTAAGTCGGTAAGCGGCTACGCCTAAGTCGGTAAGTCGGTAAGTCAGTAAGTCAGTAAGCGGCTTCGCCTAAGTGAATAAGTGGCTGACGCGCGAGTGTTGCTTTCGCGTCAGCCACTTACCGACTTACCAACTTAGGCGAAGCCGCTTACCGACTTTCCAACTACTTTAAAATGTAGCCAGTTGATAGATGTTGCGTTCGACCACTTCGATGACGACGGTGGTGGGGCGTTCGGCTTTCACCAGCGTGGGGTCCAGCTTACTGCCGCGCATGAAGTAAGACTCACGAAAATAACCGGGCAGGTAATTCATCATGCCGTGGCTAAACGAATCGCCCACAAAGAACAGTCTGCCCCAGCCCGGACCCGAAAAGCGGGTGGAAGGGTAGCCAATCGCTTCGTTGGGAATACTCGCCGTTTTACGGGCAGACCGGTCGGGGTTGGGCCTGATGTAATAATAAATGGGATCGCGCTGGTCGTCTTGTAGCGTTAGCATCTTTGTCAGATCGCCCGCTCCTCCTTTCTGACGCTCGATGTAATAATCGGACAGGCGAACGGGAGGCATTTGGGGCTGATCGATCCGGATTCGATTGAGCAGGGATGCACACCCTACCAGCGTTCCATATTCATTCCAGTGCGTATCGGTCTGGTAATACACGACATGATCCCGTTTGGCCGAGCGGAGGGTGTCCCGAATATCGACAAAATGCAGGTTCGTTTGAGCCACTGCTTGTTTGAGTACATCCAGCCGCGACGGCTCAGAACTTACCTGTAAATTATCGGGTAAAAATTCAGGGTAGATGGTGTGAGAGTCCGGCGCAATAATAATATACAGCTGAGCGCCCTGGCTGGCCAGCTCTCGTTGCCGTTCCAGCAGATGACTGGCAATTCGTCGGGCTGAATCGGCAGAAAGCGGCTGCAATCCCCGGTGCTGATCCACTACCTTGTTGTAGCTGTTGCCCAGATAGAGCCAACCATCTTTACCAACCACCACTTTTTCAGGGAGGGGCGACTGGTCAAGGATATGGAACTTCCAGCGGCTGTACATGTAAAAAAGCGCATTCCGCCAGCCGAAGTTTTCCTTGTAATAGCGATCGAATTGCTTGACAAAACTGCGAACATGCGGAAAGTTCACGACGGGCATACCCTTCAGGTTCCGGTTTTCGGTACTGCTGAACCGCACTGACAAGCCCAGTAACTGATCCAGGGTGGGCAGCAACAGCAGAATGGCAAAAATGAAGGCCGTAATTCGGGCACGTGTTGTTGTCATGGTAAAAAAGAGCACAACCGGTAGAGCCGGTTCCATTCTTTGTGTTTAGAATCGGAAATAGATGAACGGGTTATAGGTATCGGCCGCCAGATAAGCGACGGCCATCACAAACAACCCAACCAGACCTAAAACATAGGCAGCATTTAGGGTTAGCCGCACCGGCGTAACGACCATTCGTGCCAACAGGCGATGCCAGACCGTTTGAAACCGATGATAGACAGGTGTCGCCAGTACGAACCCAGCCAGCAGGGAAACGAGCAGCTCCGTATTTATAAAATAAGATAATGGAAACGCTACCCGGCCAACGGGTGCCAGACCGGCCATTTTCTGCAAATACAAAATAGCCGCTGACAGATCTTCGGCCCGAAAGAAGACCCAGCCAATGAGTACAACAAAAAGCGTATAAATATGGGCCAGTGGCGACCAGGTTCGTTCCAGTCGTTTGCTCAGACCCGCCCGCTCGATCAACAGAAACAGGCCATGATAGAGACCCCAGATGATAAAATTCCAGCTGGCGCCATGCCATAGACCCGTTACAAAGAACACGATCAGCAGGTTTCGGTAAGTACGGGCTTTGCTGCCCCGGTTTCCGCCCAGCGGAATATAAACATAGTCCCGAAACCAGCTGGAGAGTGAAATATGCCAGCGTCGCCAGAAATCCTGGATGGATCGGGAAATATATGGGTAGTTGAAATTCTCCTTAAAATCGAAGCCGACCATTTTTCCCAAACCAATCGCCATGTCGGAGTAGCCCGAAAAATCGAAGTAAATCTGAAGGGAGTAGGCAATGATACCCAGCCAGGCCGTTTCTGTTGGGTAGCTGCTGGCCGGTGCATTAAAAATAGTGTCGGCCAAACTGGCAAATGTATTGGCGAGGAGTACTTTTTTGGCCAAACCGATAATGAACCGCTCCGCCCCGACGCCAAATTTTTCGATCGTAACGGTTCGGTCGGAGAGCTCCGGAGCAATATCGGCGTAACGAACGATAGGCCCGGCAATCTGGTGCGGAAACATGGCTACATACGTACCATAATCCAGAAAACTGCGGTTGGCCTTTATGCGCCCCCAATAAATGTCCAGGGTATAGGAAATGCCCTGAAAGGTGTAAAAGCTGATGCCAATGGGCAGGGCAATCGATGCAATCGTTAAGTGATCGGCAATGGGCAGGGCCAGGGCTTCGGCAAAACCATGAAGAGAGCCGACGAGGAAATTCGTGTATTTATAGTAAAAAAGCAGGGATAAACTACCGATCAGCGACAGGAGCAGGCCCGCCCGTCGGTGCCCATTCTCCACAAGTCGCCCGGCAATAAAATTGATCAGGGCGGAGACCAGCAGCACCAGAACAACAGGCCCTTCGCCCCAGGCATAGAACAGCAGGCTGGCTCCGAACAGAAAGGCATTGTGCCATTGCCGGGGCAACAGGTAATAAATGAGAAGAAAAAAGGGTAAGTATAGAAATAAGAAAATTGCTGAACTGAACAGCATAGTACATCAAGAGGTGGGTGTACACAAAAATACGGGTTTCTAGCACACAAAACGTACAATCGCTTCTAACCGGACACACACAGTGTTCATGACGATTCCCAAACAGCATCAAATAAATGCAGCCTGGTGGCTGTTATATGAGTTTTAGTGTGTAAACAGTTGAATACATTGGGTACCTGTAGTTGGAAAAATTTGCTGTACTTTACCGGCCTGAAACAAGGCAGTTATTTATAGATTATGCGTGATTCAATCCGGTTTCGATGTTTATCAACTGGTGGCAAAACCATAGGATATAGTAGTCTATTGGCCGTTATACTCCTTGTTTTTGCCTGTGCAAGCGACTACCGTGCTTCGGTTGGCCCTCAGGTTGTCCCCGTTACCCCCAGCCCGACTACCCCGGTCGTGCCAACCCCCGTCTGTCCCTGCTTCATACCCGGAGCAAGCAACACAACGACATCGAATTGCAGCAGTACCAGCACCGCGGCTGTCCGGTTTGATACACTCAAGGTCCCCCCACCTCGTTTTTGGCCAGACGGTGGCTCGTTCTACATGACGACCGATGTGCGGCTAACCGCCGATACGTTACCGCCGGGGGGCGTCATTGACTATTCGCTGGATAATGGACAAAGCTGGACAACGGGTCAACAACTTACATTGACATCCGGCGGAACCATTCTAACGCGAATTCGTGCCGGAACAAAACAGTCGATTAGTCGATCGGCTTCGTTTACCATTTACTTCAAGCGGATGTTGGTTATTGGCAACAGTATCATGAACGCTGTACCTTCCCCTGAGATTGGCTGGTTCAACAATAACGGCATGGCGGCTTCGGCCCCCGAAAAGGATTTCGTCCGTTTGTTGACGGCTCAGTTGCGAACGCTGTATCCGGCTATGGGTGTCAGACTTCAGGCAAGCGGTAATCTAGAGCGTTATTATGGTATGAGCAGCTATAGCCTGGATGAGTTCAATGAGGCAATTCAACAGTTTAAGCCCGATCTGATTCTGGTTCGAATGGGAGAAAACGTGGAGAATGGCGAGGTGAGCGCCCGTAACTTTGAGGCCAATTATCGTCAGTTTCTGGAGCGCTTAATCACCTTAAGCGGGAGCCAGCCCGTTAAACTTGTTTGCACCACCAGCGTCTGGTTTAAACCGCAGGTCGATGCGGTTATCCGAAAAGTAAGCCGTGAAAAAGGGTATACGCTGGTCGACTTAAGCTGCATGGTTGGGCAGCCGCAGTACTTTGCCAGCCAATACACCAACGTTTCCGTAGCTGCGCACCCTAATGATACGGGTATGAAGTGGATCAGTGATCTGATATGGGATAAAATACGGTAATCGGTTTTCTATAGAGCTTAAAAAGGCGCTTCCAATACCGGAAGCGCCTTTTTAATGGAATGATCAACTTCGTTTATCGACAATGAACAGGTCGTTCAGCGACAATAGACGGGTCACCTATTTGCCCGATTAACCATGAACAGCGTCTTAGAAGAACGATATACGAAGCACAAATGGACTGCCGTAAATGGTGCGGCCCAGACCTGAATTATCGTTGTAGTTCAGGTTATATAAAGCGGTTAAATTGACGCCAAACCGCCTGGAAATAGGTTGAGAATACGTTACCCCAACGAGCGGAGAGGTTAGGCTGGCACTGGCTGTCTGACCGGTTTGGTCGTATTTGACCGCCACCGTTGTATTCTCAATCTCGCCGTGTAAATACAGATTGGGCAGAATGGAGGGAATAAATTCGTACATCAAAAATCCGCGTCCACCATATTGATTGTATGTCTGAACCGGAACCGTTGATCCCGTGCTCGTAATGCCTTTATAGCGGGTATAGGTATAGGTCGCGCCAATGCCTACGATCATCCGTTCGCTGGCCTGGTAGGCAATAACCGGTGCAACGCCCAGGCTAAACGGGTTACCAAAGCGGAAACCATTGATACCACCACCAAAGCGCAGACGCTGGCCAAAGGGCAAAGGACGTCCTTCCGGCGTTTGGGTGCGAAGCGGGTCCTTACCCTGGTCCCGCCGGTCGTCCGGATCTTCGGTAAGTTGCCCAAAGGCAACGCTGCTGGTTAATAAGGCCGTGATAAACAGTAACTTTTGAATATGATTCATGGTGTTGTATACAGAAAAATAACTCTACGTATGTAACGAAATCAGAAGGTGAATTCTTTTACTTCGGGGTCTCTCAACAGCCGTTTAATGCACTTTTCGTGGTTTTGCTCCGAGCCACTCACCCGCCAGTTACCAATAATCTCGGTGCCGATACGTTGCTGCTGGTTACGCGACGACTTAAGGCCGAACTCGTCAAAAAGCTCTTCGTATTGCTTAAGCGTCTTGTTATGAAACGCGGTTACGATTTTATAATCACGCGTTTGGTTCATCTTGTTGATCCGGCTCGATAAACCCACCAGAATGAGCAGCGACCCGAGTATAAACACAAAGCCAACAATCGCCATGTCGTAGTGTCCGGCCCCAACGCACATGCCCAGTGCCGAGACCGCCCAAACGGTGGCTGCTGTTGTCAGGCCTTTCACCCGGTTGTCTTCCCTAAAGATAATACCCGCACCCAGGAAACCGATGCCGTTAACAATATTAGCGGCAATCCGGTCGCCGGCACCGCCAACCCGGGCTGAAACCATGGTGAACAGCGCCGAGCCGACACAAATCATGATCATGGTTCGTAACCCTGCCGACTTGCCGTGGTATTCGCGCTCGGCACCGATCAGACCGCCAATGATCAGCGCAACGCCCAACCTGATAATGTCTTCCTGCGCAAAATCCATCTCGTCTGTTTAGCTAATACGCGAATTACGGGAAACCCGTTGCGCGACCTGATATTATTCGGTTCCGCCCGTCGTTTTATAGAAAGGAGAGAAACCATATTTTGAAATAAACCGTTAAAATTTAGATAGAGTTTACCCTCATTAACTTCGAATGACTCAGACCACGGAAACCGAACGCCGGACTACCGGATCACAACGTTCCGTTGACAATCTAGACCCCAAACAGTTTATTATCATTAAGGGGGCGAAAGTACATAATCTTAAAGGAATTGACGTTGCCATTCCGCGCAACAAATTAGTGGTCCTGACCGGATTGTCGGGATCGGGCAAGTCGTCGCTGGCGTTTGATACCTTATTTGCCGAAGGCCAGCGAATGTACGTCGAAAGCCTGAGCAGCTACGCCCGCCAGTTTCTGGGGCGTATGGAAAAGCCGGAGGTTGAATACATCAAAGGGGTATCGCCCGCTATTGCTATTGAGCAAAAAGTGTCGACCCGAAACCCCCGCTCAACCGTGGGCACCTCTACTGAAATTTATGATTACCTGAAGCTCCTGTTCGGCCGGGCAGGGGTGACGTATTCGCCTATTTCGGGCCATGAGGTCAAGAAAGACACCGTTACGGATGTCGTCAATTTCATGTACAGCTTCGAGGCCGGGCCGGATGGCGCTCCACAGCGGGTCATGATTATGGCACCCCTGCGCGTTCGCGAAGACCGGACACTGTCGTATGAGCTGAATATATTGCTCCAGAAAGGCTACACGCGTATCGTGGCGGATGACGGCCAGAATGCCGAATCAACGACGGGTCGGCAGGTGTTGCAGATTGAAGATATTCTGGAGAATGAAAACAACTATTCTTCACTCTTCACGCCTAATTCGTCACTCGAAATTTTAGTCGATCGGGGAACGGTGTTGTACGACGACAACGGCAACCCCGACGAAGATAACCTGTACCGGTTCTCCGACTCGGTGCAAACGGCGTTTAACGAAGGCGATGGCACTTGTCGGGTCGACATTGTTGGGAAAGAATCGCGCGTTTTCTCCGATAAATTCGAGCTGGATGGTATTGTGTTCGAGGAGCCAAGTGTGAATCTGTTCACGTTCAACAACCCTTATGGGGCCTGCCGCCGGTGCGACGGATTCGGTAAGGTGCTGGGCATAGATCCGGATCTGGTGGTGCCCGACAAGAATCTGTCTGTTTTCGAAGGCGCCATTGCGCCCTGGCGTAGTGAAAAAATGAGCGAGGAGTTTTTAAAACCCCTGCTCAAAAATGGCATTCGGTTCGACTTCCCGATTCACCGACCTTACAAAGACCTGACGCCTGCCGAACAGGAGTTGCTCTGGACCGGAAACAAGTACTTCGATGGCATAAATGCTTTCTTCAACTTTGTGGAAAGCCAGACATTCAAGGTGCAGTACCGCGTCATGCTGTCACGTTATCGGGGCAAAACGACCTGCCCGGAATGCCGTGGTTCGCGGCTGCGGAAAGATGCCGGTTATGTTAAGATTGGCGGGAAATCCATTACCGATCTGGTGCTCATGCCCCTCACGCAGGTAACGGCTTTCTTCAATGACCTGGAGCTTCCCGAACACCAGCAAAAGGTGGCCAACCGGATATTGATCGAAATTCGCAACCGGCTGGACTATATGGAGCGTGTTGGACTTGGTTATCTGACCCTTAACCGACTGACTAATACTTTGTCGGGTGGCGAATACCAGCGCATCAAGCTGGCAACGTCCCTGGGCTCGGCCCTGGTGGGGTCTATGTATATTCTGGACGAACCCAGTATTGGATTGCATCCCCGCGATACCCAACGGCTGGTAAGCGTACTTGAATCCCTCCGCGACATGGGCAATACGGTGATCGTGGTGGAGCACGAAGAAGAAGTGATGCGCGCTGCCGACCAACTCATCGACATTGGCCCCGACGCCGGTTCGCTGGGCGGCCACCTCATGTTCCAGGGGACATGGGCCGACATTAAGGAGTTAGGAGCGAGGAGCGAGCGGCCGGCGTTCCGGGAGTTAGGAGTTGCTGACGCCAGTAGTATTCTCGCGACAGCAACTCCTAACTCCTCGCTCCTAACTTCTAACTCCTCAAATTCTCATACCATCGACTTCCTGACGGGGCGCGAAACGGTTCCGGTGCCGACGTTCCGGCGGAAGGCGACGAATTTTATCGAGCTGAAAGGAGCCCGGGAGAATAACCTGAAAGATGTAAATGCCCGGTTTCCGCTCAATACGCTTACCGTCGTGACGGGCGTGTCGGGGTCGGGGAAGAGTACGCTGATTCGGAAAGTATTGTACCCGGCCCTCATGCGGCAACGGGGCGAAGGCACCGAAGAGGCTGGTAAGTTCGATGGGCTGAGCGGCTCCCTCGACCGGATTTTGGCGGTCGAAATGATCGATCAGAACCCAATCGGCAAATCGAGCCGGTCCAATCCGGTTACGTATATCAAAGCCTACGACTACCTCCGGCAGGTTATGGCCGACCAGCCCGTGTCGAAGTCCCGGGCCTACAAGCCGAGTCACTTTTCGTTCAACGTCGATGGCGGACGCTGTGAAGTGTGTCAGGGTGAAGGCGAGGTGAAGATCGAAATGCAGTTCATGGCCGACATTTACCTTAAATGCGAAGGCTGTGGCGGCAAACGCTTTAAGCAGGAGGTGCTGGAGGTAACGCTGCACGACAAGAATATCTCGGATATTCTGGATATGACCGTCGACGAAGCCATCGAATTCTTCCGCAAGGTTGATAACAAAATGGCCGACAAGCTGCAACCCTTACAGGATGTCGGTTTGGGATATATTGGCCTGGGGCAGTCGGCAAACACGCTGTCGGGTGGGGAGGCCCAACGGGTGAAGCTGGCGTCGTTCCTGGGTAAAGGTAACCCGAACAAAGGCAGTACGTTGTTCATTTTCGATGAGCCAACCACAGGACTGCACTTTCACGATATCCGAAAACTGCTTTCGGCCATCAACGCCCTGGTCGACCAGGGTGACTCCGTCATCATCATCGAGCACAACATGGAGGTCATCAAAAACGCCGATCATATCATTGACCTCGGCCCGGAAGGGGGCGAAACGGGCGGCTATATTACCTTTACCGGCACACCCGAAGAGATGGTGAAACTGACGGATGGGAATTATACGGCCCAGTATTTGAAGGGGAAAGTGTAGACTGATTTCGGTATAAAATGCGTCCGGTGGGTTAGCAGGTATAGCTACTGTTAGCCCACTGGACGCATTTTATGCATTATATGTGAGCTATTTGTTCAAACGGCGTAGTATTTGAGGTGAATAGTAGACTAAGCAAGGCTCAACGTAAATAATCTGATTATGCTGAAAATAGCCAGAAGGCCACTCATTAAATGAGTGATTATATTAAATATCTTTCATTTATTTTTGTGGCAATACAGTTACCCACCGTTCATGTTCAAATTTGTTAAATGGGCTGTTTGGCTCATTTTCTGGCCGTTGATGTCAAGGGCCCAGCTACAGGTGTCACATCCGATGGCGCGTCTGGTGGTGCAGCGTGGAGTGGATGGCACAGGCCGGCTCTACCTGTCGGGGCGTTTCACCGGTACTGTCGATCGGGTGGAGGCTCAATTGACGCCCGTTGCCACGGGGCAGGGTGTCGCTACCGGCTGGCAAACGGTACAATCGAATCCTGCCAATAATCTTTTTCTGGGCTACGTAACGGCCGCTGGCGGCTGGTATGTGCTCACCGTGCGAACACTGGTAGGGACCACCGTTATCGAGCAGGCCAGCGTTCAGCCCGTTGGTATCGGCGAAGTATTCATCACGGCCGGGCAGTCGAACTCACGGGGACTCAGTATTGGCGATAATGATCTGGGAACCAACACCGACCGCGTTAACGCCATCGACTCGATCAATCATTATTATCCACAGCCACCGGCTCAGCCTGCCCTCGTTTCGTCGGGCGATCCCATGCCCGTGCCCCGGTATAAAGCCCTTACAGCGGCCCGACGCATCTTCCCCATGGCCGAAAGCTCGTGGGGTTGGGGAGAACTGGGTGACTATATCGTGAATCGGTACAATGTTCCGGTAGCGTTTTATGTGGCGGGTTGGGATGCGTCGACGATCGACAACTGGTACAAGACGGCCAATGGCATTGCGGCCTGCAACATTTATTTCTGCTCCGGTGGCGACTGGCCCAATCTACAACCCTATACAAACCTCAGGAATGTGCTTCATTATTACGGGTCTATCGCCGGGGTCCGGGCTGTCTTATGGCACCAGGGGGAGGTTGAAGGGGATATTGCGGTGTCAACTATTCCAAATTATGCGAATCTGCTGCGGGCTGTCATTGCTAAATCGCGACAGGATTTTGGCGGTCGAAATGTTCCCTGGATGGTAGCCCGTGCGTCGTTCAATGGCCGAACCTCCGCGCCCGATGTGGTGGCCCAACAGGAGGCCGTCATTGCCACGTCCGGTTTAAGTGTATTTCAGGGGCCGTTGAATGATACGATCCTGAACCGGGGGGCGGGTGTTGTCGATGTTCACTTTCGAAACATCTCCCGTTTGGCCACCCATCCGCAATATTATCTGGGCAACAAACCCATTCCGGCCGACATGGGACTATCGCGGTTTGCCCGGAATTGGAACAATAGTATGAATGCGGCCTTTTTTCAGAATGCCCGGCCGGTTACACCAACGCAGTTCGCCGTAACCGGCAATCTGGCGGCCAACGTATCCCCCGGTGCCAGCTTATCCGTCACCTTCAGCACTTTGGGGACTTTCGGTGCTGATAACCAATGGCAGGTGCAGCTGCTGGATTCCCTCGGCCAGTTTATCACAACATTGGGAAGTGGCACTGCCAGCCCCATACTGGTAGCGCTGCCGGTTTCGCTGCAAAAGGGAAGCTTTCAAGTTCGGGTGATGGCGACCTCGCCAGCCATGCCCGCCGTTCCATCGAATCTGTTTCGGATAAACCGTCAGGCCGATGTAAGTCTGGCTATGAGCATCAATCAGCGGGTGCCTGCCGTAAACAGCCCCGTTACGGTTAGCCTCCTCGTTTATAACAGCGGGCCGGGCGTGGCCAGAGACGTCGTTGTTCGGAATCGGCTGCCCGCCAATCTGGCGTTTATGGCATCGGCTGACCTGTCTGTTTCCGGAACGGTATTGACCAGTAGCGCCTTCGACGTTCTTGCGGGGAGCACCCGTACACTTACCTATCAGGCACAGCCAACAGCAGCGGGCACCTATCAGAACGCGGCTGAGATTGCGCAGCTAACCACCATTGACCCCGATAGCCAGCCCAACTCGGGTACCGGCGATGGGCAGGACGACGCAGCCCAACTGGATTTTCGGACGTTTCCGACGAGTGCATCGGTGTTCACATCGCCCAATCCCAACCAGGTGCCTTTGCCTGCCGTTAGTAGCAATCAACCAACTCCCGACCCGACAAAGGCCGATGTGAGTCTGACAATGCGGACGAATACGCGTACACCGGCCGTTGGTGATATACTGTCGTACACGGTAACATTGACCAACAAAGGAGGCTTACCTGTAACGGGGTTGAGTACTGCGGTCTATTTGCCTGCTGGACAAACGTTTGTGCCGGGCGACGATTTTGCCTCATTGGGCGGAACGCTGATTGGCACTATAAACAGCCTGGCGGCTGGGAGCAGCTTTTCATTGCGGTTTCGTAGCCGGGCAACGGCTAGCGGACGAGGCATCTGCTACGCACAGGTAATAGCCGCTACCGAGCCCGATCCTGATTCAACGCCCAACAACGGCACGACAAACGGCGAAGATGATACCGCCCAAGCCGATGTACGTGTTCGCTAATTAGTGTTGCAGTTATCCATTCATAATGAATCGGTTAAAGCGTATCTTCGTTAAAAAATCAGCAACCTGAAAATAGTATAGTGACAAAATTCAAGGTTGTTGCTTTTAGTGGCAGGTAATGTCTTTGTGTCTGTGTTTTATGAAAATCAGGTGGATTCTGCTTAGTTCGGTGGGCATTGCGGTGGCTTTGGTGCTATCGTCGTTTCTCGGGTTTTTCGAGAAACGGGTGGATTATAATACCCAGATCAAACCGCTGCTCAACAAGAATTGCATTGTTTGTCATGGCGGGGTTAAAAAAGCGGCCAACTTCTCATTGCTTTTCAAACACGAAGCGCTGGCCCCGGCCAAGTCCGGCAAACTCGCTATCATTCCCGGCGATGCCGATGGCAGTGAGATGATTCGTCGCCTGACCCTCTCAGACCCCGACGAGCGCATGCCGTTGGACCACCCGGCCCTGAAACCCGACGAGATTGACCTGCTTCGAAAATGGATCGACCAGGGCGCTGAGTGGGGCGACCATTGGGCGTATTTGCCCGTTGAGAAACCCGATGTACCCCAGATTGGAACGTTCCTGAGCCGACTGGGCATTGCCGAAAATGACGAAACGAACTGGGCCAAAAATGAGATCGACCATTTTATTCTGGATAAACTCAAACAGGACGGCCTCAAACCCTCTCCCGAAGCCGATCGGGCCACGCTTATCCGGCGCGTATCCCTCGACCTGACGGGCTTGCCCCCAACGGAAAAAGAAGCCGCTGATTTTGTGGCGGATAAATCAGAAAATGCCTACGAAAAAGTCGTGGACCGGCTGCTGAAATCACCCGCCTATGGCGAGCGCTGGACGGGTATGTGGCTCGATCTGGCCCGCTATGCCGATACCAAAGGCTACGAACGCGACCCCGGCCGTAAAATATGGCGTTACCGCGACTGGCTGATCAAGGCATTTAACGAAGATAAACCCTTCGATCAGTTTACGGTGGAGCAACTGGCGGGTGATCTGCTGCCGAACCCTACCGACGATCAGCTCATCGCCACGGGTTTCCACCGCAACACCATGACCAACGACGAGGGCGGTACGCAGGACGAAGAGTTCCGGACGGCCGCCGTGATCGACCGGGTCAACACCACCTGGGATGTGTTTCAGGGAACGACCTTCGCCTGTATCCAATGCCATAGCCATCCCTACGACCCCTTCACGCACGACGAATATTACAAGTACCTCGCCTTCTTCAACAACACCCGCGATGAAGACGTAACGAGCGATACGCCAACGCTCCGGTTCTACAAACCTGCCGATTCGCTTAAGCTTGTCGATTTACAACGATACATCGCATCGGCTGTTCCCTCGCCCAAACAGGCACAGGCCACCGCGGCACAGGTTACGCATTTGCTGCGAACCGTCGAGCCCAAAATCAACTCGCACGATTTCGACCAGTATGTCAACGCGTCGCTGCTGGATGCCAAATATTTTGGTTTTCAGGACAAGGGAGCCTGCCGGATCAAGAACGTAACCCTCACCGGTCGCCCCCGTTTGTTGATCAGGTGGGGCACCAAAGCGACGAACGCCACGGTTACGCTGCGTCAGGACAAGCCGGACGGCCCGATTCTGGCCCAGATTCCGACACCTAAGCCGGGTAAAGATACCGTGCAGATGATTGCGCTGCCCGCCGTTCAGGGACGACATAATCTGTACTTATCGCTGAACAGCCCTGAAAAGCCTAAAGACTGGGTGCAGATAAAATGGGTGGCTTTTACGCCCGTTCTGCCCGGCCAACCGCAGAATGCCATCGGCGAAAAAGACAAACTGTTGCTGGAGTTGCTCAACGCCGATGCTGAACAAACGCCCATCATGCTCGACGGTTCGGGAGATTTAGTGCGTGAGACACACGTTTTCGAGCGGGGCAACTGGATGGTGAAAGGCAAGCGTGTTTTGCCGGATGTGCCGAAGTCATTTCCGGCTATGGACCCCAAACTACCCAAAAACCGGCTGGGCCTCGCCCGCTGGATGGTCAGTCGGGAGCATCCGCTAACGGCCCGGGTAGCAGTAAATCGCTTCTGGGAACAGTTGTTCGGTACGGGCATTGTCGAAACGGTAGAGGACATGGGTACGCAGGGTATTCAGCCAACGCACCGGGAATTGCTGGATTATCTGGCGGTTGACTTTATGGAATCCGACCAGTGGAGTGTTAAAAAACTTCTGAAGAAAATGGTGATGTCGGCTACCTATCGGCAGCAGTCCAGCGCGACGCCCGAGATGCTGGCGAAAGATCCGTTCAACAAACTTATGGCGCGCGGCCCACGCGTTCGGCTATCGGCCGAGGCTGTGCACGATCAGGCGCTGGCGGTAAGCAAGCTGCTGAGCCAGAAAATGTACGGCCCCAGCGTGATGCCCGTTCAGCCCGAGGGTATCTGGCAGTCGCCCTACGATGGCGAATCCTGGAAGCAAAGTACGGGTGAAGACCTGCACCGGCGTGCGCTGTACACCTACTGGAAACGAACCGCCCCCTATCCATCAATGGTTACTTTCGACAGTCCGAGCCGGGAGTTCTGCCAGCTCCGGCGATTGCGTACCAACACGCCCCTGCAGGCGCTGGTAACGCTCAACGACCCGGTGTATGTAGAGGCCGCCGAACACTTGGCCAGTTACATGCGTTCGCAGGGCCAAACGCCGGAGAAACAGATACAAGCCGGTTTTCGGCAGGTTATGTTGCGCGATTTGCCGTCTAAAAAGCTGGCCGTACTGGTGCGGCTGTACCAAACCGCCGAACAGTATTACCGGCAGAAGCCCGGCGAAGTGGACAAACTGCTGGACCGCCCCGGCGCTGATTGTTCCGCCGTTTCGCCCCAACTGGCCGCGTTGACCGTAACGGCCAACACGATGCTGAATCTGGATGAGGTGATCACGAAGGAGTAAAATTTTACCCCACGGCAGTGGCCGACCCCACCCCAACCCCTCCCGGAATGCCGGACCACCTTGAAAAAAGGGGAGGGGCTTTGCAGAGTGAGAAGGGTACCTTTTTCAGTTATACAGGCTTAAGAAAGCCATTGTAAGGAGAAGTTCTTTATGGGTCAGATTACACACAATCGTAAGGGGATGGAGGAGTACCGGCGGGAGCTGAGAAAGACGCCTACACCTGCAGAGGTATTGCTATGGGAACGGTTGCGGAGTAGTCAGTTGGACGGTCGGAAATTTCGGCGACAGCATAGTATCGGCGTGTATATTCTTGACTTCTATTGCCCAACTGAACGCCTTTGTGTTAAAGTGGATGGAAGCGTCCATAAAACAGCGGGGGCAACGGTCCATGACGAGATACGCGACGCTACCTTGGCGCAGTTGGATATAAAAACGCTGCGCATCAGTAACCGTGAGGTTGAGGAAGATATTGTAGCGGTGCTTCAAAGGATCAGAAACTGTTTTCAACGTTAACACAGTATTCAATAATGCTATTGTGAGTAAAGGTTGTAATGATTGATGACATAAGAGTCATCAATTGAAAAAACAGCAAAGCTCGTTTTAATAACCAAAACCCGCACATTCCCCCCTCCCCTTAAAAAAAGGGGAGGGGCCGGGGGTGGGGTAGCAACACAACATGAACAAACTCATTCAGGAACTCCGGCACGCTGCCGCTGAGCGCGAAACCCGGCGTCACTTTCTGCATACCTGCTCAACGGGGCTGGGTGCCATGGCCCTCAGTTCGGTGTTGGGGAGCTGCGGCTTTTTTGGGAAAGAGGACCCGCAGGCGAATGCCGTTGGGGCTGCGTCGCTGTCCGGTGAGCCGACGGCCCCGCACCCGTCGCAGTTTGTTCCCAAAGCCAAACGGATCATCTACATTCACATGGCGGGTTCGCCGAGCCAGCTGGAGTTGTTCGACTACAAGCCCGAACTGGCCAAATACAACGGAAAAGACTGTCCGCAGGCCTTGCTCGAAGGGAAGAAATTCGCCTTTATCCGGGGCACTCCCAAGATGCTGGGGCCGCAGGGGAAATTTGCCCAGCGAGGTCAATCGGGGGCGTGGGTGTCGGACTACCTACCCCATTTGCAGGGCGTAGTCGATGATATTTCGTTCCTGAAAGCCATGCATACCGACCAGTTCAACCACGCTCCGGCGCAGTTGCTCATGCATACCGGCAGCGCCCGATTGGGACGGCCCAGCCTGGGCTCGTGGGTAACCTACGGACTGGGAACGGAGAACGACAACTTACCCGGCTATATCGTGCTGGCATCGGGCGGTAAGCAGCCCGATGCGGGGAAATCGGTCTGGGGAAGTGGATTCCTGCCAACAGTTTATCAGGGCGTTCAGTGCCGCACCGATGGTGACCCGGTGCTGTATGCGTCCGACCCGTCGGGCATTAGCCGCGACATTCGGAAGCAGACTATCGACGCTATCAGTCAGATCAATCAGCAACAGTACGACGAGGTCAAAGACCCCGAAATTCTCACGCGCATTGCCCAGTATGAACTGGCTTTCCGTATGCAGATGTCGGTGCCCGATGCCATGGACATCAAGAGTGAGCCGCAGTATATGCTGGATAGTTACGGTGTCGACCCCAACAAGGGGTCTTTTGCCCGAAACTGCCTGCTGGCTCGGCGGCTGGTGGAACGTGGGGTTCGGTTTGTGCAACTCTTCGACTGGGGCTGGGATACCCACGGAACCAGCGCCGACGGTTCTGTCGATATTGGCCTGAAAGCCAAATGTAAAGAGTCAGATCAGGCCGTAGCCGCCTTGCTGAACGATTTAAAGCAGCGCGGTTTGCTGGACGATACGCTGGTGGTTTGGGGTGGGGAGTTTGGTCGGACGCCCATGCAGGAAAACCGCGACGGGCAAACGCTGCCGTTCATGGGCCGCGATCACCACCTCGAAGCATTCACGGTCTGGATGGCCGGGGGCGGGGTGAAAAAAGGATTCTCATTCGGCGAAACCGACGATATTGGGTATTATGGTGTGAAAGACAAAGTACATATTCACGACCTGCAGGCTACCATTTTGCATCTGCTCGGCTTCGACCATACCAAGCTGACCTATCAGTTTCAGGGTCGGCCATTCCGACTGACCGATGTGGCCGGAAAGGTTGTTAAACCGATTCTGGCGTAGCCGCTTAGACGTCTAATCGCTGGCGTAAACCGACTCGTAACAATTTCTTAATCATCTTGTTACAGGGAAAGGTTGCATTGGCGGGCGAAGACCCGCTTCCTTTGCGGCTGTAATCGCTGGGCCATATGAAAGGAACAATACTGTCCTGGGTGTATCTAACGGGTGCGGCCGCCTGCCAGATGGCATGGCTGTACGCGCTTAAATACATACAGTGGGATGGATTGAAAACCCTTCGCTGGACGACGTTCTACAAACCCGACGCCGGGCTTCCTATTTTGATTCCCTGGCTGGCATACATCGTCTTTGGCATCGTCAATACCGTCCTGCTGGCTATTTCCATGCGTACCATTCCTACCACGACAGCTTTTGCCGTCTGGATGGCGCTATCTCTGGTGTTTTTGAAAACGACGGATGTGCTCTGGCTAAAGACGAACTGGTCGTGGGCCGAACTTTTCTTCATTCTGCTTATTACCGTCGGCGTCATCGGCCTGAAAGTTGTCGGGCCGGTAGATTAATATTGGGTGGAGTGGTGGGGTTTTTGTGGTGTCGGGTCCTCAGACCCGACACCAATTGCTGACGCGAGCGTATCGGGTCTGAGGACCCGACACCACGATACAAACCGCGCCATAATTACCACTACTCCAACACTTTTGGCACTTCGAAGAATTGCTCGTCGTGTTGAGGAGCGTTGGACAGTGCCTTTTCGCGGGGGAGGTGATTGCCTGCTATATCCTCCCGCAACACGTTGGTTTCTGTCGACATATGTGTTAACGGCTCAATACCCGTGGTGTCAACTTCATTGAGCTGCTCCATCCAGGTCAGCACGCCGTTGAGGCTGTTCAGTAAAGCCGCTTCTTCGTCGGGTTGTACCTCCAGCCGGGCCAGGTGGGCAATTTTATGTAAAGTTTCGTGGTCTACTTTCATGAGCGAACGAGTAAAAGGGTGAATGAGCGAAAGCGTGAATGCCCTAAGCGGGTACTCTGGTCTTGCTCATCAACTCCGCATTTATGATTCGATAGGTTTCTTCTTTCAGCTGCTTCACATCGGCCTGCGTCATGCCGGTCGTTTCGATGGGGGAGTGAACAACGGCCCGCAGCGGATGCCAGTGAAAACGAACGGGGCTCCGATCCGGCAATATCAGATAGTTATCCAGCAGCGTCACCGGCACAATCGGTACCTGCTGTTGAATCGCCATCGTGAACGCGCCATCCTTAAATGGTACCATCAGGGGTGGTTCCTGCGCCCGAATACCGCCCTCGGGGAAGATCATAATGCTACGGCCCGATGCCAGCGTCCGGATGGACTTCGCCAGTGAATACGCCCGGCTATTGGGCTGGTCCCGGTCGACCTGCACGTGCAGCTTCGCGAACATATAGCCCAACAGGGGGATGTTTTTTACGTCGCTTTTGCCGACAAAGGCGTAATAGTTGTTCAGAATGACGCCCATGACGGCTATGTCCAGATACGAAAAGTGATTGGCACAAAACACATACGTCTGGCTGGGATCGGGGTGAAAGCGACGGTCCACGCGAACCGGCATCCCGATGCCCCAAAAAAACAGCCTGCCCCAGATCGCGTTGATCTTGTGGGCCAGCGGTTTCCAGCTCTCGCGTTGCAGAAACACAAACTGGATCGGAAACAGCACCAGGTATAACGTAACAAGATACGTAGCGCACCAGATTGTGTAGAGCATATCTGAACTCGGATTTATGTGATTTTTCTGACTGACTGTGATTCAAATCTGCCACTTTTAGTGAAAGTTTAAAAAATCATAGTCGGTCAAATAAATCACATAAATCCCGGTTAAGGTTAGTGTTTAAAATGCCTCACCCCCGTCGTTACCATGGCCAGACCGTGCTGGTTGCAGTAGTCGATAGAATCCTGGTCGCGGATGGAGCCGCCGGGCTGAACGACCGCCGTAATGCCCGCATTGCCGGCGATTTCAACGCAGTCGGGGAAGGGGAAAAACGCGTCAGACGCCATTACCGACCCGTTCAGATCAAAGCCGAACGAATGGGCTTTCTCAATGGCCTGCCGAAGCGCATCCACGCGCGACGTTTGCCCCACGCCACTGGCCAGTAACTGGCCTTCTTTAGCCAGAACAATGGTGTTTGACTTCGTGTGCTTACACACCTTCAGGGCAAACTCCAGGGCCCGGACTTCACTATCGGTCGGCGCTTTGTCGGTAACTGTTTTGAACTGGCTGGCGGTTTCCGTCTGGTTGTCTTTATCCTGTTCCAGAACGCCGTTCAGGATGGTCTTGAACATGACCGAAGGCAGTTCTACCGCGTTGCGCTTCAATAAAATCCGGTTCTTCTTTGACTTCAGCAGCGTCAGGGCTTCCGGCGTATAGTCGGGTGCGATCAGGATTTCCATGAACAGCTTGTTCAGCTCTTCGGCGGTTTCCAGATCGACGGTGGCCGTTGTGATGACGACCCCGCCAAACGCCGAGACCGGATCGCAGGCGAGGGCGTTCAGGTACGCTTCTTTAGCGGTCGGGGCGGTGGCAATACCGCAGGCGTTGGTGTGCTTGATGATGGCAAACGCTTTCTCCTCCGTATCCGTAAACTCATCAATCAGGCTCACGCAGGCATCTACATCGACCAGGTTGTTGTACGACAGTTCTTTCCCATGCAGCTTATCGAACATGGCTTCCAGATCACCGTAGAACGTTGCCTGCTGGTGCGGGTTTTCGCCATACCGAAGGTGACTGGCGGGCATTGTTCTAAAATCATAAACCGTACCGGTGGCATCGGCTTTAGGCGCTTGTTCCCCGGCAAAATAGGCCTGAATAGCCGTATCGTATTGCGAGGTGACGGCGAAGGCTTTACCGGCATACTGACGGCGGTCGGCCAGATCGGTCGTGCCGTTTTTCTCGGTCAGCAGCTTCACCACATCGCCATATTGGCTCCGCGAGGAAACGATCAGCACGTCGTTGTAATTTTTGGCAGCTGCCCGAATGAGCGAAATGCCGCCGATGTCGATTTTCTCGATGATGTCTTCATCCGACGCACCCGACGCCACCGTTTCTTCAAAGGGATACAGATCAACCACCACCAGATCGATGGGTGGGATGCGATGCCGCTCCGCCTGCGCCAAATCTTCGGGCATTTCCCGACGGTACAGAATACCGCCCATCACGGCCGGGTGCAGCGTTTTAACCCGTCCGCCAAAAATGGATGGATAACCCGTGAGGTCTTCAACGGCCGTAACCGGAATACCCAGTTGTTCGATAAATGCCTGAGTGCCGCCCGTCGAATATAGCTTGACGTTCTGTTCGTGTAAGCGTCGGACCAGGGGTTCGAGACCGTCTTTATAAAAAACGGAAATCAGCGCGGAGGAGATTTTAAGAGACATGGACATGGCCGGAAGCAACCCCGGCTGTTTCATTGGATAAGTAGCAATTTTCGCGAAACCGCCGGAAGCCTGTTTCGACCTAAGGTGCAAAGATAACCAAAGGTCTTAACTTTGTCAGCCCGGTGGCCTGAAAGCCGAAACCAGAAGGTGGGTATTTCTACATGAGTACGTTCAAAAAATTAGCGAGTGATACCGCACTGTATGGTGTCAGTACAATTCTGGGTCGTTTACTCAACTACGCCCTGCTCCCCATCCAGACCTACGCCTTCGTCAAACCGGCCGCTATGGCATCCAACGTCGAGTTTTACAGCTGGATTGGCGTTCTGCTGGTTGTTTATACCCTCGGGCTCGAAACGGCATTTTTTCGGTTTATGGCCCGCTCCAAAGACCAGCCTGCTGCCGAAAAGAGCCGGATTTTTAATCAGTCGCTCAGCATTGTCGTTACCATTAGTGTTCTCTCAACGATTTTACTGTTCAGTCTGGCCACTGAGATAACCCAGTGGCTCAATTACCCCGGTCAGGAGCGGTTTGTGCAGTGGTCTGCATTGCTGGTCGCAATCGACTCCATCGTGGCGATTCCGTTTGCGCGGCTTCGGGTCGAAAACCGGGCGAAAGAGTTTGTCTGGGCTAAAATTTCGAATATTCTGATCGTCGTTGCCCTGAACGTCTTTTTCATCGTACTGGCCAAAGACATTTACGAAGGCAAGTATCTGGCCGCCCTGCAACCCATCGCCAACTTTATTTACAAACCATCCATCGGACCGGGCTACATCTTTCTGTCGAACCTGATCGGCAACGCGCTGTATTTTATCATCATCCGAAAAGCCTTTGCCGGGTTCCGGTTTCAGTGGGACAGTACGCAGAGCCGGGCGCTTATCGTGTATGCCTTCCCCATCATGCTCACCAACCTGGCGAGTGTGCTGAATACCCTCACAGACCGGCTGTTTCTCCGCCATTTCCTGCCGCCCGATTTTTACCCGGGTCTTTCACCCGAAGCGGTGCTGGGTATTTACGGCAGCTGTCTGAAGCTATCGGTGTTTATGGCGCTGGCGATTCAGTCGTTCAAATTTGCCGCCGATCCTTTCTTTTTCTCCCAGGCTGAAGATAAAAATGCCCCCGGTTTACTGGCAACGGTTACAAAGTGGTTTATTATCGTCTGCGTGGTGATTTGGGTCGGCGTCAGCCTGAATCTGGATGTACTGGGCCAGTTGTTTCTGCGGTCGAAAGCCTATCGGGTGGGGCTCGACATTGTGCCGCTGCTGTTGCTGGGAAACTTATTTTTAGGTGTTTACTACAACATTTCGTTCTGGTTCAAACTGAGCGACAAAACCTATTATGGTACGCTGATCACGGTGGTCGGCGTGGTCGTTACCATTGTCCTGAACCTGGTGCTGATTCCGATGATCGGCTATATGGGTTGCGCCGTTGCTTTCCTCCTGTCAAGTTTTGTGATGATGGCGATGTGCTACCTGCTGGGCGAGAAATACTATCCCGTTCCTTATCATGTCGGATCGGCAATGGGGTATATTGTAGGGGCCGGGCTGCTCATCTGGGCATGCTGGCAGTTTCCCATTGCCAATCTGTGGGTGGCTGTACCCGTTCATATGGCGTTGTTTGTCTTATTTGTCGCCGTCATGTTGTTCGCCGAGCGGAATACCCTTCAGCCAATGGTGGCCCGATTTCGAAAACGGAAATAGGCGGGGTATTTCTGTGATGTCAGGTTCTTAAGCCTGACACGTTAGGTTTCTTAAAACCTAGTGATTGTTGTTACCGAGGTTTTGAGAATCGCAGCCGGTACGCCGGGGCGGGCGCACCGTCCTCACTCGTCAGGTTTGAGAATCTGACGTCACAGCAAATACTAAAGCCACAGAAATTAGCCTCCCCCTTCATTAAAAACGCTCCTTTTGTAATTTTGGGGATTATTTATAGGTAAATTTGGGGATAAACTGGATAGTCTGCCACCGTAAAACGGCACATTAGTATTCATGAAATCATCTCTTCGAAACAGCGGTTGGATAGTGCCCGTCGCGTTTCTGTTTTTACTGACTGGCTGCCGCGAGAAGCCTCTTTTTGAGCGGCTCAATTCCTCAGATACCGGAATCACCTTCGCCAATAACATCACCGACAGCGATACGCTTAATATTCTGAATTACCAGTACATCTACAACGGTGGGGGTGTGGGCGTTGGGGATTTTAACGGCGATCAGAAACCGGACGTCTTTTTCGCGGGAAATCAGGTATCGAACCGGTTGTATATCAATGAGACCGACACGGGCGAGAGCCTTCATTTTAAAGATGTTACCCAGGCTGCTGGCGTTGGCGGCAATGGCCGCTGGTGTTCGGGTGTGTCGGTTGTGGATATAAATGCCGACGGAAAACTGGACGTGTACATCTCGACGACGCTCCACAAAAAAGCGGCTAACCGAACGAACCTGCTGTATGTCAACCAGGGAAATGACAGCGATGGGGCACCGAAATTCCGGGAAATGGCGGCTGATTATGGCGTTGCCGATACGACCTATACGACTCATTCTGCCTTTTTTGACTACGACAACGACGGCGACCTGGACCTGTTTGTGCTGGTCGATCAGATTGACGACCCCAGGAACCCGACTAACCTGCGGACGCGGGTCAACGACGGAACATCGCCCAACATCGACCACCTGTACCGGAACGATTTCGATTCCACCCGTGGGCATGCCTACTTCACCGATGTGACCCTAAAAGCGGGTATACTGGCCGAAGGCTACGGCCTGGGCGTGAACATCTGCGACATTAACCGCGATGGCTGGAAGGACATTTACGTCACCAACGACTTCGCCAGTAGTGATGTGCTGTATGTGAACAACCACGATGGAACGTTTACGAACCGGGCGCGCGAGTCATTCAAGCACACCAGCTCGTCGGCGATGGGGAACGATGTGGCGGATATCAATGGCGATGGGCTGGCCGATATTATTGTGATGGATATGCTGCCCGAAGACAACCTCCGTAAAAAAAGCCTGATGGGCCCCAGCAACTATTTCTCCTATCAGGAATGGGATCGGATGGGGTACGAACACCAGTACGCCCGCAATACCCTGCAGCTGAATCAGGGAGTACGGCCCGTAGACACATCGAAAGTCGGCATGCCGGTTTTCAGCGAGGTAAGTATGCTGTCGGGTGTGGCCGAAACGGAATGGAGCTGGTCGCCGTTGCTGGCCGATTTCGATCAGGATGGCTACCGGGATTTGCTGGTGACCAACGGTTTCCCCCGCGACATTACCGACCGCGACTTCACAAACTACTATAGTTCGGTGAACACTTACCTGACCGACGCACTTCGGAAAGAGCTGACAGAGAAGATGCCGAGGGTGAAAGTAAGTGATTACGCTTACCGTAACCGGGGCGACGCTACCTTCGAGAACGTCACCGACCTCTGGGGCATGGGTGAGCCGAATTTTGCCAATGGTGCCGCCTATGCTGATTTCGACGGCGATGGCGACCTCGATTATGTCGTCAACAACATCGACGATGAAGCGTTCGTGTACCGGAATACGCTGGTCGATAAAAATTCTGAAAAGCACTATCTGCGGATTCAGTTTCAGGGCGATGGCGCCAACCCCATGGGCCTTGGCGCAACCGTCGAGTACGACTTGCCCGATGGCCGTAAAGAGTTTTACGAACATACGCTGTACCGTGGTTTCCTGTCGAGTGTTGACCCCGTGGCGCACTTTGGGTTAGGGAAGAACAAGACCATCAAAAACCTGAAAGTGAACTGGCCCGGCGGTCGGGTGCAGATCCTGCCCAACGTCAACGCCGACCAGACGCTCACGCTCAAAGCGACCGAGGCAAAACCCGGCGAAGCCAACGAAATAGTTGCTGCTCCTGCCCGGCTGCTGAAAGATATTACCGCCGATCTGGGCCTGACCTACAAGCACGAGGAGAATGACATTATTGATTTCAACGCCCAGAAAACGCTGCTGCATAAACTCACCGAATATGGTCCGGCGCTGGCCGTGGGTGATGTAAATGGCGATGGGCTGGCCGATATGGTAGTGGGCGGTAGCTCTAAATACGCAACGGAATTGCTGCTGCAACAACCCTCGGGCCGCTTCGTGCTGAAACCGATGCCCACCAAACTCTCGGAAGATGCCGGGTTGCTGCTGTTCGATGCTGATGCCGATGGCGACCTCGATTTGTATGCCGCCAGCGGAAGCCCGGAATTTGCGCCTGAGCAGATGAAAGAGACCATGCGCCACCGGCTTTACGTGAACGATGGGAAAGGCAACTTTACCCTCGCGCCCAATGCGTTGCCCGACTTCCGGGTAAACGGCTCCTGCGTAAAAGCCGGCGATTTCGACAAAGACGGCGACCTCGATCTGTTCGTTGGTGGGCGGGTTGAACCGTATAAATATCCGAAGGGCGTGCCGAGTTATATCCTGCGGAATGATCGGTCTGCCGTCGCGGGTCAGAAGGGAGGTCCGAAATTTACGGATGTCACAGCGCAGGTAGCGCCAACGCTGACGAAAGAAGGTTTGACCTGCGATGCGCTCTGGACCGACTACGATAACGATGGCTATGTTGACCTGATGCTGGCCAGCGAGTGGGCACCCGTGACCATGCTTCACAACGTGAAAGGCACCTTGCAGCCCCTCGAAAAAAGTGGTCTGAACGATAAACTTGGCTTTTGGAACTCGATAACCCCCGGCGATTTCGACAACGATGGCGACATTGATTATCTGGCCGGCAACATGGGTATGAACACCTTGCTACGCGCCACGACCGAACGCCCGGTGCGCATCTATGCCGGGGACTTCGATAACAACGGCTTCTATGATGCCTTTCCAACGGTCTATTTCAAAAATGCCAAAGGGCAGTTTGAAGAGTACCCGTATTTCGGATGGGACGATATGGTGAAGCAGATGATTGGCATCAAAAAACGGTATGTAAAGTACGCGCCCTTTGGCGAAGCCACCATTAGCCAGATTCTGACCGACGAGGAACGCGCTCAGGCCCTGAAGCTTACGGCTAACTACATGATGAGCAGTTACATCGAAAACAAAGGCAATGGGAAGTTTGCCGTGCGGCCCCTTCCGGTCATGGCCCAAACGGCCCCACTTTTCGGTATGCTGGCGCAGGATGTTGACGGCGATGGGAATCTGGATGCCGTGCTGGTCGGTAATGAACACGGCAGTGATCTGGTCGCCGGGCGCATGGATGCTTTCAACGGCCTTGTGCTCAAAGGCGATGGGAAAGGGAATTTCAAGCCACTTCCCCTTGCCCAGTCCGGGTTCTTCGCGCCGGGCAACGCCAAAGCTCTGGTTAGCCTGCCCGATGCAAACGGTCATCCGCTTCTGGCCGTCACCGAAAATCGGGGACCGCTGCGTCTGTTCGCCGTGCAGCAACCGCAGACGTTCACGCCGGTCGATGCCGCCACAACAATGGTTATGGTACGGTTGAAAAACGGTCAGACCCGTCGGCAGGAGGTGCCGTTCGGTACGTCGTTCTACGGGCAGTCAGCACGGGGCGTGTGGTTGCTGCCGGGTGAGCAGATTGTGAAGAAATAAGCTTTTTTATCCGGGCCAAGCTCCAGCCTGGCCCGGGTTCTTCATTCTGGTATATAAGGCCAGGCTGGAGCTTGGCCCGGACAGGTATGAGATCATTCTTACCCCTTATTCTTTTCCTGACAATCATTGGTTGTTCACCCGCCCGGCGTATCAGTCGTGAACTGCGGACCCGTCCCACCTATACCGACCATTTTACGGGTGTAGCCCTGTATGACCCCGGTCAAAAGCGGACGTTGATTCAGCATAATGCCGATCAACCGTTTACGCCCGCGTCGAATACCAAACTGTTCAGCTTTTATGCGGGTCTGCTTTCCCTTCGCGACTCGCTGCCCGCTCTGCGCTACATCGTTCGAAATGATTCGCTGATTTTCTGGGGAACGGGTAACCCATTGCTCCTGCACCCGGATCTACCCGATACGACGGCGCTGGCTTTCCTGCGGAATCGGCCGGAGCGGTTGTTTTTCTCTCCTGCCAACTATACCGGTCCCCGTTTTGGTCCGGGTTGGGCCTGGGATGACTACAATGACGACTACTCGCCCGAACTGGCCCCGCTGCCCATTTACGGCAACGTCGCGCGCTTTTCGGCTGGTAAAGTAAGCCCCGCCCGCTTTGCCGACAGTACACGCACCCTGGCTGATGGGCCGAGTGGTGTGCATCGAAGTGAATTTGGAAACCAGTTTGTTCAATTGAAAAATGACAAAGCCAAACGACAGGATGTACCCTTTCGATGGTCGGGTGAGTTGGCCGCTCAGTTGCTGGCTGATACGCTTCATCGGCCGGTTGGCGTTGTGAACATACCCCCTGCTGCAAACGCCCGGCTGTTGCGGGGCTCGCCGACCGATTCGCTTTACAAACGGATGCTCTACGTGAGCGATAATCAGTTTGCCGAGCAAGTCCTGTTCATGGCCTCCGCCGAACACATTGCCGGGCCGCTTACGCCACTGACCGAACTTCGCCGAACGGCCGATAGCCTTCTGCATACAACTACGTTCGCAGGTTCAGCCCGTTGGGTCGATGGGTCGGGGTTGTCGCGCTATAACCTGTTTACGCCCAATGTGCTGATTGATTTACTTGGCCGGATTTATGCCAAAGTGCCTCAGCAACGGTTATTCGCCCTGCTGCCAGCCGCCGGGCAGTCGGGTACGCTAAAGAGCCTGGATATGAACGGGAAGCCGTACGTATTCGCTAAGTCCGGCTCCATGACCGGCGTGTATAACCTGAGCGGCTATGTGCTCACGAAACGGAACAAGCTGATGTACTTCAGTATCATGCACAACAATTTTACACAATCCGTGAGCGAAATGCGCCGACGAACCGCTGAGTTGCTGAAGGAAATTCATGAGCGATTTTGACTTATAACTGTTGGATGCGCTGATTAGCTGGTTTAATCTCCGCAAAATATGCGGAGATTAAGATTGATTCTACTGTATATTCTTTATATTCACCGCATAATATGCGGTGAATAGGTATGTATATTTATAAACGAAAAGGCTGGCCTGCGTTCAAATGGGATCAGGACAGACTGATCAATCTGTTGGCAAGGGTTCGTCATAAGCAGGGAAAACTGATTGGTCGGATGATCGGGCTGGGTTTTTCCTTACAGGAAGAAGCCAGCTTTCAAAACTTAACGCTCGACGTACTAAAAACCAGCGAAATTGAAGGGGAGATATTGAATCCGGACCAGGTCCGCTCATCCATTGCCCGCCGATTGGGGATTGATATCGTTGGCCTTATTCCTGTCGACCGTGAGGTCGAAGGCATCGTAGACATGCTTCTCGATGCCACTCAAAATTATGTAGCTCCATTAACGAAAGACCGTTTATTCAACTGGCACGCGGCTTTATTTCCAACAGGTCGCAGCGGTATGCACCCGATTACTGTAGCGAATTGGCGTACGCCATCGGCAGGCCCAATGCAGGTCGTATCTGGAGCGATGGGCCGGGAGCAGATTCATTTTCAGGCACCTGATGCGGATGAACTTGAGCGCGAAATGAGCCTCTTCCTGGACTGGTTCAATCGTGAAGTCGTTATCGACCCAGTAATGAAAGCGGCCATAGCTCATCTGTGGTTCGTTACAATTCACCCATTTGACGATGGAAATGGCCGGATAGCCCGTACTATCGCTGATATGCAATTGACCCGGGCTGATGGAAGCCCGCAGCGATTCTACAGTATGTCGGCGCAAATCCGTAAAGAGCGAAACGCTTACTACTCCATACTTGAACGAACCCAAAAAGGCGATCTGGACATTACCGACTGGCTGGAGTGGTTTCTCAACTGTCTGGATCGAGCGTTGTCGGAAACAGAAAACATATTGGTTGGCGTTCTGAGAAAAACGCGCTATTGGGAGTGGTTTGCCACGAAAACCATCAATGAACGCCAACGGCTTCTGCTCAATAAATTGCTGGATGGATTTGATGGGAAACTGACCTCTTCCAAGTGGGCAAAAATTGCAAAATGCTCACAGGATACGGCTCTGCGCGATATTCAGCAGCTAATAGACCAGTCTATACTGATCAAAGAAGAATCTGGCGGACGGAGTACCAGTTATGTACTGACTGAGGTTTAAGTACAGTGGTTTACAAGGAAATAAAATACGTCAATGAACCTCTGTGCGCTTGGCTGTAATACCGGGTCTTCATGGTTAAAATTTCCGGTTGTTCGCAAAGTCGACAGCGTTGTACAGATCTGATCTTACTCACGGCTCAGCTATTATCAAGTTATACATAGCTAAATGCGGTGATTAGCGTAGTTATTCTCCGCAAAATATGCGGAGAATAAGGCCTAATTCGTCTCTTTCTTCTTTTCCAGTTCCATCGAATACGACTTTTGATCGCACGGCATCACCGCGCCCGTTGCCACGTCGATACCCCAGCTCAGAATGTCAAACAGGTTGAGTACACTGACGGCGTTAAACCCTTTAGTCAAATCGAAGGGGCTCAGTTGGTATCCGTCGAATTACTTTTTTATGAACAAGTACACCGGGTAACTAACGGCAATAAAGCCCAGCGCATACATGCTGCTCGAGAAATCGCCGATGACTACGCCAAACAGAAAGGCCAGCGAGGCAATAAGCAGTGTCCAGGTTGAAAAAGGGTAGCCCCAGGCGTGGACGGGACGGGCAAGTTCTGGCTCAGTCTGGCGCAGGCGAATCAGAGCCGCAAAAGCCGACGCGTAACAGAGCACGAAAAAGAAGGTGGCAATGTCGGAGAGTTTGCTGTAGGTGTTGGTCAGAATCATTACGATAGAGGCACCCGCCGTCAGCAGCGTTGCGTTTAGCGGGGTACCGCCCGAATTGACCTGGGTGACAAAACGAAAGAAGAGTCCGTCGCGGCCCATCGCAAAAATAACGCGTGGGTTAAACATGATCTGGGCATTGATAATGCCCATGATGGAAATCATCAGCAGGAAGGTAACGACCTGTGCACTGCCCGGCCCGAACAGCACCTGTACGGCATCGGCTGCCGGAAGCTTTGTTCCCGCCAGTGCCGATACGGGTAGCACGTAAAGCAGGGCCAGATTGACAAGTACGTAAATGCCGATGATCAGCAGCACCCCGCTAATCATGGAGCGGGGGAGGTTCCGGCTTGGGTCAACGTCCTCTTCGGTAAAATAAGCGGCTGTGTGCCAGCCATCGTAGGTATAAAAAACGGCTTGCAACGCTGCCAGCACACCCAGCCAAACGCCCCCTTCGGCCAGCGGTCGTATGGTTTCGGCAGTGGCGGCAACCGGCTGGTCGGGTTTGACGACGAAGCAAACAACGACGAACACCAGTAAACCAACGCCCTTCAGCACACTCATAACTTCCTGCGCCCGGCTCGCCAGTCGTACGCCAATCGAGTGAAACGCCACAAAAGCGGCCAGAATACTAATGGCGATACTCTTTTGATAATCGACCATCGAAGGCGCCATGAGGCTGATGTATTCGCTCATAACAGCGGCCCCGAACGCCATAGCCGACACGCTGCCAAGCCAGCTGCTGATGCCGATGATGAAACCCGCATAATTACCGAACGCCCGCCGGGCATATACATACCAGCCTCCCGCCTTGGGCAGCATCGTGCCCAGTTCCATGACCGAGAGCGACCCCGCCAGCGCATACACACCCACAATCAACCAGACGACAATGATCAGAACCGGGTTGCCGATGTCCTGCGCAATGGGGCCGGGCTTTCGCAAAATGCCGGTACCGATGGTGCCGCCAATCGTAACGGCCACGCCGAAACCGACGCCTAATAATTTTTTGAGTTGATTTTGGGCCATAGTCGGGCGGTGGGAGCAGGGTTTCTGACTGGGGTATTTTACAATGATAGCGAAAAAAACGGCCCATCTGTGATTCTAATGGCCGTTCCGCCGTTCGGCATTGCCGTTTTTCGTAAGTTTGGTTTTTGGTCCTTAATGCCGGCCGTCCCGGTCGGGCGGCTACTTGTCTACTTTAATCGTTTGCCTGTTGGGTCCGGGCCAGGCGCTGGCTTGGCCGTCGAATGGAGAAGTCAAGGGCAAAGCCAGCGCCTGGCCCGAACAAAATCCTGAATTTTTGCTCAGGTTTTAATTTGGAAGAGTACTAGTTGCCAATTGCTTTACACCCGACCGTCCCGGTCGGTACTACATGAGATCTTTGCTAATGCATCCGTACGTACTGGTTTTTGTGGGCGGTGGGGCCGGGAGCCTGCTTCGGTACGCTACCGGCAAGCTCATTCCGGCCACGCTGCTGGGGGCGTCTTTCCCAACGGCTATTCTGGCCGTTAATGTAATCGCCAGTTTTGTGCTGGGTGCGGTGATGGGCTGGGTCCTGAGCCGGGCCACGGGCGAAGATATGCGGCTGCTGATTGGCGTTGGCTTTTGCGGAGGGCTCAGCACCTTTTCCAGTTTTAGTAATGATACCGTTGTGCTCCTGCAAAGTAACCGGCCGGGAGCCGCTCTTATGAATATCGGTCTTAATGTAACCCTGTGTTTACTGGCTTCGGCTGGCGGGCTCTGGCTTGGACAAAAAACAGCATGAAGCTACCCGTCTTTCTCCCTTTATTTCTAATGATCTCAACTCACTTGCTCGCTCAGGAAGATGCCCGCCGGCTGCACGACGCTCACGATACGTACAAGGAAAAAGCCTTTACCCACCGGCGATTCAAACATGCCGAGATGGTCCCCGTCATACAGGCCGTTGGGCAACCCCTGTCGGTGAGCCAGGTGGGCGAGTCGCTGGAGAAACGGGCTATTTACCAGGTCAAAGCCGGAACGGGCGTAACGAAGGTGTTGCTCTGGAGCCAGATGCACGGCGACGAAGCCACGGCGACAATGGCGTTGTTCGATATTTTCAATTTCTTTCAGGCAAAAGACGATGGGTTCGACGCCTTTCGTCAGACCATTCTGGAGAAAACAACTCTCTATTTTGTTCCGATGCTCAATCCCGACGGGGCTGAGCGTTTTCAGCGCCGGACAGCCACGGATATCGACATGAACCGGGATGCGCTGCGGCTGCAAACGCCCGAAGGCGTCCTGCTGAAACAGATGCAGCAGACGCTCAAGCCACTTGTCGGGTTTAACCTCCACGACCAGAATCCGCGCTATGGGGTGGGCAAAACCGGTAAACAGGCGGTGGTGTCATTTCTGGCCACAGCCTACGACCAGGACCGCAACATCAACGATGTACGCCAGCGATCCATGCAGCTCATTACGGGCATGAACCGCGTGTTGCAGCAGTTTATACCGGGCCAGGTGGCGCGTTACGACGACGAGTTTGAACCCAGAGCGTTCGGTGATAACATCCAGAAATGGGGCACCACGCTGATTCTGATCGAATCGGGCGGGTTTAAGGGTGATTCGGAGAAGATGACGATACGGCGGTTGAATTTCGTCGCGATTCTGTCGGCGTTGAAATCCATTGCCGACGGGTCGTACCGGCAGGAGGGTGTTGCCGAATATCAGGCCATTCCCGAAAATGGTCGGGCCCTGTTCGATGTGCTTGTTCGCAACGCGACCATTGTGCGTAAAGGCCGACCGGTGATGGTCGATGTGGGTATTAATTACAGCGAGGTGAGTGATAAGGACGCCAGAGTATTTCAGTACAAAAGCAGCATCGAAGACATTGGCGATTTGTCTACCTTTCATGGGCTGGACGAAATTGACGCCACCGGCCTGACCCTCGTTCCGGCGAAAACCTATGCGGATGTACTCGACTCAGCAGCCGATCTGGATAAACTTGATTTGCCCGCCCTCCGGCGCGACGGCATTGTGCTGTTCCGGGTCAGACAGAAAAACGGGGATCGTTTTCCCGACCAGCCGGTTCATTTGCTCCGTGAGGGCGACGCTCCGGCGCAGCCGCTCAAACTGGAACAGATTCCAACCTTTCTCTTGATGAAGGGCAAGCAGATAAAGTACACGTTTGTCAATGGATTCTGGCAGGAGAAGCGCGAAGGCATCAACAGCCCACAAAATGGGGTGGTCGACTAAACTTGTTGGCTGCTGTAAACGCAGGGTTTTCTTTTCGAAAAGAAGGGGATCGCGGATGATGCCGATTGGACGGATTTCTACCGATAAAAAGGTCGAGCACATGTTTTGTCCGTGAAAATCCGTTCCATCTGTGTCATCCGCGATCCCCTTTCAGTCATCATTGAATGAATCCCTTTTTATAAAGAGCCCGGCTGCTGGATACCAGATATAACGTTAGCGTAATCATGACATAATATTGATATAATACGGAGCGGCTACCTTTACAAGGTATTTGATCGCCTGCAAGCGGCAAGTAAAGTTCTTATATTGGTGTCGCCGGAAAGGCCAGTGCATTGCGCTGGCTTTTTTCTTTTCCAGGCAAGCTACTCATCGGCTTATCTTAAAATGTTCTGGTTGAACATGTGTCGATTCTTGTTCTATATTGCTTCAAATAACGGTTCCGTTGAATGGTAAGCCTGTTGTGAACGTTAAAACGGGTGATTGCGGGCTACTAAACCGTTTGATTATATAATCAGAGCCATAACGTTATGTCATTAAAATCTGAAGAGGATTTGATAGGAATGCAGCAGATCAGCCAAATTGTTGGCTTGACTCTAAAGCGCATGCAGCAATATGCCCGGCCGGGGATGTCGACGTTTGAACTGGATCAATACGGTCGACAACTGCTGGAAGAGCAGGGCGCCCGTTCGGCACCGAAGTTAACGTATGGCTTTCCGGGCTGGACCTGTATCAGTTTGAATGAGGAAGTCTGCCACGGCATACCGTCGGCAAACCGGCTTCTGCAGGAAGGAGATTTGGTCAATATTGATGTGTCGGCCGAACTGAATGGCTACTGGTCAGACAATGGAGGCTCCTTCGTACTGGGGCAGGATATTCATCAGCATGGTGCTTTAGTGGACGCTTCGAAGCGAATTCTGGCCAAAGCGATCAGTCATATCCGAGGGGGTGTGCAACTGGCTGAAATTGGCCGCTTGATCGAAACGGAAGCCCGGCGAAGTGGCTATCGAGTCATTAAAAATCTTGCCGGACACGGAATAGGCCGGAGCCTGCATGAAGAACCCCATGAAATTTTATGCTACTATGATCGGTTCAATAAAACCCGTTTCAAAAAGCATTCGGTTGTGGCGATCGAAACATTTTTATCCACCAAAGCCACGTATGCTCACGAAAAAGGAGACGGCTGGACATTGATTGCCAAAGACAGCTTTGCCGTACAGCATGAGCAAACGATTATCGTTACCGATAAGCAGCCGATCATTTTGACAGCCGCGAACCAGTTATGGAATTGACATCTCGGAGGTTGCCATCGAGTTCTTTCGGTTCATCCGTCAGAGCTTTCCTGAGATGATAATTTTGCAATAGGTAAAGCTTATTGTGTAAAAAAAAAGGTGGATGCGGTTGTAGATTTGTATTGCAGGAAGCAGCCATTTACAGCTTCCTGTGTTCACGTCTTTTCACATTTTAGACTGTCTCTGTTATGACTACGAATGAAAACGTTGTTCAATGTGCTGAGACCTGCACATGTACGCCTGACTGTTGTGCTAGTGGGCAATGCACCTGTGATTGCTGCAAGGATAATTGCTGCGGAACCAGGTAAATGCCGACATTGATTTTTATATAGTAAAGCCAGTCCCTTTATTGGGGCTGGCTTTTTTATGCTATGTTCGGTTGGTATCTGCTGAGGTATTAACTCGTGATTAATAGCTGGCTAATCAGGCCCAATACGGTTGAAAAGTAATTCTGGTGATAGATAAACAACCGCCCGTTAAGGTAATTCGACATCGGATGATTGATCTGCGGGTGATACTGGACTTGAGTCAATGGTACTTTAGCGTGTCAAGCGATCACGATAAATGCCCATAAATAAATGCTCATCCACCAGCACGGAATCTGATTGGAAAAGGATGGTGAAACAGTAAATAATACAATATTTGATGTCGTAACAGTAAATAGGAAAAATATGGATTCCTTTCAGAAGAAACTTTACTCCTGATTGGCCGCGGATTGTTAAGCCAATATTACGGAACAACCGCTAGGGGGGTAATTTTACTTGAAGCTCTACACTATTGCGCGATTGTATTATATTGTTGATTGTCAATAAGTTAACTTTATTGCCTGGGTTTTTGATAAAAACTGCATATGTTTTATATAAAACCAGGTCAGGGTTTAATCGGGCTTTATATAGAACAATAACACAAAATTTAAATGGCTAATTTTTTGATAATTCAATAGTATATTTTGGCATTACGCGTGTATTTGACGTGAGAAACGGCTAATCGTATTTTAAACATAACTTTGGTTGTCAGTAGGTTGTGTTATTAACGAAGAGCCAAAAGTTAATATTCGTGTAATATTGAGGTAATACTGGACGGGTAGTTTTGCAGCGCTTAAAAGCGATACCAAACTAAAAATGAACCGGAACGTATTACTTATCATCTTCTCCCTGTTGTCCACGGCGGTATTTGCGCAGACGGGTACCATTCGGGGAACCGTTAAAGACGGAAAAACAAAAGAATCACTCATTGGCTGTACCGTGCGTGTAGACGGTACCCAACTCGGTAGTACCACCGACATTGAAGGCAACTTCACCCTGGCCAATGTACCGGCCGGAACCCAAAAAGTTGTTATCTCTTACGTTTCCTACAAAACCCGTGAAATTCCCAATGTCCGGGTTGAGTCAGGTAACACCACCGCCATCGAAACCGAATTGGATGAAGAAGGCACGTCACTTCAGGAAGTAGTTGTTCGGGCCAACAAGGCAACCAACACCGAAATCGCCGTTATCACCGAAATTAAGCAGCTGAAGCCCATTGCCGTTGGTATTTCGGCCCAGCAGATTCAGAAATCACAGGACCGTGATGCTGCAGCGGCCATTCGCCGGGTGCCGGGCGTTAGTATTGTCGACAATCGCTTTGTCCTGATCCGTGGATTAGCCGCCCGCTATAACTCGGTACTGATCAACGATGTAATTACCCCATCTACCGAAGTCGATACCCGTTCGTTCTCGTTCGACCTTGTTCCCAGCAACATCATCGACCGGATGATCGTCTATAAATCGGGTTCGGCTGACCTGCCCGGCGACTTTGCCGGTGGTATCGTTAAAATATATACGAAGCGCCGTCCCGACCAGAACTTCATGGATGCCGGGTTGACCTTCGGTTATCGCGGTAACACGACCTTCCAGACAGTACAATCGCAAACCCGCTCGGGTTTGAATGCGCTGGGCCTTTGGGATGCCAGTCAGCAACTGCCAACAAGCTTTCCGAATCGTTCCGCCGACTTCAATGCGCTGAATCCCTTACAACGGGCAGCTTATGCCCGGTTACTACCGAACACCTGGGCGTTAAAAGACTTATCTATATCACCTGATATTCGTTTCGCCCTCAACCTGGGTCGTCGGTTCGACGTTGGCGATGTCCGGGTTAGTAACCTGACGAGCATCAACTACTCGATGACGAACCAGTTTTCGAACATCGATCTCAAATTATACGATAACGGCACCATTGCCAATGCCGTTACCCAGCAATATAACGATGCCAACTACGCTCGCCAGACTCGTCTGGGTATTCTGCACAACTGGTCGGCCCGGTTCTCGCCTGGCTTCACGCTGGAATGGAAAACACTGTTCAACCAGCTGAGCACCACCGAGACGGTTGTTCGGACGGGGGCGCAGGTGGCTGAGGGCTACGACGTTCGTAGTTTTTCGGAGCGCTTCGAAAACCGGAGTATCCTGACCACACAGCTGGCCGGTGAGCATGCCATCAGTCCGTTGACGAAAATCAGCTGGGTAGGTAGCTTTGGCTACACGGGCCGCTGGGAGCCGGATTGGAAACGCGCCCGGTATCTGCGTCCAACCGGTACAACGGGCAGCGATGGCCAGCCGGCTCCTTTCCTGATCGCTACGCCAAACGACCCTACGCCAACGGAAGTGGGCCGGTTCAACTCGAAACTGCACGAATTTGTCATCTCAGCCATTGGCAACGGTGAGCATACGTTCGGCAACCCGACGGATCGCGAACCTAACAAAATCCGGTTTGGCGTGTATGCTGAACAGAAAAACCGCGATTATGCCGCCCGTTTCTACGGGTATCAGGCCATTGGCAGTGCATCGGCCGCCAAGCAACGCGACATTGCCACCGCTTTTGCTCCACAAAACGTAACGGGTTCGGAAGGAGGCTTCTCCATGCTCGACGGCACCCGCGACCGCGATGCCTATAAAGGTCTGAATACCTACCTGGCTGGTTATGTTAGTGGCGACGTATACTTCGGACCAAAAGCAAACCTGACGCTGGGTTTCCGGGGTGAATACAACGATCAGGGTATCACCTCCCGGCTGAACGGCGTTGATACCCGTCTGGTAACCAACAGGATTTTCAGTCCACTGCCATCGCTCAATTTTACATATAAGCTGAGCGACCGCACAAACCTGCGTTTTGCTTACTCCTCGTCGGTAAACCGGCCGGAGTTCCGGGAGCTGGCTCCGTTTAACTATTATGACTTCAACCTGTTAGCTGATATTCAGGGCAACACGACCCTCACGACGGCAAAGATTCAGAACCTCGATGCCAAATGGGAGTTTTATCCAAGCCAGAACGAGCTGATTTCGGTAACGGGTTTCTACAAACACTTTACGAACCCGATTGAGTCGTACCTGTTGTTCCAGGGTAATGGCTTGGCCTACACCTTCACCAACGCCCAATCGGCGCAGAACTACGGCGTAGAACTGGAGTTTCGCAAAGGTTTCCAGAACTCGGCCAGCGCATTCCTGCAAAACCTGTCGGTAGTGGGTAACGTGTCGCTCATTAAGAGTCAGGTGAACGTGGGCGACATCGTCACTGCTCCCGATCTGAGCGGTACCATCCAGCAGTACGACATTCGGGGCATTGCCGATACCAAGCGCGCTTTGGCAGGTCAGTCGCCTTACCTGATTAACGCGGGGGTATACTATGCCGCGCCTAACTCAGGCTGGCAGTGGAACGTGCTTTATAACGTATTCGGTCAGCGGATTTTCACGGTGGGAAACAGCCAGAACCCAACCGTTTATGAAATGCCCCGGAATGTCATTGACCTTAACCTGACCAAGCAATTCAATAAAAAGCTTGAACTACGGTTCGGTGTGCAGGATCTTCTGAACCAGTATGTACGGTTCGCGCAGGATTTCAACCGCGACGGAAAAATCGGCAGCGACGTAACCTCGCAAACCGCTGGTGCCGATCAGATGATTCGCAAGTTTAAGCGCGGAAGCTATTATACCGTCAGTGCAATCTATACGTTCGGTCGCCGAACGGTTATCCCGTAATTACCATCGTTTATACAATTCAAATCAATGTTTATGCAATTTTCTCAATCACGTCGTCGGACCTGGTTACAGATGCTGGCTCTCGTAGTGGGCTTGTTTGCGGCTGTCGCTGCCTGTAAAAATGAAGATACGCCCGCTCCTGTTCTGAGCATTACGAGCTTTTCTCCATCCTCTGCTCCGGTTGGCTCAACTGTCGTTATTACCGGTACAGCCTTCAATGCAACACCCGCCAGCAACACCGTTACCTTTGGTGGCGTACCTGCTACTGTAACGGGCGCATCGACAAGTTCCTTAACCGTTGTGGTACCTACAGGTGCCGGTACACCGATTGCGGTAACGTCAGGAGGAGCGACGGTAACCAGTACAACGGCGTTTCAATTGGGAAACAAGCCCGTCGTGGAAGTAACGGGCGATATTTCGGCCGACACAAAATGGACGGCTGGGAATATTTATTATTTGAAGGGCTTTGTGCAGGTGAAAGCACCGGCTACCCTGACCATTGAACCGGGAACCATCATTAAAGGGGGAGGCAAAGACGTTGATCCGGCTGGTAAGCAGCAGGGGGCTACGTTGATTATTCTGCCCGGTGCCAAGATCAATGCCGTCGGTACAGCTTCGGCACCCATCGTGTTTACCTCCAGCAAAGCGGCTGGTTCACGTAGCTACGGCGACTGGGGTGGTATCGTAATCTTTGGTAAAGCACCGGTCAACCAGCCAAGTGCTACGGGTTTCGAAGGGGGCTTGCCCGGTACAGTAGGTTCTTTTTCGGATGTAAATGACAATTCAGGGGCATTGCAATATGTACGCATCGAGTTTGGCGGTATTGCCCTGCTGGCCAATAGCGAAGTCAACGGCTTGTCGTTGTATGGAGTAGGGACTGGCACCACGCTGGACCATATTCAGGTATCGTACAGCGGTGACGACTCATACGAGTGGTTTGGGGGAACGGTCAATGCCAAGTACCTGATTGCTTTCCGCGGCTGGGACGACGATTGGGATACCGACTGGGGCTGGTCCGGTAAAGTGCAGTATGGTCTTTCTTTGCGCGATACGGATGTCGCTGACCAATCGGCTTCGAACGGCTTTGAGTCAGACAACTTCAATCCGGGTTTACCTGCAACGGGTGCTAATGCCGGTTTGCCCCTAACCGCTGGTGTATTTGCCAACATGAGCAACTTCGCCTTCAGCGGCACGCCTTCCAGCACACCATCTGCCAAGGGGAGCGGACCTTACCAATCGGCTATGCACCTGCGTCGGAATACCTCGCTCAGTATTTTTAACTCACTAATGGTTGGGTATCCGGAAGGGCTTCGCCTGGATGCGCCCACAGGAACAACCGGTACGCTGGACAATGCAACCAGTGGTGCCTTACAACTGCGGGGTATCGTGCTGGCCAACATGACCACGCCGGTCCGTGGCGCGGGTGCGATCACAAATGATCAGGCCCTTGCCTTCTTCAACACGGCGGCTTTCAAGAATCAGATTATTCCGAGCACCGGTGTAGCTGCGCTGCTGCTCAACTCGGCCAGCTTCAACCTGACGGCTCCCAACTTCCTCCCACAAACGGGATCGCCCTTGTTGACGGGTGCGATCTGGGATGGCAAAGGGGCTGATGCCTTCTTCACGAAAGAACCATTTATTGGTGCATTCGGAACAACCGACTGGACCAAAGGCTGGGCCAACTGGGATCCGCAGAATGCCAATTACGACAAATAATTTACTGAGTTAATATTTTTTATATTGGTGTCGCAATAAAAAGCCGGGGCTTTGCTCCGGCTTTTTTTATGCTGTAAATGAGTCTATTTAGCTAGGAAACCGGCTTTGGAAATAAAAGGATGAGTAACAAATGCGAAACGCTAGTTTATACACTGTAGAATAATAAGTGTATTTGTTACTTTTTAAAAATATACACGTCTAATACCCAACTAAGTCCATGAACTTTTAGATTATTTCTTAATGTTTGGCAATAAATTTGTTTAGATAATTGAGGAATGGTGTTACAAATGATATCAGTCCTTTTTTTCTCGGAAAAGGGCATAGCTTTTGGCTGAGAGACAAGCACTTATTAATTTGCCGTTTATATGGAGTAAATTCTGTGTAAGCCATCATTTCACTCTAATACCTTAATCACCGTAACAATGATCTCTAAGAAAGCTAAGTATGCCATCAAAGCCCTCAAGGTTTTGACTGAAGAGTACGGCAAAGGCCCTGTACTGATTTCCTATATTTCGGCAAAGGAAAATATTCCCAAAAAATTCTTAGAGGCTATTCTTCTTGAACTACGCAACCACGGAATTCTACAGAGTCAAAAAGGAAAAGGTGGCGGTTATCTGTTACGCGTTGATCCGGGCCGGGTTAATCTGGCGCAGGTGTTGCGGGTAATTGACGGCCCTATTGCGCCAACGCCTTGTGTATCCTTCAACTTTTACGTCAAATGTGACGACTGTAACGACGAAGTAACCTGTGCCCTGCGCCCAATTATGGAGCGCGTTCGGGATGCGAACTTAGGCGTTTACGAAAACACTACCCTGCTGTCATTCCAGAACCTGGGTTCGATCGAAACGAAAGAAGTCGCGATCGGCGTCAATTCCCCCGAACTAGCCGACGCTTCCGCCAACCGGTTGTCAGCTTAAAATAGTCAGTAAGCGGCTAACGCCTAAGTTGGTAAGTCGGTAAGTGGCTAACGCCTAAGTTAGTAAGCGGCTACGCCTAAGTTAGTAAGTTGGTAAGTCAGTAAGTGGCTGACGCGAAAGCAACACTCGCGCGTCAGCCACTTACTGACTTAGGCGTAGCCGCTTACCAACTTAGGCGTAGCCGCTTACCAACTTATAAACTATTCCTCCCCGGGCTGATGCTCCTTTCGTAAAAGGTCGTTCACTGTTTTGACCGGGTTGAATGTAATGAGCGGCACTTCCACAAAAATTGTGTTCCAGTCGGCCATGGCGCCGTTCCACAGGCCGGGAAGCTCCTGTGCTTTAAGGTCTTTCCCATCTTTCGATTTTGCCGTGATGAATCCCGTAAGCGGGTCGCGGTAGGCGGGCAGATCGTATTTCTTACCGTTACGGTCTTTCAGGCCGCACACCAGATCGACGGGGTTGAAGTGAGTCGCTTCATCGAAAATCGCTTTCTGACCGGCATCTGTCAAATCAATCTGTGCCGATTCAACCACTTGCAGGGATACCGATCCATCCTGGTTTTTAGCCCAGAAAGGCCCGCCACCCGGCTCGCCCACGTTTTTAACCATACCGCAGGCCCGGACGGGGCGATCCAGTTTCCGACGTATATAGTCCAGCTTCTCGGCTTTCGACAGATTATTGAACCCCGCCGGGGGCAACGTATATAACGTCCGTTGGAGCAACTCATCGGCTTCGGCCAGGTAGCCATCGCTTACTTCCTCCGAATCCAGCAGGCCCTGCAAACGGTTGATCTGTTGCTGTGCGTCGAGCAGAACCGTAGCCAGTACTTTTTTATACGTGATGGTCGGCTCTTTGATCTCATCGGGCACCACGTTGTCGATATTCTTGATAAAGACAATATCAGCGTCGATGTCATTGAGGTTCTCGATCAGCGCGCCATGCCCCGCCGGACGGAATAACAGGGAACCATCAGCATTGCGGAAAGGTGAATTATCCGTATTGACAGAGATGGTATCGGTCGATTTTTTCTGCTCTGAAAAGCTAATGTCGAACGTTACGCCAAGCCAGGCTTCGTAGTCGGCTTTCTGCTCCTCGATTAGTTTCTCGAAGCGGCTGCGGTGCTCGGGTGAAACGGTGAAATGGATTTTCACCAGCCCGTCGGAGTTGGCGTAGGCGGCACCTTCTACCAGATGCTCTTCTACCGGTGTGCGGGCTCCATCGGGGTAATTATGGAATTTCAACAGGCCTTTCGGCAGGCTGCCATAGTCCAGTCCGTCTTCGGTCAAGATAAACTTGAGTACGGTGATCCGGTCGTTTTCGGCAACGGCCTTGTCCAGGTCCTGCCCTTTGGCGGCCATAGCCGCTTTCAGGTCTTCGTAGAAGGCGAAATCGGTCAGGCGGGAAAATACCTCATCAACAGACTTGTCGAATTTGCCATCCAGACCCGCAAACAGGGATTTGAACATCCGTGTAGCCGCTCCCGACGCCGGAACGAACTTCACCAGTGTCCGTTCGTGGGCCGCCTGGTCGAACCGGTGGATGTAAGCGGATAGCTGGTCTTCATCCACGCGAACGATGCCATCGCCAATGGTTGCGGCTTTAATGACGTTTAGATAAGGAAAGCCGTGAACGAAATAATTTATTTGCTGATCAATGTGGTCGAGTGAAACGCCCTGAACCAAAATCTGGTCCTGATCCTGCTCTGTGAACTGCATAGGGTTAACGGAAAATATAGCGTTAAGAACAGGGGGCAAATTGCGGATTTCGGCAATGGTACGCAAATCAAATTAATGGAACGGTGGGGTAACAAAATAAGATTATGGTTACGGCGCTATCTTTGTTTATACTTATCCCTAAACCTTACGCTGATGAAACTGATTGCTTTCGATGCCGACGATACGCTATGGGCCAATGAGCCGAACTATATAGATGTCAAACTAAAATTGTGCGAAATGCTCTCACATCACGTTGACGAAGAGACGCTGTCGACGCGATTTTACGATGCTCAAATTCGTAGTTTACAGGTATTTGGCTACGGAGCCAAGAGCTTTATCCTCTCCATGATCGAAACGGCGATCGAGCTTACCAACGGAGCCGTCACAGGAAGCGAGATTCAGCAGATCATCGACACGGGGCGAAAACTGCTTGATTTTCCGATCGAGGTACTCGACGGCGTAGGGGAGGTACTGGAAACACTATCGAAACACTTTGACCTGATGGTATTGACCAAAGGCGATCTGTTTGATCAGGAGAGCAAAATTGCCCGGTCGGGACTAGGGCACTACTTTAAGCACGTCGAGATCGTGACTGAAAAGAATGAGCAGTCATATCTGCGTATCCTGCAAAAATACAACGTGCAACCCGCCGACTTTTTAATGATCGGCAACTCACTGAAGTCTGATATACTGCCCGTGGTTCACATCGGCGGCCGCGCCATTCACATTCCCTACGCCACGACCTGGGCGCATGAGATGGTAACTGATGAACAGCTAACCGGCAAAACGTTTACCACACTGGGTAGTGCCAGAGAACTGCTGGAGTTGTTCGACACGATCAGGGAAGCAGCGTAAATGAATCGGCATCCAGATTCGCCGGGAATTTGGTGCGAAAAGCGCGTAACTCGTCCAGCGACAGTGTTTGCTGATGAATCGTTTCGATGTCTGATTCCCGGAACAGCACGTCGCCTTTGAAGTCAATAACGGCGGAGTCGCCGGAGTAGGGGTGGTTGTTGCCATCTTCGCCTACGCGGTTCACGCCCGCCACATAGCTCAGGTTCTCAATGGCGCGGGCCTGCAGCAGGGTGTTCCAGGCATTGCGCCGGGCGGCCGGCCAGTTGGCGACATACAGGAGCAGGTCGTAGTCGAAGCTGGTGGGTGCAGGTAACGGACTGAAGTCCGCCGGTACGGGGACATTGCGGCTCCAGACGGGAAAGCGCAGGTCGTAGCAGATTAGGGGGCAAATACGCCAGCCTTTCCATTCTTTCACCATCCGGCGGCTACCAGCGGTATAAACCGTTTCTTCGCCCGCCATCCTGAACAGGTGACGCTTGTCGTAGGTGTCGAACTGGCCGTCGGGCTGCATCCAGACGAGTCGGTTGAAAAATCGACCGTTCTCTTTAACCACATAGCTCCCGGTAACCACCGCGCCCGTTTGGGCGGCCATTTGCTTCATCCAGCGAAAGGTGGTCAGGTTCATGGGCTCCGCTACGGCCTGGGCGTCCATGGTGAACCCCGTTGTGAACATCTCGGGCAGAACAATAAGGTCCGTTGGCTCTGCCAGATTGAAGATGCGCTCCTCCAGCATTGCCCGGTTCGCCACCGGATCATGCCAGTACAGATTGGTTTGGAGGAGAGTGATGTTCATGGTAAATTTGTGAAGTGCGTGTAAGTAAGTAAACTGAGTGGAGTGGATGAAAATAGCAGAGTCATGAAAACTGGATTGACTCAATGTACTTATTTCACCTACTTCACTCCACTTACTTCGGAAATTTCATTTTATACTCCGCGTCCGTCTTTCCTTTCGAAATGTCGGACAGTTTTTTCTTGATGAGTGTCCGGCGGAGAGAGGGGAGGTAATCGGTAAACAGCTTCCCGTCGAGGTGGTCGTACTCGTGCTGGATGATCCGGGCGGCCATTCCTTCGTATTCTTCTTCGTGCTCAACCCAGTCGGTATCGAAGTAGCGGATCACGATAATTTCGGGCCGGAACACTTCGCCCCGGATACCGGGAATGCTCAGGCAGCCTTCTTCAAAGCCCCAGTCGTCGCCTGCTTCTTCAATGATTTCGGGGTTGATGAACACCTTTTTGAAGCCGATGAGACTTTGGTCAATGTCTTCCTCGGGCTCATCTTCATTCAGCGGCTCGCCATCCACGACAAACATACGAATGCTCTGCCCGATCTGCGGAGCTGCCAGACCAACGCCCGAAGCCGCATACATCGTTTCGAACATGTTCTCGCTCAGCTTCTTCACGTCGAGGCTACCTTGTTCAATATCTTTGGCCCGTTTTCGTAAAACCGGATCACCGTAGGCAATAATTGGGAGAATCATAATCTTAAATTGTCCGAACCTGGATTTGCAGGATTAAGCTGATTTGCCTGATTCATGTATTAGTCAGAACGTAATCGAAACCATGGCAATCAATAAAATCCTATAAATCACGGTTCAGGCGGTTGCTTTCCATGTATGATTGGAGAATAATGGCAGCACTGACCTTGTCGATGTTGCCTTTTTCCCGTCTGTCTTTTTTCGTACTGCCGCCCGCGATCATCGCCTTAAGGGCCATCACCGACGTAAATCGTTCATCATGCCAATAAACCGGAATGTCGGGCAGTGCGTTCTGCAGGTGGGTAACGAACTTCCTGACTCTCGGGGTATTGTCGGTATCGTTGCCATCCAGCCCCTTCGGCAGGCCGACGATAAATGCGTCGACAGGCTCCCGTACGATGTAGGCTTTCAAAAACTTCAGCACTTCGTGAGAAGGAACCGTTTCCAGCGCCGACGCAATGAGCTGCAAAGGGTCTGTAACGGCTATGCCCGTACGCTTCATTCCGTAATCGATTGCCAGGAGTCGTGCCATGTCAGGCGCAAAGGTACGAAGGGCGTTGGCAAGGGGCAAGGGGGGGATGGTAAAGGGAGGAGGGGGAGTAAAGGGAGGAGGGGGAGTAAAGGGAAGAAAGGGAGGAGGGGAGTAAGGCAAACAGGAATTGTGTAGGCTGTTATCCTCCCCCTACTCCCTTTACTCCCCCTACTCCCCTTCTTTCCCCTCCTCCTTTTTTCTCCAGTTTTCCACATCCTGCCAGGTATCGAGGTCGATAACCGCCAGCGGGAATAAAATTTCAGCGCAGTCGTTGGCGTAGGTTTGAATAAGCTTGCGGGCACCCATATCGCCGGACAAACGCATAAATTCGGATTGATAGCGGATGTCGAACAGAGCCGGTACGCCCAGATGACCAGCTTCCCCATACTGACAGGCGGCTATGCCCCGGCTTTGCTGTTGCTGGGTGGCTATGAGTTGGCGTAACAGCTCGACCGTAACGTGCGGCTGGTCGGTCAGCATAACCAGAAAAGCGTCGAGCGGCTCGTCAGACAGCGTTTTGAGCCCTGCTTGCAGGGACGATGCCATCCCGTCGCGCCAATTTGTATTGACAGGCAGATGGACGGGCAGGTCGACTACTTCCCGACGGATGCGGTCTTCATTCGCGCCGAGAACCACCACCACGGGGCCCGTTTGCAGGGAAAGCGCAGCCTCGGCCATTCGTCGTACCAGCGTTGTTCCGCCCTGTGTAAGCAGTTGCTTAGGTTCGCCCCCCAGTCGGGACGAGGCACCAGCCGCTAAAATGATTGTGGCAATTCTCATGTATATTGTTTCGGGTTCAGTCGTTCAGATCGCCCATAATATGTTTTGATCATGAACCACTGAACCCGAAACTTGAATCATTAAACTTTTTCCAGATCGAACGGCAGTCTGCGGATGCGTTTACCGGTAGCGGCAAAAACCGCATTGGCCAGGGCAGGGGCTAGCGGAGGCAGACCCGGCTCGCCAACGCCTTTAATGGTAGGCCCGCCTTCGGTCAGAATATGGACTTCCACCGTTGGCATCTCGTTGATTCGAAGCATTCGGTTCGCATCGAAATTTTTCTGAACAACCTGGCCTTTCTCGAAGGTAATGCCATCTTTAGTGGCTGCGGTCAACGCCATGGCAATTGATCCCTCCATCTGGGCTTTCACCGTATCGGGGTTGACAACGGTGCCCAGGTCGATGACGCAGTACACTTTGTCGACTTTGACGCCCCCGTTCTTGTCTTTCGAGACTTCGACAACCTGACCGGCCAGCCCGGCGAAAAACTCCCATTGCGCCACCCCGCGACCTTTGCCCGCCGGTAAGGGAGTATCCCAGCCCGACACCTCTTTCAGCTTCGTCAGCAGCCGTTTCGCGTCGGTATCTTTAGTGAGCATCGCCAGCCGGAACGCCATTGGATCCTGCCCCGCTTTGTGGGCCATTTCGTCGATGAAGCATTCGTGCGAGAACGCCAGCGTCGAACTCGTCACCGACCGCCAGTAAGTAAGCGGCACGTGCGTTTCGGCGAAGACATAGCGGGTGTTGAGGTTCGGGATTTCATATTTTTGATCGCCCGTACCTTCGAGCATGGTATCGTCGGCTTTGGTCTTGTCGTACGTCTCGTTCATCGTCGCGTCGATAGACGGCGAGATGACCTTGTGCTGAAGCGCAACGGCTTTCCCATCGGCCGACAACGCTCCGCGCATGGCCGAGAATGTCATCGGCCGGAAGGGGCCAAGCTGGGTGTCGTCTTCCCGTGTCCAGATCACTTTAACGGGTTTGCCGACCAGTTTAGACAGGGTAGCGGCTTCAGTCGCAAAATCCTGCGTAATCCGCCGACCGAAACCACCGCCGTTGAACAGGATATGCACAGTAATGTCATCGGGCTTCACGTTCAGCACTTTGGCTACGTCATTCCGGGCCAGGTCGCCCCCTTGCGAAGATACCCAAAGCTCGACTTTGCCATCTGGCTTGTAATGGGCCAGCGCATTCATCGGCTCCATGGTCGAGTGGCTCACGACGGGTGTTTCATACAGCGCTTCAAGCTTGTTGGGTGCATCGGCAAACGTCTTGTCGAAATCGCCGGTGTTATGGCCCTGCACGCCATCTGTCTTGGCGAGTTCGCGCAGGTTCTTCTCGAACGCAGTCGAATTGAACGTGTCGAAGCCGTTATGGTCCCAGGTCACCTTGAGCGCCTTGCGGCCCTGTAAGGCAGCCCAGTAATTGTCGGCAATGATGGCTACGCCTTCATAACGATTCTTTCCGACAACACGCTCCACTTTTACGGCCTTCTGAACGCCTTTTACTTTCAGAGCCTGACTGGCATCGAAGCTGACCAGCTTACTGCCCAGCACCGGGCAGCGTTCAACAGACGCATACACCATACCCGGCACTTTGGCATCGATGCCAAACATCGCCTGTCCCGATACTTTCATCGGTACATCGGGCCGGGCTGTCGATTTACCAAGAATAGTAAACTGCTTGGGGTCTTTCAGCGTCGGCTCTTTCGGAACCGGCAGTTTGGCCGCTACTTCGGCCAACTGTCCATAGGTCAGCTTTTTGCCGGTTGGCTTGTGTATGATGGTCGCGTTTTCGGCGTAACATTCTGCCGTCGGCACGTTCCATTGCTGGCTGGCAGCCTGCCGGAGCATCTCACGGGCAGAGGCTCCTACTTTGCGCATCTGCATGTAGCCACCCCGAACGGAGCCACTACCGCCTACGGCCTGCGACCACATGCCGCCGTATTTATTTTCGCCACCCGTTTGCCGGATGGTCACTTTGTCGAGGGCTACTTCCAGCTCTTCGGCAATGAGGGCCGGAATAGACTGGAACGTTCCCTGGCCAATTTCGGGCCGGGGGTTCATCAGGGTAATATGCCCCGATTTGTCGATCAGGATATAAGGCGTCAGTTCAACGGACTCGGCTAACGGTAGTGCTGCCGTGCCGCTGAGGTTTAGAATAGGGCTGGCAAAGGTATCTGCCGCCCCGAAGCCCAGGGCAAAGGCGGCTCCGCTAAGGCCCGCAGCTTTGAGGAAGCCCCGGCGGCTCGTGCCGGTATCCGTTCCGGTGGGGGTAGGTTTCTTGCTCATCGCTTGCCGATTTTAGGAGTTGATTTAGGCATTTTGGGGGCGTTGGCCATCTCGGCCGAAGCCGAATGAATGGCTTTCCGGACGCGCTCGTAGGTGCCGCACCGGCAGATATTACCCTGCATGGCCGCATCGATATCTTCATCGGACGGTTTTGGGTTTTGTTTCAGCAGGGCCACCGCCGACATGATCTGGCCGGACTGGCAATAGCCGCACTGAGGCACCTGATGTTCGATCCAGGCTTTCTGAACCGGGTGATCGACATTTTTCGACAGCCCTTCAATGGTGGTGATCTTATGTCCTGTTGCCGCCGATGTCGGGTAGCTGCATGAACGGATCGGGGCACCGTCGAGGTGAACGGTACAGGCTCCGCACTGGGCAATACCGCAGCCGAATTTGGTGCCGGTTAGCCCAACTACATCACGGATAGCCCAAAGCAGGGGCATCTCAGGGTCTACGTCTACCGTATGTAGTTGATTATTAATGGTCAATTTTACTAAAGCCATAGCCTGGATGGATAAGGAATTAACAGTTGCTGCTGTGTATGAGGATCATCAGAGGAGAAATCGGGACTAAAATTAACGGTTTTTGCCGATATATGACGACGCAAAAGAACCGCAAAGATGTAAAGCAGAAAAAGCATTTAATCAGGGCCTTTACGGCACGAATAGAAAAGCGATCAATGACGATATGAAGGGTAACGGGTGACATAAAGAGACCCCACTAATCGTAAAATCGATACCTTGCCTTGAAAAGGGCATGCGATTTGATTGATTAAACCAGAAAAATCCAGTAATTATACAGGATTTCGCCCATTATGTCTTATTTACACAAAGATAATTAATGCCAGGTACATCCTATTCTGAACAGCTGGTTGCTTATTTCCAAACCGTAACCAATGAGTGCCTGCTGGGGGTGTCCCTTGACTGCGTGATTTTTGGGTTTCATGACACACGGCTCAAGGTTTTACTAGCCCGCTGGCGGGATACGAACGAATGGTGTTTGCCCGGCGGCTTCATCTACAAAACCGAATCGGTCGATGCGGCAGCAGAACGGGTGTTGTGTGAGCGGACAGGGCTGACGCATTTGTTTTTGCAGCAATTTCATTTGTTTGGCGATGCTGTTCGATATGATACGGCCGATACCTGGCGCCGACAGAAGTTACCCATAGCGTTCGATGGGAAATGGCCGGAGCGTACAATCTCGATGGGCTATTACGCTTTGGTGGATTATACCAAAGTAACGCCCACCGCCGATTTTCTATCCGACGAATGTGACTGGTATGACGTAACGACTTTACCGTCGCTGCTGTACGACCACCGCCAGATCATTGATGTTGCGCTGCAAACGCTTCGGCTGCAACTGAACTGGCAACCCATCGGGCTGAACCTGATGCCCGAAAAATTTACCATTCCCGAACTCCAGCGGCTATATGAAACCGTGCTGGGAAGGCCGCTGGATGCCCGGAATTTTCACAAAAAAATAACAGGATTAAGCATCCTGACCCGCCTGAACGAACGCCGAACGGGCGGGGCCCATAAATCCCCCTACCTCTACCAGTTCGATTTGGTCAACTACCAGAAAGCCCTGGTCAATGGCAATTTGATTTTTGTTTAGTATCGGGTGCATGAGCCCTGCCGTTTGGGTCGCTCTTTGGCGCCTTGGACCTGCCAACTTTATGCGTCTACGGGCAATAAATTTGGCTGAAGCCTTATATTTGCCCGATAAATATCTCTGAAATACTCCGGTAAAAACGCTTTTCATGACTGCTTTCGATACTGCTTCTCACTACTACGATGCCTTTAACCGGAAAGACTGGCAGGGGATGCTTGACCTTGTTCATCAGGACGTTCGCCACGACAGTAACCAGGGTGCTACCCATATCGGCAAAGAAGCCTTTACCCGCTTTCTTCAGCATATGGACGATTGCTACGACGAAACCCTGACTGATATGGTGATTATGTCGGAGCCAACCGGCACCCGAATTGCCTGTGAGTTTGTGGTTAATGGCGTCTATAAAAATACAGATGGCGACTTGCCTGCCGCTACCGGTCAAACGTATGTGCTGCCTGCGGGGTCGTTTCTGGAGGTTACCGATGGGAAGATTACCCGGGTTACTACGTATTACAATCTGCCGCTCTGGGAGTCGCTCGTTCTGGGGAACCAATAAATCAACTGTGTTTTGTCGGTTATAGATCCTTCTTTACTTACGTTTCGGCGGCTACAGGGGCCAGCGTTTCGGACTGTTTTCAGGGACCTGGCAGCCTTGCGCATTACGGTCTTTCATGATTTTCCATATCTATACGAAGGGACGGTTAGCTACGAGAAGAACTACCTGGAAACATACGCCCGGTCCGAACGATCACTGCTCTTTACCGTTTACGATGGAGACCGGATGGTTGGCGCTACAACCGCAATACCCCTGCGTGACGAAACGTCCGAAGTCCGGGAGCCTTTTCTGACGGCTGGATACGATATTGACGCGCTTTTCTATTTCGGCGAGAGTATCCTGTTACCCGCTTATCGGGGTCTTGGCTTAGGGAATCGCTTCTTTGATGAACGGGAAGCCCATGCCCGGCAATTCGGGCACTATAAAATGGCCTGTTTCTGCTCCGTACAGCGTCCTGAAAACCACCCGCTCCGTCCGGCCGATTACCGCCCGCTCGACGAATTCTGGATCAAACGCGGTTACACGCGGGACGACCAGCTGCAAAGTTCTTTCTTCTGGCTGGACCGGGGCGAATCCGTTGAAACAGCTAAACCAATGGTCTATTGGACTAGAAAGCTGGATTAGTCAACCCCCTTATCAGCTGGTCCCGACAAGTTTCTTTCAACATTAAGCCTGTATAGGCGGTTGTTTTTATGAATACAACCGAATCTATATGGAAGCAAATGCGCCCAAAGAGCGAGAAATAGGCATTGGAGTGATTGGTATGGGAGGATTCGGCTTGTTTGCCGTTCAGCAGTTTGTTCAACACCCAAATGCCAGACTGGTCGCCATTGCCGGTTCAAAACGGGAAGAAGCCATCCGAACCGCCCAGCGATTCGGAGCCGAGCAACTGGGTAGTCTGGAGGAACTGGTCAGTCATCCCGACGTTGATATTGTCTACATTGCCACCCCCCCGTTTCTTCATTACGAGCAGGCCATGCTGGCGCTTAATGGCGGTAAACACGTCATTTGCGAGAAACCACTGGCCATGAACCCCGAGCAGGGGGCTGAAATGCTGGCCCTGGCAAAGGAAAAAGGACTGCTGATGGTAACCAACCTGATGCAGCGCTATAACCCCATGTTTGCCCGAATCAAACACCTGATCGATAAGAACCTCCTGGGCGATTTCCTTCACGGCTATTTTGAGAATTATGCGGGCGACGAAGGCTTGTCTCCCGAACACTGGTTCTGGGACCGGAGCAAAAGTGGTGGTATCTTCATTGAGCATGGCGTCCACTTCTTCGATATGTTTGACGGTTGGTTCGGACACGGGACGGTGAAAGCGGCTCAGGTAATGAAGCGGCCCAATAGTAACGACATTGAGGACCAGGTTCAGGCCGTCGTTGAATACGGCGACGATGAATCCGGTCGTAAGCTGGTCAATTTTTATCACGGCTTTACCCAAACCGGGCGCATGGACCGCCAGGAAATGCGGCTGGTATTTGAGCGGGGCGATGTCACGCTGTTTGAATGGGTACCGACCCGAATGATCCTTCGCTGCGTGGCTGACGAAGAAACAACCCGATCGTTGATGGATCTCTTTCCGGGTGCTCAGCTCAATGTAACGGCCAATGTGAGTGGTAACGATCTACCCCTGCGCGGACGGCATAAAGAATTTAACGCTTACCAGCAGATCGAGCTTCGGTTTGGCTTCGGTGAAGAGAAGCAGCATTTGTACAGCGAACTGCTCCGGCTGATGTTTCGGGATCAGGTCAATGCTATCCATTACCCTGGAACGCACCGGCTTATCAACGAAAACAACGGACTCGACTCGCTGAAAACGGCTACTGTTGCCGACCAGATGGCCCGATAATAGCTGTCAGAGCAACCATTCGGAATGAATTAATAAAATATTTTAAAAATATTACTCTTCGGTCTCTCATTCGCTAAAAACTACCTGATTTTTTTCGACCTTTGTGCTGTCTCATCTTAATTCCTCCGCACAGCGCATCATGATTACGGAGTCTACTTTACTCGACAACCCGGACGGGCAATTACCGGGCGCAGCAAAAACGGGTGGTCCTATTCAGGCGGCCATTACCTACGAAAAAATTCCTACCCACATCTACGCCGATGCGAAAGACGCATCGCGGGCGGTGGCTCAGGAAATTGCGGATCTGATTCGTCAGAAACAAAGCGAGGGAGCGCCCTGCGTATTGGGTCTGGCAACGGGCTCATCGCCCAAAACGGTGTATGCCGAACTGATCCGGATGCACCGCGAAGAGGGGCTGAGCTTCAAAAACGTTGTTTCGTTCAATTTGGACGAGTATTACCCTATGGAGCCGGACTCGTTGCAGAGCTACTGGCGATTTATGCGGGAGCAGCTGTTCGACCATGTCGATATTCCGAAAGGGAACTACCACGTTCCCGACGGTACGATTCGGACGGATAAAGTAGGCGAGTTCTCCAAACAGTACGAGGCTGCTATCGAAGCGGCTGGTGGTCTGGATTTCCAGCTGCTGGGTATTGGCGGAAACGGGCACATCGGCTTTAACGAACCGGGTTCGCTCATCAACTCGCACACCCGCCTGATGATGCTCGACAACTCGACGCGGGCTGCCGCATCGGTAGATTTTGGTGGTTTGCCAAAAACACCGCGCAAGGCAATTACCATGGGCGTTTCCAGCATTCTGAACGCCCGTCGGGTGGTGTTGCTGGCCTGGGGTGAGCGCAAAGCACCCGTAATCCGGAGTGCCGTTGAGGGACTGGTAACGGAACTGAACCCCGCATCGTACCTCCAAACGCACCCAAATGCCCTTTTCGTGATCGACGAAGCGGCTGCCTCGGAGTTAACCCGCATGAAAACACCCTGGCTGGTGGATTCAGTAGAGTGGGATAACAAGATGAAGAAAAAAGCCGTCACGTACCTGTCGCTGACGCTCGGTAAGCCCATTCTGAAATTAACCGACCGCGACTATAACGACAACGGGATGAGCGACCTGCTGGCTCAGTATGGCCAGTCGTACGATATTAACATCGACGTTTTCAATCAACTTCAGCATACCATTACGGGCTGGCCGGGGGGTAAACCCAACGCCGACGATACCAATCGACCCGAACGTGCACTGCCTGCCCACAAACGCTGCCTGATCTTCAGCCCGCACCCCGACGATGACATCATCTCGATGGGCGGTACATTCCAGCGCCTGCGCGATCAGGGACATGAGGTACACGTTGGTTATCAAACATCGGGCAACATTGCCGTGGCTGATGACGAAGCCCTGCGGTTTGCTGATTATGTGGTCGATTTTAACACCAAATTTGGAATCAACAGTCCCGAAGCCACCCGCATTTTCCAGGATGCGGCCCAATCATTACGGGACAAGAAAGATTCCGAAATGGATACCGACGAAGTTCGATACGTGAAGGGCCTGATTCGGATGGGTGAAGCAAAATCGACCTGCCGGTTTGTTGGTATTCCGGTCGAGAATGCGCACTTCCTGAACATGCCTTTCTACGAAACCGGAAAAGTGGCCAAAAAGCCGCTGAGCGAAGACGATATCCAGATTACAATGAAGTTGATCGAAGAGATCAAACCGCATCAGATTTACGCAGCCGGTGACCTCGCCGATCCGCACGGAACCCACAAAGTTTGTCTGGATGCGGTGCTGGAATCGGTTCGTCGGTTAAAGCATAAGAACTTCATGAAAGACTGCTGGGTGTGGCTCTACCGCGGAGCCTGGGCCGAGTGGGATATTCACGAAATCGAAATGGCCGTTCCCATGTCGCCCGACCAGGTGATGAAAAAACGGTTAGGCATCTTCAAGCACCAGTCGCAGAAAGATGGTGTGGTGTACCAGGGTACCGACTCCCGCGAGTTCTGGCAGCGGGCCGAAGAGCGCAACGGCGCTACGGCAGGCCTGTATAACAAACTCGGCCTGGCCGAATACGAAGCCATGGAAGCGTTTGTCCGGTGGCGGTTTTAGGAACCCTCATGTATAGAAAAAGCCCTGTATACTGCATACAGGGCTTTTTTATGATTTGGCTATGTGAAAAGTTTGTAGTTTTAGGCAATGCAGCTACTCAACGACAACCAACAGGTACCGGTTTACGCTTTAGAGCCCGACGAAGCGACCGGTAATAGACAGTTCAGGGTATATAATTTTGAAGGAACTCTCCCCAATCAGTCAGAGCTTCTTATTCCGCACCGGAAGGATCATTATCTGATCGTTTTTATTAGACGGGCGGGTAGCCGTCAGTGGATCGACATGACGCCCTACGTCCTGAAAGACAATACAGTTTACTTTACGGGCCCCGGTCAGATTATTGTGAAGGAAGGCTTTAGTCAGTTGTGGAGTACAGGAATTGCCTTTACGAAGGAGTTTCTGGCCTTTCAGGAGAATGCGTCATTGAGTAAACTGCCGCTTATTCAAAATCCCCGAAACGGCCATGAGTTACGGCTGACGGAGGCCGACGTGGCGTTTGTGGAGGATATACTGGCGAAGATCAGCGCCGAGTATGAACGACCCAACGAATGGCAGCAACGCATGCTGACGGCCTACCTGACGGTACTGCTTACGTACTTGAGCCGATTGTATACCGAGCAGTACACCAGCAAGCCTGTTTTGACCGATAACCTGCTGCTAAAAAAATATCAGTCCAAAATCGACGAACACTTTCGCCAGCTGCACCTGGTGAGTGAATATGCTTCGTTGCTCAACGTATCGGCCGGGTATTTGAGTGAAGTAATAAAGTCCCAAAGCGGTAAGCCTGCCATCACGCACATTCATGACCGCCTGGTACTCGAAGCCCGGCGCTTGCTGTTCCATACGCAGCAGTCGCTCAAGGAAATCGCCTTCGATCTCGGCTTTTCGGACGCATCGTACTTCAATCGCTTCTTCAAGCGCGAAACAGCGTTGACCCCGGCCGAGTACCGGGCCAGTATCCGCGAAATGTACCAGTAATACCGTAATATGTGTTTCAGTTGCCAGCAGGGGGCGCCGTAGCTTTGCCCCATAAACAACTGAAACATGAAAACAGTACTGATAACAGGTGCCAACAAAAGCATTGGCTTCGAAACCGCCCGACAATTACTACAACAAGGGTATTACGTATATCTGGGCAGCCGGGACATCCGGAAAGGGCAGGAGGCCGTTCGCCAGCTACAGGCCGAGGGATTAACTCAGGCAGAGCCTATTGAAATCAATGTGGATGACCTTGCCTCGATACAGGCGGCCCGCGCCGTGCTAGGTCAAAAAACGAATGTGCTGGATGTGCTGATCAATAATGCCGGTATCCACGGCTCGATGCCGAATACCGCACTCGAAACGGACATTGACGTATTCAAACAGGTATTTGATACCAATGTTTTCGGCGTAATCAGCGTCACCCAATCATTCATAGACCTCCTGAGGCAGTCGCCCGAACCCCGCATCGTTAACGTGACTTCAGGCCTGGGTTCGCTCACCCTGCATAGTGACCCTGCCTGGAAATACTACCCGGTCAAGCCCACGGCGTATGTTATGTCCAAAGCGGCCCTCAATGCCTACACCATCGTGCTGGCTCATGACCTGCGCGACACCGCCTTTAAGGTAAATGCGGTTGACCCCGGCTACACGGCCACCGATTTCAACAATCACTCTGGCCCCGGAACCGTGCCCGATGCCGCTGCCAGAGTGGTAAAAGCCGCTGTGTTTGGCCCGGACGGCCCTACAGGTCAGTTTTTTAGTGATGACAATGTGCCCGAAACAGGTATTAGCCCCTGGTGATCAATTGTCCCGGCCCGGCTACCCGTCTCCCTGATCGCTGCCGATTCACTGCCACCGTTTATAACCGGGTGCCTATAATCAGATGAGCGTAGGCGCCACCCGGATTTATTGACGGACCACCGCTGAGGGTAGTCGCGTTACTGGTCTTCCACTTCGCCTGGTTGAAGGGGGTCAGGTAGCCTGCTCTAAGGCCGACCATGAGTTTCTGCGCCAACCCGCTCTGGCCAAAGCCGGGTTTGGCGATGTGAAGGCCGATATTGAATAAAAACTGCTCCTTTCCGATGTACTGTTGATCGGATGGGCCGTTGAGGTACCCGTCAACCGTCGAACTGCCCGAGGCCTGCTTCGACACGCGCGTACCAAACCAGGAATAAACCACCCCGGCGTTCGGAATCAGTTGCAGCCGGTCGGTGTTGCGGATCACAAAACCCAGCGACGTACCGGCTGTACTGCCCCGAACCCAGCTACTGCGGTTTGCTTCGGTGTTGGTGCCGCTGTAGGAGACAAAGCTAAAGAGGGTGGCCAGCCGGGCCTTCGGGAAAATAGTGTAGAACCCCGCCCCGCGCGAAAACTGGAGACCCGACAAAGGCAAAAAACCAGATTGCTTCAATTGGGTATTCAGGTCTGATAAGCCAGGAGCCGCTATGCCCAGAACGCTGTTCAGGTACACACTTTTTTTGTTTGTCTCGCTCGTTGGGCTCTGGCCATGCGCTAAAAGGGGGAGCAGAAACAAGCTTAGCCCAACTAGAGTTTTTCCATTCATTGTGTCGTGTAAGCTGACCGTAGCGGGGTCGCTTGTTTAAGTATTTGTGTAGTAGTAAGTAGGTAAGCTGGTAAGCAACGCGGTCAGGCGATCTCTTTGGGACGAACCACCGTTGGGTTAGCCCGAAGCACATCCCGGATCTCGGTCAAAAGGACTTCTTCCTTAGTCGGTGCGGGGGGCACATCAGGAGACGCTGCTTTCGCACGCATAAGCCGGTTCATGCCTCTGACAAGCAGAAAGATGATGAAGGCCAGAATCAGAAAGTCGATGACGATGGTCAGGAAGCTGCCATACGCAAAGACGGGTCCCAATTTTCGGGCTTCGGCCAGCGAGAGCCCCATCGTAACGGCATCCGTCAGGGGTAGGTATAGGTTACTGAAGTCAACGTTGCCGATGGCCCGGCCTACCAGGGGCATGATCAGGTCGTTGACCACAGAATCGACGATCTTACTGAAGGCCGCACCAATGATGACCCCGACGGCCAGATCCATCACGTTGCCTCTCAGGGCAAACTCTTTAAATTCCTTAAGCATGATTTTAGCGCGTTAGCTATGTGTTTGGTATGAGAAAAAGTTGATTGTTATTTGGCCTCTGGCTTATCCACAAAGTTTTGGATGGAGTAAAGAAAGCCCAGCGCAAGCCCCTGGCTATACTGAACATTGGTGTCCTGGTCGCGGTCGTAGAGCAGCATGCCCGTCAGGTTTACACTGATGCGCCGGTTGACTTTAGCGGTCAACATGACATTGAGCCGATGGTCGATCGTGTTGAAAGCCAGCGTTTCGTAATTGGCGTAGGTTAGATAGCTCACCTGTAGGTTCATATTGGGGGCAATGTCTTTCTGTAGCTCAAGTTGTATTTGAGCCGCCAGCCATTCGGTGCGCGTACTTCGGCCCAGGGGAACGCCGTATCGCTCATTCAGGCCCACCGCTTCGTCGGCCAGAAAGGTAAAGCGCGGGGCAAAGGGGCTCAGGCGGAGTGAAAACCAGGGTTGGGGCTTGTATTCAAAGCCCAGCCCGAATGTTAGAAAACCGGGCGACAGGAGGTTAGAGATCAGCCGGTTGTTGCCAGTTCCGTTCACGTCGTATTGGAAGCCCTGCGCAAACTGAGAGATGAAGTTGGCGGAGACGAACGCATTCCATACCGGGCTCAGCTTGTAGCCATATTTCGAATCCAGAAAAATACGGTCTACACTTTTGCGCATTCCCTGTCCGGCATTGCGGAGGATACCGTACTGCAGATCGACCTGATTATCCCAGGAGATTTTTTCCCGGGCGTAGTTGGAGCGGGCGTTTAGAAACAGGCTCAACGCAATCGAGCTCACGCCCCCCGCCCGCCAGTTTGAACTAAAGGCTGCCTGGTTGATATTAGCCCCGGCAGAAAACGATTTGCGCCAGTAAGTTGTATCGGCCGGGGTGAGCTGGAGGCTGTCGACCTGAGCATGAATCGTTGGTGTTGCCGCCAATAAGAAGAAGAGCGTAGTGATTTGTTTCATATACGTTGTTTAAATGGAAATGCGAACGAAGCCACATGAACAACACGGTGGCTTTAAGTGATACGGTCAAAGTCTTCAGTTGAAAAAATCATCGAGGTTAATCTGATCGACATAGGGTAGTAATCCCACCGGGTTAGCAAAGGCGCGCATAAAGTGGCAGTGGTCTGGATCGAAAAAACGGATCTCCACAAAGAACTCGTCTACCTGATAAAGCTGAATCAAATCTCTGGCACCTTCGGGGCGGCTGGCCAGGTGTAAGCAGTGCTCCCAAACGTAAGCCAGTTGCTGATCAGAAGGTAGCCGGTTAAACCCATCGAGTGTAAGCATAGCCGTTCCGGTGTCGCAATTGATGAAGCGAAACTATGGGTTAACTAGGATGCCCGCAATGGTCATCGGCCGATCTTTGTTGCAATTTATAAAGTTGTAACACCCTGAGCGGGCGGCCTAACTTATTGCTTCCCATTGAGTTGGGTTAGGTACGTTGACGGGCTGGTACCGGTGATTTTGGTGAAGGCCCGGAAAAAGGTAATCCGGTTCGTGAAGCCTGCTTCCAGGGCGATTCCTTCCAGGGTCATTCGGCGCCACTGGGGTTCTTCCAGCTTTTGCTTGACATACTCCACCCGGTACCGGTTGACAAAGTCGCTGAAGTTGGTGCCAAACTCCTGGTTTATAACGGCCGAAACCTGGTGTTGGGGTAACTGAACCTTCTCGCACAGATGGCGAATACTGTACCCACTCTGGAGGTAAGGCCGCTGGTACATCATGTGCTCTTCGATAAGTGTCCGGTACATTTGCCGCTTTTCGGTACTTAGCATATAACCCCTAACTGTATCCTCATCAGGAGCGGCCGGGACCGGGGGCTCCGGCCTGACAATGCCGGTTAACCCATAAAGAATTTGCGGGTTAAACAAGAGTAGGGTGGCGCAAGCCACCAGGTAACTACCCAACACAAACAGGCCCAGAAGCGTGTTGGCATCCGCCGACATTGGCAGGAGTAGCAGCGCCAACAGCGGCAAATAAAGGAAGCCATTGAGGAGCGTAAACAGGGTCAGCCAGTTGAGTAATACCTGGTTTTGTTCCCGCTGTTGCCCTGACAATTGCTGCTTGAACCGACTCAGCAACTGCCATTGAAAAATAAAGTAAACGCTGCCCTGAATGCACTTCAACGCGGTGTGGTAGTAGGCCGGTAACCACCCTTCCTGCTGCTTAATGATAGTTTGGAGTCCTGTTAAAAGAACCTCCAGGTATCGTGTTTTTTCGGCCGTACCCATGGCGTAGAAGGGGATCAGTTCCAGCAGGTGCAGAGCCGCAGGTACGAAGTGGAGCCAGTCGTAACGGCCAAAGCGGGTTTGCTGCCGAATAACGGCCCGTAGATAAAGGTAAGCACAAGGGGCAATGAGGTATTGAACCGGAGCCGACGAGCGAAATAGGTGAGGAAACTGAAAAATGGCATGATTGAGCAGCAAGGCCGACACCAGTGTGAACCAGGCCATACTGAACAGCGTCGTGGCCAGGAGCCGACTGGCATGGGGTTGTTGCCGGTTGAAGACAACAATGACCAAGCTGACCAGTAAGCCCAGGACGGTACTTAAGGCCATCATGAAAAAAAGCAACTCAGCGTATGGCATGGTGAATGGTTTTGTGTCTGTAGCCTGTCACCAATCGCTCCTTCTGTTCCAGCCGCAGCTACTTAACGGCTTTTTTTAACCAGCCCTATAACTACAGGTTCAATCAGCAGGTTTTAAATTATTGATTATAGAAAATACATAGGGCCGCCGGCAAACTGGCTGATTCTACTACAGCAGTAGATTTTGATAAAAACCCCGAAGCTGTCAACTGCCAGGCGTTCGTTGAAATGACCACTAACGTGCACAAAAAAGACGCTACCGCAGCGGACAACGGTTGTTACCCGGTTATTATTCCCGTTGAATACTTGTTTGTTATGATATAGATTTTGGATATACTTGCATCAATATATAATAGTTGTATTATAGCTTGACGTTTTCTAACTCTATGACCAGACAGAACAAGCAGCGAACGCTTCGGTTATTTGCGCTTCATGAATTCATTCAGGACCACTTTACAAAGTCCGACTGGATCAAGGTAGCGTACCTGACCGATAGCCTTGACTTAATCGAAGATCATCCGCGGTTGTTGCGGAGTCTCGACTTTAAAGACGATGATTATGAGGGTAACAGCTTGCAGGTTCTGTCGAAACTGATTAGCGAGAGTGCGAGCAATCTATATGAGATCGAGCATTTTATCGAAGCAAAAAAAGCCACTATGCATCGGCCGTTGCGCGAAGTGCCCGACTTCATTTCGACGGTTCAAAACCGAGTGCCCGAACGGGTCATTACGTTTGCGCCCGACGTTTTTCGTATTCCTGACAAACCGGTTGAGTCGAACGTATTGTCGGTCATGATGCCATTCGAAAGCCGGTTCTCGGGCACTTATACCGCCATTCGAAACGTGTGCGACCGGCTTAATATTGAGTGCAAGCGGGCCGACGACATCTGGGACAATAGTATTTTGATTCAGGATGTGTTCGATCTGATCTTCACGTCCCGCGCCGTCATTACGGATTTCACCGATCGAAACCCGAATGTCTTTTACGAAACGGGTGTCGCGCATACGTTGGGTAAGCTCGTGATTCCCATTACGCAATCCACAAATGACATTCCGTTCGATCTGCGCCACCACCGCGCCCTAACCTACCTCCCAAATGCCGAAGGGCTGCTGAAGCTGGAAGCTGATCTGGAGAAAAAACTGGTCAAGGTGTTTAGTTAACTGTACCCACGGGTTTCAACCCGTGATTCCGGAGATGTAGTTACCAGAATCGGCGATACAGGGTATTTTGGAAAGGGAATTGGATTTTAAATTGTGATGATAGAATTAGGCGTTTCGTGATCACGGGTTGAAACCCGTGGGTACATCCTTGGTTACTTATTCTTCATATTCCGTCTGAGGCAGGCATAAACGATGGCTTGATGAAGATAGAATACGCGCGTAACCTGCCCCATCTTCAATACGTTGGGGCTACTTTTTTTGTGACGTTCTGCCTGAAGGGCTCACTCCCGGCGGCTGTAGTGCAGGAGCTAATTGCCGAACGAGAGCGAGCCATTAAGCACTTGAAAGAAAAGGGAGAAGGCGGTACGGCAGATGCCGTTTACCGGGAGCACAAACGGTATTTTGCCCGCATCGAACGGACGCTGGATGCGGGGCGATACGGCCACGACTGGCTTAAGAGCCCGGCTGTTGCCGAGGTAGTCGCCCGGCGAATCCGGGAGGCTGATTGGGTTGGGTATGCGCTGCTGGCTTATTGCATTATGCCGAATCATGTACATCTGGTCGTGGATACCGCCATGCAACTGGATACGTTACAACCGGACGAGGAGATTTCATCCACGAATTATCGCCAGTTATACCAGACTCTTAAAGTAATCAAGGGAAGCTCGGCGTTTGAGGCTAATCAGCTGCTGGGTCGTACAGGTGCCTTCTGGCAGCCGGAGAGTTATGATCATTATGTGCGTGATCCCGGTGAATTGAAACGTATTTTGAACTACACTGTACAAAATCCTGTGAAAGCGGGATTGGTAGATGACTGGCAGGACTGGCCTTATACGTATCTTAGCGAACGAGTTTGATTCGGTGGTTCTGTATGGAAGCGAAGGAATATACTTTAGAGGATAAACACGGGTCAAAACCCGTGGGTACATCCCGTTTGCTCTCTCTTGATTTTTTTCGGGGGCTAACGGTAGCCGCTATGATTCTGGTCAATAACCCCGGCGACTGGGGGCATATCTATGCACCCCTCGAACACGCGCCCTGGCATGGCTGGACACCTACCGATCTGATCTTTCCATTCTTCCTGTTTATCGTCGGCGTGTCGATTACGTTTGCGCTGGAGGGTGGAAAGGATAAAAAAGGCGTTGTCGGGAAGATTGTGAAACGAAGCGTGACACTGTTTCTGCTGGGCCTGTTCCTGAATTTCTTTCCCAAGTTCGACATCACGCTCGTGCGTATTCCGGGCGTTTTGCAGCGTATTGCGGTGGTTTATCTCGTCTGCTCACTCATTTTCCTGAAAACAACATCCCGGCAGCAATGGTACATCCTTGTCAGCGTGCTGATCGGGTATTGGCTGCTCATGACGGTGGTGCCGGTGCCGGGTGTCGGCTATGCCAACCTTGAACCGGCTACCAATCTGGCGGCCTGGCTCGATTATACCATTCTGACGCCCGCGCACGTCTACAAACCCGCTAAAACCTGGGACCCTGAGGGGCTATTGAGCACCTTGCCCGCCCTGGGCACCGGTATCATTGGTATGTTGGTGGGAACGTGGTTGCGCAGCAGTCGACCCGCAACCGACAAAGTCGCCTGGCTGTTTGCCATCGGTTGCCTGACCACGCTGGGCGGGTTGGTTTGGGACGGTTTCTTCCCCATCAACAAAGCGCTCTGGACCAGCTCCTATGTGCTGCTGGCCGGTGGGCTGGCTATGCTTGGACTTGCCTTGTGCTACTGGCTGATCGATGTGCAGTACTACCGGCGGGGCGTGTTGCCGTTTGTCGCGTTCGGTGTCAATGCCATCACGGTGTTCTTTTTGTCGGGATTAGTTCCCCGAATTATGAACCTGATTCACGTCACCCAACCCGACGGTACTGAAATCGGGTCGAAGGAATACCTTTATCGAAACTTCATTGCTGCACCGTTCGCCGACCCAAAAAATGCCTCGCTGGCGGGGGCGCTGACCTTCGTGCTGATCTGGTTCGGGATCTTGTGGTGGATGTACCGGAAGAATGTGATTATTAAGGTGTGAAATAGAACACAGGTCTTTATGATTATTAAGATTGATTATGAGTTTCTTTTTAACATCATAATCAATCTTAATAATCATAAAGACCTGTGTTCTATCGTGTTCTACCGTTTCTCCTCCAGCGCCAGTCGTATCAGATCGACGGTATTTTTAACGCCCGCTTTCCGGATGATGCTGGCCCGTTGGTTGGCTACCGTGTTGGGGCTAATCCCAAATTTGTCGGCGATTTCGGGGCTGCTCATGCCATCGATCAGGCAAGTCAGCACCTGGGCCTCGCGGGATGTAATGCGGTTCCAGACCGATTGGGCGACGTTTGTTGTCGATTTTATGGGTTCTCTAAACTGGCCGGTGCTGGGCAGAACCAAACTTCGGATGATGACCGATGAGGCATTGGGAGGGTAGTATAAATCACCGCTAACGACCGTTCGCACGGCCCGTAGAATTTCTTCCAGACCCGTATCCTTTAACAGATAACCGGCGGCTCCGTGCTGTACGGCCTTCACGATATAATCCGGGTTGTTGTGCATGCTGAACATCAGCGTCCGGACGGCCGGGTATTTCTGGGAAATAACTTTCAGCGCTTCGATACCCGACATGCGGGGCATGGTTATATCTAACAGCAGCACATCCGTGTTGATGCTGGCCAGCAGGTCGATGGCTTCGTCTCCGTCGGACGCTTCGCCTACGATCTGGATATCGGTTTCATCTTCCAGCAGCATCCGAATGCCTTTTCTCACTACAGAATGGTCATCGGCAATAAGAATTCGTATCGACATAACTAGTTCAGGTTATCAGATAAGTTGAAACTCACTCGGACCTTCGTTCCTTTTTTGGGCTTCGATGTGATTGTAAATTCCCCGTTCAGCAAACGGGTTCGGGTTCGCATGTTCTGAAGGCCTTTTATAGAAGGTAATGGCTTCTCATCTTTGAGGGGAGCTTTCATGACAAACCCTTTGCCATCATCTTCAACCGTAAGCACCAGCTTTTGCGCATTCTGTTGCAAGATAATTTTAATAGTTTGTGCTTCAGCATATTTCACGGCATTATGCAAGGCTTCCTGTGCAATACGATATAAACCGATCTCCATGGCCGGACTTAGTCGTTTGCCATCTGTGGGGCCACTGAAAACCACCTGCACACCCGTCGACCGGCTGGTTTGTTCGGTTAATAGCTGGAGCGTGGAGCCCAGGCCGAAGTCGCTCAGCGTAGAAGGCATCAGGTTATAAGACACCTGCCGGGTAGTTTGGATGGTGTCGGCAATCAAGTCGCAGAGTTCGGCGAACCGCTGCTTTTGCTTCTCGTCGGTGAACGAAGTCGCCTTCAGTTTCTCGGCGTGTAGCTTCAGGCCGGTGAGCATCTGGCCGATCCCATCGTGAAGTTCGCGCGCAAAGCGCCGTCGTTCTTCTTCCTGCCCTTCCAGCAAAGCCGCCGACCGGATGTTGTCTTCGGCCAGTTGAAGCTGGTATTTTTCTTCGGTGGTTCGGAGAAGGTCCTGCTGGGTTTGAACCAGTTTCTTATTCGAATAGGCCAGATGCTGGTTGGTGGCTTCCAGTTCGTGGTTGGCAATTTCCATGTGGCTGTTTGCTACCTGTAACGCCTTTTCAGACCGCGCTAACCGCCGAATCACGTTTTTGGTATGATTGACGACGGGTCTGAAAATAAATCCGCCTTCAATTAACAGGGTTAGCAGCGTGGCAAACGTCAACAGCCACTCGATCCGCTCAAGGGAGCGAACCCGCTCAAAACTTTCCGTATCTACCTGAAAGACAATGTCGTTCATCTGCTGCAGGTACGGAAATTCATCCCGTAAAATAACTCGAAGGGCTGCCTTTTTAGTTGGCTGGGTTACCTGCGGATCGTTGATCTGCGTAAAGCTCTTGTAGATAGACTGAAAAAATGGCTCTATCCGGGTAAACATACTATCCAGCTGCGCACTCTTCCGAACAGTGTATACCTTCTCCATGTTCAACGTGCCGTTGCGTAACTGAATATGGCTCTGGCTCCAGGAGTTTAATAGGGAATCGAACGAAACAGAGTCGGCAGTAGCCAGGCCTTCGGTGCGTAATAACGCCAGTTTGGTTAGTCGCTGGCTCAGCATCCGCTGCCGCCCGGCTACATTTACCACCCGGCTGTCGTCATAGTGATTGCTGATGGTACGCTTGATAAACAGGAGCCCGCTTAAGGACAATACGGCAATAACCGTAAGGGCTATCATGTAAAACCGGGTTAATCGGCGGGCTACCTGTTCGTCGAGTTGCGTCATAAAACGTTGGAAGGCATTTTATATTCCAATATACACCATATCATCTACTATCTTGATCGGGAACGTCGTAATCTTGTAGGCGTCGTCGTTCAGGCATTCGCCGGATTGCAGCGAGAACGTTTTTTTGTGAAAGGGGCAGGCGACTTTGGGCTCGTCGCCCTGGCTGCCGATCATCCCCCTCGACAGGGCCATTTGCTGCCGATGGGGGCACTCGTTGCTGGTGGCGTACCACTCGCCCCGTCGGGCAAAGTTAAAAATGGCGATCTGATGGCCTCCCAGCAGCACACACGCGCCACCATTTTCAGGAATATGGCTTGTTGGGCAAGCTAGTTGCCAGGTGATTTCCTCTTTATAAATTGTGAGTGTTTCCATTTGATTGATTCGTTTTGTGCTGGCGCGGGTATTTACCCGTGCCTTTACATAAAGCCAGTATTCACTGGCAGTTGAGTGCGTCAGCGAATGCTGACTTCATGAACGGCACGGGTAAATACCCGCGCCAGCAACGCATATTGCCTACGCCCACTCCTTTGCCCGCTTCTGGTCGCGAAGGGCGTCGAACTGAACGGTTGGGTCTTTCTGCTCGGGGGCGTTGACAAAGTGGGCGAAGCGGGCACGCAGGGCCGGGTTTTCGACGGCTTCTTTCCACTCACATTTGAAGGTGTCGACAAGAAGCTGCATTTCGCGTTCCAGTTCGTCGGCAATGTTTAACACATCGTCGACGACTACTGCGCGGAGGTAGTTCATGCCGCCGTCCATCTTGTTGAGCCAGGTGGCGGTGCGGGTGAGCGGGTCGGCCGTTTTGATGTAGAACATCAGGAACCGGTCGATGTAGCGGATGCAGGTTTCCTTGTCTACGTCCGATGCCAATAGCTGGGCGTGCTGGGGTTTGGAGCCGCCGTTGCCGCCTACGTATAAATTCCAGCCTTTCTCCGTGGCAATAATGCCGAAGTCTTTACTCTGAGCTTCGGCACATTCGCGGATACAGCCCGAAACGCCCGACTTCAGCTTGTGCGGAGACCGGATGCCTTTGTAGCGTTCTTCGACCTCGATGGCAAACGACACCGAATCCTGCACGCCGAACCGGCACCAGGTGCTGCCCACGCAGCTTTTTACCGTTCGCAGCGATTTTCCATACGCGTGCCCACTTTCAAAACCAGCGGCTATCAGTTCTTCCCAGATGACGGGTAGATCGCCCACGTGCGCGCCGAACAAGTCAATCCGCTGGCCACCCGTAATCTTGGTGTACAGACCGTATTTCTTAGCCACCTGGCCAATGACGATCAATTTATCGGGCGTGATTTCGCCACCCGGAATGCGGGGCACGACCGAATACGTTCCGCCTTTCTGGATATTTGCCAGAAACCGGTCGTTGGAGTCCTGAATGGTGGCCCGGCCCTGCTCCAGGATATTCTCGTTCCACAAACTGGCGAGTATCGAGGCAACGGCAGGTTTACACACTTCGCAGCCGTCGCCTTTGCCGATGTGATCCAGCACCGTGTCGAAGGTTTTCAGGCTGTTGATCTTTACCAGGTCTAATAGTTCCTGCCGGGTGTAGTCGAAGTGTTCGCAGAGGGTGTTACGGACATAAACGCCTTTTTGCTTCAATACACCCTGAATAATATCTTTCACCATAGGCGTGCAGCCTCCGCAGCCGGTGCAGGCCTTGGTGGCTTTCTTGAGCGCATCGACGGTTGTATGGCCGTTCTCGCCAATTTCGTGGCAGAGCATGGCTTTCGTGATGGCTTCGCAGGAGCAAATGAGGGCATCATCGGGTAAACTCATGACACCGGCTCCTGCTTCCTCGCCACCTCTAGAGCCCAGAATCAGATCTTCGGGGTCGGGGGGGAGGATGGTTTTGTTCTTACAGGTTTGCAGCAGCATATTATACTGTTCCGCATCGCCCACCAGAATGCCGCCCAGCAGCTCTTTGCCATCAGCCGAAATATTGATCCGTTTGTAAACCCCTTTCGCTTTGTTTTCGTAGACGATGGTTTTGCAGTCCGACGCAAATGGATCGCCGAACGAGCCTACATCTGTCCCGATTAGTTTGAGCTTCGTAGACATATCGTAAGGCTTGAAGGCCTTTTCTTCCCCCATCAATCGGGAGGCAACTACCTCGGCCATTTCGTAGCCGGGGGCCACCAGCCCATAAATCATGTGGTGCGCCACGGCACACTCGCCAATGGCGAAGATGGACGGGTCGGAGGTTTGCAGGAAGTTATCGACCAGGATACCGCCACGTGGGTGCGTCTCAATACCCGCGGCTTTGGCCAGTTCATCGCGCGGACGAATACCGGCCGAAATAACCAGCATGTCGACGTCTATACGTGAGCCATCGGCAAACAGCATGCCTGTAATAGCCTCGTCGCCGGTAATCTCCTGCGTGCTTTTCGACAGATGAATGTTCAGGCCGAGCGATTCGAGTTGCCGTTGTAGAACACCCGACCCTGCATCGTCAATTTGACGGGGCATCAGGCGGGGAGCAAACTCGACCACGTGGGCTTCATCCAGACCCAGGTCGAGCAGGGCTTTGGCAGCTTCGAGACCCAGCAAGCCACCACCTAATACGGCACCTTTGCGTGCTTTCCGTGCATACGACTGAATGAGGTCTAGGTCTTCGATGGTCCGATAGACAAAGACGCCGTCTTTCTCGACACCCGCCACCGGCGGCACAAACGCACCGGAGCCAGTGGCTAGTACGAGGTAGTCATAAGGTACTACAACGCCGTGGTGCGACCGAACCTCTTTTCGTTCCCGGTCGATGTTGATGACCGGGTCGGTCAGGTAGAGCGTGATGCCGTTGTCGGCATACCAGCTCTGGGGGGCCAGCGTCAGATCGTCGACGGTTTTGCCATCGAAGTAGGCGCTTAAATGAACCCGATCATACGCTACACGCGGTTCTTCCCCAAAAACCGTCAGTGTAACTAGCTGATCATTTTTTTCTTTGGCTACTAATTTCTCGCAGAACTTGTAGCCCACCATGCCGTTGCCAATGACGACGACACGTCTGTTTTTGTTTGTGTTCATAGTTAATCTTAACTATAACATTGTGAAAACCCCGTTTAATTATTGTATTTATTCAAGAAAATGGCCATTTCCCTCCCCGAAATGACTAGTCAAAAGTAAAAGGTGTTTTTGGTAAATCCTAACGTTTTATTCTGTTACGAGTTGATAATGAAACATATTTTTTTGAATATGGCTTGTTTTTACAAATTTCATCTCTACTTTTGAACCAGAAACAAAAAAGTAGTCGAAATTGCCTATTGATAGTATAATAGTACTATTCCACTATAAACGGTAAAGTCACATGAAGCCAAAGCTTACACTCGTGGGGGCGGGTCCCGGCGACGGCGAATTGATCACCTTGAAAGGGATCAGGGCGCTTCGGCAAGCAGACGTTGTTTTATACGACGATCTTGCCAACGATACTTTACTGGAGTTTGCGCCCGAGCAGGCTCTGAAAATATACGTGGGTAAAAGATCCGGTCAGGCATCCTTCACCCAGGACGAAATCAACGAGTTGATTGTCCGGTTTGCTCAGGAGCACGGCCACGTTGTCCGGCTCAAAGGGGGCGACCCGTATGTGTTCGGACGTGGATTTGAGGAATGTGCCTATGCCCGCCAGTATGCCATTGAGTGCGAGGTGGTACCGGGGGTGTCGAGTAGCATAGCGGTACCGGCCTCGCAGGGTATTCCGGTTACGAGCCGGGGTGTCAGTGAAAGTTTCTGGGTCATTACCGGCACCACGCGCAAAGGCGAACTGTCCGACGATCTGCGGCTGGCGGCTCAATCAAAAGCAACGGTCGTGGTGCTGATGGGTATGCGTAAATTAACGGAGATATGCACGCTGTTTTGCGAGGCCGGACGCGGCCATCTGCCAATGGCAATCGTGCAGAACGGTACGCGCGCTGATGAACAGTGCGTAATTGGTCAGGTCTGGAATATGCCGCAGTTGGCCGAAGAGCAGGGCGTGGGGGCGCCCGCTGTGCTGGTCATCGGCGAAGTGGTGGCGCTGCACCCGTCGTATCTGGCGGAGTCCATGCGAAATTTCTCCATGGCCTACTGATCGATTAGGGCCTTCTGTTTGTAGTTGCTGACTCGATTCCGTCATTCACCGTAACTAAAACTCAAACAGAAGACCATAAAAAAAGCCGATCCGGTGTGGGGGCACCTTTGGATCGGCCAAAACGGGATTTGTCTATGCGAAAAACACAAACGCTTCAAAGAAAATGAAAAAAAGCAGGTAAAGCAAATCGGTCTTATACCACACCTGGTCGCGGCATAGCCCACCAGACCTCTCTGTCCCGTCTTTAGAGCCACCTTTCTCTTCCGCTCTACTCGTCCTTGCCCAATTCGGGCCAAGTCCACTCACTGTTGTCTTCACCGTACATTCTCTACTTAAACTGACTGCTTGCTCTTATGAAAAATATACTGACAAAAGTATCATTAGCCTGTTTTGTGCTATTGGCTATTGAACCGGCTTCGTTCGCGCAGTTCTCCTTGGTTGGGCAGTTGCGCACCCGTACCGAGCTGCGTAATGGCCTGGGTAACCTGGCTCCCAAAGATGCGCCCGCTGCCTTCTTCACATCTCAACGCACCCGCCTGACGTTTGGCTATAAATGGGATCGCGTTCAATTTCAGACATCCATTCAGGATGTTCGCGTGTGGGGACAGGATGCGTCAACGATCAACAACATAGACGGTAACCGCCTGATGGTACACGAAGCCTGGGCCGAAGTGACCCTGGCTAACAGTGCCGATACGACCATCAAATTCAGACCCATTCAGAATCTTTCGCTCAAAATAGGCCGTCAGGAACTGGTTTACGACGATGTTCGCCTGTTGGGTAACCTCGACTGGCTACAGCAGGGACGCCGGTTCGATGCCGCTCTGTTGAAAGGGCAGCACATGGGCTGGGCGCTCGATCTCGGCGTGGGCTTCAATCAGAACACCGATGCCTTCGGTACCGTGGGTGATAATTACACACCGGGCAACGTAGCCCTTTCGGCCTTATCGAACAAAAATGTGTCGCTGACCATTCCGGCTGGCTTTATTCCAACGGCCGGAAAAGGCGGGGCACCTGTCCTAGCCACACCGTTGAGCACAAACGGCCAGAACCAGCAGTTCAAGTCGTTTCAGATGGCTTACCTGACGCGCAAATTCAACCAGACGAAATTCTCGGCCCTGTTCTTTAAAGACGATTTTCAGAAGTACCGCGCTGACTCGCTCGGCAATGCCACGGCGGGTTACGTATATGGGAGACGTTATGACGTGGCCGGCACCAATTCACGCCTGACCTACGGGGCCATGCTAACGGGTCAGTTAGGAAACACCTCCTCGAAATTCGGTAAGGTACAGTGGCAGGCGTTCGCCTATGGACAGAGCGGTAAAGACCGGGATGGCCTGAGCATTAAAGGTGCTTACCACTATGGTGGTAATGTCATGTTTCAGAAAGGGCTGTTGAGCGTTGGCCCCGGCTATGAAGTACTGTCGGGCAACAACGCCACCACCCTTCAGGCGGGCCAGACCAGCCGTTTTGATCCGCTTTACGGTACGCCACACCGGCACTGGGGCTATATGGATTACTTCTACGTAGGGACCGGCTCGCCAGCAGGTGGTTTGCAGGATGCTTTCCTGAAGTTTAAATACGCCAACACCCGCCTAACCACCACCTTCGATATTCACTACTTTGCCCTGGCAGCATCGACATATAATAAAATGGCCGACGCCCCTGTAGGGGCCCTGTTGCCCGCCAAACTGGGCATGGAGTATGACTTCGTGGCGAACTACGCCCTCAACAAGTTCACTAATCTTGAATTCGGCTACTCGGTCATGAATGGCACCAACAGCCTGGAATACTCGAAGCAGGGCACCATGAACGAGAAGAGCCACATTGGTACCTGGTCGTACCTGATGATCAACATTCGCCCGGATTTCTTCTACGCCAAGCCGGTCGCGATCAAGCAGTAATAGAACGCTGATTTTTATGATTTCTAAGAATCATTATGATTTTCTAGGCAGCTTTTAGATCATAGTTTAATCATAAAAATCTGTGTTCTATTAATCTTAAGAATAAGATAATCTACTGATTAACAGAATTTTGATAGATAACAAATGAAAAAGACATACTTATTACTTCTTGCCCTGGTTTCGATAGCATCGGTCACTATGATGATGGCCCTGAAACCGGCTCCGGAACCCATTAAGCTGGGTTTTATTCCACTCACCGACTGCGCTCCGCTGGTGGTTGCCAAAGAGATGGGTTTATTCCAGAAACACGGCGTCGACGTGGTGCTGACCAAAGAAGCGTCTTGGGCCAACATTCGCGATAAAGTGCTGAACGGCGAACTCGATGGTGCCCACTGCCTGTTCTCGATGCCTTTCTCTGTCTATACCGGCGTGGGTGGCAAGGCGGGTTCGGAAATGAAGATTGCGATGGTGCTGAACAACAACGGGCAGGCCATTACACTTTCCAAAGATTTTTGCGGACTGGTCGGTTTCAAGGAAATGGGTAAAGTGGCCGGGGCCGTGAAAGCCGTACAGGGCCGTAAAGAAGTAACGTTCGCCATGACCTTTCCCGGTGGTACGCACGATATGTGGCTTCGCAACTGGTTGTCGGCCGCGGGCGTAAATCAGAAATCGGTGGGCATCATCACCATTCCACCGCCACAAATGGTGGCCAACATGCGGGTCGATAACATGGAAGGCTTTAGCGTAGGCGAGCCCTGGAACAGCGTAGCCGCTTCCCAGAACGTAGGGTTCACCGAGATTGCCTCGCAGGATATCTGGAAACACCATCCCGAAAAAGCCCTGGTCGTAAACAGTCAGTTTTCGACAGCTCGTCGGGAAGATCTCAAGAAAGTAATGGCGGCTGTTCTGGAAGCCTGCCAGTGGCTCGACAACATGGGGAACCGCAAAAAAGCGGCTGCCTGGCTGACGAAGCCATATTACGTGAACGCACCGCTGGCCGCTATCGAATCCCGGCTGCTGGGTTCGAACGACCTGGGTTGTGAACTGGGGGTGCAGAAGTACAAGGATGATTACATGACGTTCTACAACAAGGGCTTTGTGAACATGCCGCGCAAAGCACACGCCATGTGGTTTATGGCCCAGTACATGCGCTTCGGGCTGATCAAAAATGCCCCCGATTACAAAGGCATTGCCGAAAAACTCGTCCTCGACGACCTCTACGCTGAAGTTGCCAAGTCGATGAACATTCCCCTGCCTGGCGATGAGATGAAATCGTTCAAAACGACCTACGATGTGGCTTTCGATCCGAACAACATCGGCGCGTATCTGGCCAGTGCTAAAAAATAGTACGTTCTCACAATCAACTCGTAACACCATGAACCGATTGCTGAATTACCGAACCTACCTACCCGCGCTGTACTTCACGGCCAGCATGGGCATTCTGATCGGCATCTGGGCGCTGATCTCCGTCGTAACCAACAACGACATTCCGACCCCCGGCATGACCTGGGTGGTGTTCAAAGAAATGATCGCTACGCCATTTTACGACTACGGCCCGAACGATAAAGGCATCGGCAACCAGTTGGTAAGCTCGCTGGGCCGCGTATTTACAGGCTTTGCGCTGGGTACGGTGATTGCGGTGCCGCTGGGTCTGATCATGGGTGCCTCGCCGGTGGGGATGCGTTTGCTGAACCCCATCGTGCAAATCCTGCGTCCCGTTTCGCCGTTGGCGTGGTTCCCGCTGGGGCTGCTGGCGTTCAAAGCGGCTGCCGGAGCAACGATCTTCATCATTTTCATCACGAGTTTGTGGCCCACGCTCATTAACACCGCTTTTGGCGTATCGAGCATTCCGCAGGATCATAAGAATGTGGCGACGGCCTTCGGTTTTTCCACCTGGCGGTATGTCCGGCGGGTCGTGATTCCCTACGCGCTGCCGCATATCATTACGGGCCTTCGCCTGAGCATGGGCGTCGCCTGGCTGGTGATCGTTGCGGGCGAAATGCTGTCGGGGGGTATGGGTATCGGTTTCTTCGTCTGGGATAGCTGGAACGCCCTTAGTCTGGAGAAAATCCTCTGCGCCATCCTGATCATCGGCACGGTGGGGCTGCTGCTCGATAAAGGGTTTGATGCTTTACAGAAACAGTTTGCGTATAGCTGATAAAGCTAATCAATCTACCCCACCCCCAACCCCCCCTTGGAAAAAGGGGAGGGGCCAAAAGTCTCCCTTTTGTCCTATTTGGGAAGAGACTATTGGTCACCGTTTTCCCCCTCCCCTTTTTCCAAGGGGAGGGGCCGGGGGTGGGGTAGACTGCTTGCTTCACTAGTGCTTAACCATCTAACGAACCATGAACACGAACATACAATCTACGCTCGTTGATTCGGCCAATGAGTTTCATAAAATTCCCGCTGCCACGAGTATCGACGTGCGCGACGTTACGATTTCCTTCAAGACGCCAAAGGGCGTTTATACGGCCGTAAAAGACATTAACCTGACGGTTGGCAAAGGCGAGATTGTCAGCATCATCGGCCACTCCGGCTGCGGAAAGTCGACCCTGATGAACGCCATTTCGGGCATGGTAAAACCGAGTAAAGGCGAAGTTATTGCCAACGGAAAGGTAGTAAAAGGACCGGGCCCCGATCGGGGTATCGTGTTTCAGAACTACTCGCTGCTGCCCTGGCTGTCGGTTTACAAGAACATTTTCGAAGCGGTGGATTCGGTAATGACCGATAAAACACGGGCCGAGAAAATCACCATCGTTGAAGACAGCCTGAACATGGTGAACCTGTGGGCGCATAAGGACAAACTGCCGGGACAGTTGTCGGGGGGCATGAAACAGCGGGTGGCCATTGCGCGTGCCTTCGCCATCAATCCCAGCATTCTGCTGCTCGACGAGCCGTTCGGTGCGCTGGACGCCCTGACGAAAGGCTCCATGCACATCGAGTTGCTGAAACTCTGGAATCTGGATAACCGCAACAAGACCATCGTGATGGTTACGCACGACATCGAGGAGGCCATCTTCCTCAGCGACCGGGTCATCGTTATGAACAACGGACCCGAAGCGACCATCCGCGAAATTGTCGATGTGCCGCTGGACCGCCCCCGCAACAAGAAAGCCATCGCCCACGACCCCGTGTACATGGACATTCACGACCACCTGCTAAACCTGTTGTTTGATAAATTCTCTATTGAAGATTAATCGTAGCACGGGCTGGCGCGAGCATCAGCTCGTGCCCTTAAATATAGTCAGCATTCGCTGACGCATTTAACCGCCAGTGAATACTGGCTTTATGTAAAGGCACGAGCCGATGCTCGCGCCAGCCCAGCGCAAAACCTCTTACTTACTCAATCAAACCATGCAAACGAACAAACCCCTCGAATCGCTGAACGTATTCAGCTTTAAAGGTGTGCAGATGCGGACCTTCCACATTACGTGGCTCACCTTCTTTGTCTGTTTCTTTGGCTGGTTCGGGCTGGCTCCGCTGATGCCTGCCATCCGGGCTGACCTCAATCTGACCAAACCCGAAGTTGGCAACACCATCATTGCGGCTGTATCGGCTACAATTCTGGCCCGCCTGGTAATCGGTCGTCTGTGCGATACCTGGGGGCCGCGTAAAACGTATACGGCTCTACTCGTATTGGGAGCCTGGCCGGTTATGTTCGTTGGGCTGGCGCATGACTATACCACCTTTCTGCTGTTCCGACTGGCCATTGGCGTCATTGGCGCGTCGTTCGTGATCACGCAGTTTCACACGTCGATGATGTTTGCCCCCAAAATCAAAGGCACGGCCAATGCCGTAGCGGGTGGTTGGGGTAACCTCGGCGGGGGCATCACCCAGTTGGCCATGCCGGTTATTATGGCCACCATCGTTGGTTTCGGCTACACCAAGCCCGAAGCGTGGCGGCTGGCCATGATTGTGCCGGGCGTGATGATGCTCGTGATGGCGTTTATTTATTATCGATTTACAAAAGATACACCGGCTGGGAATTACAGTGATATAGAGAGGTCGGTGGCAACGGGCGAAAAAGTAAGTTTCTGGGCCGCCTGCGCCGATATCCGCGTGTGGGCGCTGGCGCTGGCTTATGCCTGCTGCTTCGGTATGGAGATTACGTTCGATGGTGTGGCGGCCCTTTATTTCTTCGACAATTTCAAGCTGGCCGAGACGGAAGCTGGTTTCTGGGCCATGCTCTTCGGCGGCATGAACATTTTTGCCCGTGCGCTCGGCGGTATTGTGGCCGATAAAGTCGGGAACAAATACGGGATGCGGGGCAAAGGCATTCTGCTGGCCAGTATGCTCGTTCTGGAAGGCATTGGCATCACGCTGTTCGCCCAGGCTGGTAGTCTGCCGTTGGCGATCGTTTCCATGATCACCTTCGCGCTGTTCCTGAAAATGTCGAACGGAGGCACGTACGCCATCGTACCGTTCGTAAACCCCAAAGCGGTAGGCGTTATTTCGGGCGTTGTCGGGGCGGGCGGAAACCTCGGCGGTATGCTGATGGCCTTTCTGTTCAAGTCTCAATCCATCAGCTATGGGCAGGCGTTTCTGTACATCGGCTGCATCGTAGCCGCCGTTGGTCTGCTCTTATTCCTGGTCAATTTCAGCAAAGAGACCATCGCCGAACCCGCCGAAGCGGAATTGCAATTGAACTAAGGGGAGGAGGGGGAGGAAAGGGACGATAGGGAGGAAAGGAAAACCTCGTCACCCTATTTCTCCCTTGTCCCTTTCCTCCCTCTACTCCTTTCCTCCCTCTTAAAATTATGACTCATCAAACGACCTGTTGCTATTGTGGTGTTGGCTGTGGCATTGTCGTCAAACAGGAGCCGACCGGACGATTGACCGTCGAGGGCGATAAGCAGCACCCATCTAATAAGGGGATGCTGTGCTCGAAGGGCATGAATCTGCATTATACCGTCATGGACCAGTCGGACCGGCTGCTGTATCCGCAAATGCGGCTCAACCGCAACATGCCCATGCAACGGGTGAGCTGGGATGCCGCCCTGGAGCGTACAGCCGCTGTGTTCCGGACGTTCATTCAGAAGTACGGTCCCGATTCGGTGGCGTTTTATGTGTCGGGGCAGTGCCTGACGGAAGAATATTACCTGGTCAACAAGCTTATTAAAGGCTTTATTGGCTCGAACAACATCGATACCAACTCCCGGCTTTGCATGAGTTCGGCGGTGGTGGGCTACAAACTGTCGCTGGGCGAGGATTCGGTGCCGGTTTGTTACGACGACATCGAAGAGGCCGATGTATTTCTGGTGCAGGGTGCCAATCCCGCCTGGTGCCACCCCATTCTGTGGCGTCGGATTGAAGCGCACAAGGCGGCTAATCCCAATGTCAAAATCATTTGTGTCGACCCGCGTAAAACGGATACGGCCCGCTCGTCGGATCTGCATTTACCGCTTCGGCCCGGTACCGACATTGTGCTGAACAACGCCATTGGCCGACTGCTGATCGAAAACGGCGACATCGACGTTAACTTTATCACCCACCACGCCGACGGATTTGCGGCTTACAGCGAACAGGTGATGCAGCGAACCGTCGACGAAGCCGCCGAGATTTGTGGGGTTCCGGCCAATGACATTCGGCGGGTGGCCGACTGGATTGGTCGCTCGAAAGGCTTCCTGTCGCTATGGACCATGGGTCTGAACCAGTCGGTGATTGGCGTAAACAAGAATCTGGCGCTGATCAACCTGCACCTGATTACGGGCCGGATCGGTAAACCCGGCAACGGGCCGTTCTCACTCACTGGACAGCCCAACGCCATGGGTGGCCGCGAAACGGGTGGCCTGGCCAACGTGCTGCCCGCCCACCGCGACGTGACCAACGCCACCCACCGCGCCGAAGTCGAAGCCTTTTGGAGCAGCCCGGTTAAAATTGCGGCCAAGCCCGGCCTGACCGCTACGGAAATGTTCGAGGCATTGGCCGACGGCCGCTTAAAAGCCATCTGGATCATCAACACCAATCCGATGGTGAGTATGCCCGATGCGAACGCTGTTGAGAAGGCGTTAAAAAACGCCCGTTTCGTGGTCGTTCAGGACGTATCGAACCAGGCTGATACGGTGCAGTTTGCCGATGTGGTGCTGCCCGCAGCCGCCTGGCTCGAAAAGGAGGGCACCATGACCAACGCTGAACGCCGGATTGCGTACCTCCCCAAAGTCATCGACGCCCCCGGCGAAGCCCTGCCAGATTCCGAAATCATCTGGCGCTTTGCCCAGAAAATGGGCTTTAGTGACGCCTTCCCCTACACCAGCACCTCCGCCGTTTACGACGAATACGCCCAACTTACCGCAGGCACCAACGTCGATATAACCGGCGTAAACTACGCCTTGCTCAAGGAAAAGCGCACGATCCAGTGGCCGTTTAGGAAGGGAGAAGGCAGGAAGGGGGAACGGGACGAAAGGGATGGAAATGGTGGCGGTGGCAAATCTCCCCTCCCCTTTTTTCAAGGTGGTCCGGCATTCCGGGAGGGGCCGGGGTCAGCCTCTTTCGGTACCCAACGTCTTTTCACCGACCACAAATTTTACACACCCAATGGCCGCGCGCAGATCCACGCGGTACCCGACGAAAATACCTCAGAGCCTACCGATGCTGACTTTCCGCTTATCTTAACCACTGGTCGTATCCGCGACCAGTGGCACACCATGACCAAGACGGGCCGTGTGGCTAAACTAAACCAACACAGCCCGCAACCTTTTCTGCAAATTCACCCGGACGATGCCAAAGCCCGACATATTGAAGAAGGCCAATTGGTTGAGGTGCACGGACGCCGGGGTAAGGTTCGGGTGAAAGCACAAGTGACCGACGATGTGCGGCCGGGACTATGTTTTCTTCCCATGCACTGGGGGAAAGTACTGGCCGGAAAATCGGGCGAAAGCAACCTGAACCGGGCTAACAACCTGACCAACGCGCTTGTCGATCCGCGTTCCAAAGAGCCGGACTTTAAGTTCACCGCCGTAGAGGTGGTGCCGTTCAGCAAGCCGGTCGAAAAGATCATCATTATCGGGGCTGGTTCGGCGGGGTTAGGATTCATCAACGCTTACCGTGCGCTGAAGTCAGGGCGGGTAGAAAGCCCAGAAACGCCCGTTAACGACGAACTGCATATTTTCTCGAAGGAAATTTACCCGTTTTATAACCGCGTGTTGCTGCCCGACTACATCAGCGGGGCGCAGTCGTGGGAACAGCTTGTCAAGCTGCGCGAAGATCAGTTCGAAGAGGCCCGTATCATTGTTCACAAGGGCGTTGGCATTGCCCATATCGACCGAAAAGCGAAAGTGGTTGTCGATACCAATGGCGTCGAACATAGCTACGACAAGCTCCTGCTCGGGACAGGCAGCAGTGCGTTCATGCCAAAAGGGATTCCGCGCCTGCCGGGAATTTTCAACATGCGGTCGCGGCTCGATGCTGATTCACTGATGCCGTTCCTGAATCGGCCCGCCGATGGCTCGGAGTCTCATACGGTCATTGTAGGCGGGGGCCTGCTGGGACTGGAACTGGCCGCTTCGCTGCGGCAGATCAATGTTCGGGTGACGGTCATCCAGCGGGTGGGCCGGTTCATGGAACGCCAGCTCGACCCACTCGCCAGTGAACTGCTGTACCTCGAACTCCTCGACCGCGGCATCGACGTGTATTTCAATGAAGAGGTTCAGACCTTTATGGGTACCGATAAAGTGGAAGGTATTCAGCTTAAATCGGGTAAAAAACTCAACTGCCAGGTGGTCGTCATGGCCATCGGCACCGTACCGAATATCGAACTCGCCCGCGAAGCCGGTCTGACCTGCAACCGGGGCGTGGTCGTGAACGATTACCTCCAAACGTCTGACCCTGATATTTTTGCCGCCGGTGAAGTGGCGCAGTGGAACGGGCAGATGTGGGGCATTACCCTGGCCGCCGAGCAGCAGGCCGAAGCAGCCGCCCGTTTCATTGCGGGGGATGTGTCGCAGCCATATAAAGGCAGCCTGTCCATCAGCATCCTGAAAATGGAAGGGCTTCACCTGTGCAGCATGGGCCTGACCGAAGTGCCGCCCAACGCCGGCCGCGAGTACGAAGAGATTGTGTTCATCGACAAATCGAAACGCTATTACAAAAAGTGCATCGTCCAGGGCGACAAGCTCGTCGGGGCGATTCTCGTCGGGGATAAGAACGAGTTCGCCGAGTTTCGCGAACTCATCGCCAACGGCACCGAACTGTCCGAAAAACGTCTCCAGCTCCTGCGGGCCAGCAAACAGGTCGACCCGGTGGAGGGCAAGCTGGTCTGTTCCTGCAACACCGTCGGGCAGGGCAATCTGGAGCGGGCCATCCAGGCCGGTTGTACCGATTTCCAGCAGCTGTGCCAGAAAACCGGCGCGGGTACGGGTTGCGGCTCCTGCCGGCCGGAAGTGCGGAGTATTTTAGAAAAAATGAGCGAAAGAATGAAAGAGCGAAAGAGCGCTATTATCGGATTAGCCCCCCTCGGTTTCTATGCTCTTTCACTCTTTCACTCTTTCACTCTTTAAACCTAATGCGTGATTACTATACTCTGAAAGTCAACATGCCCGCCGGGATAGTTTCGCCGGGGGCGCTGCAAACGGTGCTGCGGCTGGCCTATGACGCGAAAGTGCGGAAGGTGCGCTTTGGGGCACGTCAGCAGCTGCTCATGACAGTGCATTACGAGGACATGCGGTTTCTGGAAAAAGACCTGAAGCAACACCAGATTTCGTATGAGCTGAACACGGAGCAATACCCGAATATCATCAGTTCCTACTGTGGCGAAGATGTGTTCCGGACGGGGGCCTGGCTCCGGGAGAGTGAGTACCATACCGTGCTCGACCAGTTCGATTACCAGCCCCGGCTGAAGGTCAACCTGTCGGATTCAAACCAGAGTTTTACGCCCTTCTTTACGGGTAATCTAAATTTCATTGCCTCACCCGAGCCGCATTTCTGGTATTTGTACATCCGCCCGAAACAGAGCAATAGCCTGTTCCGCTGGCCGGAATTGATCTACACCAACGACATCGGCCGGGTAGCCAAAGCGGTGGAGGAAGTCATGCTAACGCAGGATTTTCAGGGGGAAGACGCGTTGTACAAAGCCGTTACGGCGAACCAGCACTTCATCACGCAACCGGCCACGCAGGAGGTAGAGCTGCCCGAATTTTCGTTGCCCTATTACGAAGGTTTTAACCGCTACGGCGAGCGGTCGTGGCTGGGGCTTTACCGTCGGGATGAGCAGTTTACGATTGCTTTTCTACTTGATGTGTGCGCCTTGTGTCTGAAAACCCGTATCGGCGAAATCTGTGCGACGCCCTGGAAATCGCTCATTATTAAAGGTATCGAAGCTAAAGACCGGGTGGCCTGGTCGCAGGTGCTGGGCAAGCATAACATCAACGTGCGCCATGCCGCTAATGAGCTGGCCTGGCAAACGGAAGATCATACCGATGAAGGCACCGAGCTAAAGCATTACGTGATCCGTAATTTCGAAAAGAACGACACCCGCACCTTCGGGCTTTGTTTTGGGGTGCAGACCCGCGCCAAATCAGAAGTTTTTGGTTCTGTGCTGATTCGGAAACGACCGTTACTCCAGCTTGGGCAACTGGCGTTGTTTAGCGTATACGATTTGTATTACACGGAGAATTTTAACCCCAATAGTCGAACCTACCATGTTTTCGAGAAAGGGCTGTTTCGCATGCACGTTCCGAATCAACTCAATCGGTTGTGCCGAAAATTCAACGCCCGCTGGTCGCAGAACCGGGCCGAAACGATATGGATCGAAACCGATAAGCCGGAACCTTCGCCGGGTGTCGAGGCCACCGTCTACCAGTGCCCACACTGCTTCACCGTCTATGATGAGCAGTACGGCGATAGCCGACACAATATCCCGGCGGGTACGCCCTTCAGCCAGCTACCCGATGAGTACACCTGCCCCACCTGCAACGCCCCGAAGCAGGAGCTGAAGGCCGTGCACTTGGTAACCATGGCGTCGTAACAACCCCGTCGGGGTTGACTATGGATAACTCCGGACGCCGTCCAGGGCAGGACGGCGTCCAGGGCAGGTGACCGTCCGGGGCAGTGTGTAGGGTGTGATGTGCCGAGGGCTGCACCCCCGGATATCCACAGTCAACCCCGTCGGGGTTGGTGGGCGTGATGGGGTATACACCTTATCCGAGGGCTGCGACCCCGGTTAACCACAGTCAACCCCGTTGGGGTTGTTGGCGTGATGGGGTATACACCTTATCCGAGGGCTGCGCCCCCGGTTAACCACAGTCAACCCCGTTGGGGTTGGTGGGTTAGGCTTTTCTATGAAAAATCTGTAGTATTAGGGTATGAGTACGCATCATACCAACGACCTTAAACAACAGATAGAGCGCATACTACGCTGGGAGCAATCGTCTCACTGGCGGGTGCGCGATTACGCATATTTGAGTGAGCTTGTTACGAAACATACGGAGCGACAGGTCGACGCCCGGGAGTTACAGGCATTTTGGGAGTCGTCAGCGGTGCCGTCCAAACCGTCGCTGGATACCCTCGCTCTTTTTATGGATTATACCGACTGGGATGACTTCTGCGCCCGAAATGCGTATGGGGTTGTGGAGGTCGATGAAGAGACACAGCTCCTTCACGCACCCATGTGGGAAATCCCCATGAAGTGGGTCATTGCCATCTGCTGGTTCTCCGTTATTGCGTCGGTGGTCGTAGGAATATTGTTAGTATGGAAACGCTAAACGATTCCACGTTTCGTAGCGTTATTGTCCATATTATTGTCCCGAGAACCACAACCCAATTTAAGCGACCGAATGGTACGTTACCCCTTATGCCTGAGTCTATTCCTCAGCGCAACGCTGGTGCTGGCACAATCCACGCCCAAAGCTAAATCATCAACAAAGCCCGCTCAAACGTCTGCCAAAGCCCAGACGGCAACGCCCAACCTCAATAGCCTCATTCCCCTCGATCCGGATGTGAAAGTCGGGAAGCTGCCAAACGGACTGACCTATTACATCCGCAAAAATGCCGAGCCCAAAAACCGGGCGGAGTTGCGACTGGTGATCCGGGCGGGGTCGGTGCTGGAGAACGACAACCAGCAAGGACTGGCCCACTTCATGGAACACATGGAGTTCAACGGTACCAAGAATTTTCCGAAAAACGAACTGGTTAACTTTCTGCAATCGGCGGGGGTTCGCTTTGGGGCCGACCTGAACGCCTACACGGGCTTCGACGAAACGGTGTATCAACTCCCCGTTCCGACCGATTCGGCCAATGTGTTTACCAATGCCTTTCAGATTCTGGAAGACTGGGCGCACAACGCCACCATCGACCCCATCGAAGTCGACAAAGAGCGGGGCGTCATTCTGGAAGAACGTCGGCTTGGGCGCGGGGCGGGTCAGCGGATGCGCGATCAGTATTTTCCCATCCTGCTGAACAACTCGCAGTACGCCAAGCGTCTGCCCATCGGTACCGAACAGGTGTTGACCACCTTTAAGCCCGAAGTGTTGCGCCAGTTCTATAAAGACTGGTACCGCCCTGACCTGATGGCCGTTATTGCCGTTGGCGACTTCGATATGAAGCAGGTGGAAGGCATCATCCGGCAGAAATTCGGGCGGATACCGGCGGTGAAGAACCCCAAGCCTCGTACCGAGTATGACATTCCGGCGCACAAAGACACAAAAGTCGTTATTGTTACGGACCCCGAACAGCCGAACACGGTAGTGCAGGTGATCTATAAGCGGCCCGAAATCAAAGAGAAAACATTAGGTGATCTACGCGAGGGCATTAAGCGCGGCTTGTTCAACACCATGCTCGGCAACCGGATTCAGGAGTTGACCCAGCAGGCGAATCCGCCATTTCTGGGCGGCTACAGCAACTACAGCGATTTTTTGGGTAACCTCGATGCCTTCACGTCCATCGCTGTAGCCAAGGAAGGCAACGTCGAAAAAGCCATCCGGGCGGTGCTCGACGAAAACGCCCGCGTCAAGCAATTTGGCTTCACCCCAACGGAGCTGGCGCGCGCCAAGCAGGAGTTCATGACCAATGTGGAGCAGGCCTATAGCGAGCGCGATAAAACGCGTTCGGTCAATTACGTGAACGAATATGTGCAGAACTTCACGGACAAGGAGCCCTACACCAGCATTGAGTTCTACTACAATTTTCTCAAAAAAGAACAGGACGGGATCAAACTCGACGAAGTGAACGCGCTGGTCGACCAGTTTATCCACAACGATAACCGGGCGGTCATTGTCATGGCTCCCGAGAAAGATAAGGCTAAATTGCCAACCGTCGAGCAGATCATCAGCTATGTCGACGCTGCCGGAAAGGGCCTGACGGCTTACGAAGACAAAACGCTGGATAGCCCTTTGCTGACCACTCAGCCGACAGCATCGCCTGTTGTAAGCGAGAAGCAGATCAAGGACATTGGTGTAACGGAATGGACGCTGAAAAACGGCGTTCGGGTGGTGCTGAAGCCAACGAATTTCAAGAACGACCAGATTCTGTTTTCGGCCAGCAGCCCCGGCGGTACGTCGCTTTACGATTTGAAAGACTTCCAGTCGGCGCGGTTCTCGTCTACGCTGGCGGCCATGGGTGGCACGGGGGCCTACAACCAGATTCAGCTCGGTAAATTTCTGTCGGGCAAGCAGGTGAGCGTGTTTCCGTATGTGGGTGAACTGAACGAAGGTATCAACGGAAGCGCGGCCCCGAAAGACCTGGAAACGGCCCTGCAGCTGCTCTACAGCTATTTTACCCAGCCCCGCAAAGATGCTGATGTAGTGAAAGGCTTCCTGTCGAACCAGCGTAGTGCCTTGCAGAACCGGATCAATACCCCAACCCCGCAGGGCGTTTTTCAGGACACGGTAACCGTCACACTGGGCAACAACAACCCCCGTCGACAGCCGCTCAAGCCCGAGGATCTGGACAACATCGACCTCGACCGGGCGCTGAAGATTTATCAGGAACGCTTCGCCAATGCCGGTGATTTCACGTTCTACTTCGTCGGTAATTTTAAGGAAGACCAGCTGAAGCCGCTGGTTGAGAAATACCTCGGTGGCCTGCCATCGACGGGTAAGTCAGAAAAATTTAACGACCTCGGTATCCGGGCACCCAAAGGTCAGATCAGTAAAACCGTTTACCGGGGCCTCGACCCGAAAGCGGCCGTGCAACTGGTGTACACGGGTGACATAAACTGGTCGCCGGCAACATCGACTCAACTGGATGCCCTGGCCGAAGTGCTGGAGATCAAGCTGATCGAGAAATTACGGGAAGAGGAGAGTGGCGTGTATGGCGTGAGTGCCAGTGCGGCTTATGCCAAATACCCGGTGCCGCGTTATACCTTCCGCATCAATTTCGGCTGCGCGCCGGAAAACGTGGAGAAGCTCATTGCCAAAACGCAGGAACTAATCAACAACCTGAAAGAGAAGGGCGCTCTTCCCGCCGACATTGCCAAGTTCAAAGCCGAAACCCGTCGCGAAACCGAAGTGCAGCTTAAAGACAACCAGTTCTGGCTGGGCTATCTGCAAAACCAGTACTACAACGGCGATGCCCCCGATGAAGTCCTGCACGAAGACGAGCAACTAAACAAAGTGACCGTCGAAAGCACCAGGGCCGCTGCTAACCAGTACCTGAGTTCGAACCTGATCCGGCTGGTGCTGATGCCGGAGAAGAAGCAGTAAGGGAATTTGATGAGATCTAGCCGTCAGTAGTTTATGCCGAATCGGGTAAAAAACTACTGACGGCTTTTGTCTGGTCCAGGTAAATTATGCACGTTTTCGTCATCCCGACCGGCCCGTCATTCGAGGTCTTTACCGTAGAACCTCAAAAGCTGTTGGTAGAACACTGCTTGAACCTACAGAAGAAATAGCCGTAGTCGGTATTCCGATGTTGAAAGAGCAGTTCCTGAATTGGAATCCCAATAACAGCTTTCTGTATGAATTTGAGCATGGATCGGCAATACCCACCGATGGCGAAGATTACCGAGTAGTTTAATGCTGGTTTCTAGTCGTTTTTATGGTTCACTAAGTTAGATGAGGCTTAACTTAATGTCCAGTCAACTGTAGCAGTTCCAAGCCTTACCAGCTACACTATTTCAACCACACGTTCTGACCAGCCAAAATCACTACCGATAGTCAGGCAGAACAATATCGCCCTCCTGACTCGCGTCCGGGGATTTGTTGGAGCTAAACAGCCGCACCAGCTTCTGAATTGGCTGACTGGCAAACGTACCGGCCACCGTATTCAGCACCGACACCCCCAGCGCCGTCTTGGGGTAGACAATCCAAGGGATGCCGGGCGGCAATTTCTGCACCTCCTCCACGTAGGGGCGCATCCGCTGCTCATAAGCCACAAAAGCCGCCTGATAATCCGGCTGGCTGGCCAGCTCACCCGCCAATAGATAGGCTCCCACCATCGCCAGCGTCGTGCCCTTTCCTGTCAGGGGCGTAGGGCAATAGGCCGCATCGCCAATCATGCCTACCCGCCCCTCGAACCAACGGGGGGCTTTGATCTGCCCTACCTTGTCAAAATACACGTCGGAAGCCTCATCCAGGGCGTTGACGATCCGCTCGGTTTCCCAGCCTGCCCCCGCCAGCTTCGCTTTAAGCACCTGTTTTTGCTCGGCCCCCGAGAGCTTCTCGTGAGCCTGCTCATCGGCCAGAAACGCCACTGACGCCCGCATCATGCCCTGGTTATCGGGTCGTAGCATCACGATCCGACTCGCAACGGCGGTGTACCAGCGCCACCAGTCGTTATCCGTCGGCTGGCGTGGAATGGTCAGGTAAGCCGTGTAGAGTCCCAGGTACTGGAAGCGGGGTTCCTCACCAAACACCAGTTGACGCGTTCGCGAGCGCACCCCGTCGGCAGCAATCACCAACTGGAACGTGTCGGTTTTTCCACTGGCGAAGGTGACGTTGACCTGGTCGGGCTGCTGCTGAAGGGCCGTGATGGAATCCCCAAACATATAGGTTACCTCTTGCCTGGTATGTTCGTAGAGGATGCTCACTAAATCCCCCCGGATAATCTCCAGCTCATTGGTGCCACTGAAGGGATTTTCTTTGGGAAAGGCTGCTGCTACCTGTCCGTTCTGCCCAATCAACTGGAGGCCCAGCTCACCGGTATTGGCAGCCCGGATGGCGTCTTCGATGCCCATTTTTCGGGCTACCAGTTGGGCCGGGCCATTGACGTCGATGTTCTGGCCGCCCAGGCGCAAGGCCGGGGCCCGCTCCACCAGGGTCACCTGGAAGCCGTATTGGGCCAGCCAGTAGGCCAGTGTGGGCCCCGCAATGCTGGCCCCTGAAATCAGTACTTTCTTGGAATGGTGAGTGCTCATAGAGTAACAATCAATTAGTAAGAGTAACCGAAGTGATTACTGGTTTAGCCATCTGCTGAAAGCTAAGCTGCACAGAGCCCACCCGGAAAATCGGCTGATATGTCGCATTGCCAACCCTAAACAGACTAATCAGTGAGCCGGCATCATCAAGCATGAATGCCGTTTGCTCGCCTGGGGGAGTGAAAGGAGCCCGCTGGAGGTGGAAGTAAGTCTCCAACAGGGTGACGGTGGCGTTCACATCCGTTACACTCAGGACTAGATGATTCAGAGTCATTGATTCGATTGTCCTTGATTCGAATACGATTCGATCCGGTAATAAATCGTTAATAAAATTATTTACAACCAATAAATTATATTGTTCATGTAATACATCCGTCTGCCAGAACGGCGTTCATCAAAGGCTACTTGTTTATTAGCCGATGATAACTATCGTCAAGTTCGTGCTTAGTAAACCAAACATAGCTGCGGTATACATCGCCGTACTGTATAAAGAAATTATCTTACCGTGCTGACCGTATGGGGATATAATCTCACTTAGCTAATAAATCGAGTAGCCTCGTTTCCTCGTAATGCTGCATCTCAGAAAAGGCCCCTACCTAAGATGAGCAATTTTCAGCTGTCTGCGTCAAGAATGGGGCGTTTTTTGAAAGAGTAAGCTGATCTACCTACTCCTTAGAGACCATAGCCTAACTTGTTCCGGTAAAAAGACAATTAAGTCTACCTTTAGCTTCGCTTTAGGGTGGCTATCAGATGCCCTTCGCCTGTCACATGAGCAAACAACATCGCGCTAAACCTGCTGATTCAGCCCTTAGTCACCCCCTTGTCGAAAATACGCAAGCCCTGGACTCCTCAGCCCACGAATATCCCCGACTCATCGAGACCATAGATACTGGGTTTGCCCTTTGCCAAGCCATCCGGGATCAAACCGGTAAACTGATTGATTGCCGATTCCTGGAGCTGAACCCGGCGTTTGAGAAACTCACCGGTGTCAAGCCGCCCGAGGCAGTTGGTAAAGCGGCTCGGGAGGTATTCCCCGAGCTTGATCAAGGCTGGGCCGACACTTACCAGCAGGCCATGGATAGTAGGCAGACTATTCGCCTTGAGCAGTTCGTGCCTGGGCTGGATCGTTGGTTGGAACTGACGGCCTTTTTTTATGGCAATGACCAGTTTATAGTCCATTACGACGACATCACCGCCCGCCGGCAGGTCCAGGAATCCCAACAACAAAGTAAAGCCCGCCTACAAATGGCTCTGGACGTAGCCCAACTGGGTACCTGGCGTTGGAACCTGCTCACCAATGAGGGCTACCTTGATGACCGGGGAGCGGAGCTAATCGGTCTGGTCCCCGGTTATCTAGCCAACGTAGCTCAGGCCCAGATGAATAGTATACATCCCGACGATTTGGCTCCCACAAACGCCGACGTGGTGGCGGGGATCGCCCGGGGGGTACCCTTCGGCCTGAGTTATCGGGTCATCCATCCGGATCAAAGTGTCCACCATATTCGCTCCCGTTTCCATGTGGTAGTCGACCGGACGGGACGCCCCGTGGAACTGATGGGGACAAACCTGGACATGACGGCGGAATATGAGCTGACCACAGCGTTACGCCATAGCCAGGAGAAACAGACCTTTTTACTCGCCCTGAGTGATACGCTACACGCCTTAGCGGATCCGGTTGAGATCGAAATGACCGCCGTTCGGCTGCTGGAGGAACACTTGGGCGATATCCAGGTTCAAGTTGGCCAGCTGATCGGGCAAGAGGGGCTCATTCGCCCCGTCGATGACCACCATCCCCCACGCAGAATGGAGCCGCTTCGCTCGATGCCCCTGGGCCTAAAACCGCCTGTTTCTTACTCGGCGGGTCAGGTGCAGGTTGTTGCCGATGTGGCCAAGGACCCCGTTCATACACTGGCTGAACGGGAGCTACTACTAGCCGCTCAGATCAGGGCCTATATCACCGTTCCGCTGGTTAAACAACAGCCGTGGGTCGCCACCCTGACGGTACATAGTAGCCAGGCCCGCTCCTGGACGTCGGCTGAAGTTGACCTGGTTCAGGAAACAGCGGAACGCACCTGGGCGGCCCTGGAACGGGCCCGCGCCGAGAGGGCCCTGAGCCAAAGCGAGGAGCAGCTGCGGCAGTTGTCGGCGAGTTTGGAAAGTCAGGTGCACCAGCGCACGGGGGAGTTGGCAGCGGCAAACCACGAACTGATGATCAATAACCAGGCCTTAGCCGAAGCCAATGGCCTGCTGGTTCGCTCGAATGCCAACCTACAGACCTTTGCCTACATTGCCAGTCACGATTTGCAGGAGCCCCTGCGCAAGATCCAGCAGTTTGGTGATCTCTTGAAAACGCGTTACACGGGCTCGACCGACGAGGCACTCTTGTATCTGGAGCGAATGCAGACGGCGGCCTCCCGGATGTCAACGCTGATTCGGGACCTGCTGGAGTACTCTCGTATTTCCACCCAGCGGGACCAGAGTGCTCCCGTTTCGCTGCAGGCCATTGTTGCCAGTGTGCTCAATACGTTGGACTGGACGATTCAGCAAACAGGGGCTCAGGTTCACGTGGGTCCGCTGCCTACGCTAACGGGCGATGCCTCCCAGTTAGGCCAGCTATTCCAGAACCTGCTGAGCAATGCCCTTAAGTTTCGCCAGGCTGATACGCCCCCCCTCATTCAGGTATGGGCGCAACCCGTGGCATCTGTCGACTTACCGGCTGGAGTGAAGCCTGGTCGGGTGGCGGTCGAGTATCAACGGATTGATGTGAAGGATAATGGGATAGGTTTCGAGGATAAGTATCTGGATCGCATCTTCCAGGTCTTTCAGCGCTTACACAGTAAGAACGAGTATGCCGGTACGGGGATTGGCCTGGCCATTTGTGAGAAAGTCGTCACCAATCATGGGGGAGCCATTACGGCCAGCAGTCAACCCGGTCAGGGAGCCACCTTTACTCTTTACTTACCGATGTAGGACCCTGGTTAGTTGGTGTTCTGTGTTCTGTTGGTAATCCGTTCGGAAGGCCCTTTTCAAATGAATGCTTCAGAAAAGGGGCGTTTTTTTGAGATCGTACTCTCGCTTAACTCAATGCAGGTAATTGAATCACAAACGTACTGCCTTGTCCTTCCTGGCTTTCCACCCTCAAGCTTCCTCCGTGGCCTTTGGTAATAATGTCGTAGCTCAGACTCAGGCCCAGCCCCGTGCCTTCCCCAGTGGGTTTGGTGGTAAAAAAAGGCTGGAAAATCTTGGCCTTCACCAACTCGGGCATGCCCGTCCCGTTGTCGCTCACCCAAATCTGTAGTTGCCCATTAGTGTGATGGGTGCTGACCGTGACGGTGGGTTGATAGCCTGATGGGGCGAGTTTCTGTTTCTCGCTTACGGCATAAAAGGCATTGTTATACAGGTTCAACAGCACCCGCCCAATCTCCTGAGGAACCACCTCGATGCGCCCCAAATCAGCTGTGAAGTTCGTTTTCTGCTCGGCGTTAAAGCTTTTGTCTTTGGCTCGCAATCCGTGATAAGCGATCTGGAAGTATTCATCGGCCAGGGCGTTGAGGTCGGTGGGGCGTTTCTCGCCCGTGGTGTTGCGGGAGTGTTCTACCATGCCGCGCACAATGGCCGAGGCCCGCCCCCCGTGGTGAGTAATCTTTTGGAGGTTTTGCTTCAAATCAATCAGGATTTCGGCTTCCAGCTCGGTATCGCGGTCAAGTTTGTGCTGTTCCTCTGCGAGTTCGGTGACCAGTTCGGCACTCACTTCCGAGAAGTTGTTGACGAAGTTCAAGGGGTTCTGAATCTCGTGGGCGATACCTGCTGTTAGCTCCCCCAGACTGGCCATCTTTTCCTTCTGGATCAGTTGAGTCTGAGTGGATTTGAGCGTTTCGAGAGATTCCTGTAGCTGGGTACGTTGCTGGTGGATCTCGTCGCGTTGGCGTTCAAGCAAGGTATTGGCTTTCTGTTTATGCCGATTGTTGCGGTAAAGTACCAACGCCACTATCCCTAAGACGACTAACAGACCAATGAATATATTGGCTCGAACAGTGCTTCTATATTCAGCTTTAGCGGCTTCTATTTCCTGAGCGTGTTGTTTTTCTTCAAACGTCAGCGAGATTAATTGTTTCATTTTATCCTGACTGTACAAACTGTCTTTAGCGGCCACTGCGATTTCATAATACCGCAAGGCTTCTGTATCGTCTTTGCCTTTGTAAAGTTTGGTCAGGAATTGGCTACTTTTCAAAATGCCTTTGGGCGATGCACTTTTTTGGCCATATAGTAAGGACAGTTTGGCATAGTGAAGAATAGAGTCTTTTTGATCGGTTTTCTGATAAAATGTTGCCAGTTGGTAGTAGGCCTCATTCAGCCGTGTATAGGAATTTTCTTTACTTAGTACGCCAATACTTTGCTGGTAAAAGGAATAGGCCTGGTTCGTGTTGTCTTTGGCCAAGGCTACATTCCCTAGCAGATAAAAGATACGGCCATACAATGTAGGCTGGTCAATTTTAGCCAGGGGCAACGCCTGATTTAGATACACACTTGCAGAATCCAATTGATTCAATTGATAAAAACACTCCCCAATGTTTGCAAGAATAGTGGGCTTCAAACCTAGATCCGGTTGAGGTATGGTTTTATATAAGGCATAACATTCCTGTATTCTCGATAAGCCTTTTTGCCATTCGCCTTGTAGCATGTACACGTACGCGGTATTGTTTAAGACAACGACTACTTTACTGAGTTTTTTTAATTTTATAAAGAGCTGTTTGGCTTGATTGAGCATTTTTAAGGACTTAGCATAATCCCCCAACTGGCTAAATGCGCTGGACATGACAATGAGTCCCCGTGCCTGCCCTGCCGAATAGTTGAGTCTTTGGGCAACCACATAGGCTTGCTGAGCTAACAGGTAGGTCGTATCGGGTTTAATGAGCCGATATTCAAAGGCTAAAGCATTGAGTACGTTCACTCGCGTAGTGTCATTAGCCGTAACCGGCAAGGCGTTTAGCTTTCTCAGCAGGCTGTCCCGCGCCACAATAGATTGCGCCTGGATGGCACTAATCGTCAAACAGCAAAGCAAGCCAATCAACACAAATCGGAGCATGGTGGAGAGTCAAGAGGAGAGGGCCGGAAAGGTATTACAATTCGGGCCCGGTTTGCACGAAAGGTCGTGATTCAGACGCACATTGAACGCTTCATACCAGGCATCAATAGTAGTGGCCATAGCCGCAGTATTGATGCCTGGCGCGTGTTTATAGGTAAGGGTGGTTACGACTCTTTACAGGATCAAACCGCTTCGTCGCAGCATAGCTTTGGGAGATGGTTCGCGGCCCCTGAACTTCTTATAGAGATCCATTGGCTTTTCACTGCCGCCTTTCTCCAATACGTTCTTACGGAAACTATCGGCGGCCGCTTTATTGTCCAGGCCCCCTTTTTCCCTGAAAAACTCGAAGGCATCCGCATCCAGCACCTCGCTCCATTTGTAGCTGTAATAACCAGCTGAATAACCTCCGTTGAAAATATGCGCGAAAGACGGACTACTAGCTATCCCGTTAACATGGGGAAACAGATTCGTCACCGAATCAACTTTATTTTCGACCACGCCAATGGACTCAGCTGTTGGCTTCTGACCGTGATAATACATATCGATCAGGCCATAACGAAGTTGCCTAAGGTTAGCCAGGCCCGCCATAAAGTTCTGACTCGCCCGAATTTTCTCAATTAGTTCATTGGGGATTACTTCGCCAGTCTGGTAGTGTTTAGCAAACAGTTTGAGTGCTTCGGGATCGTAGCACCAGTTTTCCATCAATTGGGAGGGCAACTCCACAAAATCCCAGGGTACATTTGTGCCCGACAAACTCTCATACGTACCGTTGGCCAGCATACCGTGCAGGCCGTGGCCAAATTCATGAAACAAGGTAATGACTTCCATGAATGTCAATAACGATGGTTTGGTGCCTGTGGCACGGGTGAAATTACAGATGTTAAGAACTTGTGGCCGGATATTCTGCCCATTCTCAATTTTCTGACCCTGCACATAGTTCATCCAGGCACCACTACTTTTGCCCGCCCGGGGAAAGTAGTCGCCATAAAATACGGCCAGAAATTTACCGTCCTTGTCGAAAACATCGAACGTCTTTACTTCCGAATTATAGACCGGAATATCGGTACGTTCTTTGAAGGTGATGCCGTAGAGTTTGTTGGCCACCGCCATGACACCATTCAGCACGTTTTCCAGCTTAAAATAAGGTTTCAGCGTCTCATCGTCGAGGTCATACTTTTCCTTCTTTAGTTTCTCCGAGTAGTAGCTATTGTCCCAGTTTTGCAGTTTGTCGTCCGTAAATCCGTGGGTTTTGGCATAGGTCGTCAATTCAGCCAGCTGGCGCTCAGCGGCCGGACGGGCATACGTAACCAATTCATTCAGAAAACTCTGCACTTTTTCGCGCGAACCGGCCATTCGTTCTTCCAGCACAAAATCAGCGTGGGTTTTGTAGCCCAACAGACTGGCCCGTTCGTAGCGCAGATTGACCATCTTGTCTATGATGGCCGAATTGTCGTTTTTATCCCCATGGTAACCCCGTGCGTTAAAGGCCATGAATAGCTTCTGGCGAAGTGCCCGGTTGTCGGCATATTGCATGAACGGCCCGTAGCTGGGTGCCTGTAAAGAGAATAAATAACCCTCCTGCCCGTTCTTTTTCGCGGTGACTTTCGCGGCTTCACGAACATAATCGGGTAAACCGGCCAGGTCTTTCTCGTCGGTTATAATCATGCTGTATTCATTGGTTGCGTTCAGCACATTTTCGCCAAACTGAAGTGACAACTGCGCCATTTCCTTGTCGATAGCGCGAAGCCGTTCCTTACCCACTGCGTCCAGATTAGCCCCATTTCGGGCAAACAGCTTGTATGACTTTTCGAGCAACATACCGCTTTCCTGATCCAGTTTCAGCCGGGCACGCTGCTCATAAACCGATTTAACCCGCGCGTAGAGTATTGGATTGAGGGTAATGTCATTGGTATAGCCGGTAATGATTGGCGATGCCTGTTTAACAATCTTCTGGAGTTCAGGCGTTGTTTCCGCTTCACTCAGGTTATACATGACCTGGGTAATTCGTTTCATCAAACTGCCGGAGCGGTCGAGGGCAACGACTGTATTCTCAAACGTGGGCTTTTCAGGATTTGTAACGATAGCATCGACCTCTTTTCGACCCTGAGCCACTGCTTCCTGGAGGGCAGGCAGGTAGTCGTTGTTGGTTATTTTGTCGAACGGCACCGTTTGGTGGGGTGTCAGATAAGGCGACAAAAATGGATTCTGGCGTTGCTGGGCAGCGGCTGATTGTGCGAAGGACACAGCCGTCGTGGCGACAATGATCAGTAGAAAACAGGTCTGCCTGATTAATCGGGAGAGGAACATGGTGATTTGTGTAAAAGGTGATTTAACGTAAGCGGATACGAATGAGCGTCAACGCTATTGATTAGGGGTAACGACCCAATTTCCGAGGCTGGGGGTATTCTGGTTGCCTTTCTTTACAATGAAAGTCCATCGGTAGCCCGATGGCATTGAGCGCGGAAAACCGAACGGTGCTTCAGCGCCAAGTTGCTGAGCCTCGCCCATGGGTGATACCGGTTCAGAGGATACATCGGCCACCATTTCGGCTGGTTGTTGCGGAAATGATCTACTCAGCCGATTGGCCTGTAAAACCGATGAACAGGACACTAAACTGCCGAGCGAAGCCAGCAGTAACGAACGAATCAGCAAGCCTGGTGCGAAGGGTGTTTTCATGGTTGAAGGGGGTATAAAAGAGGTGTGGATAGACAACTTGTTTTCTCTGCTCTTACCAGACCTTGATCCGCTGGTCAGGAGCCTTATACATTTTCTCGCCCGGCTGCACGTTGAACGCTTTATACCAGGCATCAATATTGGTCAGTGGACCATTGCACCGAAACTGATCGGGTGCGTGCGTATCGGTCAAGAGTTGTTGAGCCTGCGATTCGGGCAGCATGTTAGTCCGCCAAACCTGCGCCCATGATAGGAAAAACCGCTGGTCGGGCGTGAATCCGTCGATTTTGGTTTCACTCTGCCCCTGTTTCGTTTTCTTAAACGCGTCGTAGGCAATGGCCAGACCGCCAAGGTCAGCCAGGTTTTCGCCCAGCGTTAGCTGACCGTTCACTTTTAGCGAATCCAGCACCCTGAAGCCAAAGAACTGCTCTTTTACTTTATCGGCACGTTTGGTGAAATTGGCGGCATCATCTTTGGTCCACCAGTCGCGCAGGGTTCCGTCGGCATCGTACTGGCGGCCTTGGTCGTCGAACCCATGTGTCATTTCGTGGCCAATCACCGCGACAATACCCCCGTAATTAATGGCGTCGTCAGCCTCTGCATCGAAAAACGGGAATTGCAAAATAGCCGCCGGGAATGCGATTTCGTTATTTACCGCCCTGTAATACGCATTTACCGTTTGAGGGGTCATGCCCCATTCCGTTTTATCAACGGGTTTGCCCAGGCGGCTAACGTTGTCGGTATACGCCCATTTGCTGGTCGCCAGCACATTGCCATAAAAATCGTCGCGCCGGATGGTTACGCCCTCGTAGTTTTTCCACTTATCGGGGTAGCCGATCTTGCGTTTAAACGAGGCTAATTTGGTCAGAGCCCGTTTTTTGGTGTCGACACTCATCCAATCGACAGCGTTAATATGGTCTTTGAACGAGGCCTCAAGATTATCAATCAGCACCAGCATCCGTGTTTTGGCTTCCGGCTTAAAGTACTGTTGCACATAGAGTTGCCCTAATAGTTCACCCAATGATTGGTTGATCAGGTTGCTCCTGCGCTGCCAGCGGGGTGTCAGTTGTTTCTGGCCCGACAGTACCTTGTTGAACGCAAAGTTCTGGTTCACAAACGGAGTGCTCAGGAATGGAGCCGCGCTTTTCAGCAGATTCCAGCGCATGTACGCTTTGAGGGCGTCTACCGGGGTTGCTGTCAGCAAACTATCTACAGCGTGGTAGAATAATGGGCTTTGAACCAATACAGTGTCTTGTTCAGGAATGCCCAGTTTAGGCATCCAGGCGGCCCAGTTGATGCCGGGCGTTTGCTTCGAGAAGTCAGCTACGGTCAGTTTGTTGTACGTTTTTATGGGGTCACGGGACTCTACGCGGCTCAATTGTGCGTTGGCCAGGGCTGTTTCCAGCTTCAGGACCGCGTCGGCGCTGGTCGTGGCCCGGCTGGGTTCTTCGCCAATCAAGCCAAACATTTTGGTCAGGTTATCCCGATAGGCTTCCCGGATTTTCTGGCTGCGCGCATCAGCTTTGAGGTAATAATCACGGTCGGGCAGCGTGGTGCCTCCCTGCACAAACTGAACCACGTATTTATTGACGTTTCTCCTGTCCTGCGCCACAAGAAGAGAAAAAAACATCGTACTGCCCTGGGCACGCTGATAGGCAATTTCGTTCATCAGCTCGGCTTTATCCTTAAGTTGATCTACACGAGCAAGGTCGGCTTTGATGGGGTCAAATCCTTTTTGCTCAATCGCTATACTATCCATGCCACTGGCGTAGAAATCGCCCACCATCTGTTGTAACCGTCCTTGGCCGGGGTTTTTTGCAGCCTCTTCGAGTAGTGATTTCATGGCATTGAGGCTTTTCTCGTACAGGATATCGAAGCTACCCCAACTGGTCTTTGACGCTGGTATGGTGTTCTTCTTTAACCATTCACCGTTGGCATACTGATAGAAGTCGTCGCCGGGTTTTACTGCGAGATTCATGTTCTGCCGGTCGATGAAGGGTGTTTTCGGGGCTGCCGCCTTAGGGTCAGGTCGTATCGGGCTGCGGTCAGTCGCGTTTGGTCGGGCTACGCCGGACTGGGGTAATCTTTTGGCTAGTTTGCTTGCTGGGGGCGTAGCTGCTATCAGGCAAACCATCAGCATGACCGATGCAAAGAAAGTAAGTTGTTTTCTCATGGAGGGATTGGGATTGAGTCAGCAAGTTTTGCCAACTCAAAGGTCTCTCAATACCCGCTGATGCTCTACATGATTGGGGACAGATGTCGTAAGATCGGGGACATTCTGCCGCTGGAAACGGAAAAAAGTACAGATCAGGCGTTTTTCACGCGGCTGGCAATAAATTCGGTCGGCGTTTGCTGGTAAAACTCTTTGAACATAAGGGTGAAATGAGAGGGTGAATTGTACCCAACTAAATTAGCGGTTTCCGCTACGTTGTTACCCGACTTTAGCAGTTCGGTCGCTTTCCGAAGCCGATACTGACGAATCAGGTCGGTAGGCGATAACTGGATCTGGCTCTGCACTTTTCGATACAATGTCTTGCGGTTCATGGCCAATTGGTCGGCCAGCCAATCCACACCAATCGACGGATCATCCAGGTGCTGCTCCAACAGCCCATAAATCCGGCTCAGAAAGGGGTCCCGGATTGGCTCAGGCACGACATCCATTACGGCACTGAACCCTTTTTCCGTCAGCGCAAACTGTTGCCGGTAATAGGCCCCTAACTTCTGCTGGCGGGTAATCAGGTTAGCCAACCGCACCTGGAGCTCGGTTACGCTAAACGGTTTGGCCAGGTAATCGTCGGCTCCCTGCTGAAGTCCCTCTAAACGACTCCGATGAGCCGTTTTAGCGGTCAGCATTACCACCGCAATATGGTCTGTATCGGCACTGGCTTTAATCAGCCGGGTGAGTTGGTACCCGTCCATGCGGGGCATCATCAGATCTGTAACGACAATATCGGGCAGTTCGGTCTGGGTTAATGCCCAGCCAGCCTGCCCATCCTCTGCCTGAACGACCTGATACGCCCCTGACAATTCCCCCACCAGAAATTCCCGTAGTTCGGTGTTGTCTTCGACAATCAAAACGCGGGGAATCAATTGGCCAGTAACCGATCGATTGATGTTCGGAGCCACCCCCAGTGGCACCGTTTGCTTCGGAGCATTCGAAGTAGGTGATGACCAGCGGATGTGGGGTAAGTCAACGGTTGTTGATACCGGTTCGATCGGTAAGGTCCAATAAAAGGTCGTACCGAGATTTACTTCACTTTGGAGGGTGATGGTTCCTCCCAGCAGGCCAACTAGTTCATAAACCAGCGCTAACCCGATACCGGTCCCTTCGTAGGCCCGGGTGCTGGAGCTATCCACCTGATAAAAGCGGTCGAAGACATATGGTTGTTCTTCAGCAGGAATACCAATGCCGGTATCGACCAACCGGAAGGCGACCTGGGTTATTTTGCCGGACGTCCAAACAGGCGAGAGTGTCAGGGTAACTTGCCCTCCACTGGGTGTAAACTTGATAGCGTTAGCCAGCATATTGGTCAGAATTTTATCCCATTTATCCGCATCGAAGGCGTACTCGACTTGGGATAATCTGTCTATACTATACCGCAGTTGTATGCCTTTTTGCTCCGCCGAACGCTGAAATAGCGTGACAATCTGGTGAACAAACTCCGTCAGGTCTCCCTGCATGAGCGAAACGGGCATGAAATTACCCTCCAGTTTGGCTAGGTCGAGGAGTTGATTAATAAGCCGCAGGAGCCGATCGGCGCTGTGATGGACCAGTGTCAATAATTTGCCATCGTACCGTTTTTCTTCCAGTAACTTGGCGACCGGAGATAGAATGAGCGAGAGGGGTGTACGAAACTCGTGGGTCAGGTTATTGACAAAGCGTGACTTTACCTGATCAAGCTCTCGAAGCTGGTCAGCCTGCTGGTGAAGTTCCTGGGTACGCTCAGCGACCTGTCGTTCCAGCTGTTCATTTTGCTGGGCCAGGAGTTGCTGTCGTTCATGTTGTTGTGCCAGGTTTTGGGCCGATAGCGTCTCAATCTCCCGAATTCGGTCAACCAGTTGGCCATTGATCCAGCCATGTTCCAGTGCCAGCAGAATCGACAGCGTAAGCGGGAAGCACAGAAAACTGGCTAAATAAAACCCATGAAACAGCCATTCATGGCCATAGCCCGGCAGATGCAGGGAAAATAAGAAGGACGACAGAATCCATAAGCCCAGATTACAGAACGCGCAGATGGCCACGATAGTAGCCCCCCTCAACTCACGTCTGATCGCCACCAGCGAAAGGCGGATCAATTCAAGTGGCAGGAAATAATTGATTGGATAAGACAGCCACTGAAAATCGGCGGACAATGGAATAAGCTTAATACAAATGCTGCCCATTGCCAGCCAAAAGAGCCACCCCCGTCGAAAATTGAATAGGCCATAAAACGTCAGGACCACCAGTCCTGGCACCCACAGATCAATGCGCGATCCATAATAAACCAGAATCCGCAGGCCAGGGGAGTGGGTAAAATCGTTGGCAAACCTGGACAAAAGGCCAATGTTCAGCAGCAGATACATGCCACCCGCATAAAGGTTAGCCCGCTGGCTGGGATGCGCAAAAAACAGGCTCAGATGCAGAATAAAGAGGATGAAGGCGATGCCGATTCGGAACGTATTCAGGTAAATCGACTCGACATCAACCGGTTTGATGGCGGGTAGAACATAAGTTGGAAACAACCAGAACTGAACCGTTCCCGCATCCCAGTTGAGGTAGTTGGCGTAGTAAAATTGACTCGGCTGACAGGCAATCCGGAGGGCCAGTATATGTTCAGAGGAGGTTGTCAGAGGAAAACTATACGCAGCCGCAGGATTATAAGCTTGTACGCTATCTGGATTAGTACTGACCTTGCCGAAACGATACAGCAATCGCCCATCCAGGTAAATTTCCGAGGCAACCGATTGGAACAGCTTAATCATCAGGGGTGGTAAATCGGGACCGGCCTGGATGTGCAGCCGCAGCCAGCCAATACCCGCCCGTTGTAGTTGAGGCAATTGCCGAATGTCTTTGGTTGGATCAATGCCAGCCCAGTATCGATCATCTACATCAGGGCTGGCTCCCTTTGGGTTATCACCGGGGTGGAATCGCCACCCCTCTTTGAGCAGAAACCCATCCGCGGGTACCTGCCTTAGGATAACCGGGGTTGGGGCTGGTTGGGCCCGGGAAATCGTTACTAAGGAAATGGCTGTGATGAGACCAAGAATCAGCCGCTTCCATACCGATGATGGTGAGCGGTTGAGACTTGGTTGGTGACGCTTTACTAAGGTAGATTGCTCAGGTTGAAGGATACACGCCGTTTGATGCTGTTTCTGCCTGGAATCAGTCGAGCGGATCTCCTGCTTTTTTTCAATTGACAGCGAGCCATTTGGTCTAAAAGTCCAGGCAAGATCGAATGAGAATTCGGAAAGGTATTTGGTTCCGAAAGCCATGAACTCAGCGCTTACCTGGCTCAAAAAAGTTATCTGCCCAACACTCAGTGATTGGAAAAGGATTAGTCGCACAGGGAGTCCATGGGAAAGAGGGAGTGGATGGTCTAAAACTAGGTAATTATACTGCTTACTCCTACTACCTACCCCGAAAGTCAATAATTAAAAAACAGGATTTAGAGTTACAATTTAATGAGTACTGCTGGTCAGAAAGTTACCAAAAAGGGTATTGAGAACTCGACTAAGAAATTCACGTTTCTGATAAGCCTAAAGGAGTAATCTAGGTTATCAAAAGGATTTCCTAATTAATGAATTGTTTGTAATGAGCTGATAATCAAAATTCTGTCAACATATTAGTTCACTATCTTGTAAAACTGCCCCGTCGGGAATGAGAACCCCTTGAACCAGTTCACTTTGATCCCTATGCTGAGATGGTCTATTAAGTCGGCACAGTGAACTTGTTTGATTTCGCAAGAGCATACAGCCTAAAAACAAACCCCTCAAACGGCGTAAATACGACGCTACTTTCAAGGCCGACGTGCTGAAAAGGTTGCTAATGGCCAGAGCGTGCCTTGTGTGGCTCAGACGTTGGGCATCGGTTGCTTCAACGGATTAGTCAACTAAATACTGAGCGCGAGATCTTAAAAAAAGCCCGCCGGGCGGCCCCGTTGAGCATTGTCAGCCAACAGACCTGAAATCACGCTATGAATTGGTTCAAGAGTCGTCGTCTAAGTTTGCTGTCGCAACCTTATGCTCAGTTCGGGAGGTGATTCGGACAGCTTACTATGACATCAGCCACCCGGCGATACCTGCGGGGCAATAGCCACCAACTGAGCCCAGACAATACTACACAAGCGTTTCATGAAATGCGACCACATGAGACGAAAAGACATGCCTGTAGATGCGTTTAACTGGGGCCTTCTTTAAAGCCCCTATTCCCCAGATTGCGTTGAGAAGTTTCCCCTGAACTGAGCCCGTTCGTTGTCTGATCTTCTTAGACATAGGGAGCTTTACAATGTGTACTTTTTAGCGCAAAAATGATGACACTTGCAGAAGTTCAATAATGGGCAAAATCGCCCTGTCTAACCCTTATCTTCAGTCGTTTAGATTTTACACCCAGTAAACCAGGTGACCTCTCCGAACGTTTAATTTAAGTATTGACGCCCAACTAACTGGGCGTCATAAGGGGTATCGACTGGTTTTCGATTGGTTAATAAAATCACGTAGTGAGACCTGATTTCATCCAGGGCTAGTTGGTTGGATTCGATTACCTGTCTTAAAGACGAATGCGCTCCCCATAACATGGCCAGTAAAGCCAGGTCATGCGCAAGGGCCAGAGAGTCAACCCGTTTTAAAATCATTTGGTGAAGACCACTCATGAATGCCTGCCGCGCGGTACTGCACTCTATCAGAAAGTCAAAGAGTAGTTCCATATCAGGATTCTGTTGTTTTAGTCGCCCAAGTTGTATCAGATCGTCATCAAGTAACCTAACCGATGCGGTCAAGTTTGTTAGCCATTGCTTGTAATCTGTGAGTAACTGGTTGAGTCGGATATCTTTTTCCATACACTACCTGGTGAGTTTTAAAATTTAGCGATTCTATGAATCATCAGGACAAAAATTTCGATTAGGCTCTTTACCGATATGTTACAGCTTTAGTAAACCGCCGACGTGAAGTTGTAAGTAGTAGCCATTCATGCGGTCAAACAGGCCCGTTTCTCGCCCGGTGGCTTTGTAAAGCCATTGGGTATCGCCATTTAAGGAAACCAGGTATCCCCCTTTCAGACCAAAAAACAAACCGTTTGCCCCAATTTTTCGAATCGATGTCCCAATGTTTATGCCCAGGTGGCTATTGGAGAAATTGGTAAATCGCTGATTATCCTTCGTTTGTAAAATAGTTTGATTGTTCTCGATAAGTAATCCCACGGTTGGCTCCAATCGCCAGGTACTCTTACTGGGCAGTACATTGTATCCTGCAAACAGGGTATTACTAAATCCCACATACTGTTTTGTCTCTAAATCCGTATTTCTTGTGCCAACGGAATAAAGAAACTCTACTCCAACAAGGTAATTATTTCTAGAAAGTGTGCTGCCCGCTCCTATGGACGACGAAAATACCTGGGGGTTGATATTATAGCCAAACTGCTTTTTGAATGCATTCTGTTTGGCACCAACAATCGCGTAAAAATTAGCAGACGTTGGCTTGTTTTGGCCGTAAAGTGTGGTTATGAAGGTGCCCCAAAACAGGGTGAGCATAAGTATATTTTTCATGACTGGGATGTGTTGTGAATTGGATTTGTCTATATCATCTTAATCGGTTCCGACGGCCGTTACAGCTATACCTGCCTGGACCGCCTTACCTGACCAAACGGGCTATGGCCGGGGAAATGCTTCAGCTTCTTTGATTTGCTCCATCTGGGCGACGTGCCGCTCCAGATGCGCTGACATCAATAAAAGGGTTTGATAAAGGTCGATGTAGCCCGTTAGCGGATGCCGCCAATAGTGGTTGCGCAGGTCATCCGAGGTCTGGCTTGCGTAAGTCATCGTTTTATTCCGCTGTGACTGCAAGGCTTGGATAGCGAAGGTAACATCGGCAAAACGTCCGGTTGGGCGGAACACTTCGGGCGATTTGGCCCGCCAGCTTCGGCTCGTCATCCGAGGGCGAATGGCCTCATCTTTGATCTTGATTTTTCTCCGGAAAGCCGGGTCGGCGGGTTGCTGCATCGCTTCGGTAACGATGTCCGGGAAGCGCAACTCGGCCAAAGTAACGTGTTCGATGCATTCGGCCAGTGTCCAGGTGCCTGGTTGGGGCCGGAATGCCAACTGCCCAGGCGATAAGTTGGCAACTACCGAGTTGAACTTCTCCAGCGAGGCTTGCAGTTGCGTGTGGAGCTCCTGCCGTTCCGGGTCAGTCAACGTCGTTAGGGAGTTCGAGTCGGGGAGCGCAGCTTGCTGGGCCAGCCCATCCGAAACGGTAGCCGCTAATGACAGTGTAATGCTGTATAGAAAGTGACGCATGATGAATGGAGTGTCGTAATGATTATTGATTGACTGATCATACAGGTCACACAGGGGCCCGTAGTGTGTTTTTCTCGTAGCCGAAGCGGCTCAACAGGGGTTTCCCGCGTAGGGCCTGCCAAAAAATGGCTGCGGTAAGCAGGGCGTAGCACAGGCTCACCACCACAACCCACCGGCTGCTCCTGAGGACGTAAAAGCCCAGTAAGGGCAGCACCTGCAAGGCGTGCATGCCCAGAAAGTGGGCAATACGCAGGTCGCCGTAGCGTCGGCTCCAGTTCACGATGGGCAGACCGGGGCTGCCGTCCGGGCCGCCAACGGTATGCGTCAGCCGACCGCCCATCGCGAAGCCCTGCATTGAAAACAGCACGAACAGCCCAATGCCCCAGTAGATACCCCACACGTAAGCACGGGGCAGGGTCGAGAGGTCGGCCCGGAATAACAACAGGCCGATGTAGCCCGTCCAGAGCGACGCGCCCGTGGCGGCTATAGCCATCAGGCTATACAGGCTGGCGTGCAGCGGGGTGCTCAGATTGAAGTGCGACAACTGGCCACGTCCTGCCTGCAAGGCGATGTAGCCAATCTCAAAACCCAGTAACCCGATCATTGCCCACGAATAGGCCACCAGGGCATCCGACCGGCCCAGATACTTCCCGTACCAGCCCATGGTCCACACCAGCAGCGTTGTCGACAGACAAAATTTCATCGGCTTGTACCACGCATTCACGCCCATTACCTGCGTATGAGTGAATGGGATCAGAACCAGGCACAGACCCGCCCCCATCAGGCAAACCCACCCGAACGCATACAGCAGCGGGTTCACCTGGTGGAGTTGTTGTAAGAACGGTTTCATAGGCGTCAGGCGGCAGTACGTTGGTGTTGTGTCATGCCGCCCATTACCTGCTCCATAATTCGGACTTTAGCCCAGCGGGGCACCATCCGAAGCGAATAAGTCAGCAGTTTGGTCAGAAAGCCGGGAAGCACCGTCGTTTGCCGACCCAGGGCCTCCAGAATGGGGATGCCCACCTGCTGCGGAGTCAGTGCCATGTTCATCCGCATGTTGGCCCGGGCCCCGAAACCGCTCATCACCGGACCGGGTGCTGCCGCCAGCACAGACACCCCCCTGGGTCGCAATTCCCGCGCCAGCCCCTCGGCCAGCGACTGTACATAGGCCTTGGTAGCCGCGTAATTGGCCGAGTACGGCACGCCCTGAAACGCCACCAGCGAGCTCAGCAACACGATTCCGCCCCGCCCCTGCCCCGAAAACCGCTTGGCGAAATGGTAGGTTACGGCCAGCAGTGACTCGCAGTTGACGCGTACCATCGCCAGTTCGTCAGTCAGCGTTCCGTTGATGAGCGGCCCTGAGGTGCCAAATCCCGCTGATGCGATGAGCAGGCCAACGGGTAGGTCGGCCGTAACGTCGAGCAGGCGCTGAATCGTGGTCGGGTCGGCTATGTCGGCGGCAACGGTACGTACCTCTATACCGTATTGAGTCTGAAATTGCGCAGCCAGTTGGGGAAGGTCGGCTGCGCTGCGGGCGTTAAGAATCAGCGAAAAGCCGGCCCCGGCGAGTTGGGTGGCCAGTTCGAGGCCGATGCCGGAGGTAGCTCCGGTAACGACGGCCCATGGACCATAGTTTTTGAACAGGCGTTGCTGTTCGCGGCTTGATAAAGTCATAGAAATAAGGTTGTTAAGGGGTTAATTTTCTTTCGTCCAGACTTCGGTTCGGCCAAAGAGCGACACGCCGACGTACCCGCGAATGTTGAGGTGGGTCGGGTCTTTCAGGTTCATTTTGCAGGAATACGTTTTGCCGTCGCGGGGGTCGTAGATGGTGCCATTTTGCCAGGTGTTGTTGCCATCGAACGTAAAGTCATTGAGGATCACTACCCCAATGAGGTCGCGGCTGCGGAGTGCCGGGTCCGGGTTCTTTTCGTCTTTGGCCGGTCCGCCCGTACCCCACATAATTTTGCCGAAATAGGCTGTGCCCTGTTTGTAAATCTGGATACGGCTGTCTTTTTTGGGCGATAGCCATTGCCCCAGAATCGTTGATGGGTTGGTTTGTGCGTAGCTGTTAACCGCAAAGGCCAGTACGAGCAGGTAAGTGGTGAGTTGTGTTTTCATGGTTTGTTTGGGATTATTGGTAAGAATTGAGGGATTGATTGATCAGCCAGCCAATCAAACCCCTGCCATGTCCCGCTCGCGCAGAACACCGCTCGGTTCGATGGTGGGCGGGATGAGTTTGTACATCACCGGCGTGACGATGCGGGAGAGAATAGTCGAACTGATAAGACCACCGATCAACACGAGTGCCAGGGGCGAAATCTGCGGGTTGGGGTTCAGGGCCAATGGGATTAAGCCGCCAATGGCCGTCAGCGAGGTGAGCACCACGGGCAGGAACCGGATCTCGCCCGCGTGTTCGATGGCCTCGATCAGGGGGGTGCCTTCCTGCCGGAGCTGGTTGGTGAAGTCGACCAGCAGGATCGAGTTTTTTACTTCGATACCCGCCAGCGCGATAAACCCGATGATGGCGATAAACGATAACGGGTTACCCGTTAGAAAGAGTATGGTAACACCCCCGACCACGCCCAGCGGAATCACCGATAACACGATCAGAATCCCTTTAAAGGTTTTGAACTGCAGGATCAGTACGCCCACAAACAGGAACACCGTTAACAAAATCACCGTGATAAAGCTGCCGCCGAAGGCATCGCCCTCACTTTCGGCCTCGCCCGAAAGCCGGTAGCTGTAGCCCGCGGGCAACTTCAGCGCGTCGAGTTTCGGCACCACGTCCTTCAGCACTGTGTTGGCTAAAATGCCCGTGCGGGTGTAGGCCGTGATTTTAGCAAAGCGGTTTTTGTTGTAATGGTTAATCGTCGTCGGCGACGTCTCGAACCCGATCTGCGCCACCTGATTTAGGGGAATGGGCGTGCCCTGCGCGTTGTTGACGAAGAGGTTGTTGAAGACGGCCATGGTCGGGAATTTGTCGCGGGCCACGGCCACCACCACGTCGTAATCGGTATCATCTTCGTCGGAAAACGACCCCACGGTGAGGCCCGATACGGCCATCCGAACCGTTCTGTCGATGTCGGCGGTCAGCACGCCCAGGGTACGGGCTTTCTCGCGGTTGATCTGCACCCGCAGGTCGGTTTTGCGTGTGTTCAGCTCGTTGTTGATGTAGATGGTGCCGGGGCTGTTGCGAATCAGTTGCTCCACCACAAACGACCACCGGCGCAGCGTGTCGAGGTTGGGGCCAAACAGCCGGATCGACAGCGGGGCTTCGATGAGCGGGCCCTGCTCGAAGTCTTTGACCTCCACTTTGGCGTAGGGGAACGCCCCCAGCCGCTGCCGCAAATCGGCGATTACTTCACGCTTCACCGTGGGCTTGGTATCGGGGGATAGCTGCACGAAAAACTGCGCGAAATCGACTTTTTCCTCCTGCTGTACCACGTTGTAGTAAATCTGCGGGTTTCCCTTACCCACGTTGGTGGTGAAATACTGAATGCGGCTGTCGCGTCGGAGGCTGTCTTCGAGCATCCGGGCAATGCGGTTGCCCTGTGGCAAACTCGTTTGCTGCGGCATCCGAACGTTGACCAGGAAAATCGGTTTTTCGGACGTCGGGAACAGCTTGAAGCCAATGGCCGGGAATAACCCCAATGCCGCCACAAACAGCCCTAACGAGACCAGCAAGGCGGTCTTGGGCCAGTGCAGAGCCTTGTCGACCAGCCGCGAATAGGTGGCCCGGATGCCCCGCTGTAAGGCATGCAAGAGCCAGTTGCCCTCCGGGTTGGCGTGGGGACGGAGCAGAAAACTCGCCCCGAACGGCACGATGGTCAGCGAGACAAACAGCGACCCGACCACCGTAGCGATCACCGCCAGCGGCAGGCCGCGTACGAATTCGCCGGGGCCGCCGGGCAGAAATATCAGCGGCAAAAACGCGATTACGAGGGTGGCCGTAGTGCCCAGCACCGCCAATGTAATTTGCTTTGTGCCGCGCAATACGGCTTCGCGCCGGGAGTAGCCGTCACGCATCCAGCGTTCGATGTTTTCGACCACCACGATACTATCATCCACGAGCAACCCGAGGGCCACCACCAGCCCCACGATGCTGAGTTGATTGAGCGATATACCGAAGGCATTTAGCCCCACAATGCCCAGCCCCAACGACAGCGGAATCGAGATCATGACGATGGTGGCCGCCCGCCAGCCCAGCGGCAGCAGGGTAAAAAGCACCAGAAAAATGGCAATGCCGAAGTCGATACCGAGTCCGCGCAGTCGCCCCGCCACATTGTCGGCCTGATCGAAATAGCTAACGAGCCGGATGTTGGCAGGCAGCTTTTTAGTAAACTCAGCCACCACCGGGGCATACTGCCGTTGCGTGGCGGCAATGTTGGCCCCTTCTTTCTGGGCCGCCGTGACCAATATACCCCGGTGCCCGTTCACGCGGGTGATGTGGGTTTCGGTTTGGTTTTTCAGACCCACCGTCGCCACGTCGCGCAGGTACACGATACGTCCGTTTCCGTTGTACACCACCGTGTTGGCAATGTCTTGTACATCCCGAAACCGCCCGCTTGTTTTCACGTTGACACTCAGTCCGCCCGCGTTGACACTGCCACCGGGTACACTGGCATTCTCGCTTTGCAGACTCCCCAGCACCATTGTGAGCGGGATACGCAGTTGCGCCAGCTTATCGGTCTGCACGTCTACCCGCACGACCTGCGCCGGCGCCCCCGCCACCTCGACGTTTTTGAGGTCGGTGATTTTCTCCAGCGCTTCCTCCAGGTCTTCGGCCTGTTGTTTGAGTCGGGCCATAGAGGCCGTTTCCGACACCAGAGCCACTTGCAGAATGTTGACGTCTGAGGGGTCCACTTTACGGATGTCGATGTCGTAAATATCGGCGGGCAGGGTGCTGCGCAGGCCGTTTACCTCGCGCACCACCTCCTGGTATTTTGTATCGACATTGCCCCCGTAGCTGAATTCCGGATTGATGACGGCCACCCCATCCTGAATCGTGGTCACGATTTTTTGGATGTTGGCCAGCTCATTGAGCTTGTTTTCGATGGGCTTCACCACCAGCTGCTCCATATCGGTGGGGGTTGTGCCGGGGTAGATTACCACAATCGGGAACTGCGGAGGGTTGATCTGCGGATCTTCGGCCCGGGGCATTGTCAGCAGGGTCACTACGCCCACTACGGCCACCATCAGCGCGACTACCAGCGTAAACGGGTAGTTTTTAACGGAAAATTGGGTCAGGTTCATGGCTTACCGGATAATACGGATGGTGGATTGTTCATTCAAAAAGGCGCTGTTGCTCACCACAAAGGCCGGTATGTTTTCCAATCCGTGTTTCACCACGACTCGTTCGGGGTCGAACTGCTCAATCTGAATCGGAATGCGCCGTACCCGGTTCTGGCCCACCGGTACGTACACAAAAGCCGCATCGCCGTCGGCTTCAATCAGGGCTTCGTAGGGAATCACGGTCTGTTGGCTGCTGCGCCCCGTCTGGATCGTCGCCTTGCCGAACATGCCCACCGACGGCGTGACGCCCGCCAGATCGACCCGCACCTCCACCTCGAACGTACCGCTGGAGAGGTCGGCGACCACGGGCTTGCGGATCACCGTACCCGCAAAGGTGCGCCCCGGAAAGGCGTCGATACGGACGGTGGCCCGGTTGCCCAGGGCGACGCTCGCCCAGTCGCGGTCGTTGAGGCCCAGTTTCAGCGTCCAGTCGCGGTTGTCGGTGGTTTCGTTGATGGCCAGTACGGGCGTACCGGTGCCAATGACCTCGCCTTCATTGGCCAGCTTTTTGGTCACTACCCCATTGGCCGTTGCGTAGATATAAGCATACTGCTGGTTGAAGGCAACCACACTCACCGACCGCTGGGCGATGTCGAAGGCGGTTTGGGCGTTTTGGACTTGTTCGAGCGTCGCTACCGAATCTCGGTAGAGGTTGGCGGTCCGCTGGTAGTCGCGTCGGGCTTTGTCGAGGCCAATCTCGGCCTGTTCGCGCTGGGCCCCGATCTCGGTGATTTTCAAAGCCGCCAGCCGTTGCCCCTTCCGAAAGGTCTGTCCCTCTTCGACCCAGATACGGTCGATGATTCCACCAATTTTGAACCCGTAGCGGGCTTCGTTTTCGGTCGTCAGTAAGCCCGTGGCTTCGACCACCGGCTGCACCCGCGCCGACTGCGTGGCCATCACCCGGACGGGAATGGTTTCGGGCGCATCGTCCAGGGCGGTATGGGTTTGTTCGTGGCGGCAACCGGCTCCCAGCGTGGCCACCGCCAGCAGAAGAAATGTTGTTGTTTTCATGGGGGTGAGATGGTTAATTGATCGACATGGCCGCCGTAGCCCGCTCCAGTTCGGCCTGTTTGACCCACGCATCGAAGCGGCTGATGGCTACCTGTAATTGATCGGTAATGACCTGATTCTGCGCGTCGAGGAGTTCGATGTAAAGCACCTGCCCCTCCCGGTAGAGCCGTTGCAGGTCGCGGTAGTTCTGCTGCGACGCCACCACCTGCGACTGGGCCGCTTCGTACTGGGCCAGGGTAGACCGGAGGGCGTTGGCTGCTGTTGTGATTTGCAGCCGGAGTTGACCCGTCACGTACTGCGTGCTGGCGTCGAGGGCTTCCCCGTCGAATCGGGCCTGCGTCACTTTCAGCGCGTTGCGGCCCGCTGAGAACAGCGAGAGATCGAACGTCAGGCCTCCGAGGTAATAGGGCGTGTGGCGGTCCACGCGGAAGTCGAACGCCTGGGAACCCAGGTCGGCGAACAGGCTGATTTTGGGTTTGCGATAGGTAGCGGCCAGGCCCACGAGCGAGGTGTTGATCGCCCGTGCCTGGCGCAGTTTGGCCAGTTCTTCACGACCCGAAAGGGTCGTGTCGATGGTCGTGGGCAGGTCAGGTACGCTGGAGAGCCCGTCGGCGTCAATGGGGGTGTTGGCGGGGCGGTTCAGCAGGAAATTCAGGTACGCCTGCGCCGAGTGCCGCGTTTGCTGAGCTACCGCCAGCTGTGACCGAATCCGTGTCACCTCGTTGGTGCTTCGGACTACGCTGGTGCGGTTCACCTTCTGGTTATTGAACAGGGCCGTGTTGACCCGCTGGCTTTCCTGCACCAGCGTCAGCGCGTTTTCGTAGATGCGGATGGCCTCGGTGGCTTGCAGAAAGCGGTAATAGGCCACCTTCACGTCTTTGACCAGTTCGCGCTTAAACAAGTTGACCTCCATGCGCTGCAGATCGGCCTGCTGCCGTTTAAGCTGCTCGTTGTAGCGGATTTCGGCATTCAGGAGGGGGTACGTCGTGCGGATGTGGACGTCATAAAAATTGTTGGGGTTGAGCAGTACGCGCTGGTTTTGCAGGGAGGGAAACGCGTCGCTGCCCGTGAGCTTGTTCAGCGTCGCATAGGCGGGGTTGAGGAGGTCGCCGAGGGGCAGGTCGATCGTACGTCCGCCCCCGGCGAGGGTATAGGTACCCGTCAGGTTGATGGCGGGCAGGTAAAGCCGTTTGGCTTCGTCGAGGGCGATAAGGTTGCGCTGCAAAACAACCTGCTGCTGCCGAATGCTCTGGTTGTTGGCAAAGGCCAGCTGGACGTAGCTGTCAAGGTGGGTTTGCGCCGACAGCGGTCGGGTAAGGAAGATCAGGAACGGTAAAAATAAGTATCTCATTGATCGTAGATTTAAAATTGAACAATGTTCATTATTGGGGTAAAAAATTTTATGCCTTATCCAGCATGCGCAAAAATTCGGCGTATCCCTGCGTGGTGGGTTGGTCGAGGTTGACCACATCGGTACGGCACGAGATTCTCAGACTACACATCCCATGGACGAGACTCCAGATCAGAAACGAGAGGGCTTCGGGGTCGTGTCCCCCAAAATGCCCAACTGCCTGACAGTCCTGAACCATGGTGCGCAACACACCAAAGGTTGCCTTCCCTTCGTTCCATACATCGCCTTCGCCTTCTTTTACGAAGTCTATCGGAGCCTGTGTATTGAACATTAGATCGTACATATCCGGCTGTTCGTGCGCAAATTGGATATAAACTTTACCCGCAGCCTTTAGCCGCTCCATCGGGTTAGCCACGTTCAACAGCACCATAAATCGATCCCTCAACTCCAGGAACCCCTTGGTGTGGAGGGCGTGCAGAATAGCATTTTTGTCTTTGAAATATACGTACACCGTCCCGACGCTATACTCCACGGCATCGGCGATATTACGGATGGTCACGTTCGCTACGCCCTTTTCTGCAAAGAGCTTCATTGCCCCTTCCAGAATCAGGTTCCGTAGTTCTTCTTTCTCCCGTGCTTTTCGTTCGCTGACACCCATGTTCTTAATCGTTGAGTCAAAGGTAAATTAAAAATGAACATCGTTCAAAATAATTTCTCTTTTTTTATTTTTTATCATTGACCGTTCACTGACCAGGTGCGTAAATGGGGGAGTGACTCAGCCCAGGCGTAACTGTATGCAACTGATGGCGTTTGACAGATATTAGAAAAACAGTGTCTTATAAAAACGCTCTCACATGAGACGAATGATATACGAGTAAAACCTCAGTCCTGAAAACTTATTCATACCGAATCCTTTCGAAATGGGTCAGAGATTTGAACAACTAGCTGCATGAAACGAGACTTTTATACTAGTGTTCTCTTTGGCTTAGGGCTCAATTGCGTGGCTGGCTTATTCCAGAGCTGGCTTCATTTTCAGGCAGGCATCGACATCTACACCCTGGCCTCATTTCGAAGCTGGTTTTTGGCAACCAGCGGTATCTCCTTCATTACCTCGCTTCTGCTTCTCGCCTATTATCGTCACCAAAACTATCAGGCTGCCTTTTGGACGGGGCTGGTGGCCTTGGTGACAACGTTGGTCAGTCTTTCTTACCTATTTTCGGCAACGCTGTATCCCATTTTTCGGAAACACCCGGATGCGGCCGTGTTCATTGGCGTTACCATCAACCTGGTGTCTGCATTAAGTCTGGTCTTCTCCAGAGCGAGCAGCAGACCCTGGTTAAAGCGAGCCGGTATCGTGTCAGCTATGCTTTGCCTTGCCCATATAGCGATCCTGGTTTGGTTTAGGAACGTACCACCCTATCCAGTCAAGAACAGCATTGATTCGCTTCGACAATGGCTCTTTTTGATCGAGCGAATAGTACCGGTTTTGTTGTTATTGAATTTCCTGGACGAATACCGACGTGCTGTACCGGAGCAAGAAAACGCTGATTCCTTCAATCGATTCCATCTGGCCCGTGGCATGCTGGTCCTACTGAGCCTCTATTTGCTGGTTGTGAGCCTATCCTTGATGAGCGAAAACTACGACCTGACTCACGTATCGGGTAGGCAAATTGCGTTAGCGAAATCCTTCGATGAAGGCCGATACATCAGTCCTCAAGGAGACACCTTATTTTATCGGCTCTTAAAACCCATCGATTACGATCCTCAAAAAAGTTACCCGCTGGTTGTAGCCCTGCCTTATTCCTGCTGGGCAGACAACGCGCGGCAGATCGATGCTTGTCCGATGGCCAAATGGCTCAGTAGCCAAGAAAACAAAAGGAAGTATCCTGCCTTCGTGTTTGTGCCTCGCTGTCCTCCTCACACGGGATGGGGCGGTGTGGCCAATACACCTTCCATAGCTGGTCTCGCTATTGAGGCAATTATTTCCCTGGACAAGGTCTATCCCATTGATGGGCGAAGGCGCTACATCTCTGGCGTCTCACGCGGTGGGTATGGCTCCTGGCACATGGTTGGCCTGCACCCCGAATTATTTGCGGCCGCCATTCCGGTCTGTGGCGAAGGGGATCCCCGTCAAGCCAATAGGATGAGCTCGGTTTCTGTTTGGGCTTTTCATGGCGCAAAAGATGTCAATGTTCCCGTCAGTGGTTCCCGCGATATGGTTGCTGCTTTGCAGAAAGCGGGTGGCCGCCCCCGCTATACGGAGTTCCCGGATGGAGGTCATGGCATATGGGAGGCTGTGGTGGAGACCCCTGGCTTATTGGATTGGTTATTTGCTCAAAAACAAGCTAAGTCAGCAAAAGCAATCAAAATCTAACCGTTTCAAAATTCGCTCCCAAGTGAGACGAGAAAATGTTCCTGAATAAGCTCCCGTCAGAGACGACAAAGTATTCATGCATCTGCTCATTAATTCGGGTATCTCAGAAACGGGTTATCTCAGTAACTGTCGACTACTATGGGTAGCATACGATTTTAGAAGGATATTGTATTGACAGTGCTGGTAGACGATGTTGTCGAAGTAGCCTTTAAAGTGGCACCCGAATTTGAATAGGTACCGCCGGTGTATACCCCCCAGCCCGTGGTATTGCCAACGAAACTTCCACCAGTGTAACTTCCACCGAAGTATATTTTGTAGATCGCTCCTTTGGCTAAACTCGGATTGGAGAAGTGAAAGTAAGCCGAAGCACTTTTAGGCTTAAACGTTACCAACTCCTTGCCGGATGCATCTTCAATATGAATCACCGAAGTCGTTGCTACCTGAGTGGACGACTTGATAAACATACCCACCTGTGTTGAAGCGGTTTCCATCGCTTTGGTCATATTATTGCTCGGTTCTGCACCCAGTAAAACTCCGCCGGTAATCAGAAAGTTACCGTTAACATCAATGTCTTCGTTGCCGTTGGCAATGATAGTTCCCCCTTTTATGGTGAAATTACCATTACTGTCGATGGCATCCGAACCGGTGGCGATTAATATGCCCCCGTTTACCGTCAGCGCACTGTTATCGTTTGATTCGGTACCACCCGAAACCGTGCCATAAGAGGTATTAACCCCGTCGTTTGTCGCCGTCAGATTCGATATACCGCCATTGATCGTAATGAAGATAGACTCCATCCCTTCATATGATTTGGTAACATTTATGGTACCGTCGTTGACGGTGATCGACGTGCCGGACTTCAGCCCATCATCGGCTGCCGCGATGTTGAGTTCGCCCTTGTTCATGATAAAGGCACCGTCGCTTTTAAAGCCTTTTGCTTCACTGGTTAGCGCACTGCTGTACGTATACGTTGCGCCGGAGGCCGTAATGGTGGTTGTTCCACCGCTTATCGTAGCGGTACCATCAACGGTGATACCTTTGCCGCCGATTCCGGTGCTCGTGATGGTTAAATTCCCCCCATTAATAGCCAGATTTTTATCACAATTAATGCCCGCCGGAGCCGCAATATCCGCATCGGCCGTCACATAATAGGCCGCCCCTGAAGTCGTGATTTTTACAGTACCGGCGGTTAGGGTGAAGTCGCCGGATGTTTTGATTCCTTTAGCTCCTTTTCCACTAACGGCTAGTGTAATCGGGTTATTGGTGGCGATTGTTGTATAGCCTTCGCTCTTGATCGCATTCCCCTTATCGCCCGTAGTCGATACGTTCAGGGTTCCCCCTTTGATTGAAATATAAGGCGTAATGGTAGCGTCTGTTCCTTCATACGATGTCTTGATGCCGTCACCCACGCTGTTTACCGATAGTGTACCGCCGTTGATGGCAATGTACCCTTCCTCGGCTTCAATGCCATCACCGGCTGCCGTAATCGTAACGGTTCCGTTATCCATCGCAAAATAATCATTCGCATGGATGCCGTCTTTGGCTGCCGACTGTACATTGATCGTTGTTTCACTCACATAGATATAATCGTCGGATACGATGCCATGCTTATTGGCTCCGGTTATATTTAGCGTTCCGGCACCCATAAAGCTGAGCTGTCCTTCGCTAAAAAAAGTACCTTTTTGATCCTCAGCGCTCGTGGTGTAGGTCGCCCCGTCGGCCAGCGTATTGGTTGTGCCGCTCACTACGTGAATGGTTCCTTTCTTACTGGACTGGCTGTTGATGGCGGGCCCTGCGCTGTTGGTCAGACTCAGTCCTTTCATCGTGATATTATACTTGTATGGGCTATAGATTTTGAAACTACCTTTTGTGGCGGTGCCCGATAAAGCATACACAATTTCTCTGGTCGTATTGGTCGAGGTTACGACTACGTCCGCACCACTTAGTGCCACGCTTACACCGGCATCCTGAAAAGCATTACTGACGGTGGCCGTTGTACCTGCATACACAATCACAACTGTATCGGTAGCCGCCGTGGCTGTTCCCGATGCCGTTATAGTGACCGTAATAAGGCAACTTTGCCCCCCCAAACTCAGCGTAAAGGTAGCCGTACCCGATGAGGTTGGGGTGCCCGAAATAGTATACACCAAGGTTCCCGAACCGTTGGCCAATGTTCCTGCGGCAACGGTTGCCGTTAGCCCCTCAACACCCGTTGAGGTGGCCGTTGACACGTCATACGTACCGCCATTACCACCGGTATAAGCTACTGTAGCGTTACCTGAATACGAAATCCCGTTTGTACCATTTACAGGAGCCGCTGTACACGTCAGACTGGAAACACTGGCTTTCGAAACCACTACGGGCAGGGCCAGGGCGCAGGATTGTCCGCCTACATGGATTGAAAAACTGGCCGTCCCTGCGGTTGCCGGCGTACCGGTAATGGCGAAACTGGCCGTTCCATTTCCACTCGACAAGGTCCCTGCCGATAACGTGGCGGTTAATCCCGTTACACCCGTCGAGGCAACCGAGGTCCCTTCTCCATAGGCAATGCCGTTACCGCCGGTATAGGGTACACTCGCTTTACCGGTATAAGATGCTCCGCTTGTGGCCGTAGCCGAAAAGGTGGCAGCTGAGCAATCGAGCGCAGAAATGGTTGGCGTGTTCACGGCTACTTCGTTCGTCCTACACGACAGGGAGACGACTACAAAGGTTACCAGGATAACAAGTACGGAGGGGAATCGGCTGTTCATTGGCTACGCTAAACAAATAGTTTACGGATTAATAAACTGGATACGCGTATACGATGACGAACGTGGCATGGTAGATAAATAGAGCGCCTTTCCAACTGGGCGGCTTTGGGTGACTGATGGAATATCGCAACTTAACCGGCATCCGGAGTATATGGGTTCAACTCACCGACCTGGCCCGCCTAGAAGCCGGTCAGGAATCGGTTGACATTCAGCCGTTTGGCGCGGCTGGTTTGCTGGGTGACCTGGTGGCCACCCAGCAGCCTTTAGCGGCTCAAAAAGGCCTGATCCTACAGGCCGATGGGCCAACGCTGTTACCCGTAAAACGTGTCGAGAAAATGCCAAACGCTTAGGCATTGAGTATAAACGCAGGTCGTTGCCAAACAAATAGCTTTTGCATTTTTCCTCGAGTGGCCTTTTGCTGACTAATCGATCAGCAGCAACGCCTATCCCTCGATGTGAGCGGCTTTGATGACGAAAGCTTCTCTCAACCGTTGCATCAGTTGGAAGCCCAATGGCAACAATTACTTAACCAGCCACTTTGCCTTCTTTCGAAATGAGCAAAATGACAACCACATCGCTAAACGATCCAAATTAATCAACGATCCACATTGGGTTGTTGAGACAGGCATGGCGAATCAGGCCGGAGCATTGCTTCGGCCTTTTTTGTTGATGGGTTTCTTCCTGTAAACAGGATGTCATGAAAAATCAATACCCTCATTTGCTGTTTAACCCCGAGTTACTTGATTAGTCTTTTCGGTGATCAATGTGTAACCAATCAAGGTAGGGCTGCCTGCCGATGTTTACAATGCGTACGACATCTCCCTAAGTTTTCTGATTTGGCTGGTCCAGCAACCAAAAAACGTGTGAATTTGACGCTTCATCGAGTATTGTTCCCAATCTCTAACAAAAGAGAACAGATTTGTATTAACAAGTGCGAAAGGAAAATACTACAAGATAATCCATTTGCTTACAATGATTACCAAAGCCCAACTCAACGACGAAGATTTGATTCAAAAGCACCTGGCTAACAATCCCAATGTTTGCTTTGAAACGCTTTACAACCGCTATGTCAGCAAGGTCTACCGGCGCTGTCTATCGCTGACCAAAGACAATGAGAAAGCGCAGGACTTCACGCAAGACATATTCATGCGCACCTTTGAACGACTGGACCGTTTCGAGGCTAAATCCAGCTTTTCTACCTGGCTCTACTCGATTTCCTTTAATTACTGTATGGATCAGATCAAAAAGGCCAACCGCCTGTCGATGACCAGCCTGGAAGACCATCATGCTGATCAGCTCGCCGATCAGCATGATCTGGACGCCTGGGAAGAGCAGGCTCAGTTGCTTAACCAAACCCTGCAAGGGTTGTCGCCTAAAGACGCCAGCATCCTTCAGATGAAGTACCAGCAGGGGTTGAATATTCACCAAATCAGTCAACAGTTGAACCTCAATCAGAGCGCCGTGAAAATGCGCCTGAAGCGATCCCGTGAGAAAGCCCGCCAGTACTATCAGGCTCGGTTAGATCATTAATACTCTGCTTTTGAAGGCTTGCCTGGCTGGGCTCAACAAAGCGGAACACAAAGCGTATTCATCCAGCTAGTTAAACGGCCTCCTGTCGGCTAAATGCCGATTAAGTACTACTATCAGGCTGAACCAGTACGCTTTTAGGTCCGGCCCTCTTTACTCAACGACAACTATCAATTCGTCTAAAACCAATTTTGGAAAAGCCCACACGCAACCGAACCGCTACGACTGACCGCATTCTCAAGGCCTTTGAAGAGCTTCTAGCTGAACAGGGCATGGATGGGGTCAGCATCACCCGGGTCACGGAAAAAGCCCAGGTCAGTAAAGTGTTGATCTACCGCTATTTCGGTGGCCTGGAAGGGCTGGTTAGCCAGTATATACAATCCGGCCGGGTGTTGCCCCGGTATACCCCCCAAATGCTGGAGAAGATAAGCCCCATCCAGCAACAGGGTTTGGCCGCTTTCTGGTCGACGAATGCCTTACAGCCGTTCCGGCAAATGCGGACTTCGGCCTCGGCCCGTCAACTACTGAAAGCCGCTGTCCAGCCACATGTCCCGCTTGGTGACACGGTCAATCAAAGCCTGGATCAGGAGTTTACCCAGTTGGTCCACCAGCTTTCGCTCGTCAGAGGAGGAGATACAGAAGCGCTGTCAGCCGTGGTGCTGGGCGGTTTGTCCTATCTAACCATACAGGCTCAACTGGACCGTTCGGTGATGGGCATGGATTTGCGAAGCGAGGAGAACTGGCAACGGGTTGAACAGGCGGTTAGCTTGATTTATCAATCGCTGGCCAGGTTAGCTTTAGATTCAAATACCATCCAATTGGAATTGAAGCAGCCGAACAGCCGCTTCAACGTGGAATAAGCTGTCGGGATGGCTTACTGGCAGCGCTTGTCTCGCCCCCAACACGTGTACAGCCCGACCCCATCGATTAGGCTTACTTTGATGAGCGGCTGCCAGAAAGCTATGTCGTCTCCTGTAGAAGCCTTATTGGAGACGCTGGTTTTTAATAACGGTCAACCACTATCCGTCGCAGGCTCATTTTTTCTTCACCCCGTTCTCAATAATGCACGAATACATGTAGTTTAGCAATTCGATAGAGAAAAGCTACTGATCATCTGGCCAGCTTACTATTGCGGCCAGGTGGCAATCATTTAGCCCCTCTTTACAATCAGGATAAGAATACCTTAGCTTGACTTGGTCCGCCGACACGATTACTGTCCACCGCTAAAGAGTCAATTAAGGTAATCTGAATATTTTATTCGCTTATTCTGAAGGGGCGGCTACTCTCAACCGCATGACGCGTAATTATTCTCTTTGGTGTGAGTATGAGTCAACATCCTCCCTATTATGAACAGGAATTAGCGACTCGGGTGGAGCGGCTGGAGTCGGCTTTGCGAGCGGCCAATGTGGGTACCTGGGATTATAATTTGATGACGGGGGAAGCTTATTGGTCCAGCCTCTGTAAGCAACTCTTTGGCTTATCCCCCGATGCTGAAGTAACACCGGCTGTCCTGCTCGCTCAAGTACACCCCGATGACCGGCAGTGGGTTGCTCAGGCCAACCAGCGCAGCCTCGACCCGGCCTGCTCCCATGAACACAACATTATCTTTCGAACGATGACCACCGAGAGCCGGACGCGCTGGGTTCAGGCTAAAGGTGAGACCCTTCGCCATGAGCAGGGACACATCCTGCGCTTCAGCGGTATCGTCATCGACGTAACGGCCCAGATAGAAGCCCGCCAGCAACTGGAAGAAAGCCATGAACGCTATCGAACCCTGGCCAACGAACTGGAAGACCGGGTTCATCAGCGTACCCAGTCCTTGCAGGAGGCTAACCAGGATTTAGTACGGTCAAATCAGAATCTGGAGCAGTTCGCCTTTGTCGCCAGCCATGATTTGCAGGAACCCTTGCGCAAAATTCAGTCGTTCAGTGCCATTCTGCAGGAAAAATATGGCGACCAGTTGGGCCAGGAGGGAACCGCTTACCTGAGTCGACTGACCAAGGCCGGGGCGCGTATGTCAACCCTAATCCGGGACCTGCTCGCCTTTTCCCGCATTGCTACTCAGCAAGCCGTCCTCAACGATGTATCGGTGCAGCGGATAGTGCACCAAGCCTTAGACAATCTGTCCATTGCTGTTGAGGAAAGCCAGGCGCAGATCACTCTGGGCGACCTGCCCGTTGTTCGGGGGGATGGGATGCAGCTGAGCCAACTGTTTCAAAACCTGTTGAGCAACGCACTCAAGTTCCGACGCCCGGGTATCGTTCCACAAATCCGGGTGATCGCTCATCAGATTGTCAGACGGGATCTTCCCGCCGATGTTCATCCTACGCGGCTCACCACCGCCTACTGGCGCATCACGGTGAGCGATAATGGAATAGGTTTTGAAGAAAAGTACAAGGACCGAATCTTCCAGGTCTTCCAGCGGCTGCATGGCAAGGATGAGTTTTCAGGTACGGGCATTGGGTTGGCCATCTGTCAGAAAGTAGTGATCAATCATGGTGGGGCGATGACGGCGGATAGTCAGCCAGGGCAGGGAGCCTCGTTCAACATCTATTTGCCCGTGTAAACCTGATCAGTTCTATGAGCCAATCTGCTCATTCGGGGAGTGCCATTTTCGGGAACCCTACACCAAGCGACAGGGAGTCGGCAGAAAGCCGTGTTAAAATGAAGCGTATGCCATCAATGAGAGTCCAATTTCTGGTGAAGTCCAGTTATTGGCATCCGCCTAGACCGGCCCATTAGGTAATCTATTGATGGGTATTATGGGTAATCCTGTAGAGAAATGGTTGATATGTAACGTACTGGTATTCTTGCTCATCCTGACCAGGGGGGATAACGGAAGCCTTTCTGCTTAATTCAGATTAGATCCAGTATTTACGTCAAAATAAAATGACTCTATGGATAGTTTATCGTCTTAATAGAGTTCACCGACCGAATAACTTGTATAATGAAATCATTAACGTCCGAATGTGTCTTTTTAGTTGATGACGACGAAGACGATCGCTTCCTGGTTCAAGCTGCCTTCGAGCAAAATAGCCCGGAGTGCAGGGTTAAACCAATTCCCAATGGTGTTGAACTCCTGCAAGCCCTAAAAACGAGTGTTGACTTTCCCCGCCTGATCCTGCTGGACCTGAATATGCCCCTGATGGGTGGTTTGGAGGTCCTTCAGAAGATGCGACAGGAGTCCGGTTACGATACCATACCCGTTGTGATCCTGACAACCTCCAATCAGTCAGCGGATCGGCAGGCGGCTATTGCGTTAAAAGCCGATGGTTTTATTACAAAACCATCCACGCTGGACGGCTTAAATCAAGTGGTGCTCGGGTTGCGTCAGGCATGGCTGTCTGGCAAGTGCGTGATTGAACAGCCCCGTGAAAATTAACATGGCTTTGCCTTGTTTTTTCCCCAGGTTAGGGAGAGTCGTAAAATAACTTGTGGTTCATACTGATTAACCCGATGGCACTTACCGGCGTGCTCAAGGGCCATCGGGTTTGCCGGTTCACTCAGTCAGCTATTCCCTCTTCACTCACCCATCGTTCCTGGATGAAGGCGATTGAATTCGTTAGCTCCCCAGGCGTTTCCACTTTGGCAATAAATGCCCGACTGCCTAACGGGTAACTTCTGGCCCGATCCGCATCAGTTTGGATGTTAGTCAAACCGATGACCGGTATCGATCGCCAGCGCGCATCCAGCTCATTCTACATCAACCGGCTGACACGCACCGTCTGATCGTCGGGATTACATAGTTCTTCGAAAGGTCTTGCCAACAGGGATTCCGCCAACTCATCGAATACCTTAAAATAGTTGTTCACAAACCGATCGCTTGTAATGCGCTAGCAAAGAGGCTAGCTCCTGCGGACTTATCGGCTCGGCTTAAATGTAGGCTGTTGATTACATCCCTTCAGATGCTGAACTTTGTAATTTTGATGAACAACAGATCTACTGTAAGTTTATGTTGAGCATAACCCTACATTAAGAAAGCTTTTTTGGTTGTAAAAAGGCTTTTAAGCAAACGCTTACTAATACCAATACGCTTGGCTATGTCTGCTGAAACAACCCCTTGTACCAGACAATAGCCACCAGGTCCCTGTCTAGCCTACACTACGGATTGCGGGCAACAGTTATTAAAATGAACTGTTCAATTATAGGCGCACATATTTGTTCATTTCTTCGTCTCAAAAAGAAATAGTTTTAGGGATGACAATTCGAATCGATCGCCTGTGTTTATCCTATCTTTTACCCGCATAAATAAGCTTCCGTCAGCCTCGGCATGCCGAGTAATAACCAATTGACCTTGAATGAGTTTTACCTGAACTCAACGTTATCTAATGGATCATGGACTTTCAGGAACTCATGCTCACCTACGGCTATCCTATGCTGTTTCTCGGCGTTCTGCTGGAGAGTGAAGCCTTTTTATTGATCGGGGTTTATTTAGCTCATCAAGGATATTTTTCGCTACCAGCTGTGATTGCTCTGGCTGCGTTTTCTTCGTTCTGCATCACCCAGCTTTGCTTTAAGCTGGGCCATCGCTTTGGCTCAACCTTTATCAGTTCCCGACCTCGGTGGCAACTCCGTTACCAGCGAATTAAGGGCTTGATCGATCGCTATGGTACGGGGCTGGTAATCGGTTTTCGGGCATTGTATGGCCTACGGGGGGCTGTTCCGGCTGCTTTGGGTTTGGCGGGCTATTCGTCAACTCGGTTTACGCTCTACAATGCCCTAGGGGCTTCAGTATGGGCCGTGAGTGTGGCTCTGTTGGGTAACAACCTGGTCAATGGAATCAAACAACTCTATGATACCCATCATCCTTCCGAAACGACCGTCTTACTTATGCTGGCAGGCTCCGGCATCTTATGGCTTGTTTACCGACTGGTGAAACGATCCCGCTTGAGAAAAAGTCAATTGATAAAGCTGTAATTGACTGTCAATCTAGTCCACTTAAGTAGCGTATTAGCGAGATGCCATGCTCTTAACTATTGGTTAAATGGTCTGCTGCTGCGGCTCACTTAGTTACGTACGCCTGGTATTTTTTCTTCGCTTTTTTAACCTGATAGTTCATAGATAAATTAACTGAGCACCAGCAGAACAGGCAATGCCTGATCCTGTCAATCGCACATACTACTTGTCCACTATTTTAAGTAGGTATTTTATGAATTCTTTGAAAAAATGACTTACCTTAACACGAATTAAAAAGGCTCAATGGAGTAGCTCTGTGCGTAAAAATGGGATTGGCTTTCTAATTCAAATGCTTCTGATAACCGGATTGAGCTGCTCTTCCGACACCAATCAACGTCAGGCGACAGCACCGGGTAATCACTTGAAGGGGTCGCCCAAGCAATCAACTTCTGGGCTTTGCCGCCAAATTATCTGGCAAGAGGCCAATGCCAATCGCTACATGTACCTCTTCGACTCGCTTCAGCGTCTCATTACATGTACTGCTCAGGAGGAGGGCGCCGGTTATAAGCCATTTACCCTCGTCCAGCAATTAACCTATAACAAACAGGGATGGCTGGAATGGGTACATGGACAGGAAGATTCCAGCCATTATATCTACCAAAAGGGTCGCCTGGCCTCAATTGACTTTTTTCAGGAGGGACGCCACGTCTATCGTTATCAGCTCCATACAAACGCTCAGGGTCATCTGGTCGAACTGCGCGGCATACCCATAAACAACAGTGGATTGCAGGGCTATTCGACACGCTACCAGCTCGACGGACGGGGGCGGTATGTACAACTTGAGGTGTTTAATGATAAAGGCCAATTGTACTATCGAGTTATCCAGCGCGATTTCGTGGCTATTGATGATCATCTGGCCAGAGCTATGCGGATTCATGGAATTCCCTATGACCTTAACCGCAACCCCTGGCCTGGCTGGGGTAAACAGTTTCCCGTAGATGAACATTTGGCCGGCCGAATTGAGACATATCGCTATGCCGCCCCTCAAACACCAACCCGTCTGATCAAACGGGCGGATGTGTCGGTAGCGTTTCTGCGTAATCGGCGAGGCTACATAACCCGCCACATCAGCACCGATGCATTCACTTCGATGCTGGATACCATTCGCATTACCCACTTAAATTGTCCCTGATCAATGGCCACGATCGTCAAAAGTCTTTTTACGGAAGTTGAAGGCACAATTTTAAGTGGCTTCTCCAAACTCTATACCTTACGACACTTTGCCCTTCGCTGATGGCTACACGCGCCAGACTATTCATTTGGTTAATTATAATGGGTGTTGTTTGCCAGGCCCAAACGCCGAAAGTGGGCGCTGATGTGATCCGCTTCCGTCAACGCATGGCATCGATGCCAACGGTGCAGCGCCTAAAGCCGCTGTTTGACTACAGTCGAGATTTGATCAACCAGTCTCGTTTTAAAGAAGCCCGGCCACTGGTTCATGAAGGCCTGACAATAGCCCGTCAAGCCCGTATTCCCGAGTGGATCGCTCGATTCTACGCTCGGTTTGGTTTTCTGGAATCCAATCTGGGCAATCATATTGGGGCTATTGACCATTACTTACAGGCATTGACAATCGCTCAGTCAGTCTACGCTTACGACCAGCAGCAATTACTCAGCTTCAACCTGTATGCCGAATATGAGGCATTGGGCGATACGGCAAAAAGCAGGCAATATCAGAAGCTGGCTAATTCGTCAGTGCATGAGCCTAATCAACCCGTTCTTGCCTTGGGAAATTACATGTATAAGTCCAGTCAGGCTCAACTAAAAGGTCAAATCGATTCGGTAGCGTTTTTCGAGCGCCAGGCGCTAACCATGTTGTGGGCCAGTCGGCAGTGGAATAATTTCTATTCGATGTTGGACGGGTATGGGGTTACATTAGCCAAGTCGGGCCATTTTCGGGAGGCTGAACAAACCTTTCTCCGATGTCTGGCCTATGCCCAGCGCCAGAGCGATTATCGGCGAATGAAGTATGAGTACTTACATCTGCCAGAACCCCTGCTTCACTTGGGCCGGCTAAGCGAAGCACAACGCTATGCTTATTTAGCTCTCCGGTCTATTGAAGGTGATCCTGAACGAAGGGATGAACACCGAATGCAAGTGTATGAAGTCTTGACGAAAATTGCGGAGGCTCGGGGTCAGTATCAACAGGCACTGGCCTACGAACGGCTTCGCAGCCACTATGCGGACCAGGTGCAAAACACCGACAAAATTCGTCAGGTAGCCGGAGTGGAATCCCGCTTCCTCATCGCTCAGAAACAAGCGCACATCGACTGGCTGAACCGGGACAACCGGCGGCAGTTGATTTTGATCATCTGGCAGGCCGGTGGGCTGGTCGCGTTGTTGGCACTTTTGGTTATTGCCGGGTGGCAATATCGCTTGATTCGGCGGGTCAACGCCCAGTTACAGACCACGAACCAGCTTGTCTCGAAAAATAACCAGCAGATTAGTGAACAGGCTGAACGGCAAACGGTGCTGATGCACGAATTACAACACCGGGTGAAGAACAACCTAGCCATCATTTCCAGCCTGTTGCGTATGCAGTCGCGGCAATTGGATGACTCCAGGGCGGTGCAGGCCGTTCAGGAGAGCCAACGGCGGGTGGATGCTATCTCGTTAATTCATCAGCAGCTTTACCAAAGCGATAATCCGGCCGAAGTGTCTATCAAAGCGTATGTGACAGAGTTGACCGAAGGCCTGCTGGTGGGCTATGGATTTGACCCGGCTACGTTTGATTGCGAGATTGATGTTGCCGATTTACAACTGAATGTTGAAGTGGCAGTGCCGCTGGGGCTGATTCTAAATGAAGTGCTCACGAATGCCTTTAAATATGCCTTTCTGACGCCGACATGGGGAGGTAGCCAACAAGGAACTCGGCAGCACCACCCAACACTGCTAGTTCGATTACAACCAGGGCCAACCGGCGAACTGTTGCTGGAAGTACAGGATAATGGCCCTGGTCTCTTAAGTCAGGTTGCCCCTGGACGACGGGCCTCCTTTGGACATCGGCTTATTAGGGAGCTAACGGCGCAGTTAGATGGAGAGATGAGCCTGACCAATCGCCATGGTACGTATTTTCGGCTTTGGATTCCGGCTATAAATTGACGTTGCTGACCACTGCGTCATTCGTAGTCAACTCAGATCTAGTTTAATCTAAGTGTATGTGACATGTTGGACTACTATCCAGGAATACAACGATTCGGGTAACTAACCGTTTGTTTACAAGCCGTATACTCTTTCGTAGAGGTGATAGTAGCTCACGGTAGTTTATACTTGTCGAGTAAATGAACGACTGTTAATGCTTACGCTCAGCAAAGGACCTGCTGTTTTCTAATTTAATTACTCTACTAGCTATGGACATGCTTGAAGTGCTCGCCAAATGGCTTTTTTTGCTCTTTGATGGAATCGGCGTCAACGTTATTCTTAAGAAGATTGCTAAAGCATTCGCCAAAAAGAGTGAAGATAGCCCTAATTCAAATAGCAATTCGCTGATCAGCACAAAGCTACCACAGGTATGATTTCTAGTTTAAAGCAAGCGTAAGACAAGTAAAAATCCGCTCGTCAAAGGCTAAGACCGTACCGATTGTATAGGCATCTCCGACACCGGTGTCAGGCCATCGTCGGGCCACCCCTAAGGCTTGCTCACTAACGCCATCACTGTTTAAAACGATGTTATTATCCAATCGCTTCCGAGGCCGATTGTACTCGGCCCGGCTAATGGGCATGGCCAGGCCGCGTTGGATGAGTAGCCCGTGTTGTAGTTCAATGAAAACAGCTGTGTTAATGGTTTCCCGAAACTGCTCAAGTGCCGTTTGATAGGCTTTCAGGAAGGGTGACTTAGTGAGGAAAACACGGTTCAACAGACCTGTATCACACAGTAAGGCTGGTTTCGTAACCGTAATCAGGGAATGGGCGTGGGATCAGGGTGTTTGTGTTTGCCCAGCTCACCAGCAATGGCTAACCCAGGGTCATCGGTTGCCAGTTGCCCGGATGGAATGATCCCTTCAATGACCTGGACCCGATGCGTTTAGGAGCTTTACCTTGAGGGGCTTCCTGGCTCTTAATTTCGTGTTTGTCGTTGCCATAGCTTGATCGATGGGAAAAAATTAAAAAAAGTTGGGGCGAATACAGCTCAATTGTTTACGTATTACAACCCGTTGATAATGGCTGAGCTGCATAGACGTTAACCATTACGGAAAGATATAGCTTGCACTTTAGGAGTAGCGGTCAAATCCGTTCAATTAATTGCTTCGCCGAATGAACGCGTGTCCTTACCTGGAGCGGTTTATAACGAAGTAAGACAGATTCAGTTGATGCTATCCGATTTGCCGAGTATGCATACCGTTTCCGGGATAAACTTCATCTTTGGTAGCCACCCCGCCCCGTTTTGCAAAAATTAGCGACTTTAAGTGTGCTTCGCCAGCGGCTACTTCTAGTGCATCAGCAAAGGCAACCGCCAATCAGAGAACAACAACGCTTTATTGAACCGAACCTTCAGCGACAGCTCATCAGGAGTTGTCAAGCCCCGCTGAACGCAATAAAGGTTGATCTGAAGAATGTTGACAAGCAGATCCAATCGCTTATTCTGGCCGATGAGTTAAAGACTCACTCACCCGCCGACCGGGCTCTCACCCTAGCGTAAGGCCGGTACTAACGGGGGCCTCCTTCGGCCCAGAATTAGCTTACAGGCCGCCAATTAAAGCATGTGTGCTCATCTGACTACCGCTATCGGGAAGAAGGATGGCCATCGTAAGGCAACGACCAAGATGGTCAGCGGGGGAAAACGGTCATCGTCACCCCATATTGCCCACCCGCCGGAAGCAGTTAGTACGCTTCGTACTCGTAGTGTAAGATCTCCGTTATGCCCGCAGGGGTGGTCGTTGTTCGACGGATGGGCAAATTAGTCCCATTGTAACTATAACTGTAAGTTGTGGTTGCGCTCGCCATCTCAGCCGACACAACGTTATTCTGGCTCAAGTTAAACACGTTATCAATACCCCCGTAAAAGGTATAGAAGGGCCCAAACGCCGGGGACGAACTGGCAAAGGGGAGAAAGACCCCCGGTGCTGGAATCAAAAAAGCGCCGTAGAATGGATTTGTTTTGTCATCGAAGGCATAGGTTGTGCTGGTTGATCGACTATAAACAGCCGGAGCCGTGGGCGAACCGCCGGACCGAAATACCGAAAGGGTCTCCGAGGCATTCGTGAGATTAGGACCCGTGAAGGTAAGCGAGCCCCCGCCCGTAGATTGAAGTCCACTGACCCCGATCCCTTTACCAAAGCCGGTCAGTAGATTGGCTGCGTTGTATTGCAGGGATACCCGGAAGGTAGAAGGCAAATTGACCAACTGTGCCAACTGACCCGCCTGATTGTAGGTAAAGGTATACGTTTCAGTCAATGATCCCCGTCGGACCATCGCGTGTTGAACTTGACTAAGGCGTCCCTGCGCGTCGTATTCATAGCGCGTTTGTTCCACCGGAGCCACGCTACTATCGGGTAGCTGGTAAGCGACAAGGGAACGAAGCCGATTTTGTTCATCATACGAAAAGGCACTGACTGTGCTCAGACTGAGCTGGCTGGTCACGACCTGGGTCAGCGCTTTGACGCGTAATCGAGCGGTGCCGGGCGTGACGACAGGGAATAAGTGATCGGCGCAACCCAGCAAAGCGCTCAGCAGCAGGATAACGATGAATCTGATGGGTAAACGATTAAGCATGATGGGAGTGAATAAGGATGACGACAGCTAATGAGGAATAAAATTCGGCCGAAAGCGTTAACGAAGCTATTATAGTGCAATGATACGGACCATGAATCGGCCCGGTAGCCGCCCAGGGGATGAGGTGATTGGCTTGACAAAGGAACAACTTTTTCTTTCTCTCTCTATGACACTTTATCAAAAGGCATTTTGGCCTCCGGGATAAGGACCTCGGTTGGACAACGAAGGGCCCGGCGGCCGATTCCTTGTCACCCACCGTATGCCTACAGACGAAGCACAATGTGGAGCGCGTTAGCCGACAATCAATCTTTACACAACTGGCTCAGTCATCAGCCAGGAACGATTCGGACTGATGGGCGCATCCCAGCAATGACTGGTAGTCAGTTGACTCAATTTCACGCGCCCGTGCTATCCAACTTCCTACCCATCCGATTATACCTGGCTGATGCGGATCTGCACAAACTGCCAGACTGAACGGGCAAAGGTGTTGTGGCTGTCGTCATTCAGTATTTTACTAGCTAGGGCGCGGTGGCCAATTGTCAGGTCGTTCAACGAATGATTTTTTGATTGGATTGTGTAAGTTTGTTCCATGGGGCCAACTGAAACGATAGCGGACTTTTATCGAATAAAATTTAACCAACAACCGGTTGGTCTGTCTAATGAAGCCACGCATATCAACGTATTCCGGCTAGAAGACTGCATCGGCCAGGGGGCCCTTCCCATTCAGTATAGCCGCCGTGATTACTACAAAGTTTCCCTCATCCGGGGGGACAACCTCTATCATTACGCCGACAAAAGTATCCGGGTCAAGGGGACGACCCTGCTGTTTTTTAATCCGCAGGTGCCTTATAACTGGGAGCCTCTTTCCGACAATCAAACCGGGTTCTTCTGTATTTTTCGAGATGCCTTCATGGCCGAACGCATGCGCGGGAACCTGCAGGAGTTACCCATGTTCCGGGTTGGAGGAATGCCTGCTTATCCGCTTGAGGAAGCCCAGGATGAGCTAATCAGTGGGCTTTTTGAGAAAATGTTAGCCGAGGTTCATACCGATTACATTTACAAATATGATCTGATTCATAGCTACCTCTCCCAACTGATTCATACGGCCCTGAAGTTTCAACCCTCCAACAGTCTCTATCAGCATCCGAATGCCAAGTCCCGCACTACGGCGGCCTTTATCGAATTGCTCGAACGCCAGTTTCCCATTGAGTTGCCGGGTCAGCGCTTCAGGCTAAGGTCCGCCCGGGATTTTGCCCGACAGTTATCGGTTCATGTCAACCACTTGAACCGCTCCATTCGGGACACGACCGGCCGAACCACGACGGCTCACATCGCCGAGCGGCTCATTAGCGAAGCCTCCGCCTTGCTGAAACATACCGATTGGAACATCGCCGAAATTAGCTACTGCTTGGGCTTTGACGAACCAGCCCATTTTACGTCCTTCTTCAAAAAGCATACCCGGCTGACCCCCTCTTCCTATCGTACTGTTTGAATTTAGTAAGTATTGGTTTGAATGGCGAAAGCCGTGACACCCCCTGGTAACCGACCTTTGCTGCCAATCAACACGAAAGCGACATGGAAAACAAAAAAGTATGGTTTATCACGGGGGCCTCCAAAGGATTCGGTCTTGGCCTGGTCAATCAATTGTTACAGGCTGGTCATGCGGTGGCCGCCACCTCCCGCTCAATTGACGGATTGCGCCAGGGCGTCGGTCGTCAATCGGCTGATTTTCTACCCCTGTCGGCGGATTTAGGAAATGAGATCAGCGTTAGCGAGGCCATCCATGCCACGGTCAGGCAGTTTGGCCGTATTGATGTGGTGGTCAACAACGCGGGCTACGGCCAGTTAGGAAGTCTGGAAGAGTTGACCGATGAGGAAGCCCGGGCCAATTTCGAGACTAATGTGTTCGGGACGCTGAATGTCATTCGACAGGTCATGCCTTACTTGCGGAAACAAGCGTCAGGTCATGTGATCAATATTTCCTCGATTGCGGGCATCACGGGGAGTTTTCCCGGCTGGGGTATTTATTGCGCCACCAAATTTGCAGTCGAGGGTTTATCGGAATCACTGGCCGCCGAGGTGGCCCCCTTTGGGGTGAAGGTAACGATTGTTGAGCCGGGTTATTTTCGAACCGATTTCTTGTCGTCTGGTTCGATGCGGGTCGCTCAGGGTCCGTTGGCTGAATACGCTTTAGTGCGGGAGTCCGAAGCCCTGCATCGGGAACACATCAGAGGTAATCAACCCGGTGATCCCGAAAAAGCGGTGGCGGCAATTATTCAAGTGGCTAACGTAGCTAACCCGCCCCTACACTTACTGCTGGGTCAGGATGCTTATGATCTGACGGTTGGCAAGATACAGGCTCTACAAGATGATCTGGAAAACTGGAAAGCCGTTACGATAGGAACCGGTTTTACGACGGTTGACACTTTGGCAACGGTGTAAGGACGGACGGGTTTGCGAATCAGTATGATGTGTTCAATTCAATACATCATACTGATTAATAGGTAGTCAATCCGTATACTAGTGAGCCCCGGCGGACCGTTTGCCATGATTTCTAGAACACCCCGTTATCTCAGTCACTACACGGACGCCCCTTGGTTTTAAATAGGGGCCTTTATAGAGACATTTGTTTTTGATATCTGACAACAACTGTTGGTAGCATGCGGATAATAAAACAGATCTTTTAACAATTGGCCAACCGGTAAATAATTGATAATTAGTATAGTACATTGGCCCTCTTATCTTTAGCCAAAATCAATAGAAGACATTTACCCAAGGACATCCATTCACTGCCTTGTTGGCAAGAATCACCATGAAAAAGAATTCGCTATCGGCTTTGGTTGTGCTGTTCTCGGTCGTATTGACCGCTCACTCAACGGTTGCTCAACAAACCAGGGAAGCCGAAATCAGACGGCTTGAAAATACAGAACGGGAAGCGGTCTTGAAGAGTGATTCCGCTACGCTTTACAACAAGCTTTGGTCGCCTGATATGGTCATTCATACGCCAGCGAACCGGGTCGGAACGGTCGAAGGGACCAAAATGCAATTACGCACCCGTAAACTCAACTACCTTTCCTTCGAGCGGGCGATTGAAAAAATAACCTTCAACGATAATTTAGCGATCGTGATGGGGGAGGAGACGATCAAACCCCAGGGACAGCAGGATAATGCCGGTAAATTAGTGACCAGACGATTTACTAATGTATGGAAATATGAACACAATAGTTGGAGTATTATTGCCCGGCAGGCGACGATTATTCGGATAGAATAGTCATGGCTGGAGGCAAGGCACCAATCGGATACATGGACTGATTTCGAACATGCGGAGCGGATAGATGTCCTGGAAGCTGTTTGGCATTTGGAGTTGGGTAGTAGTCAGAATCTTCGCTAACCAATTAAAAAACAAAGCGTTCGATCAATTACAGTTCTTGACACAACTTGTGTTCGTCATCAAATAAAAATCATTGGGGAGGCAGATGTCTATGGAAGATTTGTTCGCTACAACTCAGTTTCCCCGCTCCTCCAGCTACCATCCCGAGTGGATCAAGGCAGGCGTCAGTGGGGGGGCCAATCCCTTGTGGCTCACGGAATGGTTAGCCCAGGCACTGGACTTGCGTCCGGGAATGCGGATTTTAGATTTAGGCTGTGGACGAGCGATGTCCTCCATTTTTCTACACCGGGAATTTGGCGTGCAGGTATGGGCCGTGGACTTACTGTGTTCGGTTTCAGAAAACCTGCAGCGGATTCGCCACGCCGGTTTCCAGGAAGGCGTCTTTCCCCTTCGGGCCGATGCTCGGGCCCTGCCGTTTGGCGCTGATTTCTTCGATGCCGTTGTGAGCGTTGATTCCTTCGTTTACTATGGCACCGATGACTTATTTCTCCACGACTTAGTTCGGTTCATCAAGCCCGGTGGCCAACTAGGGATTGTCGGAGCTGGCCTGATGCAGGAGATTGAAACCCGGGTTCCAGACCATCTGAACGAATGGTGGACGCCGGATCTATGGTGTTTACACTCCGCTCCCTGGTGGAAACGGCATTGGGAACGGACTGGTCTGGTGGACGTAGAAGTGGCAGATTCGCTGACTGATGGCTGGCGGTTATGGCATCGATGGCACTCCGCTATTGCCCCGGACAACCAAGTTGAGCTGGCCGCCCTGGAAGCGGATGCTGGTCGGTATTTGGGGTATACTCGCCTGGTAGGTCGTAAACGGTCTGGTCTTATTTTACCGGAACCTAGTCCATCCGTTTCTCTTCACTACTTCCCCGCCCCCCTGTTACGCAACTCCGAATAACAACCCTGTTTTCCAAACAACAACACGCCCGAGTGCGTACATCACGACTTCATTGAACCGAAGATGACTATCCTTACCCTGAAGCTAAATTAATCACGTCTCCCATAAACACGCCCACCCAAAACGAAAGCACATTCATTTACTTACGTTTAATGACGCTCATTCAGGGAGCAGATACAGACAAGCACTTTGGTCTCAGGCAGGATCCATTTACGGAAAAATCAATACATGAGTATTTACCCTTCAGTCGTGTACGTTCAACACCACACCTATACTTGTGAAACAGGGCTAAATTTTGATGTACCATTTATGTGGGCAATTTCACGTTCTGATAGTGAACCCATTGTGGTTGGGCGTTTTACCCGATCCGCACAAGCTGTCTAATCCGTATTAACCACTAGTTAAGCCATCAATTATGCCCTCATCAGCGTTTAGTGCCCTCACCGCCATTGGCAATACGCCACTGGTGCAGTTGCGCAACATTGTTCCCCCACAATGTGCTGCTATATACCTGAAATTGGAGTACCTGAATCCAACGGGTTCCTTCAAAGATCGCATGGCGCAGGCTATCATTGAAGAAGCCGAATTACGGGGTACGCTTCAGCCCGGCATGACCGTGGTGGAGTGTACCGCCGGAAGCACCGGCACCGCATTGGCCTTTGTTTGTGCGGTGAAAGGCTACCGCTTCCAGGTGATTTCATCGGATGCGTTTGCGCAAGAGAAACTACAGTCGATGCGGGCACTGGGCGCTGATATTCAAATTGTCGCTAGCGAGGGGGGCCGAATAACGCCGGATCTAATTCCTCGTATGATTGGTATAGCATCGGAATTAGGCCAACATCCCCAGAATTACTGGACGCGCCAGTTTGAAAACCAAGATGCTCTCGCCGGGTACCGCAAAATGGGGTTGGAAATTCAACAGCAGTGTCCAGGTCCAGTCCATGCTTTCGTAGCGGCTGTTGGTACGGCGGGCATGCTGACAGGGGTGTCGATGGCATTAAGGCAGGCCTGGCCTGACATAAAAATAGTGGCTCTGGAACCTGCGGAGTCTCCCCTGTTGACGCAGGGGGTTAAAGGGAGTCATAGCGTTGATGGAGTAGGAGTAGGGTTTATTCCCCCCCTTTTGTCGGCGGCAAGTTACGACGAGGTTCGGGCAATACCCGAAGCACGTGCTCGAGACACGGCGCGGCTGCTGGCGGCTCGTGAAGGCATCTTTGCCGGCACCTCAACCGGACTTAATGTAGCGGCTGCGTTGGATCTGGGTTGCCAGTTGGGTCCGGGCTATATCGTTGCCACCGTTGCTTGTGATTCAGGCATGAAGTACTTAGCCGGTGGTTTATTCGACTAAAACAATCAGCTCGCTCTGCGTTTGGAAGCTACAAGAAGCAGATATAAGCAAGTTCCAAGGTTTCACTGGGAAGCGAATGATGAGATAGTAATTTTAATAGTTGTTCACTCTTGTTAGTAGCATACGCCCTCCCGATTGACATGCCCATATTGTCACTTAAGGGACTTAACTGAACAGTTCATCCCGATTGAGCTTGACGCCAGCGGCTCTGGTCAGCAATTTTAGGGGTCAACCATGAGTTCAGCCAACTGTCTACCCCTTTCTATGCGCTTCATTTTTTGGATTTATATCGTTTTCGGATTACTATCAGCCGGATACGCCCAGCCTACGGCCAAGGTGCTTAGGATGCCTTTGGATGAAGTCTGGCCGGATGAATACTGGCGATTCCATGTGGGGCATAATCAGGCCTGGGCCAGCCCCTCCTTTAAAGATGGTCAATGGATAAACCATTCCCCCTCCTCGCTGCTACTTCAGAACAAAGCACTTTGGCAGACGGGAGAAGGGTGGTTCCGGTTGACGTTTCGGCTCGACAAGCGTCTGACAGGTCAGGATCTGCTGCTTACCATCGACCAGTTTGGTACTTCGGAGTGGTACCTCGATGGCCGTAAGTTGGCAACGCTCAAACCATCGGCCAGGGGGTGGGCCGCCACCCAGCGAACGCTGCAATCCCTTTTGTTTCAGGTAGCCGATACTAACCAGCACTTACTGGCAGTCCATTATCGTTTCAAGCCCGAACCTGTCTACTATGCCGCTACCGGAGAGGTACCTTTTGAAACCAAAACTTACAGGGCTAGTCAGGCCAGTCAGGAACTGGCCAACTGGAATCGCCTGATTACGGGCTTAACGTTTTGTTTACTGAGCGTATTTGTGCTGCTGGGTATGCTCCATCTGCTTTTCTATCGAGCGAATCCTGCCCAGGAAGTTAATAAATGGCAGGGTATGGCCATGCTTTGTCTGGGTTTGGGGTCGTTGTTAGATGCCCTGAGCGATTTTCCAATCTCTTTAACGGCCTATTCGTTGACCAGTCTGGTCTGCGACCTAACTTGCTGCCTGGGTTTTGGTTTTTTACTGACGGCAGTGTATCGTTTTACGAATCAACCTTTGGGCTGGCAGTATCGACTACTTATCGGGTGCATGGCGGGTAGCTTTATTTATAGTCTGGGCATCGACTCTCTATCTGACAGCATGACGGGGGGGCTGCTCATTTTGTTTCTGTATGACTACGTCCGGGTAAGCTGGCTAGGCAAACGTCAGCCAGATTTGAATGCCCTGCTTCCCTGGAACGCCCTCAAGGTTGCTTTTTATGCCCTACTGGGAAGCCCTGTGATTCTCATCCTGTTGCTGCTGATGGGGCAGAGCGAAAACCTCGACCTGTTTGTATACCTAACGATGCTCCTGGTGGCCGTGGCGTTTTTGAGTGTACCCCTCGGGTTTTCGCTCTCCCTGGTCCGGGACTATGCCCAAACCCATCAGGCCCTACGCCAGAATTTACGACAAGTAAAACAACTTTCGGAGCGGACGCTGGCTCAGGAACAGGAAAAGCAGCTCTTGCTGGCCCAGCAGAACCAAACCCTTGAACGACTGGTACACCAGCGCACCGCCGATCTGGAAGCGTCACTGGAAACACTGCGCCGAATGCAGAACCAGTTGATACAGAGCGAAAAAATGGCCACTCTGGGTAAGCTCACCAAAGGCATTGTCGACCGGATTCTTAACCCACTCAATTACATTAAAAACTTTTCGCTCAACGCCCAGGAGCTATTGCAGGAAATGCAGCTGACCACTCAGAACTACTTTGCGATGTTACCCCCTAAGGCAGAAAACGACCTGGGCGAAACCACGACGATGCTGGCTCAGAATTTATCCAAGATCAATGAGCATAGTAACAGCACGGCCCGCATCTTGCAGGATATGAGGAAGTTACTCAAAGAACGCTCCTCAACACCGGAGCTTATCGATCTGAATCAATACCTGACCCAGCAAATCGACACCACCTTACAGAAAGCGAAAACCAGGTATCCGTCCTTATCTGTTGAACTCGCGCTTCAACTTTGCCACCAGCCGATTTCGGTCTATTTGCTGCCCGTCGAATTCAGTGAACTTTTGTTGAGTCTGGTTGATAATACGTGTTATACACTGGCCGAAAAGAGTCGTCGGGAGCCGGGTTTCGCAGCCCGGCTGGAGGTGAGTACGCAGGTTGTCAATCAGCAGGTAGAGCTTCAGATCCGAGACAATGGGCGAGGCATACCCGCCCGCGAGGCCAGCCAGTTATTCAACCCATTTTTCACCACCAAGCCAGCCGCCAAGGGTACCGGTTTAGGGTTGTATATGAGTAAAGATGTCGTCGAGTATCTGCAAGGGCAGATGCAGATCGAATCGGTCGAGGAGCAGTATACCCAGGTGACCATTCGGCTGCCGATCCCTGGAGAAACGTACCTAACTAACGAATCCATCGCGGATTGGGCAGTAGCTGGCTAACCTTGGCTAAGTACCGTTCGAGGTGCGTACTGAGCTAGGGAGTGGTAGTCTCCAACAGCCAATAACCATCCCGATTCAGTGCCATCATCAATCTTTCAGGGAAGTGGGTTTCTGAAACGATGCCAATTGGCAGGAGTATATTCATAAGTTAAATTTTTTTTGAGTGGTCTACCGATTTCCGGCAGCGACGATTTTTGAGAACCTTCTCTTGTTTGGCCTCCTGATTAGTTAAAGCCTGAATCAGTACGACCAGATAGAAAGGGTGATAAAAGTTCGCGTTATGTTAGGGGGAAACTCCGATTGGTCATTGAGGGGACTTAACTAGTCAATGTCCAACTAAACGCTCTCAAAGAAGAGATGAAGCATTTTTTTTCTCCGGAAGGAGCGATTGACGAGACAGGGATTTTTTAATATCTGTCAACTGCCATCAGTCATATACGGAATTGACTGGTTTGGAATTGACTAAATGCCTTTATGGATTATCAATCGATGATTTAATTATTTAGTAATTATACGTACTTCATAAAGACTTGCGGATGGTTAGCTTCCAGGGATTCTCAAGGGTATGGATTGCCCGCTGTTCAATCAGGGTGGCCATTGTTTTGCCCATCTGGCTAAAATCAGTCGATAAAGTCGTGATGCCGCCAGCCAGAATCTCCTTGAGAGGGGTATCATTGTAGGAAATAATACCAATATCACGGCCCGGCACCAGTTGCTGGCGATCCGCCTGTTTTAACACATCCGCCAGGTCGTTGTCCCGCACGACAATGTACACCTCCCCAGCAACCATGGCCCGGTTCGCCGTTGTATCAAGATAATCACAGGTGAACTCATGCTCGCGGCAGAAGGCCTGAAGGCCCCTGTAGCGTTCCAGCGGCTCCTTCGCTTCGTGCTGCACCATAAAAATACGGTTGTACTTCTGAAGATGAGGCAAGCCAAACGTCAACGCTTCGTAGGTATCTTTCTCGAAATTCTGCGCTACCGAGGAATACATTCCTTTTAGTTCCGGATGAAAATGATCCAACAGGAAAACCCGCCCGGACAAGGTTTGCAGTAGCGGCTCAATGCCGTTAAACTTACCCGACATAATCACGTACGTCGTGTACTTTCCATTGGCTTCATGGAGCAGCGTTTCAAAGACCTTTCGGTTGTAATTATGGAAAAACAAATCGACGGTTACATCGTTGGCAACTGACTCAATGAACGAACAATACAGCGTTTCCTTAAACTCGTTGAACTCGTTAAACAGCAAAAAAACATTTTGGCCGGTACGCACTTTCGTACTGGCCACAAAACTGCCCACCCCCGGATTCGAGTCGATAATTCCTTTCAAACGCAACTCCCGCAAGCCGGCATAAACGGTATCGCGCGAAAGATTGTACAGACTGCGAAACTCGTTGATCGACGGTATCCAGTCCCCTTTTTTATATTCCTCGCTAGCGATTCGATCGGTTACGTGGCTAACGATCAGGTTATATTTTGATTTGTTTTCTTTCACAGCTACACGGTATGCCGCAAAGATACGTGGATGGAGGCCTATCCGGTTAACCGGTTCAACTAAGCATCGTACTCTTAATGGCGCCATTGTCTAAGAAAGATATTAGCTAACGAAGAATATAAATCGTACCAGTTCGTACCAGTTGGAAGATTTTGCTACATTTGTAGGGCACGCCTGCGTTTAATTCAAGCTATATGAAGCCTGAGTAGCCGGTGATTCGTGCTCTAGTCGTCTACCCCTGACCCAATGAGACGTTATTCGATCACTCTGAGCATCTGCCTGGGGCTAATTCTGTTAAGCTGCTCCACGAATCGACGCATTCGTTCGACCCATGGCCAAACGAATCAGCTGAAAAAAGTCCAGCATGTAACCGTTAAGGACTCGTTCTGGAGTCCCCAGTTTGAGCGTTGGCGCACGACGACGGCCAACGACGTATTGGATAAGTTTGAGGCCAAAAATCTGCCCGCGGCCAGTGAGCAGGCGAAAAATAACGTCTTTGCCAACTTTGACCAGGTGGCCCAGGGCAAGAAAGGTACGGGGCACCATGCGGGCCTTCCCTGGTTCGATGGACTGATCTACGAAACGATTCGCGGTATTGGCGATCTACACCCCGACCCGCAGCTGATTGCCCGGCTGGACGGCTACATTGACCGGATTGAGGCCGCTCAGCAGGCTGACCCTAAGGGGTATCTCAACACGTACACTGACCTGATGGAACCTACCCACCGCTGGGGTGACAACGGAGGGATGCTGCGCTGGCAGCATGATGTCTACAACGCTGGTATGCTCATCGAAGCGGGGGGCCATTATTACCAGGCAACGGGTAAAACAAAACTACTGACCGTAGCCACCCGCTATGCGAACTACATGAGTGAGTTGATGGGTCCCGCGCCCCGACGCAACATTGTACCGGCTCATTCCGGTCCGGAAGAAGCGGTGCTTAAACTTTACTGGCTCTTCAAGCAACAGCCTGATCTGAAAACTAAACTTGATGTTCCGGTTCACGAAAAGGCTTATTATGAGCTGGCTCAGTTCTGGATTGAAAACCGGGGAGTGAATGTCGGGTACCCGCTTTGGCTGGCCTGGGGCAGTGAGAAGTCCGAAAAGTGGATTAAAGAGCAGCAGTATAAAACCGGTAACCCAACGGCTCAGATGCGCCCAAGCTGGGGCGATTACGCGCAGGATTCTATTTCGGTATTCAAGCAGACGACGATTGAAGGTCATGCTGTCCGGGCTACCTTGCTGGCCACGGGCCTGACGGCGATGGCACTGGAAAACCACGCGCCAGCCTACGTCAATACGGCAACCAATCTGTGGGACAACATGGTCGGTCGGCGCATGTTTGTCACCGGTGGAGTCGGGGCCATTCACAACGACGAAAAGTTCGGGCCGGATTTTTTCCTGCCGACGGATGCTTACCTGGAAACCTGTGCCGCCGTGGGAGCCGGTTTTTTTAGTCAGCGCCTGAACGAGCTGACCGGCGAGGGTAAATACATGGATGAGTTTGAGCGGGTGCTCTATAATAATGTACTGACGGGTGTTTCGCTGTCGGGTACGCAGTACACCTATCAGAATCCGTTGAACGCCCATCGCCACGCCCGTTGGAGCTGGCACTCGTGTCCATGCTGTCCGCCGATGTTTTTGAAGATGGTTTCGTCCCTGCCCGATTACATCTACGCATCAGCCGCTGACCGGTTGTACGTAAATCTGTTTGTGGGCAGCTCGGCCACTGTTGAGTTGGCCGATAATGCCGTAGCGCTTACCCAAAAAACCAACTACCCGTGGGATGGCAACGTAACGCTTGAGCTGAGCCCGCAAAAAGAGACCACGTTTGCCGTTCATCTGCGCATTCCGGGCTGGGCGCGGGGGCTGGAAAACCCGTATGGGCTGTACCAGTCAAGTCTTATATCGACCGCTACCTTTCGAATCAATGGTAAGCCCGCGAAGATACCCATGATGGATGGCTACGCCGTGATCAAGCGACGCTGGAAAAAAGGCGATCGGGTTGAGCTAGTCCTGCCCATGCAGCCTCGTCTGATCACCGCTACCGAGCAGGTAGCGGATTTGAAAGGAATGGTCGCCATCGCGTCGGGGCCCATTGTTTATTGTCTGGAAAGCATCGATAACCGTCAGCTCGACAGCCTGGCACTAGACACCTCGTCTCCCCTTCAACTAACCCAGCAGCCGTCAATGCTGAACGGTGTGAACGTCATCACGGGTGTGGCACGGGATGCTCAGTCACGACCGGTAACCATCATCGCCATCCCTTATTACGCCGTTGGTAATCGGGCGGGTGAAGGCTACAAAGTGTGGCTCCCTAAATCGAAATGAAACAAAGCAACTATTCGGTAACCAGAATCGGGTATCGTTTTACTTTAACTCTTATTAAGCCTAAGGGCATTATTATTGGTAGAAAATTACGGCCTCACGCGCTAAGCCCAACCCCAATTGAGTAAGGATGGCCAATCGTAAGCTACAAATAGTCGTTAAATCAAGCCGCCTTGCGCCGTGTCCAAGTTGTGAAGCAAATACATGAAAACTTCATCGTCTCAGAGGGGAGCATTTTACGGGACAGTTAGTTTTTAACGTTTGTTCAACGCCATTAATCGCATACGTCTCTGGCCAAAAAGCTGCCTAATAATTGCTCTAAGTTTTCATTACAGGCATAATATTCATCATCTAACTTATTTAAGTACTCAAATGTCTCCTCTTCAAAGTCAACTATACAGCTCAAATTTTTATTAGCTATCTTACTGATCAACCGCTCATCAGTGGGCTCTTCTAGACTCAACCGTTCAATTGCTCTGTTCAAGACCGCTGCCTGAGGAAAAGCCTCAATCCGTCGTAACCAGTCAATCGTTTCATAGGCGAATTGCCCATACGAGTTCAAAAAGTATTGATGAAATCCCCCGTTGAATACTTGGTTATGGAATACGATAACTACATAGACTGATCGCTGTGGTACGGGCAATTTCATTACATAGTTGTACCAAACTGGATAGGGTGCTATTAGTATGTCTCGATCAAGACCTGCTATGGCTTTTTGGTAAGTAGATTCTACCAGATTAGAAACCATTATTTATTAGTATAGGTATGAATATGTTAGGTTCGTATTTAAATATTGCTCTGCCAAATATCGGTAAGCTGAGCAGCCAAAACCATAAAGTAGGTCAGACGAAAACGGAGAAAATTTATAGCAGGTATTGTAACGTTTCGCATTGACTGCGGCTTACGTCAACACATTCCATGACTACTTTGAACATACACAGTCGCGGCCCCGGCAACCTAATCCCAAATTCCTGACTAGGCATGTAGATACTACCTGTGACCTAGGACGACTTTAGCTATACAGTATTAGTAAAATCTAAAAAACGGAAAGTTATAATTTTTAAATTAGATAAAAAGATAATATTTTTAACCTTATCTAGGTAGCTTTCGCCTTTTATTTAATAGCGTGTATTCATTTGGGAACTCCTTCCCGAATACCACCAGTGGCTCATGACTGAGCCAAATCTCTTTTAATTCACCTACTCAACAACATCAAACTTTTCGAAAGATCAAGTGGTAAAAGGGCACTGACGCTTTTTTACAGGGGGTAACCTTTACTTTATTTAGTACAAATAGAGTAATTAGTTATTCATCGTTGCCTGGCCGCTGGCTTGGCTTCGTACGACAAACCTAAACCAATCGGCTTGTATAAACTTTTATCACCGACAGAATTGCCAGGACTCCAGTGTGTTTGCCCGCAATGGTAGAAATGGGAGTGGCGTTGCAAGACAGTTATTGAAGGTGAATCCATCTACGCGGTATGAAAACTGACCTTAGCAAAACGACAATCTATAATTGGCTGGTCAGAACTGGCCCTCTCTTTAATGAATAGTGATTCCTCTGTCAGCCGAGCGGCTCCATTTATAAAAAGCGTAACGGATACTAAGGCACTATTTGTGTTTACCCCGTTATATGATGAGCAGAATCAACTGATTGACTTACAGCTAATCGGCAATAGTTCTACTGGGCTAGACACGCCTTTTGCCGGCAACTGCCTGACGGCTTGGTGGGCCAACCAACCCTCCTATTTGGGAGAGGCTTTCTGGCAAGCCTTACAGAGGGGTCATACTTGCTCACTGGCCTATAGCTTACCCGCGGGTGGGTCTGAACAACTAACGATTACTCCGCTGCAAAATAGTTTTTTGGTAGAATTAGCCACTAGCCATGTAGCCAGTTCATCGGTACGCACTACCGCGTCAACCACAGGTTCGCCAGCACCTCCGTCCAATGCCAGCCTAACGCCCCAATTTTACCCGCTACAGCCATACGGTTCCCTGCTACCAGACAATGCTTCCGACCCGCAAATTACCTTACTGAAAGATATCGTTGCCCATTCACCCGTTGGTCTGGCCTTGCTAAGTCCGGTCTGGCAAGGGAATCAAATTACTGATTTCGTCTTTATACTGACTAATCCGGCTTATGCGGCTATCACTGGTCGGAGGGCAGACCAACTCAGCGGGCATCGCTTTGCCCGCATATTCCCAACGGCTGCCAGCCTGGGCTTATTTAACCGCTTGGTGGAGGTGGTTCAAGGGGGCATCACCCAGCAGTATGCGCAACAAATTACGATGGACGGGCTCGCCTGCTGGTGCCAATGTATCCTTTCCCGGATAGGCCAGCACGTGCTGTTCACGGTGTTGGATATTACACCACTGCAAGAAGCCAAGGCTCAGCTGCAAGAAAAAAATGAGCAGCTTCAAGAGCTGGTTGACCAAACCCTGCAGGCCACCGAGCAACGGTATCGGTCGCTGGTGGAAAACTTGGAAATTGTTGTCTTTCAGGCCAATGCGCAGGGGCAGTGGACTTTTTTGAATCCCGCCTGGGAACGGGTAACCGGTTTTCGGCTGGGAGAAACCCTGGGCGAACATTTTCTGGATGCTGTTGTCCCTGAGGACCGGTCAGCTTTGTTTCCCCGGATAATGCCCGGTAGCGCCCCGGAGAAGACCCCGCTTCGAGGGGTATATCGGTTCATCCACCAGGCGGGGGGGTATCGCTGGCTCGATCTCAATGCACAATTGAACTACGATGAGCAGCACCACCCAATGGGGGTTTCGGGCACGCTAACAGATATAACGAATCGGAAGCAGGCTGAAGAGGCACTGGCAGCCAGTGAACGGCGGTTCCGGGAAATAGCCGAAAATGTAGACCAAATTTTTTGGGTTCGGGCGGTAGACGAACCCCGGTTTCTCTATATGAATCCCGCTTTCGAGAAGTTTACCGGTAAGCGGGTGGATGCTCTTTATGAGAACCCGTTTGCTTTTCTGGATTGTGTGGTCGAAGAAGACCGCCCGCTACTTGCGGCACCTTTCCGGAGTAATGAGTCGGAACTGGGCCTGCGGTTTCGGGCTTATCATCAGGATGGAAGTATCCGCTGGCTAAGTGCACGAATTTTCGGCATCTATGATGAACAAGGTGAACTTACGCGTCGCTTAGGGGTGGCAACGGACATCACCTCTGTCCTTGAAAAGGAGAAAATTTTGGAGGCATCGTTACAGCAGGAGCGACGATTGAATGAACTCAAATCACAATTTGTGAGCACGGCCTCTCACGAGTTCCGTACCCCGTTGACCAGTATCAGCTCTAGTACCGAGCTGATCCGCTTTTACCTCGCCCAGGCTGATGGGTCGACTTTATCTCCGGCAATCGATAAACATTTGAATAACATTCTGACAAAGGTTCATGCCCTGACCGATTTAATAACAGATACACTGAGCATCAGTAAAATCGAGGAGGGTAAGGTACCCCTGGACCTGGCATCCGTTGACGTGGTAAGGCTGGTGAAAGAGTTGCTTCATGGGACTTTTCGGGACCGAGCCGATCAGCGACAAGTTAAGTTACAGGTCCTGGGAGAGCCCACCCAGGCCCGTGCCGATCGTAAACTTTTAAGTCATGTGCTGAGTAACCTGCTCAGTAATGCTTTTAAATTTTCGCTGACCAACCCGCAGTTAACCATTCATTTTACCGGTCATGCGATTCTTCTCATTGTTCAGGATGAAGGGATTGGCATACCAGCCGATGAGTTGTCCTTCCTTTTTGATAAATTTTATCGAGCCAGTAATGCAGCCACGTATCCGGGAACGGGCTTAGGACTAGCCATCTGTCGAACGTATGTAGAATTACAGCAAGGGGAGCTTACGGTGATGAGTAAGCTAGGCATTGGAACTACGTTTACCATCAGACTGAAGATTTGGAATGATCCAGAGCTGGCCAGCTTCTCGTCTGCCTCCATCGTTTAAGTTGTAGTATGCCCCAGAGTGGATTGGCCAGATAGTAAAGTAAGTCGTCCAATTAAATACCCATTTAAAGCACTACCGGTCTAATTTTAGCCATCTGTCTAAATTTTAGTCAGGAGCGATTTTAGCCGGGATTCCGACGATCGGCCCTCGTCATACAATTGTCACCCACTCCGCACGCTAGTCATAAATCAACCGCAGTGACGGACGATCTTAACAGTCAGTACAAACCATGTATCCGTAGTACTGCGCCATTTCAGCAGAAGTCTTTCGCTGTTATAGGAAAACGTGGCCAGCTCTGTAGCCTGTACGTTTTCCTGAATAATGGCCTTTTTAGCTGCTTGTCTTGCCTTTTTGCATCACTTTCTTACGACGATTGCTATCAGTAACGGGAGAGAATGAAAAAAGGTGGTAGTAGGGTAAGTGTATACGACATGAAAGGGTACATATCTTGTTTTATTCACTAACTTTGAATTGCAAAGTACTTTCTATTTTAATTTGTTATCAATGAACAGCCACTCTTATTCACCTGCCAGAACACCGTTAGGGCGCTGGACGTGGGCCGGTGCACTGCTGGCCGTACTAACCATGCTGATGCTATCCTGGGCTTTGGCCAACCCCAGTATCCGTATACCACTGGTGCTGGCTCTGGCCTCCTTAGCCGGAGCGGTGCTGGCTCGTTTTGTCTATGCCCTTAACCGCCAGGTTAGCTGGAAGCGTAAAACTTGGTTGGGCTTGCTGTCGATGCTTACCCTACTCTTGGTTTGGCTGGGCATCCAGTGGAGGTACGTCAGCGAGAAAGGCGGTGAGCAAAGACAAGATCCTTTTCGCATTGCGGGTAATCTCTATTACGTAGGTACTAAAGAGATGACCTCATTTCTACTCACCAGCGCTCAAGGCCATGTCTTAATCGATGGCGGCTACCCAGGCAACACCCAGATGATCCTACAGAACATTAGCCGGCTGGGCTTTAAGATAAACGATGTAAAAATATTGCTCAACTCGCATGCGCATGTAGACCATGCGGGCGGACTGGCAGCCTTGCAGAAGGCTTCCGGGGCAAAGCTCTGGATTAGTGAGCCCGATGCCGAGTTAATCAAAAGGGGCGGTGCGGGTAAACGCAATTTAAGTTTGATGAATTTTCTAATCTACACCGGTCTGACTAGCTATCCCGTACCGCATATAGACCATGAGTTTAGAGATGGTACTACGATCCGCCTGGGGTCTATTGAGCTCACCGCCTATATCACCCCCGGGCATACGCCCGGAAGCACGACCTGGACGTTTCCAGTAAGGGATGGCAACAGGAGGCTACTGGCCGTCGATATCAGCAGCCTCACGCTGATTCCCAGTTCATTGGTAGGGGAGTGGTATGATGCGCAACTGCAAGCCGAATTCCGACAAACGTTTGTCAAGCTACGCCGGATACCGGCCGACCTCTTTTTAGGTCCACATGCGAGTTTTTTTAACATGGCCGCTAAGTTGAGACAACGAGACACGCTTGCTGATCCTATAGCCCCGTTTATCGACCGGGCCGGTTACCTGGCTTATATAGAACAATCGGAGGCAAGATTTCGGCAGGCTGTGCGGGAGTAGCCCACTGACGGCTGGTCTCTCAAGAACGGCCCTGGGTCATATCGGTTGTCGAGCTACAGTCATGAGTATTCAAAGATAAAGAGCGTTTCACAAGACGCTGGCTTGTATTATCTGCTCCGTTTTACCTCCAGCGTGCGATTAGCCTATACGCTGCGGTTTTGTCAACGGCGCCAAAACCGGCCCAATAAAAAAAGGGGCATGAACAATAGAAAAGCCTAACAGACCCTTGGTCATGCCCCTACAACAAGCTATGTATCACGCATTCCCTCCATTGACATCCAACAGACTTCCCGTAATGTAAGACCCATCGCTGGAGGCCAGCAAGACATAGGCAGGGGCCAGCTCTTCGGGTTGGCCGGGTCGCTGCATAATGGTTTTACGGGCCGCTTCTACCACGCCCTCAGGACCCATACCCGCCCCTGGCAGGAAGGGCGTGTAGATCGGACCGGGTAACACCGCGTTGACCCGAATCTTTCTCTCGCCCAGTTGGGTGGCCAAAGACATGGTAAAGGCATGAATCGCGCCCTTCGTTGAGGCATAATCAACCAGTTTAGGCTGGCCTTGTTTCCCCACAATACTGCCAGTGTTGATGATCGAAGCCCCTTCTTTCAGATACGGCATGGCGGTTTGTACCATAAAAAAGTACCCTAGTATGTTGGTGTGGAATGTACGAACCAGTTGCTCTTCAGTAATGTCTTCAATCTTTTCGACAATGTGTTGATAAGCCGCATTGTTCACCAAAATATCCAGTTGCCCAAACTGAGCCACCGTTTTATCGATAATGTCCTGACAGCTAGCTTTACTTCGTACGTCGCTTGGGATAGTAAGGCAAGTGGCGCCAAACTGTTCAGCCAGACGCTTGGTTTCCTGAGCATCCACTTCCTCTTCAGCCATATAGGCAATGGCTACGTTTGCCCCTTCTTTCGCAAAGGCGATGGCTACCGCCCGGCCAATACCCGAATCCCCCCCGGTAATGATAGCCACTTTGCCTTTCAGTTTACCCGCTGCCTGGTAATTGTTCAGGTCGCTGTTAGGTTCAGGGGTCATCTTAGCCTGGATGGCCGGAAACGCCTGTATGTCACTTTTAAGTTCTTCTGCCTGGGGATACTCAATAGATTGCATGAATGAGACTGTTTTAATTGGATTAAATACGGACTTGGTTTCAGTAATAATCCGCTTGCGGACCAATATTGTTTGTGGACCGATATTATGTGGGACTAACCACCGATCGCTGTAGGAGTTTGGCTATGCCTAACGAAGAGCCAGGCCGCTAGCGTGGCCAGACCCCTGGAGCGGGTAAATTTATGGCTTGTACTTAACGAGTAAAGAATAGATTTTAGAGGAAACACTGTAGGTTGGGGTAATCTCGGCTTTCACCAGCGAGCACATGAGGTGTTTTGTGCGGTAGCGCGGGAATCAGTCACTAACCCTGAGGGTTTGCGTTTCACATGGGCGCGTTTGGTACTATTATTTTCAATAGCTGATTACTATTTTATTATCTATCCCATTCAGGCAGCAGTCGTCAAAGGAATTAACGGAGTAAAAAAACAGCAATAAAAGGGGCCGTAACGGCAGTTACGATAAGGCAACGATTGACTTTCAGGCAGTACGTTTTGAATCAGTATAACGACACCCACGATCAGAGCTGCTGCCCCCAGGATGGTCAGTAGGATGGCCAGGACCATTTGATAGGTTGGCTTAAAGGCCCGGATCTCCAGAGTGTAAATTCGCTCGGGGCCAGGGTCCGGTAATTCGAGCTGGTAGTCTCCGGGCCCGGCCCAGAAGGTAAACAACTGGAAACGGGTTTCTCCTACACTGCTGACTATCACATTGGAGTGGGCTTGGTGGATCAACAGTTGTTTACCCGTTGGCACTGAGATAACGATTGGCGTGGGCATCTCCACCGATACCTGTCCATAGGTTTTACGGCTCTGCCAGATGGCAAACTTGCCGGCTTTTGTCACCACAAAGGGACAGCTCGGTTGAAGGGGGAGCAGCTTGCCTACAAGGGGACTAGCTGCCCACTTGATCAGTCGCCGAATCCCTTGTCGGAGCCACAGGCTTCCCGTTAGGACCAGCGTGATCGCTACAACCCATAAGGGGAGATGCATATAGTTTTTTCAGATGACGGCTTTTTTATAGACAAACCAGTTATATAACCATTTTTCATCCTTCGGCTTTATCGCACCGATTACTCACCAGCCTATGAATTTAGTAAAGTTCACTAGTTGAGCTGGATTGAGTTAGGCAACGCATGAGGCTTACTTCTAAAAGGCTTGATTTAAGGTGATTCAATTTATTTATGTTTCGTTTGGGAGGGTTTGAGGAAATAGGACATCCAACTCCTGCAGTGCCTCAGAAGTCCTATCAAAATAAGTTTTATTAGGATAGAAATTCCTGAACTCGATTCATAAAACAAAGCCCGAAGCCAGCGCCCCCTAACGGCCCCGTCTTTCAAATATTAGGCAGCACGACCGCCAACCGCCATTTGCGAGTCAACCGAGGGCTAGCCCTCCGTTAAACTACCAGGCTGACGGGACTAACGGTTGGGTAAACTAAGGATAGAGATTAAGACGTATTAAACTAAGTTGGCCAATGCAAGGTCCAGTAGTGAAGCAAATACAAGGGTATCTTCATGTCTCACTTATGAGTGAATTGTGATACGTCGTTTTTTTACTATTTCTCTAGCGCTATTAGTAACATACGCTTTAAGATACAGCACGAAATATTAATAATATTCCACTTGATAATTTGTCCATGAAACTATAAACCTAAGTTGGTACATAGGGTTACGCTACTATTCAACCAACTGGTTGATTGACAACAAATAAACTCAAGGTTATGAAAAAGATCGTATTCATGGGGGCTATGTTATTGGCTGTAGTCTCCTTCAGCGCCCAGGCCCAATCTTCGACCAACGGAACCACATCAAACAGCGGCACCGGCAATGGAACCAATGGGTCGGCTAATCAAAATGGCACAACCAACAGTAGTGGTAACAGTACTGGATCAACAATGGGGACTAGTTCCGACAACAGTTCAACCTCGTCGGGCAATAGTAAGATGAATCGCAATAAATCAGGCCGTCGCTCCATGAAAGGGACAAGCACATCCAGTAATGGAGCGATGGATGACGGATCGACCACTAGTACGACAACTGGCAATGGCAGTGCAAACACTCAAGGCTCAACCCAAGGTCGTAGCGGCCGCCGATCAAAAAGTATGAGTGGCAGTCAGGGCAGTAGTTCTTCGTCCTCCTCGACGGGCACGACTCCGCCTAACAACTAGTGAACCAGGTGGAGACCCCTGACGAAGGGTTTACCCGGCTTGGCTGAAAGGATTGTTTTTCTCACTGTTTTATGAAAAAGGGTCGGCTACTCTATGTTGCCGACCCTTTTTCATAAAACCAATTTACCAGAGACAGATTTGGCTCAAAACAGGAAGCGAATTGTGAGGCAGTGATTTTTAATATCTGTCCAACGCCATCCGTAGGTAGCATAGGAGTTTATCAAGATGGCTGATAACTAACTGGCCGATGCTGATCTCCAAGCCATATGAACCCACTATGGCAACCCTGGTGGAAATAACTGTGTAACTACTTTAATGGCCCTTACGCTGAACAGCAATATTCCAATGATTCTGTATATACTCTGTTAGTGCATATATGAAAACGATTAGGCCGGTCATCTCCATCATTTCTTCCAGATGAGTCGATAGTTTATACTCAATGCTCATTTGCCCCTCAAGGGTATAAAATCCAGCGCCCATCATTTCAACCCCAATGGCACCAACCACATAAATTGCGCCCGACACAATCATCAGACCCGCTATTCTGGAAGGAAGCGACCGTAAAAATGGTACATACAGGAAAAAGAATATCACCACAAACAGCGCATAAGGAATAACCCATGTCCAGTGAAGATACCTGCTCATTGAACGAAAAGGCTTCAATGTATTTCCATTTAAATACTCATGAAAACCAATTCCTTCATCCATGGCCAGTAGTAAGAAGACAAACGCGAGCAGTGACCAACAATTCGGAAGCGATACAGTCGATTTTTGATGGTAACCTATGAACCAGGCTAAACAACTGGCGATGAGCAATAAAATGACACTATAAAAAGCAGGCACACTTAGCTCCCCGTCTACGTTCATTTTTTCGACCAGGTGATGAATGTATCGATGCATTGCCTCATAGTTCTGGTGCAACTCTATGTAAGCACCTAGTAAACTCAGGCCCGTCAATGATAAGGCAATCAGGAATAGCACGCGAGCAACTTTGCCAGGTGAGACAGTCAGGCAATACTCTTTATTAATATTCATAGTGAGAGAGAATAGGTGTCAAAAATCTCTGCTTCAGGTATTAATTCTGGCTTTAGAGCGCACGAATAAAGCCATGTCGTAACCTCGTTAGGCGTTCATTCGCCTAATGATAATAAGTTGCTATCTTGAATAGTCTGTGGAATGAAATCTATCTATCAGCTTTCAACTAACTACGAGAGTCGGTTTCAGTAATTGCTTTGTACTGAGCACCATACATTGGCTCCACTTAATTGTTGTATCAACATGAATTAGAGGAATAGGTTCAAAAACTATACGTTCTAAAGTAAGTAAACCTTCTTTTTACACTGGACGGTCAGCCGCTCAAATCTTTGTAATGAACTGGTTTTGTCAGAAAAGGGCAATTTGAATAAGACCTTGTTTTCTGCCTTCGGTGAGCCAGTTTTGACTCATCATTGAGCCGCCTTGAGGTCCCCCCGAAAAGCGTACCGGGCAAAGATTTAGGGTCGGACCTTCATTTGTTTGTTTTACCTTCCCTTTTCAACTTCATCCGGTGTCAATCCACCCAGCCAGCTGTTAGGTCGGAAGTTGTTGTACTCCTGCCGCCAATGTTCGAACTTATCTCGAACATCTTCTAAGGATAAGAACCAGTGCGTTTTCAGACACTCGTCGCGGAAACTACCGTTGACCGATTCAATCCTTAGAACTTCTTGGGCTATTAATCCTAATGATGAACTTTGCCGGTCAATAGTTGTGGTGATACAGGCTGATGGATCGCTTCGCTGGGATATTACCAGGTTGATTCGAAGTATATACATGAATGCCTTATCGTTTCAAGCTGGAGCGAATTGTGAGACAGTGATTTTTAATCGCTGTCCAACGCCATCCGTAGCATTCGAGCTAGCCAGTTACTAAAAAAATACTAAAATAGTAACTCTTTCCCCTTCCTCGGGTTTTGATAACAAATCAATTAACGTTCATGAAAAATAATCTATTTTCTTCCCTGAGCTTGCCACTCGTAGGGGCTGGCCTGCTCATGTTGACCCTCACTGCCTGCCAGGATCACCGCATTCCTCAACCTGGTCAGACGATTCAGCCGACCGGTCCCAAACCTGACTGGGCACCCACCATTACACCCCCAATGCAGGCGGTCATCGAAGAGCTGGGCCGGCTGGCTCCCACCCCGCTCAATGAGCTTACGCCCCAACAGGCCCGTCAGCAGCCCTCCTTTAAGGATGCAGTTAATTCGTTGTTGGATAAAAATAACATTGCCCGGCCAACAGCTAATGTGACTATTAGTCAGCAGATGATTCCGGGAGCGGGCGGAACCCCCATTCGGATCGTGGTTTACACCCCTAAAAATGCCACGGGGCCGCTACCCGTCATTGTTTACTACCACGGGGGCGGCTGGGTGATCGCCAGCCCTGAGGTGTATGAATACTCTACCTTAGCGCTGGCCGAGGAGACAGGGGCCGTGGTTGTTTCGGTCGATTACCGGCTGGCCCCTGAGAATAAATTTCCCACTGCCCACAACGATGCCTTTGCCGCTTATCAGTGGGTAAAGGCCAACGCGGCCAGCCTGAACGGCAATCCCGACAAGGTGGCCGTAGCGGGCGAAAGTGCGGGGGGGAATATGGCCATAACCGTGGCCATGATGGCCCGTGATCAGGGTGTGGGTTTACCGGTGCACATTTTGTCGGTGTTTCCCGTGGCGAACAATGACCTCAATACGCCTTCCTATAATCAGTATGCCAATGCCAAACCCCTGAACCGGCCTTTGGTTGAGTACTTCACGGCGAACTACTTTAACTCACCGGCCGATGGAGACAGCCCCCTGATCTCGCTGGTAGATGTGGCTAATCTGACGGGCTTGCCTCCAACCACCATCATTGGAGCTGAGATCGACCCCTTGCAAAGCGAGGGCATGCAGCTGCGGGATAAGTTACAGGCTTCGGGCGTGACGGTGACGTATCAGTTGTTTATCGGGGCGACGCACGAGTTCTTTGGTATGTACGCAATTGTTCCTCAGGCTCAACAGGCCCAGGAGTTAGCCGCTACTCAACTCCGCAATGCCTTCAAGTAGGCAGTTTCGCACTTATCAAGGTCCGGCCACTGGCCCGAAATGTCAATGACCGAACCTTGATGAGTGCGGATCCGTGGTGTGTGGCCTAATTCATGAATTGGCCTTTAACCGTTCGGCTTTTTTCTTTCTCCTGGTAACCTGATCTTTCTACAGCACAGGTAGCCCTTTCATGCGCCCGGGCAAAAGCGGGGATCACTTTCCTTTTGGCAATCACCGGTATCCAGGTCAAAAAGACCCTACAGGCTGGAAAAGTACGCTTGCTATTGCGCGCGTGGGGCGATGAAATTACCTGAGTCGCTCCGCCCCACAAATTCTTAACCCGACATACACTTATGCCTGTATGTTGAGCTACCCAGAGCCAGAAGGTAAGACCCAACAGCGTATACATGCTTTTAATTAACAAAATGATGACAATTGAAGAGCGTATGCGACGGATGGTGTTTATCTCCCAATCCGCTCCTTCGTCTCATTTGGGAGCCATTTTGAGACGATTCCTTTTTAACGATTGTCAAACACCATCAGTAAACTAGGCATGGCACAAAACTACCAGTAGTTGACTCATTTGTGACAGCCTATTCTGAGCCTCGGAGCGACCTTTGATTCATCCAAAACGGATAAAAACAACCAAACTTGATCGCTCATGAAAACGCTCCTCACCACCCTGCTTCTGGCGGCTTCTTTAACGGTAACCACCTCCTCGGCTACCCAGGCCGAAAACCAACCCGCTCGTAAACCCACCCAGGTGGCCACTTACCAAACGGGTATCTATACTACGACCGAAGGCAAGCTTCAAATTGCCCTCGATAAACAAACCGGCGGGGCGCTAACCGTTCGCCTGGTGAATCAGAAAGGGGACGTCCTTTTTGATCAACAAATCGGGAAGCAACAAACATCTGCCCGTCTGCGGCTTGATCTGAGTGAGCTGTCCGATGGCGCCTATCAGGTGGTCATTTCCAATGGCAGAGACGTCACCACCCGCTCCGTTACGATCTCGAGCCAGCCGGTGGCAACATCGGACCGGTTGGTGGCTCTGAACTAAGCCTTTGCAACCCTTGCTCTTCGTCAACCCGCCCGCACCGGCCGATTTTCCAGCTGACACGGGGTTGGGGTACTCAATCGGTCCGGGTGAATCGAAAGCCTGTTTTCGGATGGGTTTCTTCCCGAAGAACCGATGCCGGAACCGGCAACTGATCACGAAAACCTGGTTTATCTGACCATTCACCTTTTAGCTGGATGGTCAGATAAGCCAGGTTTTCGTGATTCTGTGGTTTGTAAACTACCTATAAGAGGCCCAAGTTAAGGAACAGGCACAGTAAAGATCCTAAGTCTCAATGGGGAGCGTATTTTGAGATTCAGCCGTGCAACCAGGTGAGAAAATGTATAAGACTCCTGATTAGCGGATCAAGGTCTGTTAAAAGAAACGGTCGTGCGGGTAAGCTCCGGCTCTCTCTGGGGTTGGTAAGGGTGATCAATTACGCCGAAGGTGCCGGACTGACCTAACGCATAAATTGTTCCTTCAGCTTACCGGACTACAATTGACTACCCTGGCTGTCTCCTTCCGCTTGCAACCAAATCCATGCCGTATCGGTAAAGAAGAAGCCAACACTATATTTTTTAAATAGAACAGGAACAAGCCGCCCTGCTGTAAGGACGGCTTGTTGGTACCATTGTAAGCTTGATCCGCCCAGGCGAACCAGGGATTAGTTGCCCTGCTGGATATTACCCGTGTTTCCTGTGCCACTCTGACCAACCGAAGCCGTGTTAAAATTGCTGTTCTGGTTAATTATGAGGCTATTAGATATACCGCTCTGTATAGCGATGTCGCCACTCAACCCTTTAATTACGTTGTTGTTGCCAACTTGAGAGAGATCAGCGATATGCAGAACACCTGTCTGCTCAAGCTTAGCAGTATTCAAATTGCCTTTCTGGGTAATGGTCGCCGTGTTCCCATCGCCAGTAGTCGCATCGCCCTGCTTAATAGAGGCTATATTTTTGTCACCGGATTGAGTAAATGTAGCATAGGTGCCTCCCTGACCGCTAACGTTGTCGGCCTGGATGAGTGTTGCCTCGTTGCTAGTACCGCTTTGGGTGAAGTACGCCGTAGCCGCCGACCCGCTGTAACTAGCCTGTTCAGACGTGATCTTATTTGACGTCCCCGTTTGCGTCGAGTAAGCGTACGAACTTCCCTGTACTTTCTGAGCAAAGTTGGCCGAGTTCGTTGTTCCGGACTGCGTAGACTGCAGGTAATTGCCGAATCCTGCCTGGCTGGAGATCAGGCTGTTACTACCCGTTCCAGACGAACCGTTGTTTTGTCTAATTAAGGCCTGGTTTTGGCCAGCTTGTTTTATTGTTGCCTGTTGGCTATTTCCAGATTGATCGAGGGTAGCTTGGTTTTGGGCAAAAGCAGTGGTGATGGCACATGCAGCAGCAAGAGAAAGAATTACTTTTTTCATGGTTTTGGATTATAAAAATAAAAAGGATGAATTGAAACGTAAGGTCTTTTGGCGTTCGATGCGCCTTTCTGTATCGTAAGAGCGTTTCCGTCGGGTGATCAGCTCCTGGCCAGCGAGCGTTTTCACTTTGTTGTACGTGCGTTACTCAGCGTTGCCTGGTGAGCTGCGGTGGGTAGATTCGGGTAAATCGGCCTGAACCCGGTTGGGCAGGCCAGGCACACGAATCGTCGTTCGGGAACATATCTATTCCCTGTGGGCGTCGACTCATTGACAGCCCGCGGCTTACTTATTTGCCTGAGTCGACAGCGAGTAACACCGGCTGCTCAGCTAAACGCCCCTGGTAAGAAGCAACCGTATCCCCGCTGCTCCGTATCAAGCAGGCGTTGTTTCCGGTGCTGCCGTCTTATTCCTTATTGATGACGACGTCGCACAGGACTGCCTCGACGGTGTTCGACCGGTAAAGGTCGAGAGCCTTGCGGCCGTTGTTGGTACTACCGACGACGCGGTAGTCATCGCCTGCCAGCCTGGTTGGTCTGGGCGAAACCAGCTGCGGCAAAGGCTATCAGGGCCGTGCCGGTAAGGAGTACTTTTTTCATTGGGTTAGTTAATCGAACTACGTGGTTATGACGCCTGCGTTACTGCCGTTTCCAGCTTTTTGACGGCCGTGTTTTACCTCGATGGTCGGGGAGGACAGGGAGCGTGTGGATGGCGTTCTCACCCGTTTGGGACGATTGGGTGATTGTCGCCGTAGCCTGGCCCTCCTGGGAAATCTCGACCGAGTTAGGGCCGACGTTCTGCTGGTTGATCGTGGTTCGGGTGCCACGGGGCACCCGCAGGCTTACCCGGTTGCCGGGCTTAGGGTCATCCGTAGTCGCACCCCCCGTCTGGCTGATGCTGACGCTGTTGCCCTCCCCCGACTGGGTGACGGATGCCGAGTTGTTGCCCCCACCGTTTTGGGTGATGCTGACGTAGTTCTGGGCGTAGGCTGCGGAGGCTAGTAGGATTGTGAGTGTGGATAACATGATATTTCTCATATGTGCATATTTTATAAATTCTTCACTGGACATGCCCGTGTATCAGCTTTAAGCTGTTGGTTAGGCGTGTGTTTAGTTTTGTGTGGTAAGCTTAGCGGACGAAAAAGCCGCTAAGTGATCGGATGAAAGTAGAGAAGCGGGGGCATTGAGATGTGAGGCTATTAAAATGTGGATAGAGGTGGTTTGTTTTGAATCAAAAGTATGCTGAGTTGAAATGCACTGCTGAAAATAAGCAGTGAATGACGGACTGGGTGTAGTGAATAGCTGAATTTTGGGAGGGGATGAATTAACAGAGTTACATAAATTAATTTTTGTGAGCTCGCGTGCCACGGATAGTACCGCCGTACGGCTTGACAGACATTAAAAATAACTGGCTCCTATTCCGAATCATAGGGTCCATCGCAGCGGTACAAAGCGATAAAGCCATCCAACAAGTCGAAGGCCGTGCCATACGTTAACGTCTAGCACGGCCTTCGACTTGTTCGATCAAACTCTTCTTAATGGGCAGCGGGTGTGTCGGCTACAATCGGTACGCCCGTTTTTTTTATGGCTGCTATGCCGCCCTCTACATTCACTACATTATCAAATCCCCGCGCTTTCAGAATAGAGTTGGCTACCATCGACCGATACCCACCGGCGCAGTGAACATATACGGGCTCGTCACGACTAATTTCGGTCATGTGATCGTTGAGATCATCCAGTGACAGGTTTTCGGCTCCTTCAACGTGTTCTCCTGTAAACTCAGTTGGTTTTCGCACATCGACAATCGGAATAGCCGGGTTCTGCTGCCAGCGGCTGGCGAACTCTTCGGCCGAAATAGACGCCACCGTATCGACTTCTTTCCCGGCCGCTGCCCAGGCTGAAAAACCACCGGCCAGAAAGCCAATGCAATGATCGTAGCCAACGCGGGCCAGTCGCAAAACAGTTTCGGTTTCTTTGCCTTCGGGTGCGACCAGCGCAATGGGCTGCGTTAGTTCGGGGATCAACGCACCTACCCAGGGCGCAAATTGCCCATTCAGGCCAATGTTGATGGCGTTCGGAATGAAGCCTTTGGCAAAATCGTCGGCATCCCGCACATCCAGAATCAGGGCACTGGTTTCGTTGACGGCAAACTCAAAGATGTCGGGCGAAAGTGCCTGACTGCCCCGCTTCATAACGCGATCAATGGGTTCGTAACCCTCTTTGTTAAGGCGGGCGTTTTCGGCAAAGTAAGCGGGGGGCGTTGTCAGGCCATCGAGTACTTTCTCAATAAACTCTTCCTTCGATTTGGCCCGCAGGGCATAATTGAATCGTTTCTGATTACCAAGCAAATCGGTTGTCTCTTTACTCATGTTCTTCCCACAGGCCGAACCGGCACCATGCGCCGGGTACACGATCACGTCATCGGCTAAAGGCATAATTTTCGTCTGGAGGCTGTCGTACAACATGCCGGCCAAATCGCGTTCGGTCAGTTCCCCTTTGATGGCGAGATCGGGTCGGCCTACATCGCCAATGAACAGCGTGTCGCCGGTAAAGATTGCGTGTTCCTTTCCCGTTTCGTCGATGAGCAGGTACGTCGTGGACTCCTGCGTGTGGCCGGGCGTATGCAGTACTTTTATGGTCACATTTCCCAGCGCGAACGTTTCGCCATCCTGGGCATGATACGCTTCGAAGCGTGTATTGGCGTGTGGGCCATAGACAATCGTTGCTCCCGTTTTTTGGGCCAGATCAATGTGTCCTGACACAAAATCAGCGTGAAAATGCGTCTCGAAAACGTACTTGATTGTCGATCCGGCTTTCTCGGCTTTGCGGATATAAGGTGATGTTTCGCGAAGAGGATCAATAATGGCCGCTTCGCCATTACTTTCAATATAATACGCTCCCTGCGCTAAACAGCCTGTATAGAGTTGTTCGATGATCATCGTGTAAGGCAGATGGTCGGCCGAAGCCGTAGAAATCCACTTTTAAATTTATGATCGCGGTTTCTACCCGCGTTACGCTTACATCAGCTCCCGGATGAGCATGTAGATCGCCACGACCAATACAAACCAGCCAAACCCTTTTCTGAGCTTGTCGGGGGCTATAAATCGGGCTAGATACATGCCTGCGAAAATGCCGATAATGGATAAACCCGTAAAGGGCAACAGAAAATTCCAGTTTAGCTGTGTGTGTTGGAGATCGCCCATAAAACCAACAAAGGAATTAACGGCAATGATCAACACGGATGTCGCCACCGCCCGGTTCACGGGTAAGCCTGCCAGCAGCACCAGCATGGGCACGATCAGAAATCCACCGCCAGCACCAATGGTCCCTGTGAGCAAACCCACCGCCAGGCCGTCGAGGGCCAGGCTGCCATAGCGGGGGCGTCCGTCCGCGGCTTCTCCTTCCTCCGGGCGCTCGTTGCGAAGCATGGCGCGGGCGGCTATGATCATGACAAACGCAAAGAAATAGAGAATGGCTTCACTTTTGGCGAGTACGAACCGCTCAAACTGGAACAGTGGGTCGGGGAGGGCGGGCACTAGATACCGGCGACTTAAGTAGACCGAAATGAACGACGGCAGTGCGAAGGCCAGCGTTACCCGCAAGTCAACACGCTTATGCCAGATGTGATTGACAGAACCAACCAGTGAGGTGGTGCCGACAACGAACAGCGAGTAGGTAGTGGCCAGGATTGTTGGAATATGAAAAACATACACAAAAATGGGCACCGTCAGAATGGAGCCTCCGCCCCCGGCTAATCCGATCACTAACCCAACTACAATGGCTGATGCGTAGCCAACAATTTCCTGTCCACTCATTGGTTGGCAAAATAGCACTTGTTTAGTCTATAGACTAATGAAAACGCCCTCTAATGCTGGCATCAGAGGGCGTTTGTGACTAATTACTGTAAAAAGGCTTTCTAAGCTTCTTCCTGAGGTTTGTTCAGGTGGCTGTGTTTACGACTATAGGTGAAGTAAACGATCAGGCCAATTACGCACCAGACTATGAAGGATATCTTCGTATCTGTCCGCAAATTGTACATTAGGTACAGGTTGGCCAGAATACCTAGCGTGGCGATAACGGGCAGAATAGGCGTCCGGTAAGGGCGTTCCAGGTTGGGTTCCCGAACCCGCAGCAGCCATACAGCTCCGCAGATCATGGCAAACGCCAGCAGTGTTCCCGAACTGGTTAACTCCGATACCTTATCAATAGGCGTCAACGCGGCTACGACCGATACGATCAGGCCCACCAGAATCGTGCTCTTCCAGGGTGTTTTGAACTTGGGGTGAATAGACGCAAACAAGCCGGGAGGAATCAGCCCATCTTTCGCCATACCCAGGAACACACGGGTCTGGCCCAGCATCATCACCAGCATCACAGAGGTTAGTCCGCCCAAAGCCGCGATCGTGATGATATAAACGGCCCACGTCAAGCCTTTATCGGCAAATGCCTGCGCTACCGGCGCCTTCAGGTCCAGGCTTTTGAACGGTACCATACCAGTCAGCACCAGCGATACCAGAATATACAGGACCGTACAGATGATGAGCGAAGCAAGGATAGCGAAGGGTACGTCTTTCTTGGGGTTGATGGCTTCACCAGCTTGGGTCGAAACGGCATCGAAGCCGATGTAGGCGAAGAACACAATACTGGCCGCCGTCACGATACCATTGAAACCATAATGCTGCTGACCTCCGCTGTCGATAACAGGTTCTGGAATGAAGGGATGCCAGTTAGCCGTATCAACGTAAAACGCACCGACCACGATAACGAAAATAACCACGGCCACCTTGATGATCACAATGATGTTATTGGTGCTGGCCGCTTCTTTAATACCCCGAACCAGAATGTAGGTAACGACCAGTACGATCAGGAAAGCAGGGAGGTTGAAGGCAAATGAAAAATCAGGGATAGATTCGCCCGCAGCGCGTAATTTCTCCGCTTTTTCCTGAGCTGTAACGGGGTCGTTCATTAACCACAGGGGTGGATTGATGCCGAACAGGTGAAGGAGTTTCTCAAAATAGCCGGACCAGCTAACGGCCACGGTGGTGGCTCCCATCATATACTCCAGAATCAGGTTCCAGCCAATAAGCCAGGCGAAAATTTCACCAACGGTACCGTATGAATACGCATACGCTGAGCCTTCTACCGGCAGGATGGAGGCAAACTCGGCATAACAAAGGGCCGCAAACGTACAGGCCACACCGGCCAGCACAAAGGACAACGCCAAAGCGGGACCAGCCCAGTCGTGAGCGGCAATACCTGTCAATACAAAAATACCGCCACCAATAACGGCTCCAATACCGAGCGAGGTTAATCCCCAGCGAGTTAGGACGCGTTTTAGTTCACTTTTTTTCATGTCGGCTTCATAAGCCGCCAGGGGCTTTTTACGCCAGACACTCGTATCAACAGGCTTTAGTTTGGTTTCCATGTAAGGGAATCAGAGTTTGGTGATTGCGTCGTTTGGGAAAAGATTCTTAAAGATGAAGTCGAAATATACGAAATATAATGAGCGAAAGAATGAAAGAGTGAAAGAGCGAAGAAAACGGTTATACAGGTTTCGCTCTTTCACTCTTTCATTCTTTCGCTCATTATATTACGACTGCGAAGGCCGGATCAGCGGCTTCTTGTCTTTCTTTTCTTTCTTTGCCGTGAACTCCTCAGGCGTTGCCGGAGCTGCGGTCGTAAAGTCGGCTGGAATGGCATCGAAGCCGGTTTTCTTATCAGCCGCTACCACTGTTGGCGAGATCGTTTCTTTCTCCTGCGCGGTCGTCAACGAGTCAACCACAATAGGTGTAGCGACGAACAGCGACGAATACGTACCCACGATAACACCGATCAGCATAGCGAACGAGAAACCACGAATGGTCTCGCCACCGAAGAAGAACAGCACCAGCAGCACGAGGATCGTGGAGAAACCGGTTACGGCTGTGCGGCTCAACGTACTGTTAAGGGCGTTGTTGATAATTACGGCAATCGACTCTTTCTTGCCTTTGTTCTCGGCCAGGTACTCGCGCACCCGGTCAAACACAACTACAGTGTCGTTCATGGAGTAACCCATGATCGTGAGCAAGGCACCTACAAACGCCTGGTCAACATCCAGCGAGAAGGGCAGCAGGCCGTTGAAGATCGAGAAGATAGCCAGAATGATCAGTACATCGTGGAACATAGCCACGACAGCACCGTAACCAAAGGCCAGTTTCTTGAACCGGATAAGGATGTAAACGAATACGACAGCCACGGCCAGCAGAATTGACCACAAGGCTGAAGTCAGCAAGTCATTGGCAATCGTTGGACCAACCTTCTGCGAACTTTCAATTTTGGCGGGATTACCCTGAATGCTGCTCAGCCCTTTGTAAATGGCGGCTTCGGCTTTTTTATCTGCACCCTGTGTGTTATCGTCGACCAGATACGGCGTCGTTACTTTCACCTGGTTGGAACCAATACCCGTGCCACCATAGGTTTTTACTTCCGGCGACGATCCCAGTACGGTCTCCAGCGAGTTACGCACATCGTCGGTACTGACTGCTTTCTCGAAACGAACTACATACGAGCGGCCACCTTTAAAATCGACACCCAGGCCAAAGCCTCTGAAAATAGCTGAGATAATACCTAAGCCAATGATAATCGACGACACGGTGTAATACAGTTTCCGGCGCGATACGAAATCGAAGTTAGAGTCGGCAAACAGATTCTTTGCCCATGTGGAGCTGAACGACAACGTTTTGCCATTGCGGATGTAGTATTCCAGCAACAGGCGGGTGATGAAAATAGCCGCGAACAGCGATGTCAGGATACCGATGATCAGCGTCGTGGCGAAACCAAGGATCAGGCCGGTTCCGAAGATGAACAGGACGATACCTGTCAGGAAAGTCGTTACGTTGGAGTCGATGATCGACGAAAGGGCGTTCTGGAAACCGTCCGTTACCGCCTGCTTAAAGGTTTTACCCAGTTCCAGCTCTTCTTTGATCCGTTCAAAAATCAGTACGTTCGCATCCACGGCCATACCAATCGACAGTACGATACCGGCAATACCCGGCATGGTTAGTACGGCACCCAGCGAGGCCATAACGCCCAGCAGAAAGAACAGGTTGACGATCAGCGCAATGTCGGCAATGAAACCGGCGCGGTTGTAGTAGAACACGACGAAAGCCAGTACCAGCAGAATACCGATGATGGACGAGAGGATACCCGCGCTAACGGCTTCTGAGCCCAGCGTAGCACCCACTACGTTCTCTTCAACGATGTTGGTTGGCGCAGGCAGTTTACCGGCTTTCAGCACGTTGGCCATGTCTTTGGTCTCTTCAACGGTGAAGTTACCCGAGATGCTCGAACGACCGTTTGGAATTTCGTTCTGTACGTTTGGCGCGGTATATACGAGGTTATCGAGCAGGATAGCAACCGGGCGACCCACGTTGGCGGCTGTCAGGTTTTTCCATTTACGGGCCCCTTCGGGGTTCATGTTCATCGTTACTTCCGGACGGCCCCGATCATCATAATCGTTGGCGGCTTCGGTAATCACGTCACCTTCGAGGGGGGCACGGCCACCCGGCTTTCTCAGGAAATAGATCGACAGAATTTCTTTGCCGTCGGTCGCTTTGAATGTCTTGCGATCCCAGGCAAAAACGACATCGGCAGGGAACAGGCCCCGCACTTCAGGTGCATTTAAAACGGCATTGGCGCGGGCGGTATCTTTCAGATAAACACCTAGCTGATCCTGACCGACGGGTAGGAACAACTGGGTGAGGGCCGTACCCTGAGCGGCCGACGTAGCGGTATCATTTTTCGCCGTTGAATCTTTTTTGGCACCCTGCGCCAGCTGCGATTCCAGGCTCGATGTTCCTTTGGCGGCTGTTCCGGCAGTTGGAGCGGTCGTTTTCAGAGCGGCCTTACGAGCAGTTTCTTCGCTGAGCAGATAAGCACCCATACCTTCAAGGGCAGGGGCCAGTTCGCTTAGACGATAGACTTCGGTAAACTCCAGTTTAGCGGCACCGGTCAGCAGGCGACGAATACGCTCGGGGTTATCAACACCCGGTAATTCGATCTGGATACGGCCCGAACCCGGCAGGCGCTGGATGTTTGGGTTAGCCACCCCGAATTTGTCAACCCGCGCCTGAATGATCTGGAAGGCACGCGTTGTAGCACCGTTTACTTCGTCGTTCAGCAGTTTCCGAACTTCGGTGTCGGTCGACTGATAGTTGATTTTGCTCCGGTTGGCGCTGGTGGCAAAGATCGTAGCCAGCTTGGTGTCTGGCGCGACTTTTTTGAAGGCACTGGCAAACAGATCGACAAAGCTGGTCGTGCTTGACTTCTGATCTTCAATGGCCTGTTTCAGCGCTTGGTTGAATTTTGGATCGCGGTTGTTGCCTGAGAGGCTGCGCAGGATGTCGGCAGGGGAAACTTCCAGCACCACGTGCATACCACCCTGCAGGTCAAGGCCAAGGCCTAGTTCGCGCTCGGTAACTTCCTGTAAGGTACTTCCCAGATAAACGGGCTCTTTCCAGAGCGAATCCAGGTAATGCTGTTTTTTGTTGCGGTCAACGGTGCCATCTTTCGTTGTGGCGTATGCCTCGGCATCGGCTTTGATGCTCCGCGAGACGAAGGTAAACGACAGAAAGTAGATGCAGATAGCTGCAATAACGCCTGTCAGAATAAGAATTCCGGTTCTGTTTTGCATTGGAATACACAGGCTGCTGCCCGTGATTTGATAATAAATTGTTAGGGTAATTAAGTAAAGGAGTCAGCTTGGGGTGGGCGTTGACTCAATAGAAGAATTGCTTCAGACACCTGCAGCCAGGCAGGAATGACGTCCGAACAGGTACACTAGGGCGCATTAGTGGCAATATGGTGCCCAAATACGTGCTTGAAATAAGAGAAATAGAAATGCGGGATTGTAAAGAAGCGAAGCAGAGGAACGCTTAGCAACAAGAGAATCAGAAGTGTTGGCGCGGGTAACAGGAAAGCTGTCTGCCCCGACTCGCCCAATTGAATGGCGGGTGTCACTACGGCTTCAAATTGAGCCGCACTTAGTTTAGCTGCCGCAGGAGCCTCGGTAGCTTTGCCTGACTTTGCCTGTTCAGCAACGGATTTTTGCGCTACCGGCATCTTCGCCTGGGTCACGTTGCCATGCCCCCAAACGGCTGTAAACAGCAGCAGGGTGGCCAGTACGAAACTGGAAAGGCGTTGTATGACACGAGGTTGCTTCATATTATTCCTTAGCGGATGACAAATTTCGTACCAATTGCGGAGGAATGCAAGTGTAGTTCACAGAGTTTTGAAAAAGAGAAAAACTAAACTTGCCGGGTTTTCTATAGTTCTGTCAAAAAGGAATAATCTGCTACCTTGCGACCATGAATCTACACGAGTTTATTCAGTTAGCCCTTGCCGAGGATGTCGGCGATGGCGACCATACGTCTTTATCGACTATTCCGGCTGACGCGCAGAAACGCGCCCGTCTATTGGTAAAAGAAACCGGTATTCTGGCGGGTGTGGAGGTGGCACAGGCCATTTTTGCCGAAGTCGACCCAACCTTTGTGGTGGATGTGCTCATACAGGATGGAGCCAGTATCAAACCCGGTGATATCGTGCTGACCGTTAGCGGCAACGCCCGTAATATTCTGACTGCCGAACGGCTGGTGCTGAACTGTATGCAGCGCATGAGCGGTATTGCCACGCACACCCGCGAACTGGTCAACCTGCTGGAGGGCACGCGGGCCAAATTGCTGGATACCCGCAAAACCACGCCTAACTTTCGAATCTGTGAGAAAATGGCGACCAAAATTGGTGGCGCAGTTAATCACCGCTTTGGCCTGTACGACATGATTCTCATCAAAGACAATCACGTCGACTATGCCGGGAGCATCGAAGCGGCCATCACAAAAGCCGTTACCTATTTAAACGAAACCGGTCGGCAATTGCGCATCGAAGTTGAAACGCGAAATCGGGCCGAAGTGGAAGAAGTGCTGCGGGTAGGGCAGGTCGATGTGATTCTGCTCGATAATTTCTCGCCCGAAGGCATCCGCGACATGGTGCGGCTAATCAATGGCAAGTTCATTACGGAAGCGTCGGGAGGCATTGACGAAACGAACCTTCGAGCCTATGCCGAAACCGGGGTCGACTTCATTTCGTCCGGTGCGCTGACCCACCAGATCAAAAGCCTGGATTTAAGTTTGAAAGCATATTAATTTAGTTGAACACAGCGATACGGAGAGCACAGCGATTTATAGGCATCCTTTCAGGGATTTAATCGCTGTGCTCTCCGTGCCGCTGTGTTCAACTAAATTTGCTTAATTTCTACTTCACTTTTCCGGATTCTCGTCAATCCCCAATCGGGGTAAGGCCGGGTTTAGTACACGGGGAACGACTTTGAGTCGGAAGACCCGTGCACCAGCCACGTTAAAATCACTACTGTAAAAACCCCGCTGCTTTACCCCCCTGTACACGGCTGTGTAGTTGACTTTGGGTGGCCAGTTGTTCAGGGCCAGTTCGGCCGAAATGGCATCGACCGCTTTGCGAAGATTCGAGAAAAAAATGACGGTAGGCTCCCGTTGTCGTAAAGCCGTTAAGGAGCCAACATGCTGAACCGTCACTTCATAAATTATGCGGCCGGTTAGCCTGATTACTGGCCCTTTCGACGTGTTTTCTGACAATTCATTCATATGCATCAATAATACGAAAAACTATGCAACTATTTTTCAGTGCCTAAACTATTTCTATCCATTCGTGGTTTTACCTATAATTGCATCAAACAGATAGCCCGGCCGTTTTACAACAGCCGGGCTTTTTTGTTCATGAGCGTTCAATTCACACGGTAGGCTACAAAAAAAGCGTCGAACCAACAGGCCGACGCTTTTCCAGGTAAGGGTTATATCGCTTACTTTTTGTACATCACGGTTTCTACCGCTTGCAGCGTGCGTTTTACGTTTGGCAAAATCGCTTCGATCAGGGTAGGGGCATACGGCAGGGGTAAGTCCATGCTGTTGACCCGAACCACTGGAGCATCCAGATAATCGAAGGCATTCCGTTGAATGTTGTAGGTCAACTCCGACGAAATAGCGGCTAATGGCCAGGCTTCTTCAACGATCACACAGCGGTTCGTTTTCTTCACCGAGTTGATAATCGTTGCGTAGTCGATCGGACGAACCGAGCGCAGGTCAATAACCTCCGCCGAAATACCGTTCTTCGCCAGTTCATCTGCGGCAGCGAGGGCCACTTTCATGATCTTGCCGAACGAAACGATCGTCACGTCGTTACCTTCCCGTACCACATTTGCTAAGCCAATTGGAATCAGGTATTCTTCTTCCGGTACCTGACCTTTGTCACCATACATCAACTCCGACTCCATGAAAATAACGGGGTCATTGTCGCGGATACAGGATTTCAGCAGTCCTTTGGCATCGTACGGATTGGACGGTACGACAACTTTCAGGCCCGAGGTGTTGGCAAACCAGTTCTCGAAGTTCTGCGAGTGCTGCGACGACAGCATCCCGGCATTACCCGTTGGGCCGCGAAATACGATGGGGCAGGAATACTGTCCGCCCGACATCGACATCACTTTAGCTGCCGAGTTAATGACCTGGTCAATCGCAACGAGCGAGAAGTTGAAGGTCATGAACTCAATAATTGGCCGTAGTCCGTTGATGGCTGAACCAACGCCGATACCGGCAAAACCCAGCTCGGCGATCGGGGTATCAATAACCCGCTCCGGTCCAAATTCGTCCAGCATTCCCTGACTGACTTTGTAGGCTCCGTTGTATTCAGCGACTTCTTCGCCCATCAAATAGACTTTCGGATCCCGGCGCATTTCTTCCGTCATGGCCTCCCGGAGGGCTTCACGGAATTGTATTTCTCTCATAATGAGTGCGTTGATTGCGTTTGGTTACTCATCCGGCTTAAATAGGCTCATGGATGAGATGGCAGAAAACCAGTCAAAATTAGGTAAAATGCCCTGATTCATCAAATAGCGATTGATGGGTTCTTTTTCTGAAGCTGTTGTCTGATCAACTTTTGGAAAAATATGCGGAAAATGAAGGGTAATCCGCTTGTGATTCCTTCCCTTTTTTGTTGTTTATCCCATCTCGATCTTACCCCATTCCGTTTTTTTGTATTGCCGTAGAAGTATCCAGACCATAGCTAAAGATAAGGGCAGGGCGATCCAGGTGCCATAGGGTAACATCGTTAAACCATAATGCGAGAAACCAACAAGGGCCAGAATGATACTGGTCAATAAGCCACGGGCCGTATTGTTCTGCTTCAGCGCATCCGGGGCCACCGAAAACGGCATGAAGCGGGTGGAGAACAGGGCAGTACAAAGCAGCATCACCAGCGAATTACTGAAAGCCAGCAGTACGTCGCTGATCTTATCAAGACCGTATCGGTACAGAATATATCCTGCCAGCACCGCATAAAACGGAAGCAGCAGTTTAACGATCAGCGCTTTTAATGAGCCGGAAAGCACATCGCCCGGTGCCTGAATGGGGGCGCTGCCATAAATCCAGGAAGCTTTGTAATTATCCGAAATACCCAGTTGATACTGTGCTACCATGACATACAGCCCGGCGAAATACAGCGCAAACAGATAGAAAAAGCCACTGCCGCCCAAACTTCGGCTTTGTAAAGACATGGCGACCACATAAGCCAGCCCGAAACCGAGTTGTGGATAGGTTTTGAGCTTGAACTTACGGTCGCGGCCGGTAACCCGCCAGGTAAAACCAAAGGCGGCCCGTTCGAGTGGATTGGTCGTAAACCATCCCGAAGTTAAGTCGAGTAACGTAGTTTGGCCCGACGGTGTGCTGCTCGTGGCGGTGGCCGATGGCTCGGGCCGGTTTTCACTGTCGATACCACTCAACCGTTGGGTAAAATCAGCGGTCAGGAACCGGTTCATGAACCATACCCCGCCAAAGGGGATAACCAGTGCCAGTAGCGCGAACACCAGATGGGTCGAGTCCAGAACAGGCTGAATGAAAATGTCGACGGTAGCCGCCATCCACATAGGCGGGATGAAGTAATGCCACCATTGATGGGCAACAGCCTGGGTGAGTACGTGCTGCGAGTCGACCAGGCGCGGTAACAACTGATAGCCGCCGTAGAACAGCACCGCCATCACAATCTGGAAGTAGTTGATCACCTCGCGCAGTTTCTCTTCGCTAATGAAACGCATCAGGGCCAGATAAAACAGGTTGGTCAGAAAAACCATCAGCACCGCCGACAGCAGACTCATAGCCAGAAATGTCAGTCCCGCCAGCGGCCCGAACCGGTACGCAATAACCAGAATACCACCCACCGACAGCGACAGGGCGATGCCAAATAAATAGCTGGTGATGTGCACGACCCGCGCCAGCCACAGCGTCCGGTTGCCTACGGGCCGAGGCAGAATAATCTGGTTGTCGGACGAGTCCATGATGACCGACGAGAAGTCGGAGATGAGCGTCATGGCACACAGGGCCATGATGTAGGAAAACTGGAGTGTAAGCGGGAAGAACAGTCGGTCCTGATCGGGCGTAGCCAGCATGCTCAAGCTGATGATACCACCAACAACGGTGTAAATGAGCAGAATTCGGGTGAAGTTGCTGTTACTTTCAGCCGATGGTTTGCCATAACGACCCATGCTCACGATGCTCCGGCGGTTGTCCATCATGAGCTTTACCTGCACAATGGCCCGCAACTGGTTATAATCGGCCCCCAGCAATTTAAATAACGGTTTGGCCCGATCGAGGAGCCAGAGAATAAGGCTTGTCATACCGGATTACTTATTGAGGGCCTGAATAAATTCTTCGGCAACGCCCGTTTGTCCATCGCTGCCCGTAAGTTGAGCAAACAGTTGTTCGAGCGATTCGGGACGCTGGTGCTGCAATTCGGCAAACGTGCCATCGGCAATGATCTGTCCCTGGTTGATAATAATGATCCGGTCCGAGATCTTCTCCACCACGTCCATAATGTGCGAGCTGTAGAAGATCGTTTTGCCGCTGTTCGCCAGCTGGCGCATGATCTCTTTCACCAGCACCACGGCGTTGGCATCCAGACCCGACAGCGGCTCATCCAGAAAAATAACGTCGGGATTGTGCAGCAGTCCCGAAATGAGCAGAACCTTTTGGCGCATGCCTTTCGAGAAGGTCGTCATGCGGGCGTTGGCATAGTCGCTGAGTTGAAACAGCCGGAGCAGTTCGAGGGCTTTTCGTTCAATGTGAGACGTGTCCAGATCATACAGCTGCCCAATAAACTGCAGGTACTCCATGGGCGTCAGTGTGTCGTACAAAGCCGCGTTCTCCGGAACATAGCCAATCCGGCGTTTGATGTCGAGGGACTGCGTTTTTACATCCATGCCCAGTACCGTCGCTTCGCCGGTAAAGTCGGGTAGCATACCGATCAGGATTTTGATCGTCGTTGACTTTCCGGCTCCGTTAGGCCCAATATAGCCCACAATCTGACCGGAAGATACTGTCAGATCAATGCCTTTCAGCACAGGGGTCGATCCATAAGATTTAACGATATTCTGGAGTTGGATAACGGGTGTCATGGAGACGTGTGTTAATAAGGGACTTATGGTACTGCTGTAAACTACCCTACCCCAGTCCCTCCCCTTGACATAAGGGGAGACGGTCGGCCGCTGCCGGGCTAAAAAGTGACTGGTCGGAGCCCCTCCCCTTGACATAAGGGGAGGGGTTGGGGTGGGGTAGTTTACTGATGAATTTATGATTGCTTGTTTAAGCTTTGCTCATGTCAATCTACGCAAAAAGTCCCGTTCGGCAGTAAGCCAAACGGGACTTTAGGTAAATAGTCTGGAGGAATGGTTACGCAGCGACTTCTTCGCTTTCAACCAGATTATGCTTCATTAGATATTCGGCGATCTGAACGGCATTGGTGGCGGCTCCTTTGCGCAGGTTATCGGCCACAATCCACATGTTCAGCGTTTTTGGCTGGCTCTCATCCCGACGGATACGACCCACGAACACTTCGTCTTTTCCGTGAGCCGTTAAGGGCATCGGGTAAATTTTATTGGCCGGATCATCCTGCACGATAACGCCTTCGGCATTGGTTAGCAGGTCGATCACTTCGCTAAGCTCGAACTCCTGTTCGAACTCGACGTTTACGGCTTCCGAGTGACCGCCGATGGTTGGGATCCGAACCGTGGTGGCGGTTACCTGAATCGAATCGTCGCCCATGATCTTCTTGGTCTCGTTCACCATCTTCATCTCTTCTTTGGTGTAGCCATTGTCGAGGAAGACGTCGATGTGAGGCAGCACGTTCAGGTCGATGGGGTGCGGGTATACTTTCGCAACACCTTCCTGACCGGTACGCTCGGCAAATAGCTGATCGACGGCGGCTTTGCCCGTTCCCGTTACCGACTGGTAGGTCGAGACCACCACGCGCTTGATCTTGAAGCGGTCGTGCAGGGGTTTCAGTGCCACAACCATCTGAATCGTCGAGCAGTTGGGGTTGGCAATGATCTTGTCTTCGGGGGTAAGTGTATTGGCATTGATTTCGGGCACAACCAGTTTTTTGGTTGGGTCCATGCGCCAGGCCGATGAGTTATCGACGACAGTAATACCCGCTTCGGCAAATTTTGGTGCCAGCGAAAGCGACGTGCCGCCACCGGCCGAAAAAATTGCAATGGCTGGTTTGGCCGCAATCGCATCATCAAAACTTACGACCGTGTACTGTTTACCCTTGAACTCGATCTGTTTACCAACCGACCGCTCGGAAGCGACGGGTATGAGTTCTGACACGGGGAAGTTGCGTTCTGCGAGCACCTTCAGGATTTCGCTACCGACTAAGCCAGTAGCTCCAACGACTGCGATTTTCATTGTGTTTATGCGGAGGTCCGGGCCTGCCTGTTTGGCCAATGGCCGGAAGAATCCGCTTTTATTGGTTAATAAATCAGGGATATTGGCACTAACCAACCCCTATAGGTTAATTGGAGTGCAAAAATAGGGTAAAACTTTGACGGTCAGGAATTATATTCTAAAAAAATTAGAATCGTCCAATCAGGCCAATGCCTGAGTTGGACCCGGACGAGTAAGGGGTGACCCGCCAGGAAATGCCCTGTTGTTTGAGCGACCGATTATACAACTGAACCGACCGACGAAGATGCGCCCCCGGCATAGTCAAGCCCCAGCCAATACCAGCCAGAATAGCACCGCCCAGCATAAAGACACCCCCCTTGGCATGCATATTTTGCCGGTTCATATCGGTTACAGTTTGGTAACCGGCAATCTGCCCGCCATATACCGTACCCGATATACCTGTACCCCCACAGGCATAGCCAGTGGGGCAATAGTAGGGCTGTTGCGTCGTAAATTTCCCGTCGCTTCCCGGCCCGTTCGACCCCATAACGATGGCACCAATAATTGCCCATGTAACGCCCCCCGCAATTAGCCAGCCCCCCGTATGCCGGCTGCTGATGTAGCTCTTGAACTCACGGATGGCATCCCGATCGCCCGACGCCAGGATGTATTGCCCCAGGTCTTTGGCATGACGAACGTCGAGACCATCATACATATACTGGGTTTTTACCTGCTGGCCGTACCGTCCGTTATACGAAGGGATCAGATCACTTTCGATTGGCTTAAGGGTTTCTGGCTGAACCGGGGGTGGTATTCTATCTTGTTGTGCCCACGTAGTAAGCGGGCAGAGGAGCAGGAGAAGCAGAAATTTTTTCATGGTCGTTGTTCTTTCTAGAAAGTTAACAATAACCAACACTTGTTCATATTAAAAAAAGTAAATAATCTTTGATTAACTAGGCTTAATTAAAGACATAGGTGTGTTCAGGTGTAATACAAACATCCAGTCTGACATCAGTCGGTTCGACATCAACGATGTTATCAACCGGATCAAATAACGATAATCCGATCTTGCGGCTGTCAGGTACATCATCGGCCAGAAACCGGTCATAATACCCACCACCGTACCCGACACGATGCCCTGTTTTGTCGAAAGCCAGTAAAGGTACGAGTACAATGCTTATCTGGCCGGGTTCTGTCTCGTATCGGCTTCCGATGGCTGGTTCGGGAATGCCCAGCCGGTTATTGACCAGCGGTGTGCCGGGAAAAATGGTGTAATTGAGCAGTTGCTGGTTGTATTCATCCGTAACCGGAACACTGACCTGTATGTGGCTGTATGACAACCAGATCGGCTCGACGATGGCCCATGTGTTCACTTCATTGTGCCGTTTGATGGGCAAAAATGTGTGAAGAGTGAAGGGCGTTTCGGCCAGGCCGTTTTGCTCAAGGTAGGTAAAAAAATGATCGGCAATGCGTTCACTCAGGCGGGTCACGTCATCGGCTTCCAATGCCTTGCGTTGGGCGAGGAATGATTGACGTAGCGCTGACTTCGTCATAAAATAGCAGGTGTTATTCCAGGCAAAGCTGCATGCGGTAATCGAACGGGTCGAAAACGGACAGCATCTTTTGCAGGAACTGGCGGTCGTTCAGGTAAAAGGTCATAAAATTTTCGTTTCGCTCCTGCAGGCCGCCGTTCGGGAAAAGCTCACTCTTGACGGCCAGCAGTTGACGGATACCCGTTTCCTGATTACGTTCTTCGGCGCGTCGCATTTTCTTTTCCAGCCGGGCTACGGCGTTGGCGAAACGCGTTGTTTCGGCCAGTACGGCCCGCTCCAGTGAGGGGTCTACCATTTGCGCTTTGTGCAGAATGGCGTCCAGTGCTTTGTTGACCGTCTTGTTTTCGTTGTCGAACTTGAGTGTGTGGCGGGTATGATTGTCGACAAACTCCCGCTTGAGCGTAAGGGTATCCTGAAAAAGCTGTTCGGGCGTGAGGCCGAGTTTGGCAATCCGTTTGGCACTGACAGACGGCACATACATCGCGAAGTTCCGGGGCATCAGGATCGGGAAGGGCGTTTGGTAATGCTCGAAAACGCTCTTCAACTGTAGCCAGTAGGGCACTTCGGATGGGCCGCCAATGTAGGCCAGATTAGGCAGTATGGTTTCCTGATAGAGCGGCCGCAGCACAACGTTCGGGCTGAATTTTTCCGGGTGTTCGTCCAGCAGGGTTAACAGTGTATTCTCCGAAAAAACCTGTTTCGTGTGCAACACCTGATACATGCCATTTTCCTTGCGCTCGATGCGTTCACGAAGCTGATCGTCGAGGTAAAACAGGTTAATATCGCGGGGCGAAATGATGGTTTTGTAGCCGAGTTCTTCCAGCTCTTTGGTGCGTTCCTGTACCAGTTCGCCGGATGTTTGATTTACCAATTCGTCGCGCATGACAGGCGCGAAGAGCCGTTTTAGAGCCGCATCGTCGGCATCCAGACAAACCAGCCCTTCGGCTCCGAACAACTCATTGACATAATACCGGGCGGCATCGGCCAGCGTATCATGGTTCAGATACGCTTTCTCAAAGAGCGACAGTTTCTCGGGAATCTGGGCAAAAAGAGTTTTCAGCTCCTTTGGGTTCATCCGGCCAACGGCTCCGCGCTGTTCCGTTTGCCAGGCGTAATTTTTCCCCATCAGGGAGAAGTGGTTGATCTCAGCGAAGTCATGATCTTCGGTTGCCATCCAGTACACCGGCACAAAATTGTAGCTGGGGTACGTTTCCTTCAGCTTTCGAGCCAGATTGATCGTTGTGATCAGCTTGAAAATAATGTAGAGCGGTCCCGTAAATATATTGAGCTGATGACCCGTAGTAACCGTAAAGGTATTGGGCTGGAGCAGCACCGAAACGTCCGGCTTTGATGCCAGCGACTGATACTGACGTTCGAGGGCATCTACCAAAACCCGCCGGTTAGCCTCATCAAATGGTTTGCTATGAATCTGCCCCTCAAAGGCGGCAATGTCAGGAAAGCGACCGTAAAAGGGTTTTAAGTTGTCTTTGTTGGTAATGTAATCAAGGAAAAGGGAAGAAAACTGGCCGGTTGAGGCCAGCGGCAGGTACTGACAGTCCATGCGGAGGGCGGGGGTTGCGTTTACCGGTTTTTAACAATGAAAAATCCGGCAAGGTTCGGTAGACGTTTGCCGGATTTTTCGTTGATATGAGATAGCGTTTATAAAGTCTCTACGATATGTACTAGTAATGATTTCAATTGAGGGATGTCATCTGTAATCACATCCCATATGAGCACTGGATCAACGCCAAAATATTCGTGTACAAGAATATGGCGCAAACCTGTCACTTTACGCCATTCTACTTTCGGAAATGTTTCTTTTACTGAAGCATCAACATGATTACAGGCTTCCCCAATAATTTCTAGTTGTTTGATGCAGGCAAATCGCATCATTGAGTTTTCCTGAAACTGAATGTATGTGTGGTTCATCACATACGCTTCAATCTCAGTTATGGCATCGATGGCATGCTCAAGGCGTTGCTTATTACCGAACCGCCCTTTCATAAATCAGTTTCTTATCCTGGTCAATAAAGGGACGTATTCGGGGCGACAGCCCATTCGCAGATACTAAGTCGACGGCTTTGTTAAGCTGCTCTTCAAGGTCGAGTTTCATACCAACGAATTGCAAACCGATTGGCTGGCTATAATCCAGTTCAACTAACAAATCCAGGTCACTTTCCGAATCAGCTTCATCACGAGCATATGAACCGAACACGTAGGCTTTCACCACAGGCTTATCCTGCAAATAGTGGTGAATAACCTGTAGTTCGTTCGGCGTCAGTTTCATAGAATGGTAATTAAACAACTTCGCCGTACAAATCAAACTCCTCGGCCCGGTCGATGCGCACGTTGGCGAAGTCGCCGAGTCGAACGTATTGGGTGGCGGGTACGAGCACTTCATTGTCCACTTCGGGCGAATCGGCTTCGGTACGGCCGATGAAATAACCGCCCTCTTTTCGATCGAACAGCACTTTGTAAGTTTTGCCGATTTTGGCCTGGTTCAGCTCCTGCGAAATGCCCTGTTGCAGATCCATTAATTCGTCGGCGCGTTCCTGCTTAATGTCGGCCGGAATATCGTCGGGCATCGTGAAGGAATGCGTATCGTCCTCGTGCGAATACGTAAACACGCCCAGTCGGTCGAATCGCATACGTTCCACGAAGTCGTAGGTTTCCTGAAACATGGCTTCCGTTTCGCCGGGGTGACCAACAATCAGGGTCGTGCGGAGGGTGATGTCCGGCACTTTCTCCCGGATGGTTTCGATCAAACTTTCGGTTTTCTCCCGCGTAATACCCCGGCGCATAAGCTTCAGCAACTCGGTCGAACCGGTTTGAAGGGGCATATCGAGGTAATTACAAACATTGGGCCGGTTGCGCATCACATCCAGTATATCCATTGGAAAGCCCGATGGATAGGCGTACTGCAACCGAATCCAGTCGATGCCTTCTACGTCGGCCAGTTGGTCGATGAGGTCGGCGAGGTTGCGTTTTTTGTACAGGTCGAGGCCGTAATAGGTCAGGTCCTGCGCAATCAGAATCAGTTCTTTCGTGCCGCGCCGGGCCAGCGACCGGGCTTCGGTCAGGAGTTCGTCGATGGGCCGCGACACGTGACCACCGCGCATGAGCGGAATGGCGCAAAACGAGCAGGGACGGTCGCATCCTTCGGCAATTTTCAAATACGCGAAATGGGCAGGCGTAGTGAGCAGCCGCTCGCCCACGAGTTCATGCTTGTAATCGGCCCGAAGCGTTTTCAGCATCCGGGGCAGTTCGTTGGTGCCAAACCAGGCATCGACGGTGGGCATTTCCACTTCGAGTTCGTCTTTGTACCGGTGGGAGAGGCAGCCCGTTACGTAGACTTTATCGACAATACCGGCTTCTTTGGCATCGACATACCGCAGAATGGTGTTGATGGATTCTTCCTTGGCGTTGTCGATAAAGCCGCACGTGTTGATCACAACGATGTTAGCATCGTCTTTTTTCGATTCGTGCGTCACGTTCATGCCATTGCCCTTGAGTTGCGTAAACAGCACTTCCGAGTCCACCAGATTCTTCGAGCAACCGAGCGTGACGATATTGATTTTATTGGTACGTATTCCTTTGGTTTTCAAAACAGATATATGTTTCAGAGCATCAGTACTCACTAACGCTCAGGGTAAGCTGCAAAGTTCGGTGCTATGGGATTTCCGGCCTGGTTATGGTTGATAATCCAGGGTACCTGATGTAGGATAGCGGTATGAGGTACGACTGAGAAAAAGCGCTCCAGAAACTCAATGTCTGCAAAAAAGAGGTTGTTGATCCGGATAATCTGCCCGTCGTTAGTGTAAAATAAATAATAGCCGTAATTACCCAAGGGGTCTTTACTGTTCGACGTCTTTTTGAGGTGATGTTCGATACGCACGACGTTTTCGGGTGTGAGGTAGCTGGTGTAATCAGGATTGTCGACGGTGATGCTGGGGTTAAATGGGTTTAAGGTAATCCGTGTATGGCGGGTGATAGTCCAGTACTGCCAGTCGACATAAAAGAAAAAAATCGGCACAGCGATAAACGCAGCAAAGACCAATGCAAGGGGAAACAGCGATGGTTCATGGGCGACGGCTTCCTTTAAAATTACGTAGGGGAGCACAATCGCCTGTATGAAAACAATGCCCATGAGTATTTTGAAGAAGCCGATAAAATACTGCGAGGCCGAGAACTGGTACGTTCGTTCTTTATACAAAGGGGAGTTTTCTCCAACGGTCTCATCCGTAAATCGCAGGGCACGTACGAGAAACCAGCCTGCCGGTACAAACACAAGAACGAACAGAATGAAAAATGTTTCCATCGGTTCAAAACACCGCCTGGTGCGTAATATCGACCGTTATGGAAACGGGTTTGTTCTTCTGGACGCGGACCGGAAAAATATTGTTCTGGCCATCGAACAGATTGGCATAGAGGCCCTTTGGCTCCCGAACCATAACGGTGTACTGGCCAACCGGCAGAGTCACGCAGAATTTGCCGTCTTTACCGGACTTCACCGTCTTCACTGGCTTTACATTCCCCACCGAGCTAATAAACCCATTTTCTCCCTCCTCCACCTGACTTTTGTTCAGCAGTGGGAAAATCAGCACATAGCGCACCACGGGCGACCCATCCGGGCTTTGTCGGGGCGAGTCGGGGCTGGGCATGAAGTTGCCGCGCTTTTCCCGAACGACACCGCATATTCCTTGTTTTGTCACGGCTTTAGCTGCTTTGCGCCGGGGGGCTTTCTGAGCTGAAACGGACAGTGAAACGTTTAGAAAGAGCACTAAACAGAGGACGTATTTATGCATAACGTTGTTTGAGGCCTTATGATATAGTTCTTTGGTGTTGTATCGGACCGCATCCTGCTGTCCAGCCGTCAGGCTAAGATTGCATGTACTAGTAGTAAAAATTAGCCTGACGGCTGGACAGCAGGATGCGGTCCGATACAACACCTAAAATACAAAAAGGCTTAGTTTACTATACATGGTCGCTCAGGTCATCGCTCATAAATGCATTTACCGTACTTTCTGACTTCTCAATAGAAAAGACGACTTGGTGTCAGAAATTGGTTGGCAAATCCGTCGCCACCGCCATACGAAACACTCATTTCTTAAAAAACGAATCCACGAACTCCATCTTGTTGAAGGTCTGCAAATCGTCGATCTTCTCGCCCACGCCGATGTATTTGACCGGAATCTTGAACTGGTCCGAAATGCCGATCACGACACCCCCTTTAGCGGTGCCATCCAGTTTGGTAATGGCCAGGGCCGTTACTTCCGTCGCTTTCGTAAATTCAGTAGCCTGAATAAAGGCGTTTTGGCCTGTCGATCCGTCGAGTACAAGCAACACTTCGTGGGGAGCTTCGGACGTAAACTTCTGCATGACCCGCTTGATCTTCGTCAGCTCATTCATGAGGTTGACCTTCGTGTGCAGTCGGCCGGCGGTGTCGATGATAACCACGTCGGCGCCGATTTCGGTAGCCTTCTTCACGGCATCGAATGCTACGGCCGAAGGGTCGGTGTTCATACCGTGCGAGATAACCGGAACACCCACGCGGTCGCCCCAGAGTTTGAGCTGGTCGACGGCGGCTGCCCGGAAGGTATCGCCCGCGCCAAGCACCACTTTTTTGCCCCGCTTGTGGAATTGAGCGGCCAGTTTACCGATGGTCGTTGTTTTACCAACACCGTTGACACCCACTACCATAATGACGTAGGGTTTTATGCCAGCGGGCAGCGAAAAATCATCGGCAACATCAACCGTATTATTATCAGAAAGTAAAGCGGCTATTTCTTCGCGCAGGATTCGGTCGAGTTCGTCGGTACCTACGTATTTATCACGAGCTACCCGTTCTTCGATCCGCCGAATGATTTTAACCGTTGTTTCAACACCGACATCAGAGGAAATAAGGACATTTTCGACTTCATCGAGCACATCTTCATCGACAGTCGATTTCCCAACCACCGCCCGACCGAGTTTAGAAAAAAAACTGTCTTTTGTTTTCTCCAGACCTTTGTCGAGCGTTTCTTTCTTTTCTTTCGAGAATAAACCAAATAGGGCCATAAGGCAAAGTCAGTGAATTGGTCAGTTAGTAGTCAGATCGGGTAGCGTTCTCCGGTTCAGTCATGGCTGGCTGTCTCGCTATCTGGCTTAACTGTTTTTTAATAAAAAAAAGTCCCACAGAACCCTATAAGGCTGTGGGACAAATGTCTTCGTGCAGGAAGCTGACTGATTCAATGCCTAGCTTTTCAGCGCAGCCTGTACTTCGTCAACCGGGACCATTTCTTCTTTGAAGGTATAGGCGCCAGTTTTAGGCGATTTAACGGCTTTGATAATTTTGGCGAACGCCTTGCCGTTGTCCTTCGTTTTCAGGGTTGCAACTACCTTTTTTGCCATTGTCTTTTTAGTTTACGGTTTACGGCCTTCCGTTTTCGGATGCGGCAGCAGATTGACTCTACCCACCGTAAACAGAAAACGATAAACCTAAAACCTATTTAATTTCTTTGTGCAGCGTTACTTTCTTAAGGAACGGATTGTACTTCTTCCGCTCGATACGAGCCGGCGTGTTTTTCCGGTTTTTCGTAGTAATGTACCGGGACATGCCGGGAACACCGCTGTCTTTCTGCTCGGTGCATTCCAGAATAACCTGGATTCTATTGGCGCCTTTCTTTGCCATTGCTAAAGTTCGTTTTCTCGATAAGGAGCGCAAAGGTACGAAATGCGTTTCACTTGACAAAGAGCTTGTTAGAAAAAAATGTATGATTTTCCGTGAACGACCTCAGAAAAGCCCGCTGACGTTTGGCTTTCGGCTACCCGCTTTCGACCTTTGGGGGAATGTTGTACCAAACAGCCGCTGGCTGTTGGACGCCCGAAAAGCAAACAGCCAGTGGCTGTTTGGTACCAGTCATGAACACACAGACAATACAATACGAATACGCACCGGGGCATTTTAAAGCATCGGAACCGACTGTCTACCGGCCCGATATGCTTCAGGAGGGCGAGATGATCCTGAACATGGGGCCACAACACCCGTCGACGCACGGCGTGCTGCGGTTTGAAGTGGTCACCAATGGGGAAATTGTGGTCGATGTGGTGCCGCACCTGGGCTATCTGCATCGCTGCTTCGAAAAACACGCTCAGAATCTCCCGTTCAATCAAACGATTCCCTTTGTCGACCGGCTCGATTACCTGGCGGCTATGAATTCCGAACATGCCTTTGTGATGGGGGTGGAGCGGATGCTGGGTATTCAGAATGACATTCCTAAACGGACCGAATATATACGGGTGCTGGTGGCCGAACTGAACCGGATTGCTGCGCACTTTGTGGGCGTGGGTACTTATGCACTCGACATTGGCGCTTACACGCCTTTTCTCTGGCTCATGCGCGACCGGGAGCACATCCAGCGTCTGCTCGAATGGGTGAGCGGAGCCCGGATGCTGTATAACTACATCTGGATAGGCGGGCTGTTTTACGATCTGCCGGTTGGCTTTGAAGAGCGATGCCGGGAGTTTGTCAATTACCTTAAGCCAAAGCTGGTCGAGCTACAGCAGCTCGTTATCGAAAACGAAATCTTTGTAAAACGAACGGCCAATGTGGGGGTATTGCCCTTGCCGGTCGCCATCGACTACGGCTGTACGGGGCCTATGCTGCGCGGCTCAGGTCTGCGGTACGACCTGCGCCGGGTAGACGGGTATTCGGTATATCCCGAACTGGATTTTGATATTCCTATTGGTGAAGGGAAAATGGGGACCGTGGGCGATTGCTGGGACCGGAATAACGTTCGGGTGCTGGAATGCCACGAGTCCATCCGTATCATCGAACAGTGTCTCGACCAGCTCCTGGGTGATCACAAACGCACCCGCGATTACGATCCGCAGGCCGTTGTGCCCAAGAAAATCCGCCCCAAAGCCATGGATTTCTACGCCCGCGCCGAAAGTGCCAAAGGTGAGTTGGGCTTCTTCTTCCGAACGGATGGCCGGTCTGATATACCGGTCCGCTGCAAAGCCCGTTCGTGCTGCTTTCACAATTTATCGGTCATCAGCGAAATCAGCAAAGGCGCCATGCTCGCCGATCTGGTCGCCATCATCGGGTCAATTGATGTGGTGATGGGGGAGGTGGATCGATAAAGGAGTTAGGAGTTAGGAGTTAGGAGGGCTGGCGCGAGCATAGGCTCGTGCCTTCTTATTGGGCAAGCATTTGCTTGCGTCAGTCAGGTTGCAATATTCTGACAGCAACTAGGGGCTTAATTACTCGTGCTTGGCGCAAGTCAGTCGTTTCGGCGTCCTGGTTCGCTTGCGTCAGTGAATACTGACTTCATGAAAAGGCACGGGCGAATGCCCGCGCCAGCACTCGCGTCAGCAACTCCTCACTCCTCGCTCCTCACTTCTAACTCCTCAAAAAGAACAAATATCTCCTGCGTATTCCGGCCCAGTCCGTCGTAGTCGAGGCCGTAGCCGAGTACGAAGCGGTTTTCGATCTCGAAGCCAACGTAGTGCAGGTCGAGTTTTTCTTTCAGGGCGCTGGGTTTGAACAACAAGGTAGCAATGGCAATGGAGGTAGGCTGCATGGCCTGAAGCTGCTGGCACACCTCATGAATGGTCAGGCCGGTATCGACAATATCTTCGACAACGATCAAATCCCGACCCGCTACGGATTCGTTGAGGCCCAGAATCTGCTTCAATTGGCCGCTGGATTCGGTGGCGCTGTAAGAAGCTACGCGAATGAATGTAATCTCGCAGGGAATCGTAATGTGTTTGGCCAGATCGGCGGCAAACAAAAAAGCGCCGTTCAGAACGACCACAATGAGCGGCTGTTTGTCGGCGTATTCCTGATTAATTTGCTGAGCTAATTCCTGAATGCGCTGTTGAATGGCATCGGCTGGAATAAACGGGACAAATGTTTTGTCTTTGATCGTTATCATATCGGCGTCTTGGTCTGTCAAAGATACGCCCGTGCTGAGGTTGAGGACAAAAAAAAGCCTAAAAATAAACCAAGGCAAACGGACTGCGACCCGTTTACGTTTATATACTATTAACGCAAAATCTAACGAATGAAGAAGCTATTGTTGACGGTATGGTTTATGGGTCTGGCTGTTCTGGCGCAGGCGCAACTCTACGACCCGTCGGCTTTTGACAAGAAATATGATGGTTTGCTGAAGCACCCCGGCGTTCAGATTGAATCGGCGGAGGCTATCAACCTGATGTATAATTACAAGTTCTACGAGGCCGACAAGGAGTTTCGGTGGTTGCGGCTGCGCTACCCGAAGCACCCCATGCCGTACTTCATGATGGGTCTGGCCGAATGGTGGAAAATTGTGCCCAATACCGACGTAACGGACTATGACACATCCTGTCTGGCGTACATGGATTCGACCATTACGATGGCTGAAAAACTGTATGATGAGAGCGACAACAAGCTGGAGCCTTCGTTTTTTCTGGCCGCTGCCTATGCGTTCAAGGGTCGTTTATACTCCGAGCGCAAGAAGTGGGCGAAAGCCACCATTGCCGGTAAAAACGCCCTGAAGTACTTCGATAAGTGTAAAGGCAACGCCGATTTCAGCCCTGAACTGCTCTTTGGCGACGGTATGTACAACTACTACGCCCAATGGATTCCGGAAAATTACCCGATCCTGAAGCCCATCCTCATGTTCTTCCCGAAAGGCAATAAAGCAAACGGGATAAAAGAACTGGAAAAAACGGCTAATTCGGCGTTTTACACCCGCGTGGAAGCCCGCTACTTTCTGGTACAGATCTACAGCATGGAGAATCAGTACGATAAAGCATACGACATGTCGAAGTACATGTATGAGCAGTATCCTGACAATCCCTTTTTCGAGCGTTATTATGCCCGGTCGGCGTTTGTGACGGGGCGGCTGGCCGATGCCGAGCGGATCTCTAAAGATATTCTGGAAAAGGTTGACCGTACGCAGGCGGGTTACGAAGGCGTAAGCGGTCGGACGGCAGCTTATATTGTTGCGTACGTCAACCACCTGTTTTACAAAAACCTGTCGGCGGCAAAGATCTATTATCAAAAAGCGATTGACTACGCCAAACAAACGAACTCGACGAACGCGGGCTATTATCTATCCTCTGTGATGGGGCTGGCGAAGATTGCCAACGACGAGAAGAACTACGATCTCGCGCAAACTTACTTTAAAGAGGTACTGGATAAGGCAGAAAAGAAATCCAGTCAGTATAAGGAAGCTAAAAAAGCAATTGACGACGCCAAGAAGACAAGAAGGGAAGAGCGTCGGAAACGGAGAGAATAGGGATGTATGATGTATGATGTATGATGTATTTTCGCCTGCGGCATACATCCTATATCATACATCATACATTTTTTGTTTAATCAAGGAATAGGCAGCACTTTGCTTTCCTTGAATGTCGACATGATCACCATCGTTTGGGTGCTGGCAACTTCGTCAATTTCGTTGATAACGTCCAGCATCAGGCCCTGATACGACGAGATGTCTTTCGCAATTACTTTTAACAGGAAATCTCCCGAGCCGGTAATGTGGTGGCATTCAATGATTTCAGGAATTTCGTTGACCTTCCCCACGAACGACATGGTGGTCTCTTTCTTGTGTCCTACCAGCGTAACCATAACGAAAGTCGTTACGCCAAGACCAATTTTTTCCCGGTTCAGTTGAGCGTGGTAGCTCTGAATGATACCCGATGTTTCCAGTTTCTTGACACGTTCGAGCGTTGGAGCGGGCGAAAGGCCAATTTCTTTGGAGAGCTGTGCGTTGGTGATTTTAGCGTTGGCCTGGAGGATTTCTAATACGTTTCGATCTATCTGATCTAATTTTTGGCTCGACATAAATGATGCAGTCTTTTATTACTGTGTTACAGGATGGTGCAAAGCTACCATCTTTTGAAATAGAAAATTCTTTAAACTTATTGGATTCTTTCAAATAACAGAACAAATAGTGCTAATCCTGAGCTAAAGTGGCAAAAAAGTAAGTTTAATACCACAGATGCCAAATAAGGAAATTTAGCGTTTACTTATTTTGTTTAGGGCTATACCCCTTTGTTGAGCTGATTTGAACCGGGCATCATCAACGGCCGACAGTGTTGCGTGCTTGGTTGATCGTCCCTGCACCCGTTCGCGCCATCTCCGCCATGACGACGGTTTCAACTCCCGGCGCATGAGTTCAATGACTTCCTGTTCTGATAAGCCGAACTGCGCCTGAATAGCCTCGAAGGGCGTACGATCTTCCCAGGCCATTTCGATAATACGATCGGTCTCAATGTCTGTTAACGTTTTGGTAGCTAAGGCTTTCATACTGATAGAACCGTACAAACGGGTAAACAGTTACCAATATTTGGTATAAAAATTTGGCGAATCAGTTGATTATCAGTTTTAGCTACGGTTTGTCAAACGAAGCCATACGTCCGAACGAACAATATTCGTGCTAAAGCGTCCATCCATCGGTTTTATCAGGACATAAGCGAAGGGACGAAGTGCTCAGCAGGAAAAATTGCCTGATTGGCAGGTTGCCGTAAAGCATCCATCTGTCAAATCGACAGCATGCGTGTATCTCGATGGAGGCAGAAGGGCTTTTTGATCTGGTTTGGTCCGCTAAAAACATAAGGCAAAAGAGGGTACTCCCGTTCAAAACGTACGCTGGCGAGAAAACTTGTTCGGAAACCAGCGTGTTGTCCATCTATGAAAATGCGTAAGAAGTCCGATTTGCCGACGAAACTATGCCCCGTCTGTAATCGGCCGTTTAGCTGGCGTAAGAAATGGGAACGCGATTGGGACAACGTTATTTATTGTAGCGATGCCTGCCGAGCCATTGGAAAAAAACAGAATTGATAGCTGGTTCGGCTGAGGTGTGCCCGACTATCGTTAATTTTGGCAGCTAACCCATTGTGTCCAATGCGTCGGATTGCTTCCTGTTGCTTATTCTTTCTTATTCTTATCAGCAATAGCTGTCGGCAGGCTAAACCTGTTGCCACGGCAAAACCTGCTGTAAAGCCAAAGCCGCCGGTTGCGTTTGTGCCCGCTCAGCCCAAACCTGCCACCACGGTCAAACCCGATCCGCCAAAGCCGGTTGTACCCAAAGTTATTACGCCACCGGCTGATACCCTTCCCTACGATGAAGTGACCGATCTGACGCCCGCTCCGCCAAAACGGGAGTTTCGGGCTGTCTGGATCGCTACGGTAACCAATATCGACTGGCCCAGCAAAAAAGGCCTGCCCGTGGCCGATCAGCAGCGGGAAATCGTGACAATGTTCGACCAGCACCAGCAAATGGGCCTCAACGCGGTTGTGGTACAGGTTCGATCGGCCGCCGATGCGTTTTATGCGCGCGGCTCGGAGCCCTGGTCTGAATGGCTGACGGGTCAGCAGGGGCTGGCTCCCGAACCGTTTTACGACCCGCTGGAGTTTATGATCGAGCAGGCGCATCAGCGCGGACTTGAGTTTCATGCCTGGTTCAATCTCGACCGGGCCGCATTCAGCAAAACGGCCAGCATAGCGCCCACCAATATCGTAAATCGGAAACCCGAATGGATGCTGTCGTATGGAGGAAAAAAGCTCTTCAACCTCGGTATACCGGCGGTTCGCTCCTACATCGCCGGTATCGTGGCCAACGTGGTTCGGGAATATGATGTGGATGGAATTCACTTCGACGATTATTTTTATCCCTATGCCGAACCCGGTCAGGTACTGCGTGACGACAGTACTTACAAAGCGAACTTCAACGGAATGAACAAAGCCGACTGGCGACGCGACAATGTAACGAAGCTGGTTACCGAACTGCGCGATTCCATTCGGGCCAACAAGCCCTGGGTTAAATTCGGCATCAGTCCGTTTGGCATCTGGAAAAATCAGAGCAACGATCCCGAAGGTTCGGCGACCAATGGTGGTCAGGCTTATTACGAACTGTATGCCGATACCCGCAAATGGGTACGCGACGGGCTGATCGACTACATTGTGCCGCAGGTGTATTTTAGTTCGGAATTTAGTCGGGTGCCCTACAAAACGCTGGTCGACTGGTGGACGCGCAACTGTGGCGAAAACTGTCATCTATACATCGGCCACGGCGCTTATCGTGTCGGGCGCGGGTCGGAACGTGACCCCGGCTGGTGGCGTCCTACCGAATTTCCGAACCAAATGCGCTATAACCGGCAGCAGCAGGGGGTAAAGGGGAGTGTGTTCTTCAGTGCGAAGAACCTGCAGATTAACCCGCTGGCCATTCGGGATTCGCTCCAGACGAACTTCTACCGGCACCCGGCGCTGGTGCCAACCATGAAATGGCTGGATAGCATTCCGCCCCTGCCGCCCCGCGATCTAAGAGCGGCCCTGACACCCGAAGGCGTCGAATTATACTGGCACCAGTCGGCCGATGCGTCGGATGGCGACGGGGCGAATGCTTATGTCGTTTATCGGTTCGAGGGGCGCCGTCCGCGTTTGCGGCTCGATGATCCCCGCTGTATTCTGGCGCAGTGCATGGGTGAATCCTCGACCCGCTTTGTCGATAAAACGGCCGATCCCAAAAAGAAATACACCTACGTCGTAACGGCCCTCGACCGGCTACAGAACGAAAGCCGGGAGGTCGTGGTCAAAGTGCCGTAAGATTATTGGGCAAACTCGCTGATGATCTCTGATACCGGGCGGGCATTCGGGAAGTAGCTGACCAGTTTCAGCAGAATGCCTTCCACAACGGCGTCGGGGCACGAAGCACCACAGGTCAACAACACCGTAATGGGGCTGTTGGCCGAATTGTCGGAGGACTGATCGGCCTGTTTGGTTAGGAAGTTTTCGGTAACAACTTCCTGCTTCGTATGCCCGTTGAAGTGCCGGATCAATTTGTCCGACAGGATTTTCTGCTCAGACTCGATGAAGTATGTTGGCAGTTTTTCTTCGCAAAGTTCAACGATGTGCGAGGTGTTGGACGAATTATACCCGCCCGCTACGATGGCGAAGTCGGCCGGGTACATCAGCAGGGCGTAGGTTGCATCCTGATTGTCGTTGGTGGCGTAGCAGAGCGTATCGCGGGTGTTGGCAAAATGGGCCTCTGTTGTATCGGGTGTTAGACCGTATTTCTGGATCATCACCTGCTTCAGAAAATCGGCAATTCCCTGCGTATCCGAAGCCAGCATGGTAGTTTGGTTTACGACCCCAATGCGCTGCAGGTCACGTTCCGGCTCGAAGCCAAGCGAATGTTGACCAGCAAATTCGGTATAAAACGCCTGGGCGGGCAACTCACCGGTAATGTATTTCGCCAGACGCTGGGCCTGCGCCATGTCTTTCACAACAACCGTTGGGGCGGCCTCTTTGCTGTGCGAGAAAGTAGCGCGGGTCTCTTCATGGGTGGGTTTGCCATGCACAATAACCGTATAGTTCTTCTGACCAATCTGACTCGCTTTGTTCCAGACTTTTTCAACGAACGGGCAGGTGGTGTCATATTTGGCTACGTCGAGGCCAAGGGCAGCGAGCTGATGCTGGGTTTCCAGTGTTGTGCCGAAAGCCGGAATGATAACGACATCCTCGGCCGTTAGCTCAGTCCAGGAAATAAGTTGATTGCCCTTGGTATCCATAATGAACCGAACCCCCCGATCCTGTAGATCGGCGTTGACATCGGGGTTATGGATCATTTCGCTGAGCAGGAAAATGCGCTTGTCCGGATTCTCAGCGATGGCTTTGTACGCAATTTCCACCGCATTTTCAACGCCATAGCAGAAACCAAAGTGCCGGGCGATCAACAGCCGGATGGGGCCGAAATCGAGTAGGGTAGGGGTGAAGTCCCGTTTCAGTTTATCCTTCTTCCGCCGAAATTCTTTCAGTGGGGTAATAATGCTGCTGCGGTAATAGTCGGGTATGTCGAACGATTTCATTGACGGAAAAAGCGAAAGAGCGAATGAGTGAAAGAGCGGAGTAGCCATTTCACACCACACTCCATAATGAATCACTGCTTAATTCAAGGCTTTCGTATAAAAAAGAATTAGAACACAGATGATACAGATCGAACGGATTTGTACAGATAAAACGGCTGGTCCTCGACTTTATCCGTACGAATCCGTTCGATCTGTATCATCTGTGTTCTAATTCTATCCATCCTTAGGTGTATCTATTTTTATAAGCAAGTCCTGCTGATTAACTATAGAACAGAAGTGTAAAACGCTTCGTTCGGTGCAAAGTTAATGTAGCGTCCATGCGACAACCAACCCTATGCCCAAACGACTACTGAAATACAAAGATTACGACATTCACAGTGTAACGACCAGTGCTAATGGAAAACGCAATGCCAACATTGTTACCTGGCTGATGCAAACGGATATGGGTGGTAAGGTGCTCGCCGTGGCGTTGTATAAAGTCGATTATACAATTGAGCTCGTACGCGAAAGCGGCATCCTGAACATTAATCTATTAGCCACCGATCAAACGAACCTGATTCGTAAACTTGGCCAGCAGTCGGGTCGCGGTCGGGATAAGTTTAAAAATCTGCCCCATGCCCTCGACGAACGCGGCTGCCCATATCTGACCGAGGCCGTTGGCTACGTCCAGTGTCGTGTGATGCACAGCACCGATGCGGGCGATCATGAACTGTTCATTTGCGAGGTGCTGAAACAGGTCGTTCTTCATCCCGATAAAGACGTGATGACAAACTCATTGATCAAGATGAAGAAGTTGATTCGGGGATAATTGGTGATTTTGAGGGGATTACTTATTATTGTTAGTTCCTCTCAAACACACCATGTATGGAAAATACCGCTGTGCACCCTGCCGATCAATGGGCTTTCTGGCAAAAATTCCTGTTTCGTTTCGGCTGTATTTATCTGCTGCTCTACATGTCGCCCTGGACATGGGTTAGTGATTTGCCTTTTCTGGGGTTCATCGGCGAATATTACGGTAAAGTTGAAGAGATACTGGTTAATTTCACCAATACGTATATCGTTCACGTGAAAGACGTGCTGGTGCCGCTCAACGGCAGTGGCGATACATCCTATGGCTATGCACAGCTTTGCTTTTTTCTGATCAGTGGCTTGGTCGGTGCGATCGTTTGGACACTTTTCGACCGGCGCGACAATTATAATACTGCTTACTACTGGCTGTTGGTTCTCCTTCGGTATTATGTGGCTATGGTTGCTTTGCGGTACGGGGTTATCAAGCTTTTTGGCCAGCAAATGGTGTTTCCGTCCATGAGTGCGCTGGCGACTCCACTGGGCGATCTGCTGCCCATGCGCTTCTCCTGGTATTTTATCGGATACTCAACGCCCTATCAATTTTTCTCGGGTGCGGTGGAGGTGGTGGCCGGACTGCTGCTGTTCTTCCGGCGTACGAGTACGTTGGGGGCGTTTGTGGCCGCGAGTGTTTTTCTCAACGTGATGATGATGAACTTGTGCTACGACATACCCGTCAAGCTGTTCTCTATTCACCTGTTCCTGTTCAGTAATGTGTTGCTGATTGGCGATGCGAAGCGCCTGCTTAATTTCTTCGTTTTCAACAAACCCACCCAGCCAAAACCCCGTCTGGTTCTACCCAAAAAATGGATGCGAACCACGCAGATCGCGTTGAAAGTGGCTTTTGTCATTCTGTTCCTGGCCATGCCTTTGTTTGGGTTTTACCAGAGTACCGCTGGATCGAGTAACAATTCAGCTCCCAAAAAACTGACAACGGGCTTTTTCACCGTCGACCAGTTTCAGGGCAATGTGGCCGATAGCCTGCGGTGGAAAGATGTTGTTTTTGAACCGAACACTTCAGGGAGTATCCTGACCGCCGATACGTTGTTTCGGCAACGCTACCGACGGGGCTATTTCAACTATACACTGGATTCGCTCAATCACACGTTGGCGTTCAAAAAATTTGCGTCGGATTCGACGGCTCTTTTCACGATGGGTTACAGCATGCCGGACACGAATCACATTGTGTTACGGGGCAAAGTTCGAAATGATTCGATCGTGGTGGCCCTAACACGTCAGAAACGTCATTTTCAACTGGCAGAGCGGCAGTTTCACTGGCTTTCGGAAGCGAATCGGTAGCGGGCGAAGAAGCAGGAGGGGTCTAAGTGCCATTAAATCAGTGAAATTGGTAGGAATATCTGTAATTTGTATACCATTTAGTTCAAGGATAAAAAAGACCTTTGTAAAGCTCCTGACTGGCTCATGAATTTTTAGTGCGGGTCTGACAGAGAGTAACTTGATCGTTTTTCGATAGCTGTAGCTGCAAGTATATAAAGGCACCGACGAAATGGTTAGCCGCTATGAGTCTGTGTTCTGGTTCAATATAAATCCTTTAACTAGTTTACACGTTGGCAAAGTATAACCTAAAAATCAACGGAAAAGTCAGACCCGTGGAGGTTGATCCATCCACGCCAGTACTTTGGGTACTCCGCGACCATCTGGACTTGCCCGGCACAAAATACGGCTGTGGCATGGCGCAGTGCGGAGCCTGCACGGTTCATCTGGACGGAACGGCAGTTCGGTCCTGTCAGTTGCCTGTTTCGGTTGTTGGCAATCAGGCTATCACCACCATCGAAGGGTTATCGGCTAAAGGCGACCACCCGGTGCAAAAAGCCTGGCTGGAACACGATGTGGCGCAGTGCGGCTACTGCCAGGCCGGACAAATCATGAGTGCGGCTTCGTTACTGAAGAGCAACCCCAAGCCTACCGATGCCGACATCGATGCCGCCATGAGCGGTAATATCTGCCGCTGTGGCACGTACCTGCGTATCAAAGAAGCCATCAAATCAGCATCTAAAACGACAAAGTGATCGAACGCTGATTTTTATGATCATTACGATTCCCCAAATCATGATCATCATAAAAGTCTGTGTTCCATCTGATACACAGTATGGAAACGACCAAGACAACATATAACAGGCGGTCTTTTTTGACGTCTTCGCTGCTGGCGGGTGGCGGCCTGATGCTCAGCGTGAGCTGGTTATCGAGCGCGAAAGGTGCCGATAAAATGCAGGCGTTAAACCTGCCCGAGAAATGGGTGGAGTTAAACGGCTACATTCAGATCACACCGGACAATGTGATTCGACTCCTGTGCCCCAATCCGGAATTTGGCCAGAATGTAATGACCTCGCTGCCCATGATGCTGGCCGAGGAACTGGACGCCGACTGGAAAAACGTGGTTGTGGAAATGGGACCGCATGACAACGCAAAACTAGGTCCCCAGTTTACGGGGGGGAGTAATTCGGTGCGTATGTACTGGAAACCCCTCCGCGAAGCCGGTGCGGCTGCCCGACAGATGCTGTGCGAAGCAGCCGCCCAAACGTGGAATGTGCCGGTTGGTGAAGTGACCACCAAGGCAGGCGTGTTGTCGCACTCGAGCGGAAAATCGGCGAAATACGGCGAAATGGCTACCAAAGCCGCTACCATTCCTGTGCCAAAAGGCATGAAGCTGAAAGCCCCGAAGGATTTCAGCATTGTCCGAAACTCGAAGAAAAATGTCGAGGGGCTCAAAGTAATTACCGGCAAGCCGCTGTTCGGACTGGATTATCGGGCAGAGGGTATGTTGATCGCGATGATTCAGCATCCGCCAGCCTTTGGTATGAAGCTAAAATCGTTCGATGCGTCGCAGGTGCTCAAAATGCCGGGCATCAAGGACGTGTTCACCCTGAAACTGTACCAGGACGGATTTGAGCAGGGCGGTTTCGATACCCGTACCTTCAACGATCTGCTGGTTGTGGTGGGCAAATCGACCTGGGAGGTCATGAACGCCCGCAAAAAGCTGGTGGCCCAGTGGGAACCGACCGGCGACATTAAAGATACGATGGCGGGTAGGGGCGGTAAACGTGAGGTTACGGTTCCGGGTGAACTGGAAAGTACCACAGCCCAGCTTGAGAAAATGGCGGAATACGCCAAAAAACCGGCGCAGCAACTGCGGAAGGACGGCGACCCCGAAACGGCGTTCAAAAATGCGGCTCAGATTATCGAACGCACCTATAATGCTCCGTTTCTGGCCCACAACACGATGGAGCCGATGAATTTCTTCGCCCATGTAACGGAGGACAAAGCGGTATTGGCTGGACCACTTCAGGCACCGGGTTGGGTAGAACCCACTTTGTCAAAAGTGCTCAATCTCCCCGCCGACAAGATCGAGATTCAGATGACACGCATGGGTGGCGGCTTTGGCCGTCGGGCATACGCCCATTACATGACTGAAGCGGCACTGATCTCAAGAAAAGCCAAAGCGCCGATCAAGCTGATCTATACCCGCGAGGATGACATGACCTATGGTATCTATCGCCCGATGTACACGGCTACGTATCGGGCCGCTCTGGATGCCAATAAAAACCTGATCGGTTTCCATGTGAAAGGGGGAGGCATTCCGGAGCACGCAATTCATGCCAATCGCTTTCCGGCCGGAGCCGTGGATAATTACCTGGCCGAAGGCTGGGAGATTCCGTCCAACATTACGATTGGGGCGTTCCGGGCACCGCGCTCCAACTTCAACGCAGCCGCTGAGCAATCCTTCCTGGATGAAGTGGCCGAAGCGATGGGCAAAGACCCTATCGAGTTGCGGCTGGAGCTGCTGAAACGGGCCAAGGAAAGTCCGGTAGGCAAAAACAACGAGTACGATGCCGACCGATACGCGGGTGTACTCACCCTGGTACGGGACAAATCCAACTGGAACAAGGCTGGTAGCGAAAAGTACCACCGCGGTGTGGCGGCTTATTTCTGCCACAACTCCTACGCGGCCCACGTGGTCGATATGGTAACCCGCGATGGGCAGCCGTATGTGGAGCGGGTATTTAGTGCCATTGACTGTGGTATTGTGGTCAACCCCGATTCGGCCAAAAACATGGTGCAGGGCGCGGTGGTCGACGGCATCGGCAACGCGTTCTACGGTGCGCTGACGCACAAGAGCGGAGCCCCCGAACAGACTAACTTCGACAAGTACCGGCTCATTCGTCATAACGAAGCCCCCAAGCTTATTGACGTTCACTTCGTGGAAAACGACATCGACCCAACCGGATTGGGCGAACCGCCTTTCCCACCCGTATTTGGTGCGGTGGCCAATGCGTTGTATAAAACCACGGGTAAACGTCAGTATAATCAACCCTTCCAGCCCGAGTTGGAGAAGAAAATTCAGGGTTAATAAAGCGTTTAAATAGAACGCGGATGACGCAGGTTAAGCAGATTTTACTAATTTTTTAAATCTGCTTAATCTGTGTCATCCGCGTTCTATTTTTTTATGTCAGTTAGCGCCAACCCTACCAGACGACTATCCGATCCTTTTCAGGTTTATACATCTTGTCGCCTGGTTTCACATCAAAGGCGTTGTAAAAAGGCGTGAAGTTCATCAGTGGACCGTTTACGCGCCACTTGGCGGGTGAGTGGGGGTTCGTGTTCACGTACATGCCCATATACGCGTCCCTTGTTTTCACACGCCAGATGCGGGCGATCGAAATGAAAAATCGTTGATCGGGCGTAAAGCCATCCAGTTTCGTTGTGCTCTTTCCTTGCTCAGTCAGCTTGAAGGCATCGTAGGCAATGGCCACTCCGGCAATGTCTGCTGTGTTTTCGCCCACGGTTAACGCCCCTTTTACGTGTACCGAATCCAGCACGGTAAACCGGTTGTATTGATCAATTACCTGATTGGTTCTGGCTTTGAATTTGGCGTAATCGTCTTTAGTCCACCAGTTCGTTACGTTGCCGACTTTGTCAAACTGCGCGCCCTGGTCATCGAATGAGTGGGTTATTTCGTGGCCAATCACCATACCGACACCGCCGTAGTTCAGCGCATCATCGGCATTTACGTCAAAATAAGGGGGTTGCAGGATACCCGCCGGGAAAACGATTTCGTTGAGCGGGGGATTGTTATAGGCCGTTACCGTTGGCGGAGTCGTGTGCCATTCCGTTCGGTCGACCGGCTTTCCTACTTTGACCACGCTTTGGAGGTAATCATTTTTGTTTGCCGACAACCGGTTTTCAAAATAAGCGTCCCGCTTAACGTCTACCTTCGAGTAATCCCGCCATTTGTCAGGGTAGCCGATTTTCTCGGTAAAGGCATAGAGTTTCTCTTTGGCCCGGGTCTTGGTCGAATCACTCATCCAATCCAGCTTGTTGATCCGGGCTTCAAAGGCTTTTTTGAGGTTGCCAACCAAAGCGGTTATCCTTCTTTTGGCTTCTTCAGGAAAGTATTTCTTCACATACAGCTGCGCCAGTGCCTCGCCTATCGACCCATCGACTGCCTGGGTCATTTCTTCGGCCCGCGTTTTCTTGGCGGCTTGCCCGGTCAGCATTTTTGAATACGCAAACGACTCGTCCACAAAGGGTTGGCTCAGGTAATTGGCATAGTTGGACAGCGCATGGGCTTTCAAATAGACCTTCCAGTCATCGATGGAAACGGACGTTAACATCGTGTTCAGCTTGTCGTAATATCCCGGCTGGGCTACGTTGACGGAGTCTGCCTGTACACCTAAGTTGGTTAATAACGTCGGCCAGTTCAGGACAGGCTGTTTTTGAGCGAGGCCAGCTACTGCCAGTTTGTTGTAGTTGGCCTTTACATCCCGGCGTTCAATATTGGTTCGGTGGGCGGTGGCCAGTTGTTTCTCAATGTCGTAGGTAACGGCGGCATTTTTCCGGGCCGTGTTGGCATCCGTACCAGTAAGTTCAAACAGGCGGGTAAGGTAATTTCGGTAGGCTTTCTGGATTGAGCCGGTTGAGGAATCGGTCTTAAAGTAGTAATCCCGTTCGGGCAGGCCAATGCCGGTCTGGCTAAACTGAGCAATATTGATCGAACTCCGTTTGTTGTCGGGGCCAACGTAAAAACCAATGATGGACCGATCTCCTGCTTTTTGTTCTTCAGCCACCAGTTTTAACAAGGCAGCAACATCGGTCAACGCGTCGATGCGGGCCAGCAGGGGTTTAATGGGTTCATAGCCGCGTTTGTCAATGGCGGCTACGTCCATGCCCGACGCGTAAAAATCGCCCACCTTTTGTTCGATGCTCCCCACCGGAAATTTTCCGGCCGAAACGCTGTCCAGAATCGCTTGCAGCCGTATGCGTTGCGGGTAGTTCATGAAGGAATATGCCCCTACACCGGCCTGACTTTCGGGTATCCGGGCGGTGTCGGTCCAGATGCCGTTGGCATATTTAAAAAAATCGTCGCCGGGTTTTTTAGACGGGTCGATTCCCGTGATAACGACGCGCTTTGTGGTCGGAACAGTTGTCGTTGGCATGGACGCCCGTTGGCAGGCGACTGCCAGTAACAGGGTTAGAGAGACGTAAACGAGGCTTTTATAAGTTGTCATGTATAGGGGCTGATCAATGAATAGCGCCTAAAGATAGTCAATATATGAACGGGCCGGATTCTGCCGGAATGGGATAGATTAAGTCTAAATCAGAGCAATTGTAAAAAAAGGAAAGGCTTTTGAATGGGCGAATGGACGCCATCGCTTTCACAACGCTTCGTTCAAAGAGGTCACCTATTTCAGTAATTCCAGCCGGAGTAACTCCCGACGCAGGATTTTTCCAACGACACTTTTAGGTAGTTCGCCCAGGAACTCGATGTGTTTTGGGATTTTATAGGCCGCCAGCCGCTCCCGGCAGAACGCCGATACTTGATCGGCGGTCAGCGTTTCGCCGGGTTTGAGCACGATAAACGCTTTTACGGTTTCGCCCCTATAGGCATCGGGTATACCCACACAGCAGGCTTCCAGAATGGCGGGATGGCTGTATAAAACCTCATCCAGTTCGCGTGGATAGATGTTATAGCCTCCGGCAATGATCATATCCTTCTTCCGATCCACAATGAATAGCCATCCCTCGTTGTCGATATAGCCAATATCGCCCGAGTACAGCCAGCCATCGCGCAGTACGTCAGCCGTAGCGTCGGGTTTGTTCCAGTAACCCACCATTACCTGTGGCCCCCGAAAACAGATTTCGCCGTGCTCACCGAGGGGTAGGATCGTCTGCCCTGTAGCCGCATCGACAATTTTAACGGCCCCGTTGGGGTAAGGAACGCCTATTGATCCGGGCTTGAACGAGTCAGCACGAACCGACGTTCCTGTGGCAAAACCACTGAGTTCGGTCATACCCCAGACTTCGCTAATGGTCACCTGTGGACACTTTGCCATCAGCTTCGGATAGGTCGAAGCCGCCATAGGAGCCGATGAGGTAATCAGGATCTTAAGGCTCGATAAGTCCAGCTCTGCCCATCGGGAGTCGTTTAGTAACCCGACATAGATAGTAGGCACCGCTCCAATGCTGGTTGGTTTAAAGGTGCGCAGCAAGTTGATAATACTGTCGGGGTCGGGTCTAGGTATCAGCGTTATGACGGCTCCGTAGCTTAGGCCCAAAACCTGAACGCCTGTATAACCCGCCACGTGGAAGAATGGATAGATAGCCAGACTTCGCTCCCGGCCATCCAGCCAGATTCCGTCAAAATCAACTTTTGCCTGCTGAACATTGCTCGATATATTGGCATGCGTAAGCATAACTCCTTTGCTCTGCCCGGTAGTGCCGCCGGTATAGAGCAACGCAGCCGTGTCATGCCACCGGCTCTGGTCGGGAAAGGGGTGGCCGACGGGGTAATCAGCCTGCAAATCGAGGTAGCTGTTGATACCCTCACCCGTTTCTACCGCCCGGTATGCGTTGGCAGGAAGTGCCTCCGTCGGCACCGGAATCAGATCATTTACGTGGCAGACAATAAGCTGTGTCAGGGATGTTTGCGGCCAGGCCGCCTTCGCTTTGTCGATAAGTGCATCCAGCACGATCAATGTTTTGGCTCCGGAATCGTTGAGCTGATCGGTTAACTCAGGAACCGTATAGAGCGGATTCACCATTACGGCCACGGCTCCCAGGCGGAGAATGGCGTAATTGGCTACCACCGTTTGTGGCAGGTTGGGGAGCATAATGGCTACCCGGTCGCCGGGCCGGATGCCTATGTCTGCAAGCGATTGAGCCATGCGGTTCACCAGATCGGTGAGGGTACTGTAGCTGATTGAGAAGCCCATAAATACCAGCGCGGGCTGCTCGCCGAACCGCAGTGCCGATCGGGAAAGCAATTGCGGCAGGGTAAGAGGCTCTATCGCAACGGAGTCGGCAGTAATGAGCGAGGGTTGGGGTGTCATGGGCGATTTAGTTTACAAATACCAAGTACTTGTGCAGTAATAATCAGGTAAATGTCAGCCCTCAAACCTAAGGGGGGGGGGGCGGCATTAACCTGATTACTACTCAACTACTACTTAGTAGCTGCTATTAAGACTCAGTTCCCAAATACGGCAGTACATCCAGACCTAGCTGATTCATCCCGGCGATCCAGGTGGCCTCGTCTACATTGCCCGACGAAATCCACTCATAGTCCGACAACGATGCCCGCCAGCCGAGCAGCAGCGCGGAATCCGGGCCTACGGGGTAGCGTAGTTGCGTACTGTTGTCTGTCAGAATATCCCGGATTGTTTCGCCTACGATACTGGGCGGTACATGGTTTGTCTGCGAAGCGGAGAAAAACGCCTTTACCCGATTCATGATGGGGTACTTTGTATCAGCGGATGGCGTTTCTATTTTGTCCAGAATCGGGGTGTCGATAACACCCGGTTCAACCAGCACGACCCGGATGCCAAAGGGTTGAACCTCAGCGGACAGGCTTTCGCTGAAGGCTTCTGTAGCTGCTTTTGACGCTGCATATGTCCCCTGAAAAATTCCATAGATTTTACCGGAAACGGAAGTGACATTAACGATACAGCCCGCACCCCTTTCGCGCATGGAAGGCAATACCGCCTGAATGCAGCGAATGGTACCGAAATAGTTGGTTTCCATTACTTCCTGAAAGGCCGAAAGTGGTAATTCTTCAACGGAACCCAGCCGGAAGATACCGGCATTGTTGATCAGTACATCGATATGGCCTGCCTGTGCCAACACGCTGGCAATGGTGGATGTCACGGATGCATCCGAGTCGACATCCATTGGTAAGATGATAATGGGCAGGTTGTCCTGCTGGGCCAGTTTGCCCAACTCGGGGGCGCGTTGCGGGTTGCGCATGGTGGCATAAACGGTGTGGCCGCTGCGGGCTAACACTTCGGCGGTGGCAAAGCCAATGCCGGTACTGCATCCGGTAATGAGAATGGTAGACATGATTTAGGAAAAGGGGTTATGTGTATTATACTTTACAGAGATACGGGGATGGACTCCCTGGACTTACTGTTCTGAAACCGGGTGTTGAGGTAATTGCGAGCAGGAACTTCCACGAAGCGATAGGTTAACGAAGCGACCAGGACAGTTGTAAGGAGAAGGCCGAAACAAAGTAGCCAGGCGTCTGCAAACGTGGGTGCATAGGCATGTTGGGTACCAAAGAACGCTTCCCAACTCGACAACATCTTCGGGTACTCGGATAACTTAAGGGTCAGGAAGGCAAAGATCAGAGGAACATGAACCATATAGATCGAAAATGACCAGTCGCCAAGGCGTTGTAGAGGTTTGGTTTCCAGGACTTGTTTTACGAAGTCGTTGTTATAGGCTGCCGTTAAAATAATTAGGGGAAATAGCGTAATAACCAATAACTGATGAGCATTGACGTGCAGGGCAAACACCGCTCCTCCAAATGCAGCCAAAAACACCCATCCGTTATGCAACAGACCAAAGGCCCATCGACTGCGATATGCTTCATAGGCCAGCATTCCCAGCAGGAATCCGGCCAGACAACGAAAATAGCCCAGGTCAGCTGTGACATTTAACGTTGGGGGGCCTAGCTCGCCGGGTTTAACAAAGGAACGGTTGCCATAATGGGGAACGATGTAATACATTAAGCCAAAAAAAAGCGCGGCAATGCCTACAAGGGCAATCCCTTTACCCAGACCTTTTAAATTAAAAAAAGGACCAGCCAGGAAGGGGAAAATAACATACACCCACCACTCTGTACTGAGCGACCAGGATGGTGTATTCAGCGGAGGGGTTTCATACAAGTGCATTGATTGAAGTAACAGCAGTGAGGCCGGGATGGTGTGTAGCCCAAAAATCGTTTTCGAAAAGTCCGTCATGCCATCGGCTTTGGCATGAATGATCAGAACCAGCACAGCCACTATGCACAGTGTGACAAAGTGCAGTGGGTAAACCCTGGCAAAGCGTGCGCTTATGTAGCGTTTGTACTGATCCCAGTTGACGGCTGAGTGAAAGGCATCGCCATAAACATGTGATAGAACAAAGCCGCTCAGTACAAAGAAAAAATCCACCCAAATCCACCCATTTTCCAGCAGGTGTGTAATAGTTGGACTGGCCAGTGGAGCCAACTGTAGCCCTGAATGAAATATAACCACCAACAGAGCCGCAATACCACGTAGCGGGGTTAAGGTTGTCAGATAAGCTGTTTGCTGTTTCATAATTGAATGCTAGGTCTTATTTATACTCCGTTTTTGATGTGTTGCAGAGCTATGATTCTCCAATCGTCTTTGTACTTTGGGCAGGTGTAGGCGAAAATCCCTATATGCGCAGGGGCTGCTCAGCACCATGCCCGGTAATGCGAATGCCGTAGTGATAAGTTAAATACAGGAGGACGGACCATTTAAAGTTTAACCCACCGAAGTCTCCCTTTCCTGCTTTCCACCTTTTCGATAGTGGTTAACAGCAATGTATCTTTCGTGAATTTAAAGTGGCGTGTTAGTGTCGTCCCGAAATGCTGGGGTTCTGTAGCCGACATTCGATGATGCTCAATCGTCGAATCGTTTACAATGTTATAGCTGGCAAAATAGACGAAGTTCTTTTGGTAGAATTTTGTCAACTCTTCCAGGCTTCCTCGATCCACACTATCAATATTCCTGCTGGTGTCGAAATCTTCGTACCCTCTTGGAAACATATGCACACTCATATGGCCTTTTCCGTCATATTGAATGAAGCCATCCGTGTAGGTTCCTCTCCATTTAGTGGCCATCCATTTTCCGGAAACCGTATCAAAGGCTTCAATATTGTCGAGCCTGTACGTTCCGTTGAACGTATCGTCCATTGTCTGCCGGGTGGTGCAACTGAAAATGGTCAGAAGGAATACGACTCCAGGCAAGAATGTTTTCTTAGTCATAATGCCGATTCATTTGTTTGATATTTTCCCTCAGGTTGGCCCGCGATAGTTGGGCCAACCTGAGGGAAACGGGTTACTTCTTGGCCATTTCCGGCGGGGTTACTTTGTAGCCCATCTGGCTGATGATGTACAGGTTGTCGTAGTAAATGCGGTCGCCCAGGATTTTTCCATCGGCTACGCCGGCCGTGTACTGAAACGGGAACTTGATCGTTTTTCCCGCCTGTGTAAACGTATAATCGCCCCACAACGACACCCAGTTGCCTTTCTGCGCACCCGATAGAACTTTGAATGTCTGGGTGACAAACGTGACCTTTCGATCTGACTGATTTTTGCGGTTTTCCTGCCAGCTTTGAATCACCTTATCCACAGTAGCAGAATCTGTGGCGGCTGGTCCCCGCCCTATATACGTTGGCGCGGTCAGCGAACGCGCTTTTCTCAAATCGCCCGATACAAGTGAATTTATGAAATCACCGACTACTTTCATATCGGCTTCGGCCGTGGGGTTATCGACCACCACATCTTTGTAGCGGGTTGTTTGCTGGGCTTGCGCCGATGCGCTGACAAACAGGAGAATGGCCGCTAAAACTACGAGAGGTAAACGGAACAGAGTTTTCATTGGTAAGCGAGGTTTAGGTTAAAAAATAAGAAAACGGGTAAGAGATTTATGAGCAACACTAAATAATAAAGTGTTGATTTTTAATAAGATATAGCTGGTACATTCGCTTGCTTACACCCGTCCGCGCTCTTCACCCGAGCTGGTAGCCCGTCGGTTGATCGCCTTCACGGTCTTGCTGCCAAACGGCCGGGTGTAGGTGAGCCGAACAACCCGCGGCTCTACCTGGCCGCTCAACAGGGCCATGGTGATAAATGGAAGGGGCTTTCCGGCTCCATCATGGATGGAACCGGTGAGGGTTGCTTGAGCCAGGGCAGATGTGGCCAGGCTCAGGAGAAGTAGGTAGGTGCGGATGAATTTCATGATTTCTAGGTGGAACCGAGCAATAAAAACCGTCGTTGTGGGCGACGATACAATATTCCGGTACTTACCTCAAAGTCATTATTGGTTTTGGGTCAAATGTAATCGCTATTAGGCCACACCTACTGCTGAGTGTATTCTGTCGGTGTTTTTTGAAAGAAATCCTTGAAGATCAACGAAAAGTGGGCTGGACTATCGTAGCCAATCATATAAGCCGTTTCGGATACGTTATGACCGGCCCGTAGAAATTCGGCAGCCCGTTTCAGTCGGTATTGCCGGATGATGTCGTTGGCCGACTGATTGGCAACGGTTGCCAGTTTGCGATTGAGGGTTCGGCGGCTCATGCCCACCATCCGGGATAATTCTTCAACCCCGAATGTGCTATCGTCCAGATGTGTGTTGATGGCGGAGTGTAGCTGCCGCAGAAATTCATTATTGATCGTTTCCGGGCTGAACGCTTCGCCGGGTTGCGTAAACTGCTGAAAATAGTAGTCCCGTAAGGTTTTCTGGCGCGCCAGGAGGTTGTGGAGACGCTGGTGAAGTTCGTCGAGGTGAAAGGGTTTGGTAAGGTAGTCATCGGCCCCATGCTGCAGACCTTCCATACGGCTTTCGTATGAAGCTCTGGCCGTTAACAGCATCAGGGCTATATGATTTGTGGCAGCACTTGTTTTTACCAGACGTGTCAATTCATAGCCGTCCATATCCGGCATCATAACATCCGAAATGATGCTGTCGGGCAGCTCTGTCTGGGCCAGGTGCCAGCCTTCCCGGCCGTTGCGGGCTGTCAGGACCCGATACGCAGGGCTTAGCTCATCGGCGATGAACCGGAGTAATTCGACATTGTCTTCAATGACCAGCACGAGCGGGACATCGGCCGAGTGTGTGTGTGGTGGATCGTTTGATGGGTCTGCAGCAGCGAATACTGTTGGCTGATGAAGAGCAGGCGTTACAAGTGTGGGTGTGGTCTTATCCGCTACTGTGGGCAGGACGGGAAGCTCCAGCGTAAACGTAGTGCCCTTCCCCGGCTGGCTCTCCACGCTGATTTTACCACCCAACACGTCGACCAGCTCCTTAACGAGAGACAGCCCGATACCGCTTCCTTCGTACGTACGGGTACGCGTATCATCGACCTGATAGAAACGGTCGAAGATATGGGGTAATTTTTCGGCGGGGATACCAATGCCCGTATCAGCAACGGTAAGTCGAACAGACGTCTGCGTATGGAAGGCCATATCAAGAGTTACCTCCCCGGCTAACGTAAATTTGAGCGCGTTGGCAACCAGGTTGGTGATAATTGTCTGCCACTTATCGGCGTCGAACAGGTGATCTTCCTGTGCGTTTCCGGTGCGAATGTGCAGGGCTATACCTTTGTGATCGGCTATGGCGTGAAACGGTTCGACGATCTGTTCGATGCACTGGGCGACATTTCCACGCGTTGGCGATACGACCATGTTGCCTGCTTCCAGCTTCGACAGATCGAGCAGTTGATTGACCAGATTGAGTAGCTGCCCGGCGTTTCGATGTACCGTTGTCAACGTTTGACGGGTTGATTCGTCGTGCTTAGTCTCCCGCAGCAGTTTTTCGGTTGGTGATAAGATCAACGAGAGGGGCGTACGAAACTCGTGGGTAATGTTGGAAAAAAAACGATTTTTTAGTTCGTCAACGGTCTTTAGCTGTTCCGCTTCCCGTTGCTTGAGTGCCATCTCCTGCCGCTCTCGTATACGGCTGATACGCAGGCGGATAAATCCGGTTACGACGCCCCCGAAGACCAGTGCGTAACAGGCATAGGCCCACCATGTCGACCAGAATGGGGGTTTTACGCTGATGGCCAGCCGTTTAACCTGCCGGCTCCACTGCCCGTTGGGGTTAAGTGCTGTCACTTCAAATATGTAGTCATTGGGTCGAAGCTGCGTGTAGTTGGCGGTATTTTGTGTACCGGTATTAATCCAGTCATGATCGACGCCCAACAGGCGATGGCGGTACTGAATCTGGTCGGGTCTGGCATAGTCCAGTCCGGCAAACTCAAACGTGAGGAAATTCTGTGTATGGTCGAGTGTCAACTCCGCCTGCGAGTTAATGGGATTGAGCAGGGGGGAGGCTGGTGTGTTGGCCTCCATCAGGACATTGTTGATGCGCAGCGCCGACAGCACCACCGGTGTTTGGCTCGTCTGCTCCCGAATGCTTGCCGGGTCAAACCAGATCATACCGGTTCGGCTTCCAAATGCCAGGCGGCCATCAGGCAGTTTTGCCGAAGTGGCAAAAATAAATTCGTTATCCAGCAGGCCATCAGCCTGGGTAAAAACGCGCATCTGAAACGAGCGCGGATCGAGCCGCACCAGCCCTTTCGTCGTGGCGATCCAGATAAAACCTTTCAGGTCACGCTGCAAACTATTGATGGTGTTATCAGGTAGACCATCGGCTTCCGTAAAGGTTCGAAACTGTCTCGTTTGCGTATCGAACCGGGTGAGTCCACCGCCCAGCGTACCAATCCAGAGTATCCGCGTGGGTTCGAATGGATCGGTGAGTAAACCCAGCAAGTGGTTAGTCGGCAGCGACTGGTTGTTGGCCGAGTTATGCAGTAAATGTTCAACGATCTTTTTTTGCCGCAGGTCGTACTTGTACAGGCCTTTACCCTGATAGGACGCCAGCCAGACCACCGAACCCATTGGTTGAATATCAGCTACGTCCAAGCCTCGCTTTTCGAAGGATTGCGGAACCAGACTGTTGGGCCAGAAACGTTTTACATGGCCAGCAGCATCCATTTCTGTTAAACCGCCGTTTTCATTTCCGTATACCCAAAGGTGCGCCTGCTGATCGGACTTCAACGCAATTTTGAAGTGACAGCTATCGCCGGATGTAAAACTGGATGTTTGGCTCAGCTTAAATCGGTGCTGGTCGGGCGCGCATTGATACAGGGTTGCGACGTCGATAAACCAAAGCCGACCGTTTGCCGACGTGAATCGTGTCCAGCTATCCCCACCTGATGAAACCCAGTTGGGGTGCTTAACGCCCAGTATAACCTCAATTACATCTGATTTCCATTCGGTTCGATAAGTTGATGTGTGGAATGGCTGCACCTGGCGGACGAACCCCTTAAGATCTCCTGCCTGTGTGTGGACCCATAAAACACCCGAGCGGTCAATTAAGTAAGGAACACCGAACGATGCCTGCTCGCCCTGTGGTTTTTCCCATTCGCGTGCCAGCAAAAACCGGTCATCAGGCAACAGTTCATACAAGCGGTTGCCCATACTGATATATACCTTTCCGTTGGCAAACACACGCATGGCATAGGCTCCATTGCGGATCAGTTTAGTAGGGAATTTGAGTTCACGGTATTGTCCTGTTTTTGTATTCAGCACTAATAAATAGTCGCGTCCAATGACCATAATCTCCCCATTCGGTCGCTCAGCCACCGGCTCCCAGTCGACAACCGGCATCACGCCATTGAGCCAGTGGGCTATCTGGCCCTTGAAAGGTAGCAGTCGGTGTTTGCCCGTTCGGCCATCCAGTTCGATCAGGCCGTTGTCGTGATGCGCATACACCCGACCATTCGAAGCCGGCGTTAGACTATGCAGCGTTTTAGTGGCTATTCCCAGCGTACGCTCATCCCAGGTGTGGAGAGGCTTGAATTTTTGGTCGAAGCATTGAATTTTTTCACCTCGCCATAACCCCCAGAATGTTCTACCATTGGGTGTCAGCCAACCGACGTCGATTTTACGCCTGCCCTGTTTGGATAGTGGTAAAAACGTAGTAAATCGTTCGGTTTCGGGGTCAACGTACTGAAAATCGCCCGTGTTGGTCTGAAGGAGAAAGTCGCCGTTGGCCAGAGGCTGCAATCGGCTGATGTTGTTTTCCAGTAGAGTGTTTGGCTGTTCACGGTGCCGAAATACGCTAAACTGTCGGCCGTCGTAGCGCGCCAACCCATCTGCCGTACCGATCCAGATGAATCCCTCCCGATCCTGCACCATGTTTCTTACTGAAGAATTAGGCAGACCGTTAGCAGTCGTGAGTGTTTTTTCTTTACCAAGCTCTTGTTGAGCGAACGCCGAGGAAAGGTATAACCAGGATAGGAGGGATAACAGAATCCGTCGGAGAGGCATAATCAATAAGTAGGTTCAAGGCTAAAAAGGAGTTTAGAAATATAGTTTATATTACAATCAGCAACAAATAAGTAAATGCAAAGAGGTATATTATATATTTATGTATATAGATTTATAATCTAATATATTGGCGGCTATTTTGGATTGGTGTGAACGTGCCCTACTGACGACTTAACGTTGGTAATGGGGTATAGTATCTGATATTCAAAATGTTAGCTGTAGTAGGTGCGGTATATTTGGCGCTAAAGTGCCTCTCTGGGTAAACGATAAATAAATTTTATTACTTAATCTTCATACCGGGTACGAGCGGAACCGTTTCAATCAATTCCAGTGATTTTACCATGTCTTTAGTCCCGGTTTTGTATTTGAGGAAATGGGGCGTCTGAATGTGTGCCTTGTAAGCCGCTGAGTCTGCGTAGATTTCCAGGATCGTGATATGCGTGGGATTGTCTTTTTCCGACATGGCATATAACGTCATCACGCCGGGCTCAAGGCGCACAGAGGCTTCTATTTCCTCTTTAAGAAGCGCTTTATACGGTTCCAGTTGAGCCGGGTCAACAACGATTTTAGCCATTCGTACCATTTGAGTTTTGGGTTGGCTGAATGTCTGTCCAGCCGATAAAAGCATCAGCATGCTTACCGCCAGCACCCACCACGGCTGTAAACCGCTGAAACGATTCGTGTTCAACATCTTCTCCAGATTTAAAAAACTGCGTTTGTTTAGTAGAAGCATGCGTTACTACCTGACTGCTCGTTAGGGTAATGTTCTGAACGTCTTACTGAAATTATAGGCCAGCATTACGTTCCACATAAAGTCCTTATTGCCCGGAATATCGGACTTGATGGTCTGGTTGATGGTGGATTGAAGCGTAAACGGTACGTTCTTCTTCGACAGTATGGCCGTTCCGGAAAAGTAGCTGCCTTTGTGCCCATCAAGATACAGCAAATACAGGGTTGGAATGAGGTTAAGTCTGAAACTGCCCCCTACGCTGATGTTCGAAATGTTGTTGTTCAAAAAGAGAACATTGGTGTTTTGGGGACCATGATTTTGCAGACCACTCCCGTGCAGGTAAACAGCTCCGATGCTCCAGTTTGGCCTGATTTTATACGTAGGAACCACTTCAACTGCGGCAAATCGCAGCATCTCGGTAATTTCACTGTCGGTGCCGTTATCACTGATGGTTTTCTTGACCAGCGAAAAGGCCGGGTGCGCACCTACCCGCAGACTGAACTTTTTCTTTTCGATCAGGCGGTAGCGAAACCAGAAAATAAAGCCCCCTTTACTGGCATCCGACACCAGGCGGATGTCGGGATCAAAACTAAATCGGTTCTTCCGCCAGTAAAAGTTCATAACCGTTGCCGGTCTGTTTAACGAAAAGGTCGGAACGATGGAAAACCCATTGTTGGTAATTCCCACAGAACCCGAAAATGTAGAAACGGCTTCCGTGGATGTAGATGCAGGCGCTGTGGATATGGCCGCCGTGGATGCGGCCGCTGTGGATACGGTTCTCGTAGATGTAGTCGCCGTGGATGCGATCTGGGTACTGTCTGCTGATTGCCCGGGGCTTATCTCCGGCAAAAAAGCGAACAAAGTCAGCAGTAAGCTGGTAGATAAGTGTCTCATGTATAAAATGTTAGCAAACAAGTTGGTCGGTATGATGCAAAGGTAGCCTTTGCCCAAACGCCTGATTGTATACATTTTACGGTTTTACTTACCACTATTACCGATGGCGGTACGACTGAGTATTTTTGCCTGGCGCTTCCGGTAAAAAGAGGCACGACACCCGTTGGCTACCGGGAAACTATGGGTTGTTAGTTATTATGGATTACGCGGTATTCATTGGGCGACTGGCCAACCCGTTGTTTAAATAGTCGGTTGAAATGCTGGGGGTATTTAAAGCCGAGTTCGTAAGCAATTTGACTCACCGTTTTGCCGGGCTCAAAAAGTCGTGCTTTGGCTACGTCCATCACCTTCGACTGGATATATTCCTGTGCTGTTTTACCTGACTCTTTTTTCACCAGATCGCCAAAATAGTTGGCCGATAAATTCAACTCCCCCGCACACCAGGCTACAGAAGGTAATCCAATCGTGAGGGGCTTATCGGTCTGGTAATAGGCATTTAACAAGACCTCGAACCGTTCAAGAACGCCCTGGTGCACCGTGTCGCGGGTGATAAACTGCCGGTCGTAAAAGCGGACGCAATAATTCAACAATAGCTCGATGTTGGAGACAATCAAACGCCTGCTGTGCTTGTCGACGGCATGCTCCAATTCGTAGTCTATCTTCGAAAAACAATCCAGCACAATTTTCCTCTCCCGTTCCGACAAGTGCAGGGCTTCGTTGGATTGATAGCCGAAGAAGGAGTAATCCTGAATATGCCGCCCCAGCGAAGTGCCGTGGATCAGATCGGGGTGGAAAACAACGGCATAGCCTTTGGGCTGATAGATCTCTCCGGCATTTTCAACGGTGATTATCTGCCCGGGGGCAATGAATATCAGCGTGCCTTCCTGATAGTCGTAGGTATGCCGACCATAGCGAAGATCACCGCATTTCACGTCTTTTAGTAAGATAGCATATAATCCATAATGCATGGTCGAAATCTGCCTTGGGTGAGCGTTCGACATATTGATCACGCTCACCAGCGGGTGACGTGTTTCTGTATTATTGAAGATATTATACTCATTTACGGTCTCAAATCGTCGCAGCAGGTCCATCGCATTAGTTGTTTTAACAAGTTCAAAATTAGTGCTTTACTTGGTTTTTGCAGAATACCCCTGCTGGAACCAGTAATATTGGTAGTATAACCCGTAATCAGTATACAACCCGCCTGGAAAGAAGTGAAGACCTTTGTACAACGGAAAAGCGCACACGATAGATCTTGGTTGAGAGGGACTATCAGTTAAGGCCCCGTATTAAATTTAAGTCAACAAGTAAAACAACGCTTGGTATGCAAACGAGAACTTTAGGAACCAATGGTCTGCAAGTGTCAGCCCTTGGACTGGGCTGTATGGGACTTAGTTTTGGCTACGGTCCGGCTACCGAAAAGGGAGAGGCTATTAAACTGATTCGGGCGGCCGTTGAGCAGGGTGTTACCTTCTTCGATACGGCCGAAGTATATGGCCCCTATACCAATGAGGAAGTGGTTGGCGAAGCCCTCGAACCGTTCAAAGGCCGGGTAACGATTGCCACTAAATTCGGATTCAATTTTCAGGATGGGAAGCAGGCAGGCCTAAACAGTCGTCCCGAGAACATACGAGCCGTTGCCGAAGCCTCCCTGAAACGGCTAAGAATCGACGCGATCGACTTATTTTATCAGCATCGCGTTGACCCCAATGTGCCCATTGAAGACGTGGCCGGTGCGGTACGCGACCTGATTCAGGAAGGCAAAGTGAAGCATTTTGGCTTGTCAGAGGCAGGTGTCAGCACCATTCGCCGGGCGCATGCTGTGCAACCCGTAGCGGCTCTGCAAAGTGAATATTCCCTGTGGTGGCGCGAACCCGAAGCCGAAATTATGCCCACGCTGGAAGAACTGGGTATTGGCTTTGTGCCTTTCAGTCCGCTGGGAAAAGGATTCCTGACGGGAAAAATAGATGAGAGTACCACCTTCGATAAAACAGATTTCCGCAACACCGTTCCCCGTTTTTCGGAAGAAAACCGAAAGGCGAATGCCGCATTGGTGGACTTGCTCGGCAGCATCGCCAGTGAGCGCGGAGCTACACCCGCCCAAATTGCGCTGGCGTGGCTGTTAGCCCAAAAGCCGTGGATTGTTCCCATTCCGGGAACGACAAAATTGTACCGGTTGGAAGAAAACATCGGTGCAACAGCGATTACACTGGGTGAGGACGACCTTGCATCCATCGCAGCGGCTCTGTCCACCATCGACGTACAGGGCGGACGGTATTCTGAGCAGGCGCAAAAGATGATTGATCGGTAGACGGCCGGAAAACGTGCTTTACCGTTCATAAAGATAAGACCACTAATAGTCCATTTATGAAGATTTTTCTGGTGCTAGGCCTTATTACGTCCTGTTTGTTCAATGATTTACAGGCACAGCAACCGCTGAAAGTAATGACTCAAAAAACTAGGCAATCCGGTCAGGGACTAAGTGCCAGTCAGCAGGCGATCGTTACCATTTCGGCGTTCACGGCCCAGGGAAATATACCTCAGTTGACGAAATCCCTGAATACGGGTCTGGACGCTGGTTTGACGATCAGCGAGATCAAAGAAATGCTGGTGCAGCTCTACGCCTATGCAGGGTTTCCCCGTAGTCTGAACGCTCTGCAGGCCTTTTCAGACGTGCTGAAAGAACGTAAACAACGGGGTATTAATGACCCGGCAGGTAAAGAGCCATCGCCCCTGCCAGCTGATATGAACAGACGCCAGTTTGGAACAGACAATCAGACGAAACTCATCGGCACGCCCATTAGCGGGGGGCTTTTTGAGTTTGCCCCGGCAATTGATCAGTTCCTAAAAGAACACCTGTTCGGCGATATTTTTGGTCGGGACAATCTCGACTGGAAAACCCGCGAACTGGCCACCATTTCGGCATTGGCCAGTCTGATCGGTGTAGAAAGTCAATTACGTAGCCATCTGGGCATCGGCTTGCATAACGGGCTGACCGAAGGTGAGCTAACGCATCTGATCTCTATCATCCAAACCAGCGTTGGCGAAAAAGAAGGGACTACGGCAAGCCAGGTATGGCAAACGATGCTACAGCAACGGTCCGCAAACCCTTCAACGAAATAAATAATGCGAATAATGGATTGTTATCTAGTCTTCGTATGAGGTATGTTCCTTTAAGCAAGCATTATGTTTGAAAAGGATTGACCACAGAGGCACAAAGAGCACAGAGGTCTATCAGGGGAGAATGTGACTCATTAGGACCTCTGTGCTCTTTGTGCCTCTGTGGTTAATCCTTTTCAGTCGACGGGTGCATGATCTTAAACGAACCTGTTTTACTCGATTCATTCCTATTACTGACGTTAATCAGCTGGTAAGGGAGAGGAGCTACAATTCGAGCACTTTGCCCAGAATATCATCCAGGTATTCCCGCGAGTTGGCTAAGCGAGGCACTTTGTGCTGACCGCCCACTTTACCGCGCTGTTTCATCCAAGCATAGAAAGTGCCGGGCGGCACAACGTGAATACGGGGCCGTTTGAGCACCATGTCGTTGTAGCGCTTGGCGTCGTAGTCGGAGTTGATTTGCCGGAGCGTTTCGTCCAGAATCTGGTTGAACCGCTGGCGACTGTCGGGTTCCTGAGCAAACTCGATCACCCATTCGTGGCAACCGCTGGCCCCGTTGCTCATGTAATTGGGGCCGGCAGTATAGTCTGTGATGACGGCTCCTGTTGCTTCGCAGGCTTGTGTAATGGCCGTTTCTGCGTTCTCGACAATGACTTCCTCGCCAAATGCATTGATAAAATGCTTGGTACGGCCACTCACTTTCAGCCGGTGCGGATACAGCGATGTAAACCGAACCGTATCGCCCACTTTATACCGCCACAAACCACCGTTCGTCGATACGATCAGGGCGTAATTTTTATCCAGCTCAACTTCATCGATGGTCAGCGCTTTCGGAAACGGCTGGTCGGCTTCGTGGAAAGGCACAAACTCATAAAAAATGCCGTAGTCGAGCATGAGCAGCATTTCGCCAACGCGTGTCAGGTCGTCCTGAATGGCGAAGAACCCTTCCGATGCATTGTAAACTTCCTGATAGCGGACTGCCTTTGAGGGGAAAACGTGGTGTTGAAATAACTCCCGATAAGGTTGAAAATTGACCGCGCCATGCATTAGCACCTCGAAATTAGGCCACACTTCCAGAATATTCGATTTACCCGTGAGGGCCAGAATCTTGTCGATCAGCACCATACCCCAGGTGGGCGTGCCGAGCATACTGGTTACGTTCTCCTGCGCCGTTATTTCGGCCATCCGCGCCAGCTTGGACTCCCATTCGTCCATCAGCGCGACCTGAATAGAAGGGGTGCGGATGTACTGCGCCCAACTCGGCAGGTTTTTCATCACCACCGCCGACACGTCGCCAGCCGCGCTGTTATTGCCGTATGGATTCTGGTGAAGACTGCCGCCAATCGACAGCCCTTTACCTTCGAAGGCCCGGCTCTCGGGGTTGTTGGCGATGTACAGGGCCATCATATCTTTGCCGCCTTTGAAATGACTTTCGTCCAGCGACTCGGTTGTGACGGGGATAAATTTGCTCCGGGCATTTGTCGTCCCCGACGATTTGGCGAACCAGCGCACGGGCGAGGGCCAGAGCACTTTATTCTCGCCTTTCATGACCCGCTCAATGTAAGGGAACAGGTCTTCGTAGCTCGACACGGGCACCTGCTGCTGAAAATCCTGAATGCTGCGGATGTCTTTGTATCCGTGCTTTTTTCCCCATTCGGTTCGGCGACCAGACCGAACAAGTTGTGTAAAGACTTTTTGCTGCACCGGCCCTGGTTGCTGCATCATTGCTTCAATGCGCGGCAGTCGCCGTTGCAGTAGCCATTTGAGCGTGGTATTTAGAAAAGTCATGGGGCTAAAATAACATAAACTAACCAGATTGAGGAGGTTAGTAGTAAAAACCTGAATTCACACGTTGGTGTTTACAATCCGATTGCGCGGTCTGGATAGTCGGTAATCAACCCGTCGACTCCCCATTTCTTCAGTCGCTCCATGTCATCACGCTGGTTAACGGTCCACGGAATAACCTGAATGCCCTGCTGGTGCAACTGGTTGATTTTTGCCTTACTGAGCAGACGGAAATAAGGGCTATACACATCCGGTTTAAAACCCAGTTCGTCAAGGTTCTTTTCGGGACTGCGCAGATTTTCGACCAAAGCCGATAGCCGAACGCGCGGGTATTTACCGGCATCCATTCCTTTTTTCCATTGGGTCAGCATCGCGAAATCGAAACTCTGGATCACGACATAGTCTGAATGAACACGCTCAGCCGGAAGATGTTTTTTTAAGATGCCCTGCACGAGCTCACAAAACTCAACTGGCTCGGGCTGGCTTCTGTTATACTCGGACGTTTCGCTTTTGAGTTCGATGTTGTAGGAAAAGAGAGGCAGGTTTTTTGCTTTTCGGTAGGCTTCGGCCTGCTCGATAACGTCGCTTAAGAGGGGCTTATGGACCGAAAGCTTCTGTTGTTCGGGATAAGCCGGGTTGCCATTTGCTCCAACATCGTAGCGTTTTATATCGGCATAATCCATCTGGTAAAGCACCAGATTTTTTTGCTCTTTTTTATCAACCGGTAGGCCATTGGGTGTCAGGCTGAAGGCTGCATTGAAATAGGGTTCGTGCGAAACAACCACCTGTTTGTCCTTGCTGATGACAACGTCCATTTCCAGCGTCGTTACGCCCAGATCGAGGGCTTTCAGGAAGGCCGGTACCGTGTTTTCTGGCATCAAACCCCGGCAGCCCCGGTGCCCTTCTATGTCGAAGGTGGGCAAATTTGGCTGAACAAGAGCAGGTTGCATCATGAAAAACAGTACGATCAGTAAGCGCATAGAGTCAGGTGAAATGCGGTCAAAAGTACAATTTCTTTTTTAGTCGCGGCTTTTTTCTGCCACCCGCGAGGATTGCGACAGATAGCCGCTTCCGTAATCGGGTTCTATTCGTCGCTTCTTTCCGCTGATAGTGGTTGTTGTTGGTAAAAGCGCTGAGGCTGTTGTTTTTACGCGCTCATACGTTAGCCGGGAATTGGTTTGCTTATACACGCGCAAAGGCCCATTGTTTTGCGTGGCCACATAGTAAAGTTGGCCGTTGGCCAGCAGCACCGAGGCCAGTGCTTTGGCATCGCCATCGACTACAAAGCCGGAATGAGCGGGTGTTAATGGCTTGAAATGCCCGTTGCCATCGCCCAGCAGGCATAACCCCAATCCGGCATCCTGCCAGCCCGACAGCACTTCGGTTGCGTAATCGTTACCCACCAGCAGCATATCCAGATTGCCGTCTCCGTTCAAATCCCTGACCGAACTGCCAAATACGGGCGAAAATTGCGCTTCAATGGGCAGACTGTGCACCACAAAGGTCCCCGCCCGATTCTCGATATAGGCCGATGACAGATAGGTGGCTCGTTTTATCTGCGCCTGCTTCTGTTCATCGGCTGACAATAAGTCCGGCAGGGTTGTTTTTCCATACGCAGCATAAGTCGTCATCTTCTTTTTGAAGGAAGGAATCTGGTCCGTTAGCACATCGCGGGGGTGAAATGGGTATTCGATGCCCTCATTGAAAAAAGTTAGAATTGGGTCCAGCGTGCCGTTTTTGTCGTAATCGGCCGCGTAGACAGATACGGGCTGGCTGGCCGAAGCCTGAAGCCGGCTGTTCTGGCCGAAGTTGCCGGCCACGTAATCCATGTCGCCGTCGTTATCAAAGTCACCCGCCGACAGGCTGTTCCAGAATCCAACGGCCTTAGCCAGTGCCGGGCTGTTCACCGGCGCGAAAGTCCGGCCCTGCTGATTCCTGAAAACCGTGATGGGCATAAATTCACCCGCCAGCATCAGATCGGGCCAGGTGTCGTTGTCGACATCGGTCCACAGTGCCGAACAGACTAGCCCTGCTTTACTCAGGCCGGGCGCTGCCTGATCCGTTACGTCGGTGAAGTGGAGGGTGTTGACGGATGCTTGAGCTGCCGTCGTTTGAGAGCGGCTTTCCACCCGTTTTCCGCCGTCATTGCGCAGCAGATAACTTCGGGCGGGTTCGGGGTAGCGTTGGGGTACGATACGGCCGCCGATGAACAGGTCCAGGTCGCCGTCGTGATCGAAGTCGGTGGCAATGACGCACGAGCCGCTGGACGTGGTTTTGGGTAAGGCGTTTGGTGCCGCCCGGAAGTTGCCTCTGCCATCGTTCAGGTATAGGCTGTCCTGACAAACGGTTTCATTTTTCCCGAATTCAGTACTGCCATGAACGGCATACAGGTCGAGGTCGCCGTCGTTATCTGCGTCGAAGAGCAACACGCCGGTCTCTTCGGGTTTCTTGGCAGGTCGATCTTTTCGTGTAAACGTCGGCTGACCTGTATTGCCTGATCCGGCCTGTTGCAGAAAAAACGTGCCGCCTTTATTAGCGCTGCCTGCTATGTAAATGTCATCCAGACCGTTGCCATCTACATCGCCAACCGCCATGCCCGGCCCAATCTGCGAATGCTTGTGTGAAAGCAGGGTTTGCTGGGCTTTATAATCGACAAAATCATCTTCCTGATGCTGATAATCAAGGCCCGCTGGTTTGGTTGATACCTCGGTAAGTAAGGGCTTCGCCAGCGGCTGCAACTGAATAAACGAAGGTGGTTGGGTGGTGGCCTTTCGCTCGTCCAGTGTCAGGGCTTGATTTGTTTTAATGTTCCGGATAAGCTGCCCGGTACCATTCGGCCAGACGATCTTCAGCGAGTCGATCCGTTTCGCGGTACCCAGGCCGATATGAATTCCCGCGGCCATCGTAGATAAATAGCCGCGCTGGCGGGTATATTCCGTATAGTGCAGCTGACCGTTTGCCCAGACGGCAATTTTGGCCCCAAGGCCCTCCAGATTGCCGGGCTTTCCCCGCAACTGAATCGCCAGAAACTGCCCGCCCGACGACTCTCCGAGCTGCTCGATAGTTTGATTTCGGTAAATAAAAGCCGGGTCGTTGATGTTATTCATGACCAAGTCCAGATCGCCATCGTTATCAAAATCAGCATAGGCGGTGCCATTGGTGAACGAGGGTTCCGTTAGGCCCCAGTTGTTGGCGACGTTGGTAAAGTGCAGGTCGCCGGTGTTATGAAAGAGGAAATTGGGTTTATAAACCGGCTCCAGATCAACAATCCGTTTCAGCAATTGCGTGCGTCGTTCCGCATCAGTCCCGAACATCCCCGCTTCGCGGTTGTAGCTGGTGAAATCCAGGTCAGTAATATCCTTTCGGTAGCCATTCGTTATCAGCAGATCCTGGAATCCGTCATTATCCAGGTCAGAAAACAGGGCGCTCCAACTCCAGTCCGTTGCCGCGGTTCCGGCCAGATAAGCAATGTCGGAGAAGTGGGGAAGGAGGGGGGAGGGAGGGCGCGAAGATCCAGTTTTTAGCTCTTCTCCCTCTACTCCCTCTCGTCCCCCTCCTCCTTTTATTCCTTTTACTCCCTTTACTCCCTTTACTCCCTTTACTCCCTCTCCGAACCCTCTATTGAGTTGCAGGACATTGCGGATGTACTGGGGCTGGTAGCCAAGCCGACGGGCCATCTGAAAACGGTCGTAGGGAATGAGCGAGAACATGGTCTTCTGCCGCAGGTTATCATCAGGTAGCATATCCACCACGGCGAAATCGTTGAGGCCGTCGTTGTTGATATCGGCCATGTCCATCCCCATACTGTTATGGCTCTGGTGCTTCAGCGTTTCGGCAATGCGGTTGCTGAACGTTCCATCCTGATTATTAACGAGCCAGACATCATTCGACTGGAAGTCATTGGCCACATAAATGTCCGGCCACCCATCCTGATTCACATCGTTCACGATCACCCCCAATCCCCAGCCTTCATGCACAAGCCCCGCCTTCGCAGAAATATCGGTGAAGGAAGGAGTTAGGAGTGAGGAGCGAGGAGTGAGGAGCCGTCCGGCGGAGGTAACGCTATCGCGTTTGCTGGTGCGTTTAGTGGCAACCGGTTGGCTTCTCACGCCTAACTTCTCACTCCTCACTCCTGTAATACCCACTCCTAACTCCTCGCTCCTCACTCCTTCATTCCGGAACAGCTTATCCGCACTTCTGGCGGAGCCGTCGTTTCGGGGGCCGATGACGTTGTTGCGGTTGAAGCTTTCGAGGGCGTTGGTGAGCAGAAACAGATCGAGGTCGCCGTCGCGGTCGTAATCCAGAAAAGTGGCCTGGGTGGAGTAGCTTGAATCAGCTAATCCGGCAGCTTTGGCCGACTCGATAAAATGAGGAATGCCGTTGGCATCGTTGCCTTGGTTGAGGAAGAGGAGGTTAGGGACAGATTTGTTCCGGTCGGGGTGGCTGGTCGAGACGTAAATATCCTGCCGTCCGTCCTGGTTAATATCGGCGACGGCCACGCCGGTACACCAGTATTTCGTACCAACACCCGCTGAATCCGTTATATCTTCGAACTTGAAATCGCCTTTGTTCAGGTACATTCGGCTCGACACCTGATTCCCGGCAAAGAACACATCGGGTTTGCCATCGCCGTTAAAGTCACCCACGCCCACGCCACTGCCGTTGTAGAGATACTCGAATTCCAGCACATTCAGCGAATCACTTTCCGTAATGGTATTGGCAAAGTCAATGCCGGTCTGGCTGGCCGTTAAGCGTTCGAACCGGGACGAAGAATGGGTACAGCCGACCAGCGTAAGGGTGAATAGTGCGGTCAACCTTAGTAAATAATGCATACGTGAAATATAAACAAAATCCCCGATTGACAACAAAGTCGACCGGGGATTTACTATTCAGATTAGGTTGGTAATATAAAAGGGTTGGTTTAGCCAGGGCGTTGACCTGAGCCAAACAAAGGGCTTAATATCCCGGATTCTGGTCTTTCTGCGTCAGTTTACTGTTGTTGTCCAGTTCCTGTTGCGGAATGGGCAATAGCTCCTGTTTGCCTTTGGCGAAGTACGAGATTGGTTCGGCCTGTAGCTTGTTCTGTGCCCGCCAGCGTAGAATATCCCGGTTGCGGATCTGCTCACCAGCCTGCTCAACACGCTTCTCGTGAACGACCGCGCGGAACACCTCAGCCTTGCTGTTGACCGGATATTTTGCTGTTGGATACGCTGGCATGGCTACACTGGCCCGCGCCCGAACCTGGTTGAGCAGGGCAATGGCGTTGGCACTGTTGCCCGTTTCGTTTTCCGCTTCGGCCATCATCAGCAGTACTTCGGCGTAGCGAATCAGGCGCATATTGATGCCCGACGTGTAGAAGGTCTCGTTGTTCTTGTACATCGCCGTGTATTTCCGCCAGCTAACTTTCTGCGTTACGCCATTCACGACAGAGGTGTTCCCCTGCACCTGCGAGTCCATGAGCGTGTTCAGCCCGTTGTTATAGGTATCGCCGATAAAGTAGAAATTGTACTTTAGGCGTGGGTCCGTTTTCGCGTCGCCTTTGGCCGTGCTTTCGTATTCGTTCAGCAAACCATCCGACGGAATCAGGTTGCGCCAGCCAATGGCCGAGTACTCCTGGCTGCGGGTCATGGTTTCGTTGGCACCGTTGTCGTTACCGTCGCCGTCCCAGTTGAAATCGCCGATTTTCGAAAAGCCAATTTCGAAGATCGACTCCGTGTTGAATTCGGTTTCTTCAATAAAATTATCGAGGTAGTTATCCGTCAGTTTGTACAGCCCGGAGCTGATAATCGACTGAAGCTGGGTTTTGGCACTGGCATAATCGCCTTTCTGCATGTAGAGCCGTGCCAGCAGTGCCTGAGCGGCCCCTTTGGTGGCCCGGCCCAAATCAGCACCGGTTGCGGTGGCGGGCAGATCGGTCTGAGCCGCCAGCAAATCGGTGGACAAAAGGGTGTAAACCTCATCTACGGATGATTTTGCTTTGGTGCCGTCTACTTCTTTCACGTAATCGGTATAGAGCGGAACGGCCCCCCAGAAGGTGGTCAGATCAAAATAAGCCATCGCCCGCAGGAATTTGGCTTCGGCCGCCACCCGCTTGGCCAGCGTTGGGTTGTCCGTTACGGACGGACCATTGGAAATGACGACGTTTGCCCGGTGAATAACCCGGTAGAGGCCGTTCCATACCGAGAGCGCCACGGCATTGCCGGGGTTCTGGGCACCAATCAGAATCTGATTACGGGGCGCTTCCAGCTGACCACCACCGGAGGCCACATCGTCGGAGCGGAGGTCTTGCAAAAAGAACCACTCGCGACCGGTCAGGTTAGCACTTTGCCAAAGGGCATAAACGGCGTTAACGCCTTTGAGCAACTCCGCGGAGTCTTTGTAATAATTAGCCGTAATGACCTGATTGGGGTTCACTTTGTCGAGGCTGCTGGTGCTGCATCCGAAGAGCAGCCCCATAGCCACGATACCCGAGGTCCAATATGTAGATTTCATAATGACGTTGTGTTTTCTAGTTTCTTAAAAACCAAGTTGAAGACCTACCATGAGGGTGCGGGCCTGTGGAAACTGACCATAGTCAATGCCGTTGGTCAGGGTTGAGTTAGAGCCCGTACGGGTGCCGATTTCCGGGTCGTAGCCGGTATATTTGGTAAACGTCAGCAGGTTGGATGACGCCACGTAGACCCGTGCCCGGCTGAGCGTACCCCGCGAGAATGACTGTAAAGCGCCCGCCGGAATCGAATACCCGATGCTCAGGTTTTTCAGCCGCAGGTAAGAGCCATCCTCAATGAAGCGGTCCGACGTGCGCGAATTGCCGTTCGGGTCGCCATCGACCGCGCGGGGAACATCCGTATTCGTGTTGTTGGGTGTCCAGGCACGCAGGACGTCTGTTCCGGCATTGAATAAACGCAGCATGCCCTGCTCAATTACCTTCACGCCGTTATAAATTTTGTTGCCCTGCACACCCTGGAAGAACAGCGCCATATCGAAGCCCCGGTAGTTGGCCGACAAGTTCAGGCCATAGGTGAACTTGGGTAAAAAGCTGCCCAGATTCACCCGGTCGTTGGCGTCGATCTGTCCATCGCCGTTGGCATCCACGAAACGAATGTCGCCCGGTTTCGCATTTGCCTGCGTGGGAGCGGCTTTTATCTCGTCGGCGTTCTGAAAAATGCCCGCTACTTTCCATCCGTAGAAGTACTGGATGGGCTGACCGGCTTCGGTACGGGTAATGTCAAATCCGCCGTAATCGGCGTTGGAACCGTTCAGCAGGGGCGAAACCGTTGGTCCGAGACTCAACACTTTGTTGCTGATGAAGCTGATGTTACCCGATGCATTGAACCGGAACGCGCCTTTCGTTTTATTATAACCCAGCTGCAATTCAACGCCGTTGTTGCGCATACTGCCAATGTTCACCGTAGGCGATTGCGAATAGCCGATGGAGGGCGCAATGGGCTGGTTCAGAATAAGCCCGTCGGTGTTTCGCTGATACACCTCCGCCGAGAGGGTGATGCTGTTGCTGAACAACCCTAAATCCAACCCGACATTGCTCATTTTCGTTACCTCCCAGCGTAGATCGGTGTTGCCCAGGCGGTCGAAGTAAGTACCCTGCGAGCGGTCGCCCCCGATGATGGCGTTGGTGTTCTGGGAAACCGCTACCTGCCACGAGTAATCGCCGATGCCGTTGAAGCCCATGGTCCCGTAGCTGGCGCGAAGTTTCAACTCCGAAATGGCCGGTACATTTTTCAGGAACGCTTCTTCGCTGATCCGCCAGCCTGCCGAAACGGACGGGAAATTACCCCATTTGTTGCCCGGTGCAAAGCGCGATGAACCATCTCGCCGGAACGAGGCCCCCAGCAAGTACTTGCCGGCATACTCGTAGTTCAGACGTCCCAGATAAGACAGCAGCACGTTCTGCGAACGGGTACCGGTTAAGCCTGCACTGGTACTGATCACGGCACTCAGCTCGCGGATGGTGTTGGAGGCTGCCTGCCCTGTACCAATGATCTGAAGGCTGTTGCCCGCCTGCCGCTCGGCCACGGCCACTACATTCAGGCTGTGTTTGCCAAACGTTTTCTCGTACGTCAACTGGTTCGAGATCAGGGGCGACGAGTACGTCAGACGGTCGTCCGATATATTGGCCAGCGCCCGGGCGTTGAAGCTCTCGCTGTAGATCGGCAGGAACGAAAAGGTCCGGGCCGTTACGTAGTCGATACCTCCGCGCAGCCGGTAGGTTAACCCATCAATGATCTTAACGTCGATATAAGCGCTTCCCAGAATTTTCATGCGCTGGGTGTTGCTCTGGTCCTGCAGGGCGGCCCGAACCGGGTTTTGCGGGTCAGAAGCATCGGAGCCGTCGGGACCGCGGTAGCCACCCACCAGGTTAGGATCTTCGATGGGCATATAGGGCGTCATCCGGATCATGTTCTGCACCTGGGTCCGGCCACCGGCACTGACTTCGTTGAGTTTGTCGTCGTACGAAATGGTGAGCGTTTGCCCGAACGAGAAACGCTTGCTGATGGTATGATCGGAGTTGATACGGAAGTTGCCGCGTTTGTAGCCCGTTCCGATCATGATACCCTGCTGATTGAAGTAGCCAACCGAAGAGTAGAACCGCGACTTTTCGTTACCGCCCGACAACTGCACGCTATGCTGCGTGATAGGAGCCGCCCGGAACATCGCTTTTTGCCAGTCGGTGTCGGTTTGGGCGTAGGTTTGCGTGGCTCCGGCGTAGATAGGCTGGCTAAGGTTGCCGAAGCGCGTTGGTATCGGCTGACCGGCGTTGGTGCGCAGGGCCGTTCCATACTGAATGTACTCGTCGCGGTTCAACAGATCGAGCTGCCGCCATGCACTTTGCGTGCCTACGTAACCGTCGTAGTTAACGTGCAGTTTGCCATCGCCGGTCCCTTTTTTCGTCGTGATGATAATGACGCCGTTGGCCGCCCGTGAGCCATAAATAGCCGCCGATGATGCGTCTTTCAACACATCCACAGATTCAATGTCGCGGGTGTCGAAGTTGTTGAGGTCGCTCGTTGGGAAGCCGTCGATCACATAAAGCGGGTTGGCTGCGTAGTTGATCGAGCCAATGCCCCGGATGCGGACAATGGGCGTTTCGCCGGGAGAGCCGTTGCTTACAACGGTCACACCCGGTACGCGCCCCTGAATGGCCTGTTCAACGCTTGGTACGGGCAGTTGCGTTACCTCCTGTGCCGACACCGACGAGATGGCTCCCGTTACCGATGCCCGCTTCTGGGTACCGTAACCCACCACCACCACCTCGCTGATGGACTTCACATCGTCCAGGAGGGTTATATTAATGCGGCTACGGCTGGCTACGGGCACCTCCTGCGAGGCATACCCAACAAAGCTGAACACCAGCACCGCATTGTTGGGCGCATTCAGCGTGAAGTCGCCGTCGGTGTTGGTGGTGGTGCCGCGGGTTGTGCCTTTGATGACGACACTAACGCCCGGAATTCCCTGCCCGCTTTTATCCACCACTTTGCCGGTGATGTCGGCCAGGGGCTGGGCTGAGGTCATGGACCAGCCAATGCGTTCCAGCTTGTCAATCGCCCGATCGGGTAATCTTACGGCATCCGTCGCCGGATCGGTAGTGGCTTTGGCTTCAATCTGTTCGATCTTACGAAAAAGGCGCGTGCTTTTTTCTTTTTCCGGCATAATGGCATAGAATCGGGCCTGTACTTTTCGATACGTCAGACCAGTGCTGGTCAGCAACGTTGTCAGCTCGATTTCCAGATTCCGGCTGCGCTGGTTAATCATCAATACTTTGGTGTTGACCAGATTGGTCGGGTAGATGAATGAAACGCCGTAATGCTGCTCAAGTTCACCCAGGGCGCTTTTCAGTGTAATCAATCGCGTATCTGTTCCCTGTTTTTGATGAGAAGTGTACCGATGGCTCGACGCTACAAGCTGCCCCCGGACCGGTAGTATGCCAATCAGCAGCAACGAGCCAAGTGCAATAAATTGTTTAGTCATGGTAGTAAGAGGTTGAGTCATTGTATAGTAATTCGGTTTGATTGCTGAGTGATATGCAGGTCGAATACCGTGGCCAGACCGTCGAGTATCGTCTGCATGGATTGATTGGGTATGGTGCCTGAAATCGTCTGTCGCTGGAGGGCCGGATCGGCGATAATGACCTGTACGCCGTAGGTATCTTCAAGCATCTGCGCGACCTCCTGCAGCGTGTTGCCATCGAACGTCAGTTTGCCGGATTTCCAGGCCGACTGAGCTGCGGCATCGACATGCTTGCGGTAGTAGACTTTGGCTTTCACATCGGCATAGAAGAGATCGCCGGGGCGCATAACCAATTGCTGTTTGGCCTGCTCACCAACGTCGAGCCGGATTTTGCCGGTATTCAGCACAACCTTGGCCCGCTCTTTCCGCGCCATCACGTTGAACTGCGTACCCAGCACTTCGATGTTTAGCTTATTCGGCAGGTGTACTACGAATCGCTCGTGATTCTGCTGGTGCGTTACCCGGAAATAGCCTTCGCCATCGAGCCAGACTTCCCGCGTTTTATGGCTGGCCCATTGCGGGGCATAGCGTAGTCGGCTGTTTCCGTTCAAGGTCACTGTTGAGCCATCGGGCAAAGTAAACGTCGATACCTTGCCGAAGGCCGTCTGGCGAATCAGGTCGTCGGGATACCATTGCTTATAGGTTTGGAAAGCGCCCATGGCCAGCAGGACGAAGCCAGCCAGTACGGCGGCCCAGCGCAGCGGCTGATGCCATACCGGTAAGCGTCGGACCGGGACGTCGGAAACGGTAGCGGGAATATCCATCCGCTGCCGCATCGCGTTCAGCATCCGGTCGGTGTCCGGAGCGGCTGCTGAAGGCGATGCTTTCCAGGCGGTTTCTTCAAACTGAGTGTCGAGCCGATTGAGCAGATAGGCCTGACCGGCGTTGGTATCAAACCAGTCGAGTACACGACGGGCTTCGTCGGGCGTAACCTGGTTGGCAAAATAACGCTGAAGTAGCTGTTTGGTCATGAGCATAGCAAGCAGTTTCGCTTACTATACACCACCTGAAGTTGGAAGTATTACTGGGGATGAAAAAAAAACTGAATTAACTCCAAAACGCTGCGATAACCACCAGCGTAGCTTCGATACCCGCGTGTTGGCGGAGGTAGTCGCGGAGGAATCGACAGGCCTGGTAATACTGAACCTTGACCGTATTAATGGAAACTTTGAGCGTTGAGGCTACTTCTTCGTTCGACAGGCCCTGCTCCGAGCGGAGGGTAAACACCAACCGGCGCTGGGCCGAAAGTTGGCGCAGGCCTTCCAGGAAAACCGAACTGTACTCGTTCAGGAGCAGGGTTTCTTCCGTGGCCGTGTCGGCATTCGTTAGCGTAGTCTGGTGATTCAGGTGCCGCAGAATGGCCCGTTTCTCATTACGGATGAGGTTTACTATCTGATGGCGTGTCGCCGTAGCGAGATAACTTCGGATCGACTGTGTTTCGTCCAGGCTTTCCCGGTTCGTCCACACTTTCAGAAAAACCTCCTGAATGGCATCTTCAGCCAGTGCGGGATCTTTAACATATTGGATAGCAATGGTATACAAATAATGAGAATACCGCCGAAACAACGTTTCGAATGCTACTTCGTTATGCTCTTTTACACGAAGCGTCAATTCCTTATCCGTCAACTCCGTATGCATCATCGTTTGAGGAACCAGTCAGCGACTATTACCAAAATAGGACTTCTATCGCCGTTATTGACAAATTTAAAAAAGAATTGTCCTAATAGCGGAAATAATGCTTTTTATTTGCTGTATGCCTCGGTAGTCTTACCTTATTTACGTATTTAACTGTCTCCGTTGCTTTTACTTCATTATGCGTTACACAAAGGCGATAGCTGTTTCGCTATGTACATTGTTGGTTATTTGGGCGTTGAATCGTAGCTGGGGAAGTATCCCGGCCTTTGCCCCTTTGCTAAGTCCGTTTGTTGGTTTCTGGCAAAACGCCGAGTCTGTTAACAATGCCGACGACGAAATTACACTAAATGGTACAAAAGCGCCTGTCACGGTAGTCTTCGATGAATTGGCGATTCCGCACGTTTTTGCTGAAAACGATGCGGATGCCTATTTTGCGCAGGGCTACCTGACCGCCCGCGATCGGCTCTGGCAAATGGAATTCCAGACCCACGCAGCTGCCGGGCGCGTTTCGGAACTGGTAGGGGATAAAGCCCTGGAACTGGATCGCTATAACCGTCACCTCGGCATGGGATTTGGGGCCGAAAAAGCGGTGAAGGAGATGATGAAAGATGCGCGCTCGCGTGAAGCTGTTGAGTCGTATACGGCGGGTATCAATGCTTATATCAGGCAGCTTTCCCCGTCACATTATCCACTCGAATACAAATTGCTGGGGTATGCGCCCGAACCGTGGCAACCTATCAAGTGCGCGTACTTCCTGAAATACATGTCGGGTGTACTGGCCCTCGGCGCCGACGACCTGAACATGAGCAATGTGCTCAAAAAATACGGTACTGTCGTTACCAGCGATCTGTTTCCCGACTACCCTTCTCGCGAAGACCCTATTATTCCCGTTGGCACAAAATGGGACTTTACCCCGGTGAAAATACCGGTGGTTCCGGCAAATCCATTCCCTGATACAAAACCGCTGGCCATGAACTGGCCCGAGCATGACCCCGCTATTGGCAGCAACAACTGGGCCGTTGGCCCGCAGAAATCAGCAACGGGCTATCCTATTCTGGCCAACGACCCCCACCTGACGCTGAGTTTGCCCTCTATCTGGTACCAGATTCAGCTGGTGACGCCAACCATGAATGTATACGGAGCGTCGATGCCCGGATCGCCGGGGGTAATTATCGGGTTCAATAAGCAAATCGCCTGGGGGGTGACCAATGTGGGGGCCGATGTGCTGGACTTCTATCAGATTCGGTTTAAAGATGCCGCCAAAAAAGAATACTGGCATGGTAATCAATGGAAGCCCGTAACCCGTCGGTTAGAAGTGATCAAAGTGAAAGGCAAGCCCGATGTGATCGACACGGTACTGTATACGCACCACGGCCCGATCATGTACGAAGTAGGCCAGAAGCCGTTCGCCAAAAACGTTCCGGTAGGCTATGCCGCCCGTTGGATCGCGCATGAAGCGTCCAATGATTTTCTCACCTATTATTTACTGGACCGCGCCAAAAATCATGACGATTACCGAAAGGCGTTGAGTTATTATGGGGCTCCGGCTCAGAACTTCGTATTTGCCGATGTGGCCCGGGATATTGCCATCTCGCCAAACGGGCGGTTTCCGCTGAAGTGGAAAGATCAGGGTAAGTTTCTGCTCGACGGCACCAACCCCGCCCACGACTGGCAGGGCTGGATTCCGGCCGCGCAGAACCCGCACGTTAAAAATCCGCCCAGAGGTTTTGTCAGTTCGGCCAACCAGTCCTCGACCGATCCAACGTATCCCTATTATATCAACTGGCAGTTTGGCTCCTATGAGCGTGGTGCCCGAATCAATCAACGCCTGACGGCTATGCAGGGGGCCACAGCCGACAGCCTGCGTGTGTTGCAGAATGATAATCGGAACTTGCGGGCCGCTGAGGCCCTTCCGGTGTTCCTGCCCTATATACAAGCCAAAGCCTTAACCGGCGAGCAGACTAAAGCACTGGGCATCATTAAAAGCTGGCGGTACAACAATGACGTCGCGGAGATAGGCCCAACGATTTTTTCAGAGTGGATGCGCCAGTACATGGATGGTGTCTGGAAAGATGATTTTCCGGGTAATGACACTACTACGCTCCGATACCCAAGCTTCGACCGAACGCTGCAGCTGGCCGAAAAGGAGCCGACGGCTCATTGGTTCGACGACGTAACAACGCCCGCCAAAGAGACAATTAGCCATGTGCTGACCAAATCGTTTCAGACAGCTATCGACTCGCTGACCCGCCAGCATGGACCAATGGGTGAATCGTGGCAGTGGAGTAAACATAAAGCAACGCGCATTGGGCACCTGGCCCGGCTGGATGCCCTGAGCGCGCTGAATGTGGAGATGGGGGGTGGAGCTGGTATCGTCAACGCAACTACCGAACGGACGGGACCATCGTGGCGGATGGTCGTAGCACTGGGGCCAACACCCAAAGGGTACGGCGTTTATCCGGGCGGGCAGTCGGGCAATCCGGGCAGTCCTTATTATTTGAATATGCTGGAAACCTGGCGAACCGGCCAACTCAATGAGTTGCTGTTTCTGCAATCGGCAGACGACAAAAGTCCGCGTATTAAACGAAAACTGATTTTAAAATAAAGCCATCAGGGCACGTTTCCTGAAGCACTTTAACGGCAGTTTTTAACTGCCTTCCCCGATATGATCGAGATTTTTCTGATTGCCATACTGAGCTTACTGGCTCAATTCATCTTACCTTGGTGGAGCCTTGCCATTGTTGCCTTTGGCGTTTGTTTCTGGCGGAGTCCCGGTGGCGGACGTGCTTTTTTATCGGGTTTTCTGGGAGTGGCGGTCGTATGGCTGGTACACGCGTTACTGCTTCAGTTTCGTACCGATGGTGTTTTTATTGGGCGAATGAGCGAATTACTGTTCAAAACGAACACCGCTGCTTTGCCGGTAGTGGTCACTACCCTTGTGGGTGGTCTGGTAGGCGGACTGGCTGGTTTGTCCGGCTATCTGGTTAAACAGGCAACAACAACACAACCCGTCAATCGCACAGCCGGGCGGTCTCGTTAGGAATTCGATAAATCCCTTTACCTTTGTTCTATAAACTGATAACTAACTGATTCGTTTCCTGTGAAGAATGCCTCATTAATTCTAAATGTCATCCTGACAATTGCCGTAGCTGTATTGTACTACCTGCATTTTAAAGATCATCAGCCCGAAACGGTGGCAGACGTAAAAGCCCCTGTTGAAGCCAAAGGTCGGTCTATCGTATACGTGAATGTCGATTCGCTGTTGACCAAATACGATTTTTTCAAAGACACCCAGAAAGTGCTGGAAAGCAAGCGTTTTCAGTTGGAGAACGATTTGACGGCTAAAGGTCGCAATCTGCAAAACAAGGTTGCTTTCTTTCAGCAGCGTGCCGCCACTATGACGCAGGAGCAGGGTCGGGCTACCGAAGCATCTTTGCAGAAAGAGCAGCAGGATATTCTGGCGTACCGCGAACGGGCCGCTCAAAACCTGGCGGCCGAAGAGCAAGCTAAAAATCGGCAGCTCTATGATCAGATCTACGAATACCTGAAAAAAGAGAACGCTAAGAACAAATATGAATTCGTGCTGGGTTACACCAAGGGCGGAGGTATTCTGTTCGCCGACCAGTCGGGCGATCAAACCAGCCGCATTCTGGCCGGTCTGAACAAAGAGTACCAGGACAAGCAGACGAAGAAATAAAAACTATACCCGCTTTCGGGCGCGTGTACGGACATCCGGCTACTAAGCGAGAGTTTAGTAGCCGGATTCGTTTACGCGGAAGCGGCCAAATTTTCGAGGTCTGGTAAACCTCTCTTTCCATTCCAGTGTTCTTGGTCGTACCTACGGGCTTCAGCCCGTATTTGTTTTCATTAACGTGTACACGGACTTTAGTCCGTGGGTACATAGATCCTACATCAGTACATGGCATCTGCTTCTATTGTTAAACAAGTTGATATCCGCAATCGACGGGCTTCCTTTGAGTACTCTTTTTTAGAGACCTATACCGCTGGTATTGTGTTGACCGGTACTGAAATAAAATCCGTTCGGCAGGGGAAAGTGAATTTACAGGACGCCTACTGCTTAATTCATAATGATGAGCTGTTTATTCGTCAGCTGAGCATCTCGACGTATACCGAAGGAACACACTACAACCACGAACCCCTCCGCGACCGGAAACTGCTGCTGACGAAGCGCGAGATCCGACGATTGGCCGAGAAACTGAAAGATCAGGGACTCACCATCGTGCCGATTCGCATGTTCACCAGCGAACGTGGTTTTGCCAAAATTGATATTGCCCTCGCTAAAGGGAAGAAATTGTACGACAAACGCGACAGCATCAAAGAGCGCGACGTGGAGCGGGAGATGCAGCGGGAACGATATTAAAGCAGAATAAAATAGAAAAATAGTGTTTTTGTAGACTAATAATTGCCTTTCCAACGTCAGGGGCTGGTTTAGCCTTTCGTTTTCTCATTTTTTCGTTAAGTTAATTTTTTCCACAAGTATTGCCCATATGTGGATAACTCTGTAACTTGCTACCGTACAGAGGCTCTAAACGCGATATGGGTAGGAAAGTATTAGTCTTAAATCAAGATTACAGTGCATTCAGCATCTGCTCCGTTCCCAAAGCATTCTTGCTGGTTTATTTAGATAAAGCTGAGTTGGTTGCAGAATCGGAGCAGTTCATGCTTCGAACCGTTTCGGCGGAGTATCCAATGCCATCGGTCATTCGTCTTCACCGGTACGTTAGTCTGCCCTATAAGGGCGTTATGCTCACCCGGCAAAACATTTTCAAGCGCGATGGCCATCACTGCCAGTATTGTGGCACCACCGAAGACTTGACACTGGACCACGTACTGCCAAAGTCGAGAGGAGGTAAAACCAGTTGGGATAATCTGGCTACGGCCTGTAAGCGGTGTAACTCACGAAAAGGTGATTATACGCCCGAAGAAGCCAATCTCAAATTACGGCAGAAGCCATTCAAGCCAACCTTCCTGGTTTTTCTGCGCGAATTCTCGGGCTCCCTCGAACAAAGCTGGATGCCCTTCCTGGCGAAGAAGGAAAAAGCATTTAAATAAAAGGAGTAAGGGGAGGAAAAGGACGAGGGGGAGAAAGGAGTTTGCTCATGGCATTATCCCTTTCTCTCCCTCGTCCTTTTCCTCCCCTTACTCCTTTTGTCCTCTCCCTCAAAGACTTTTACCGTAATCGAAACTTTTTTTCGAAAGCATTTGCTATCTTTGCAGTCCTTTTTCAAAAGGAAAAAATTCACAACTAAAGTCAGTTCGCCATTGACCCACGAACTGATGTACTGAGCGGGTCAGGGAAATTTTTTTTATGAGCAAAACGCAGCAACGCGAACTGCCGGCATTTGATTGGGACCGGGCAGACAACAAAGGGTTTGGAAGCGGCTATTCGGTTGAAGAACACAGCCGGATGTTGGAACTTTACGACAACACTCTGTCGGAAGTTAAAGAGAAAGAAGTGGTAATGGGAACCGTCGTTGGGATAACGGACCGGGAAGTACTGCTCAACATCGGCTTCAAGTCGGATGGCTTAGTGCCAGCTTCTGAATTCCGGGATATGCCGGACCTGAAGATGGGTGATGAAATTGAAGTTTACGTAGAAAATCAGGAAGACCCGAACGGTCAGCTGGTACTCTCTCGCAAAAAAGCGAAAGTGATCACCGCCTGGCAGAAAATTCAGCGTGCACTGGACGAAGACCTCGTTATCGATGGTTTCGTTAAGCGCCGGACGAAAGGTGGTCTGATCGTTGATATTTTCAGCATTGAAGCGTTCTTACCAGGTTCGCAGATCGACGTGAAGCCAATTCGCGATTTCGATATCTTCGTTGGTAAGAAAATGGAGGTTAAAGTCGTTAAGATCAACTATGCTAACGACAACGTAGTCGTTTCGCACAAAGTCCTGATCGAGAAAGACCTCGAAGCACAACGTGCTCAAATCCTGAACAACCTCGAAAAAGGTCAGGTACTGGAAGGCGTTATCAAGAACATGACAAACTTCGGTGTGTTCATCGATCTTGGTGGCGTAGATGGTCTGCTGCACATCACGGATATTTCGTGGGGTCGTATCAGCCACCCATCCGAAGTACTGCACCTCGACCAGAAGGTCAACGTGGTTGTACTCGACTTCGACGAAGACAAGAAGCGTATTTCGCTGGGCATGAAGCAACTCCAGGCTCACCCCTGGGATGCGCTGGCTGAAGACATTCAGGTTGGTTCGAAAGTGAAAGGTAAAATCGTGAATGTTGCTGATTACGGCGCGTTCCTCGAAATTCAACCCGGTGTTGAAGGGCTGATCCACGTATCAGAAATGTCGTGGTCGCAGCACCTGCGCAACCCACAGGAATTCCTGAAAGTTGGTGACGAAGTAGAAGCACAAGTGCTGACACTGGACCGCAACGACCGCAAAATGTCGCTGGGCATCAAACAACTGACGGAAGATCCCTGGACTCGTCCAGAGCTGCGGGCTAAATATGCCGTTGGCACGAAGCACAAAGGCATGGTACGCAACCTGACAAACTTCGGCCTGTTCCTCGAACTGGAAGAAGGTATCGATGGTCTGGTACACGTGTCTGACCTGTCATGGACGAAGAAGGTGAAACATCCTTCGGACTTCATCAAGGTTGGTGACGAACTCGAAGTGCTGGTACTTGAACTGGACGTCGACAACCGTCGTCTGGCCCTGGGTCACAAGCAACTCGAAGAGAACCCATGGGATACGTTCGAAACCGTATTCGCCGTTGGTACCGTACACCGTTGCACGATTCTGAACAAGAACGACAAGATGGCTACCCTCGAACTGCCCTACGGCATCGAAGGCTTCTCGTCGCTCAAGAATCTGGGCAAAGAGGATGGTACCTTCGCTGAAGTTGGCGAAACGCTTGACTTCAAAGTAACGGAGTTCTCGAAAGAAGAAAAGCGTATCATGCTATCGCACACGAAGACGTGGGGTGAGAAGAACGAGCCTGTTAAGGAAGCGAAAGCTCCGAAAGCAGCCGCTCCGAAAGCAGCTTCTGCACCGGCTCAGGCCGAGCGTGGCGCTACCCTGGGCGACCTCGATGCACTGGCTGCATTGAAAGAGCAACTGGAAGGCCGTAACTAAGCCTTACTGTAGTCGTAATAATGTATAGAAATACCCCTGGCTTTCGGGCTTAGGGGTATTTTTTTGTCTAATCGTTTCCTTATACGGGATAAAAACGTATCTTTGCACTCCCGAACGCCTGACCTGTCAGTATGAGGGAAAATGGTTCCGTGGCCGAGTGGCTAGGCAGTGGTCTGCAAAACCTCGTACAGCGGTTCGAATCCGCTCGGAACCTCTCCTTTACAAATGCCATTTAATGCTGTTTCTGCCATGGAAATAGCGTTAAATGGCATTTTTTTTGGAGAAAAACTGACGAAACTCAGAGGAATAAAGAACAACGATCATTTCCTTAATTAGAAACAATATAAATAAAATGGGGTATGAAATAACTAAAGAGCAATTTTTGCCTATACAGCAATCGTGTCGTACTTTTGGGCGCTAATAAAATAGCAGTGCTGATTATGTTGATCAACTCAAAAAATATAGTTCATAAAATGAGTCGCTTCTATAAGCTTTGCGTGGCTATTGTTCTGTCACTGACATTGTTGGTTTCCAGCAGTCAGGTGAAAGCACAGGATGCGGCAGCCGGTGGTGCACCAGCCGCAGCAGCAGCCCCCGCAGCGGGTGGTGCTGATGCCGAAAAGGGAAAATCTCTGTTTACCAACAACTGTGCTCAGTGCCACGCGGTAACAGATGAAAAAGTGGTTGGGCCTGGTCTGAAAGGAATTGAAGAGCGTGCGCCAAGTAAAGACTGGCTGCACAAATGGATCAGAAACTCGTCGGCCGTAATTGCTTCCGGCGACGCGTATGCAAACCAGGTGTTCAACGCCAACGGTAAAGTACAAATGTCCAGCTTCCCGAACTTATCGGATGCGGACATCGACGGTATCCTGGCTTACATCGATCAGGCAAGCAAACCTGCCCAAACCGCAGCTGTAGCCGGTGGTGATAACACTAAGAATGCTGGTGGTGCTGGCGGTTCGGGCCCATCAATAGGTGGTGGCCCTTCTGAGCTGTTCACCTTCGTTCTGGTCGCTCTGCTGATTGTCATGTTGCTGGTGCTGGGCGTTCTGCTGGCTATCGTAACGATCCTGTCGAAAGCAGTAACCCCTGCAACGGCTGACGGTACCTTACCGGCTGCTTCGTTAGGTCAGCGGCTCAAAACAGGTCTGTCGGATGCGTTTAACAACCCAACACTTCGTTCGATTGTTATCTGGCTTTTCCTGTTTGCCGTAACGAAAGCTACCATTGATGGTGCTTACAGTGTGGGTATCCAGCAGGGATATGCGCCTAAGCAGCCTATCGCTTATTCGCACAAACTGCACGCCGGTCAGTACAAGATCGACTGTAACTATTGCCACACGGGTGCGCAGAAGGGCAAGAGTGCTACCATCCCTTCGGCTAACATCTGTATGAACTGCCACGGCGTCATTAAGAAGGAGTCGCCTGAGATTCAGAAGATATACACGGCCATTGAGAACAACCAGCCAATTGAGTGGGTGCGGGTACACAACCTGCCTGATCTGGCTTACTTCAACCACGCTCAACACGTAAACGTAGGTAACGTTGCGTGTCAGACCTGCCACGGCGAAATCGAAAAGATGGAAGTTGTTGAACAGCGCTCTTCGTTAACGATGGGCTGGTGTATCGACTGCCACCGCCGGACGGAGGTTAACACCAAAGACAATGCTTACTACGATAAGTTAGTCGCTCTGCACCGCAAGGAAAGCAAAGAGCCGCTTAAAGTAGCCAACATTGGTGGTCTGGAATGTTCTAAATGTCACTATTAATTAATGTGTAAGACGAAAGGGAGTTTCTGATTTCCAATTCATTTCATCCTATACATTATTCATCTTAACCATTGCCGCATACAACACGCATGGAAAATACATCTAAACGGTATTGGAAAGGGGTTGAGGAATTACGCAATGACGCGACGTTTGTCAAGAACGCTAACAGCGAATTTGCTAATCCAGACCTGAGTGAATCATCGAACGACCTCGACGGTCTGCTCGGTGGCTCGAATACCCAACGCCGTGACTTTTTAAAAGTAATGGGCTTTGGTATGGCGGCTGTGTCGCTGGCTGCTTGCGAAGCGCCGGTTCACAAAGCCATTCCTTACATTAATAAGCCTGAGTTTACCTTCCCCTCTATTTCGGATTATTACGCGTCAACTTTCAGTGAAGGGGGCGATTATGCCGCCGTTCTGGTAGAAACCCGCGAAGGCCGTCCTATTAAAATCGAAGGGAATCCACAGTCGAGCATTACGAAAGGGGGTACAACCGCCAAGGTTCAGGCTTCTGTCCTGTCGCTTTATGACATCGACAAACTGAAAGGGCCGAAGCGGGGTGACGCCGATATCGACTGGGCTACTGCCGATAAGGAGATCGTTAACCAACTGAATGCCGTTGCAGCCAAAGGTGGTGCTATCCGGATCGTTACCTCAACGATCCTCAGCCCGGCAACGAAGGCGGTTGTCGCTGATTTCGTAGCTAAATATCCAACCGCGCAACACATCATGTATGATGCCAACTCGGTATTTGGTATCATGCAGGCCAACCAGGCGTCGTTCGGTAAAGCAGTAATTCCTTCCTACGATTTCAGCAAAGCTGAAACGATCGTTAGTGTTGGTGCTGACTTCCTGGGTACCTGGATTGCTCCCCTTGAGTTCATGGGCGCTTATGCCAAAGGCCGTAAGATTGGTGCCGTTGGTGGTGGCAAGAAAACGATGTCCCGCCATTACCAGTTCGAAACCGGTCTGTCGATGACGGGTGCCAATGCCGATTACCGTACCCCAATCAAACCATCGCAGGAAGGTCTGGTTGTTGCTGCTCTATACAATAAGGTAGCTGCTAAACTGGGCGGTACGGCTGTTAGCACTCCAGCCGTTACGGTTGCTGAGTTAGACAAAGCCGCCAACGATCTGGTTGCTTCGCGTGGTAAGGCTTTGGTCGTTTCCGGCTCCAATGATGTAAATGTACAGACGGTAGTTAACGCGCTGAACGGCCTGCTGGGCAACTACGGAACAACCATCGATATCAATACGCCGGTCAATTACCGTCAGGGTAATGACCAGCAAATGAACGCTTTCATCAATGCAGCGAAAGCTGGTCAGGTAGGGGCGGTTCTTTTCTACGGTGCGAACCCGGTATATGATCACCCACGTGGTGCTGAACTTGCTGAAGCATTACCCAAAGTGGCACTGTCTGTTTCTTTCGCCGATCGTGCAGACGAAACCGCTTCTTTATCGAAATACATTACCCCAGCTCCTCATTACCTCGAATGCTGGAACGATGCCGAGCCAAAAGCAGGATTTTATAGCCTGACTCAGCCAGCCATCACACTTATCTTCAAAACCCGTCAATTCCAGTCGAGTCTGTTGACCTGGGCTGGTAAGCCAGCGGATTATCAGGTTTACCTGAAAAACTTCTGGCGGACAACACGGTATCCGCAGGCAACCGGCTTTAGCTCGTTCGAAGCGTTCTGGGTACAGTCGCTGAACGATGGTGTATTCGAACCAAACAAAGCCGCTGTAACGGCGGGTGGTGCAACCTTCGCCGGTAACGTAGCACAGGCTGCTGCGGCCATTGCTCAACGATACAAGCCAACGACCGGTATGGAGCTAGCGCTGTACGAATCTGTTGGCGTAGGTACGGGTGCTATGGCAAATAACCCCTGGCTGCAGGAGTTACCCGATCCCGTTTCGAAAGCGTGCTGGGATAACTACGCTGCCCTTTCGCAGAAAACCGCCAATGACATGAAAGTGGCCCAGAATGATCTGGTCACGATTACGGTTAACGGCAAGTCTATCGAACTTCCAGTGCTGATTCAGCCTGGCCAGGCTGATAACACGGTGTCTATCGCCGTTGGATACGGTCGCGAGAAAGCAGGTAAATCAGCGAATGGCGTCGGTAAGAATGCTTATCCATTTGCTTCGGTCACGAATGGTAGCGTGAACTTTGCTTCGTTCACAGCTACTGTCGCCAAAGCAAGCGGTCGTCATGAAATTGCCCAGACACAAACCCACGATACCGTAATGGGTCGCCGGGCCGTGTTGCAGGAGTCGAAACTGGCTTCGTACCAGAAGAATCCAAAGGCAGGTCGTTATGAGCCCAAAGTGCAAACGTCAGTAGGGCCAACCGATCCAACCGATATTACACTCTGGAACGGTTATGGCAAGCCAAACCACTCATGGGGTATGGTCATCGACCTGAACTCCTGTGTTGGTTGCGGAACATGCGTAGTTGCCTGTAACGCCGAAAATAACATTCAGGTAGTTGGTCGCCAGGAAGTGCTTAACCGTCGCGAAATGCACTGGATGCGTATCGACCGGTACTACAGTAGCGATGCAGAGGCAGAAGACTTCTCGGCTCTGGAAGTAGCTTCGGCGAACCCTGAGGTAACGTTCCAGCCCATGCTTTGCCAGCATTGCAGCAATGCACCCTGCGAAACGGTATGTCCGGTATTAGCTACGACTCACAGTACGGAAGGTTTGAACCAGATGACGTATAACCGTTGTGTGGGTACCCGTTACTGCGCGAACAACTGTCCGTATAAAGTGCGTCGTTTCAACTGGTTCAAATATCACGACAACGATAACTACGATTATCACTTCAATAATGACCTGGGCAAAATGGTCATTAACCCGGACGTAACGGTTCGTTCACGTGGTGTAATCGAGAAGTGTTCTTTCTGCGTACAACGGATTCAGGAAGGTAAACTGACCGCTAAGAAAGAGCGTCGTCGGTTGGCTCCTGACGAAGTTCAGACTGCCTGTTCGCAGGCTTGTCCAACGGATGCGATCACATTCGGTGACATGAACAACCCGGAGAGCACGATTTCGAAAATCCTGTCGGTAGAACTGGAAGGCCGTGCGTTCCACGTGCTGGAAGAAATCAACGTGAGACCTCAAATCTCGTACCTGACCAAGATCCGGAACAAAGACGAAGAAGCGAAGAATAACGAAAACGCTCGTCAGGAATCGCACGCATAAATTAATTACAGATTACGCGGGTTGGTTTTAGAACAATCTGGGACTACAAAGCGTAATTTGTCTATCGTAAAACTTACATCGTAAATCAGTAAATTATATGTCGCATGTTACATCAGCCGTAAGAACTCCTCTCGTCACCGGTGGTAAAACCTACGCCGACGTGACGGAGGATATCAGCAGACAGGTTGAGGGAAAACCCACTCGTGAGTGGACGATTGCCTTTACCATTGCGGTAGTTGTGCTACTTTACGGAGCCGCCTGCGTATTCTGGACCTGGTGGGAAGGATTGGGCGTCTGGGGTTTGAATAAAACTGTTGGCTGGGCGTGGGATATCACCAACTTCGTATGGTGGGTAGGTATCGGTCACGCCGGTACGCTGATCTCGGCTATCTTGCTTTTGTTCCGTCAGAAATGGCGGACCGCTGTAAACCGGGCAGCTGAAGCCATGACCATCTTCGCCGTATTATGTGCAGCCAGCTTCATTCTGATGCACATGGGTCGGCCCTGGCTGGCTTACTGGGCGCTTCCGTTGCCTAACACGTTCGGTTCATTGTGGGTAAACTTTAAGTCGCCACTGGTATGGGACGTATTCGCCATCAGCACATACTTTACCGTATCGCTCGTATTCTGGTACATGGGTCTTATTCCTGACCTGGCTACCATCCGCGACCGGGCCCGGAGCAAAGTATCGCGTTACATCTACGGTGCGTTTGCCATGGGCTGGAATGGTTCGGCTAAGACCTGGGCTCGTTATGAATACATGAGCTTGATTCTGGCCGGTCTGTCAACTCCCCTTGTACTTTCCGTACACACGATCGTAAGTATGGACTTTGCTACCTCGGTTATTCCGGGATGGCACACCACGATTTTCCCTCCTTACTTCGTTGCCGGTGCTATCTTCTCCGGTTTTGCCATGGTGCAAAACCTGGTGCTAATTATCCGGGTCGTTTTCAAACTGGAAGATTACATCACCATCGAGCACATTGAGTCGATGAACAAAGTTATTACGCTCACCGGCTCTATTGTTGGTGTGGCTTACCTGACGGAGTTCTTCATCGCCTGGTACTCGGGTGTTGAATTTGAAAGCTACGCGTTCATCAACCGGGCAACCGGTCCTTACTGGTGGGCATACTGGGCCATGATGACCTGTAACGTAATTACGCCACAGCTATTCTGGTCGCGGGCTATCCGCCGGAGCATCGTCTGGACATTCGTTCTATCGGTCATCGTGAACATCGGTATGTGGTTCGAGCGCTTTGTAATTATCGTTACATCGCTGCACCGCGATTATCTGCCATCAAGCTGGGCCATGTTTCACCCAACGCTATTTGACATCAGCGATTACATCTTCTCGTTCGGTTTCTTCTTCACCCTGTTCCTGCTGTTCTCGAAATTCCTGCCGGTAGTGAACATGGCCGAAGTAAAAACGATCATCAAGTCGTCGTCTGAGAAGTTGCCGGTTTCGGTATCAGGAGTAGCAAAAGGGGAACGCGTCGCCAATCCGACGTTTAATAAAGACGTAGAATAAGATAGTTTTGGTTTGCAGTTCCCGGAGGATTGATGCGCAGGCAACCGGGAACTGCGAACGAAGCTGCAAACTGAATTAATCATGTCAGATGTAAATGGTAACGGTAAGTTCTTAGTCGGCATCTATGATGATGACGATGTAGTGCTCAGTGCCGTTAAAGAAGTTAAAGGAGCGGGCGTTCGGATTCAGGAAGTTTACTCACCATTCCCAATTCACGGGCTGGACGTTGCTCTTGGCCACCCCCGCAGTCGTTTAGGTATTGCGGCTTTCCTGTTTGGTCTTAGTGGTACACTTACCGCTCTGGCGCTGACGTACTACACAGAAGGTTTCGACTGGCCAATGATTGTTGGTGGTAAGGATTCCTACTCTCCTATAATCTATGTACCGATTATTTTTGAGTTGACGGTCTTGTTCTGCGCTCTGGGTATGGTAGGTACCTTCTTGCTTTCCAACGGCATGGGACCAACGGTCAAACCGTTAATGTATGACCTCCGGACAACTGATAACAAATTTGCTATGGCCATCGACCTGAGCAAAAACAACATCGGCGAAGGTGATATTGAGCAGATTTTGAGAAAATCAGGTGCTGCTGAAGTAAATATTAAGCAGTTCTAACGATCAGTATAAGGATGATAACTAAACATAAGAGTGTTACGGCACTAGCTGTTATCGGGTTACTCATTACGGGAATCTCCTGTAAACGAAGCCATGATGATACCGCAACTGTATATGCTCCCAACATGTATGAGTCTGTTGGGTATGAGCCTTACCGTCAAATACGTCCGAATACCATAAACGTAAAAGAGAACGGTCTGAACATGCGTTTACCGGCTCAGGGAACGGTTGCCCGGCCAAACTACCATACAACATTCGGGGAAGGTGCTAGTAAGACCACCGATCTGATGATGTACAATATTCCGGCAGACAGCATTGGAATCGCGGAGCGGGTGTTGACAAACCCAATCGCTGATTCAGAGAAGGCGCAGGCAGAAGGTCAATTGTTGTATACCCGCTATTGCAGCCATTGTCATGGGGCAACGGGCAAAGGGGATGGACCGGTTGCTGCCCAGTACAAAGGGGTTCCCAACTACTCGGCTGATGCGTATAAGACTATGAATGACGGGCATATATTCCACGTCATTACCCATGGAAAAGGCCGTATGTGGCCCCATGGTTCGCAAATCACACCAGAAGATCGGTGGAAGATTGTACAATACGTTCACAAACTCCAGCAAGGATAATTGACGCCGGAGGCAATGACAAGTTCTGGTCATAAGCTGCCTGGGTCTTTAAATTAATTGACAAACCAATAAGAATGGCATCGGCTCACGCAATACCGTCCTTAGACGAAGAATTTGAATTTACTGCGGCCTCCAAACGTCGGTTAATGATCGGTATTGGAGCCGGAGTCGCGTTAGTAGCAATTGGCGCATACCTGTTGGCTTCGGGTGTTGGATCACACGAAACGCACGCAGTAGCCCATGGCGCTGGAGCCCACGAAGCACACGGTGGCGGTCATCACGAATATAAGTGGACGAATCGCTTGTGGGCTAACGTATGGCTAAACGCTGTTTATTTTACGGGGGCTTCGGTTATCGGGATGTTCTTCATCTCGTATAACTATCTGGCGCAGGCAGGCTGGTCGTCAGCTTTCAAGCGTATTCCGGAAGCTCTTCCCGCCTTTTTACCTTTTACAGGCATTGCCATTCTGGCCGTGTTCTTCATTGCCGGACACGATTTGTTCCACTGGCTGAACCCTGCACTTTTTGATGCGTCGAGCCCTGAGTTCGATCCAATCATCAATGGCAAGAAAGGCTTTTTGAACATGCCTTTTTATCTGACGCGCATTATCCTCTATTTCGCTCTGTGGTATATGATGTGGCGTGTTATCCGTAACTACTCCCTACAGGAGGATCTGGAAGGTGGTACCGAATATTACGATAAGAGCATCAAGCTGGGTACGGCGTTCCTACTTGTGTTTGGTGTTACTTCATCGACCTCGGCCTGGGATTTCGTCATGTCGATCGATACGCACTGGTTCAGCACCATGTTTGGCTGGTATACACTGGCTAGCTGGCACGTAACCGGATTGGCGATCATCACACTGGCCGTTGTTACGTTAAAAGAGCAGGGTTATTTGAAGATCGTTAATGAAAGCCATTTGCACGATCTTGGCAAGTTTATGTTTGCTTTCAGTATCTTCTGGACGTACGTATGGTTTGCTCAGTTCATGCTGATTTACTACGCTAACCTGCCTGAAGAAACAATCTATTATCGCGAACGATTTAGTGGGTTTGGCGGGATTTATAAAGCGCCATTCTTTGTTAACTTATTCCTGAACTTCGTGTGTCCATTCCTTATTCTGATGACACGTGATGCAAAGCGTACTTACATTATTTTGAAGTTAGCTGCCTGGTGTATCATTATCGGCCACTACTTCGATTTCTATGTAAATATTATGCCGGGAACAGTAGGTGAGCACGCTGGTTTTGGTCCGATTGAATTCGGTATGATTCTCATTTTCGCATGTGGTTTTATCTGGAGTGTTTCCAGTCAGTTGACAAAGGCTAATTTGATTCCCAAGAATCACCCAATGCTAGTCGAGACACTACACCACGATATTTAATTTCCAATCCGTATAGAAATGGTTTATATAATCGCTTTATTATCGGTAATCTTCCTTGGATTGGCGGCTATGGTCGTCTCCAGGATGGGGGCAGTGGTTAAAAACGCAAGCGGGCCTGTTGCTGATGATCACATTGGCTTGAGCAACAAGATCAACGGGGCTATGTTTATGGTCTTCTTTATCCTTGGTCTAATTGGGGCTGTCTGGTCGTTTATGTATGCCCGGCAGTTTTTCCTTCCAGAAGCATCGTCTCCCCACGGTCGGCGGACAGATTTTCTGTTCTGGCTGTCGATGGCTATCATCACCGTTGCTTTTGTCATCACCAACGCGCTATTATTTATCTTCGCCTGGAAATATCAGTACAAAGAAGGCCGTAAGGCTTCCTACTATCCTGAGAACCACAAGCTGGAGTTGATCTGGACGGTAGTACCAGCCGTTGTCATGGCTATTCTGGTATTCACTGGCTGGCGTGCCTGGCGTGATATCATGTCGGAAGCTCCGGCTGATGCACAGGTGTTCGAAATTGTAGGTAAGCAGTTCAACTGGATTGCCCGCTATCCGGGTGTTGACAACAACAAGCTGGGTTCGTTCAACTACAAATTGATCGACAACAACAACGATACAGGTATCGACTACACCGACGAAGCATCTTTCGATGACTTTACCTCAACATCAGAATTACACATTCCTGCCAACAAGCCCATCCTGTTGAAAATCCGGGCTCGTGACGTATTACACAGCGTATTCATTCCCCACCTGCGGGTGAAAATGGATGCTGTGCCAGGTATGCCTACGCGTTTCTGGTTCATTGCCGACAAAACGACGGATGAGATGCGGAACATCACGGGTAATCCAGATTTTGGCTACGAGATTGCTTGTACTGAAGTATGTGGACAGGGCCACTTCTCAATGCGTATCCGCCTGATCGTTGAAGACGAAGCCTCATGGGCAGCCTGGTGTAAGCAGCAAAAGCCGTTGTTGACGTCGACTCCGGAATTAGCCGCTCGTATTCCTGCAAACTTGAAGGCAAAGGCAGCAAAATATTTACCGGCTGACGCTACAGCTGCTCCAAGTGACAGTTCTACGGCATTATTACCAAAAACTGGTGGAGTAACGATAGCTAGCGCTAAACTCCGTTAATATCTAAACTTACAACAAACCAAAACTATGGCGACTGTAGCAGATAACTCAGCGGTTGTGGCCCATGCTGTAGAGCATGACCATCATGAACCGCAAAGTTTTTGGCGCACGTATATTTTCTCCGAAGATCATAAAACGATAGCCAAGCAGTACCTGATCTCAGGTATCATTTGGTCGGTTATCGGTATCAGTCTTTCGGTGATGTTCCGTCTTCAGTTGGGTTTCCCCAATATGAAGTTGGGCTTCTTACGTCCAATTCTGGGGAACTGGATCAATGAGACCGATAAGCTTGACCCGGATTTTTATCTGGCACTGGTTACAATGCACGGAACCATCATGGTGTTCTTTGTATTGACAGCCGGTTTGAGCGGTACGTTCTCTAACTTCCTGATTCCTCTACAAGTAGGTGCCCGGGATATGGCATCGGGCTTCCTGAACATGTTGTCGTACTGGTTCTTTTTTCTGGCCAGTGTTATCATGTTCTCGTCGATGTTCATTGAAACAGGACCGGCTGCCGGTGGCTGGGTAATTTACCCACCACTGAGTGCCTTACCACAAGCGCACAAAGGATCTGAATTGGGCATGACGTTGTGGCTGGTGAGTATGGCCTTGTTTATCGTCTCGCAATTGCTGGGCGGTATCAATTACATCACAACCGTTATCAACCTGCGTACGCGGGGTATGTCGTTCAGCAAATTACCCCTGACCATCTGGGCGTTCCTGCTGACTGCTATCCTCGGTTTGATCTCCTTCCCGGTTCTTTTGTCGGCAGCTCTGCTGCTGATCTTCGACCGTAGCTTCGGAACCAGCTTTTATCTCTCTGAGATTTATATCAAAGGTGAGGCTCTTCCGAACGTTGGTGGTAGCCCGATCCTGTTCCAGCACTTATTCTGGTTCCTGGGTCACCCGGAGGTATACATTGTGTTGCTGCCTGCCCTGGGTATGACATCGGAGATCATTGCAACCAACGCCCGTAAGCCAATTTTCGGCTACCGTGCTATGATTGCATCCATGATGGGTATTGCGTTCCTGGCGTTTATCGTGTGGGCTCACCATATGTTCGTGACGGGTATGAACCCATTCCTGGGCTCTATCTTTATGTTCCTGACGCTGATCATTGCCGTTCCATCGGCTGTTAAAGCGTTTAACTACATCACGACACTGTGGCGTGGCAACATCCGGTTTACCCCGGCCATGCTGTTCTCGATTGGTCTGGTATCCTTCTTCATCTCGGGTGGTATCACCGGTCTGATTCTTGGTAACTCAGCTTTGGACATCCAGTTGCACGACACGTATTTCGTTGTTGCTCACTTCCACCTTGTGATGGGTGCTGCTTCAGCCTTTGGTTTGTTAGCAGGTGTTTATCACTGGTTCCCCAAAATGTTTGGGCGGATGATGAACGAAAAACTGGGCTATATCCACTTCTGGCTGACGTTCATCGGAATTTATCTGGTGTTCTTCCCAATGCACTATGTAGGTATTGCTGGTTTCCCACGCCGTTATTATGCATTCACCAGCTATGATTTCACGAAGAACATCTTCGCTGATATGAATGCATTCATTAGCCTGGCAGCCATCTTTACGTTCACGGCTCAGTGGATTTTCATCTACAACTTCGTTCATAGCCTGATCAAAGGACGTAAGGCAACGCAAAACCCATGGAAGTCGAATACACTGGAGTGGACAACACCCATTGTACCGGGTCATGGTAACTGGCCGGGAGAAATCCCCGCTGTGTATCGCTGGCCTTATGATTACAGCAAACCAGGTGCACAGGATGACTACATTCCTCAAAACGTGCCTTATTCTCAGACACCAGAGTCTAATCTTCCTCACGAGAATGAATTGATCAGTCTGGAAAAAGAGATCGAGGCACAAAACCTGAATGACCAGTTCAAACAGCCTCATTGATAAAAAAGAGCAGCGCTTCCGGAGCCTGGTATCTCTAACAGTAATCGTTATTTACTTGCTTGTTCTGGCAGGTGGTATTGTTAGAGGTACAGGCTCTGGAATGGGCTGTCCCGACTGGCCTAAGTGCTTTGGCCGTTGGGTCCCACCGACAGAAGTCTCCCAGTTGCCGGTAAACTATCAGCAGATTTACGGTGCCAAGTTGAAAGGGGAAGTAGAATTCAACGCTGTAAAAACCTGGATAGAATACGCCAACCGATTGCTGGGTGTTTTATCGGGTTTTCTTGTTTTTGCTACCCTGATCGCATCGATTTCCTACTTGAAAAAAGACAAGACCGTATTTTGGGGAAGCGTCAGTGCTTTTCTGTTGATAGGTCTAAACGGTTGGTTAGGCTCACGGGTAGTAGCCACTGAATTGGAGCAATATGTAATCACGCTGCATTTGCTACTCGCCATTTTGCTGGTATTTGCCCTGATTTTCGTCTGGGTTCGTTCCCGAAGTCCGCAAAACATGCCCGTTCTGGCAACGAGTGATTCTAAAAAGCTGCGCTCCTTACTGATTGTGGTTTTGCTCTTAACTATGGGTCAAATCATTTTAGGGGCTCAGGTACGGGATGTCTTGGACAGTGTGGTGAAACGCCTGGGATACGAACAGCGTGATAGCTGGATTAGCCAGTTGGATTGGCGCTTTTATGTGCACCGATCATTTTCTCTGATCATCTTCGCGTTCCACGTAGCAGTTATCTATCAACTGCGAAAGTTGAATAAAACAGGACAGTTAATTCAATTAACAAATCTGTTGATCGCGCTGGTAATAGCCGAAATTGGTACCGGGGTCGTCATGGCTTATTTAAGTGTTCCGGCTATCGCGCAACCTATCCATCTCGAATTAGCCATTTTAATGATCGGTTTACAATTTTCGATTTGTTTGCTTTTGACCCCTAAGCTTGCTATACCAAGTGGGATAAGCGAAGCGTCTCGATTAGTAAAAGCATAATATGGAAAAAGTACTGGCATCTGCCATCATCAACGAAAAAGGAAAAGCGTACATTGAATTAATAAAGCTAAAGCTTACACTCGCCGTTGTTTTTTCCGGTGTATTTGGCTACTGTCTGGCAACGGATCACGTCATCTGGTGGAAGATTGTAATTCTAACGATTGCTTCGATTAGCATCACAGGATCGGCGAACATCATAAACCAGATCATTGAAAAAGAGTCTGACAAACTCATGAAGCGCACGGCAGTTCGGCCATTGCCAACAGGTCGGCTCTCGGTAAATGAAGCGGCTGGGTTTGCGTTTATTCTCTTTGGCATCGGCTGCTACCTGTTTGTCGAATTCTTTAATGTTCGGGCGGCTGCACTGGCAGTATTGTCACTGTTGTTATACGGCTTTGTATACACGCCCCTAAAGCGAAAAGGTCAGATTGCTGTATTTGTTGGTGCCTTACCAGGAGCTTTTCCTCCGATGATTGGTTGGGTTGCTGCTACGAACCATTATGGCTGGGTGCCAGGTATCCTGTTTGCCATTCAATTTTTTTGGCAGTTTCCACACTTCTGGGCTATTGGCTGGCTCGCATTTGACGAGTACAAAAAAGCAGGTATTCAAATGATGCCGGGCGCGGGTAAGACCTCACAAACCGCCTTCCGGATAATGCTTTATACACTCTTCCTGATTCCTGTTGGTTGGTTACCTTTCTTACTGGGAATGACCGGAATATATTCAGCCCTGGTTGCTACCGTTGGCGGAATCTTGTTCCTGGCACAAACGTTTCACTTAATGAGAACCTGTACCGATAAAGCGGCTTTACAAATGATGTTTGGCTCGCTGCTTTATCTTCCAATCGTACAGATTGTTTACCTGTTAGATAAAGTATAACAACAATCATGAGTGAGTTAGTCAACGATATTTCAATTGTAGAGGAGCCGCAGGAAACGCTCTCCATGAACCCCCGCAAGTTTATCATGTGGTTGTTCATTGTCAGTATCATTATGCTGTTTGCGGCCATGACCAGTGCTTATTTGGTTCGCAGAGCGGAAGGGAACTGGCTGGAATATGACATTCCTTCTGTGTTTTCATACAGCTCAGTTGTACTGATTATTAGTAGTCTGACGATGCATTGGGCATACCTGGCTGCAAAAAAAGACAACTTTAGCAGTCTGAAAATAGCGATAACTATTACTTTTGCACTTGGAGCGGTCTTTTTGTACATGCAGTTCCAGGGTTGGGTTGAGTTAGTAAAAGAAAATGTCTTTTTCGTAGGCAATCCGGCGGGGTCATTCATGTACATTTTTACCGGTCTGCATGGCTTTCACCTGATCTCAGGTTTAGTTGTGCTGGTCTTCGCATTGATCGCTGCATTTAGGCTTCGTATTCACGGTAAGAGCCTGAACCAGTTGGAAATAGCGGCTACCTACTGGCATTTTTTAGACATTTTGTGGTTGTATTTGTTTTTCTTTTTAGTCTATTTTCATTGATAATCCTTTTAGACGCATGGCGGCTACTGTAACACACGATACCCTGACAACCGACTCGGAGCAAGTGTTCGACAAGAAAACCTGGATGGGTGGAGTTGAACCGATGAAAGTGAGCTACGGCAAGCTGATGATGTGGTTCTTCCTGATTTCGGATACGTTCACCTTCTCAGCATTGCTGGTAACTTACGGTTTGATCCGTTATAGCTACCCTGCCTGGGACCCAGCTGTTTTTGGTGAAGTATTTAAGTTTTCCAACATGTACTGGCCAACACCCGAAAAGGTGTATAACTCAGTACCGTTCCTGCATGGTGTTGATCTGCCCCTGATTTTTGTGGGTATCATGACCTTTATCCTTATCTTCAGTAGCGTAACGATGGTATTGGCCGTTGAGGCCGGTCACCGGATGGACCAGAAGGATGTAGAGAAGTATATGCTATGGACGATTCTGGGCGGTTTCACCTTCCTGGGAAGTCAGGCGTGGGAATGGAGTCACTTTATCCATGGTACAGAAACCGGTACAACCATTACTGAGCTGATCAACGGACAAAGCATCCAGCGTACGATCTTTGGCGCGAATCTGGTCGAAAACCAATATGGACCGCCTGCGTTTGCTGACTTGTTCTTCTTCATCACAGGTTTCCACGGAACCCACGTGTTTAGCGGTGTTGTCCTGAACATTCTGATCTTCTATCGGGCCGCAACCGGCTTGTATGCGCGTCGCGGTCATTATGAAATGGTCGAGAAAGTAGGTCTCTACTGGCACTTTGTTGACCTGGTTTGGGTATTTGTCTTTACATTCTTTTATCTGGTTTAATTACCCTGAGCTATGTCTGATCATTCACACGGAACCCACGAGGTTGGTGAAATTCCACCAGCTAATACAGGCCTTATCTGGCGCACGTTTTTCATTCTGTCGGCTATTACAGCCGTTGAATTTACGCTGGCTTACTTCATGAAAGCCGGTGGATTCAGAACATCAATCTTCGTTCTGATGACGTTGGTGAAAGCGTTTTATATCGTTGGTGAGTTTATGCACCTAAAGCACGAGGTGAAAAGCCTGATCTGGGCAATCGTTATCCCCGTTGTCTTTATCTTCTGGTTGCTGACAGCCTTATTAATGGAAGGCGGGTCGATATTTGAATTACGATAATCCATGACGGTCAATCGAAAAGCCGGGATCTTGCTTGTTACATTGCTGGTCCCGGCTTTGCTGTACATATTCCTTCGGTATGCTACCGAAAATCATTACGTGCTGCCGCGTTACTTACCCAAAATCGATTCGACGAAAGGCGAACCGCTGATGGGAAAAGTGAAGCTGGCAGATGGCAGCGAAGTAACGGATACGATCTATAACCATATTCCTGCGTTCAAGCTGATTGATCAGGATGGAAAAGTGGTCGATCAATCAATTGTCAAGAATAAAATTTACGTTGCCTCTTTCTTCTTTACGCGGTGTGGCACAGTTTGCCCCCGCATCTCATCCCAACTAACGCGGGTTCAGGATATTTTCAGGGCTAATCCGTCAATCGTATTTCTGTCGCATTCAGTCGATCCTGAACACGATCGTCCTGCTCAGTTGAAAGCGTACGCGAAAAAGTATGAAGCCATCCCCGGCAAGTGGTATTTCCTGACCGGAAACAAGGCTGACATTTATGATCTGGCCATGCACGGTTATTATCTGCCAACCGTAGATGCCGGCGTGAAGGACGGCAAGCCCGACGAAACTTTTATTCATAGCGAAAAGTTGGTATTGGTAGACAAAGAGGGCATTGTCAGGGGGTTCTATGATGGAACCAAAAAGGAAGATGTCGATCGCTTAGTCCTTGAGATTCGGATACTTCTGGATATTTACAGCAAAGAATAAATCACTGCATATGGAAGCATTACAGCCCGTAGAGGAACGGAAAGCCAACAGGGTTATCACAATCCTTTCGTTGGCTATTCCGATTGCCGTAGCCGTGTTATTGGGTATCCGGCAGAAAGTTGATTTAGGTAGCTGGACAACCTATCTGCCTCATATCAACGGCATCATCAATTCCATCACATCCGTGCTATTATTGATGGGGCTCTATTTTATTCGGCAGAAGAACATTGTGGCCCATAAGCGCGCAATGCTGGCTGCTTTTACCTTCGGTTCCCTGTTTCTGGTTAGTTATGTATTGTATCACTTAACCAACGAGTCAACGCCGTTTGGTGGTCAGGGATGGATAAGGCCGGTTTATTATTTCCTGCTGGTATCGCACATTGTTTTGTCAGTTGTTGTTGTATGGTTTGTATTGAGGGCTGTTTATTTTGCTTTAAGTGGACAAATAGCCCGCCACAAACAAACCGTTAAGTACGCGTTTCCCATCTGGCTTTACGTCAGTGTAACGGGGGTAATTGTGTATTTGCTGATCAAACCGTATTACATCCATTAACCAATACAAACATGAGACGTTGGAAAGTGTGGTTCATGGTAATAGCCTTACTGGCTGTTGCCCCCGATCTGATGGCGCAGTGTGCTATGTGCCGGGGTACCGTTGAGAGCACCGTGAGCAATGGCCGCAGCGTTATTGCCTCCGATTTAAATATTGGTATTGTTTATTTATTAATGATTCCATACCTCATTGTAGCGTCTATTGCTTATTTATGGTATCGAAACAGCAAACGTGAGTATGGAAGACGTCTCGAAATTGCAGGCCGCGTTAAAAGGGCTATGTCCTAGATGCAGGCAGGGAAAAATTTTTATTAAGCCCTTCTATTCGCCACGTGGGTTCGATGATATGTATGAGCATTGCCCACACTGTGGGCTGCGCTACGAAGTAGAACCGGGGTACTTTATTGGTGCCATGTACGTAAGCTACGCCATTTCGGGTGGTATTGCTCTTGTAATGGGCTTTCTGATCTTTTACCTCGGTGGTGACCCGGATGGCTGGGTGTATGCCGGTTTGATTGCGCCGGTCATGTTACTCATCGCTCCCATTAATTTTCGAATATCAAGAGTCATTTGGCTACATTACGTAGCCGGTATCAAATACGTAAAAGGGCTTTAACAGCCCTTTTTTTGTGGCTATACAGCAAGAAAAAATAATTGTATATTTTTTTCACCGCTCATGCAACCGCCATACTTTATCTTGCATCTACTCAATGAACCTAAACGAATATGCTGCGAATTATACCTTTTTTCACGACAGAAGCGCAATTGATCGTTGCCCTGAAGCGAGGTGAGAGTCGTGCGCATAAGGTCGTATATGAACGGTATGCCGGTAAAATGCTGGCCGTATGCACTCGGTACTGTGCCAACCGGGACGATGCCGAAGAGGTGATGCTGGATGGCTTCATGCGGGTATTCGAAAAGATCGATCAGTTCCGGGAAGATGGTAGCTTCGAAGGGTGGATCAGGCGTATTATGGTGACAGAATCATTGATGTTTCTGCGGAAAACAAAACAGTGGCGGCAGGAAATTGCGATTGACGAAGTAGCCGAAGAAGCGGATTATAGCTGGGCCGATGCTGCTGTAAATGAAAACGACCTGCTCCGGCTGGTCAATCAACTACCCGATGGCTACAGAACGATATTTAACCTCTATGCTATTGAAGGGTATGCACATGCTGAAATTGCCGAGATGTTGGGCATTTCAGAAGGCACGTCGAAATCACAGTTAAGTCGTGCCCGTATGCTGTTACAGGCAAATTTGAAAAAAATGGAACAGGACCTTCGGACCGTATCCTATGAAAAAACATACAGAAAAACAGCCAATTGACGAGCTATTTGCCCGCAGGCTTGGTAACATGTCAATGAAACCAAGTGCCGATGGGTTTGAGCGGTTACAGGCAAGAATGGGAAAGAATAAGCCGGAAGCAAAAATTGTCTTCTGGCAAAATCCGGTCATGCAACGCTATATGGCGGCTGCGGCTTGCTTGCTGCTGGTCAGCTTATTTGGATGGCTCTACTGGCCATCCAACGATGCAGCCAACCCAGGTCAAAACCAGGTAGCCGTAAATCGGTCAGGGCCATCTGTTGCTACAGCGGAAAAGACGAACGAAAAACATGACGTTCAGCCGGTAAAACCAAATGGAACGCCAGCGCTCGAAACAGAAACGCCAACTATTGATACAACGCCAGCCGATCAAATGGCGGTTGTTAATAACAGCGTAGAGAAGTCCATTAAAACGGAGACACGACCTGGTGGGCAAGTAGAACGAAGCAAAACGCTCAACATGCAGCCTGCCATGCCCGCTACGCCAATGGTGGCCCAAACAAAACCCGTTGAGCCGAAAGCCCAGGATGAGGCCGTTGCGCCAGTCGCTCCGGTCAATCAGACCAAAGCTGTGACGGAGCAACTCGCCGATAACAGACCCGTAACTAAGCCAACTCCGGCGGCAGAGCGTGTTCTGGAGGTAACCATTGCCGAACCCGAAGCCCTGGTTGCGGCCCGCCAGGCCGCTAAAACAGCCATAGAGACGAAAGCAATGGTAGCCCAAACCGAAAAGTCGGAGAAAGAGACCAAAACCGGGAGTTTGTGGCAGCAGGTGAAGCGGATAAAAAGTGGAGAGGTTTTCGCCCGGCAGGATAAGCTTACCGACGAGGAGGGTGGCTTGCTGGGTCGCGCCTACAGCGGTATCAAACATAGTTTGGAAAAAGATAAATCAGACAAGTAATGAAGAGTGTATTGCGCACCACACTAACAGTAGCCGGTCTGTTGACCGCCTTACTGACTCAGGCTAGACCAGTAAGCCCCACCGATTCGCTAGTGATCCGGTTTGCCAACCGCACGCGACTCGTCATCTACGCGCCGAATAAAGCCGGGATTCAAGCCCTGTCCAATTATGATCTGAATAAAATTGTCCGCGAGATGGGCATGAAGCTGGACTCCGTTCCCGGCGGTCAAACCCGAATTTCGCAGGACGGCGGTCAGTATTTGAAAGACACGGTTTTGGTCGTGACGAAGCAGAAAGACGGCGTAACCGTAGTGATCAATAGTTCGGAGGATACAACCAAAACGGCTTCATCGAAAAGGGACCAGACCGATCGGGATTATGAACGGTCGAGACGGAGAAAGCAGCATGATGGCGGAAACTTTGATTATAACCTAAGTATTGGTCTCAATACACTGGTGCAGCAGAGTGTCACGAGCTATCCCGAAGACAGTTATAATCTGAAGCCCATAGGGTCGCGCTATTTTGCGATGTCAGCGGGGGCCATGCCAACACTCATTCGAGGTAAATACGCGTCGCTGAAGCTATATTACGGTGTAGAGGTGGCCTGGAACAACTTTATGTTCGAAGACAATGTAATTGCCGAAAAAATAACACCCACTGGCATTGCGTTCACCAACGCGGGCCGGGAATTGCAGAAGAGTAAATTAACCGTGTGTACCATTGGGGTGCCCGTAGTGCCACGCGTAACATTCTACAACAGCGATGGCCGCAAGGTGTGCCACCTGGGTGTGGGCGGCTACGTGAACTACCGGCTCGACAGCTACCGGAAAATCAAGGAAGCTGACGGCGGCAAGGATCGTCGGCATTCGGATTACTACTTGAACAACGTCCGGTACGGGTTGGTCGCGCATCTGGGTATTCGGAGCTTCGATTTTTTTGCCAAATATGATATGAGTCCCTTATTCCAGGCTGGTAAAGGTCCCGACGTGAGAACCCTTACCTTTGGGATCGGTTTCTAAACTATGGCTCAAAAAACAGTTTCTATTCTTGGTTGTGGCTGGTTGGGGTTGCCCCTTGCTGAACAATTGATTCATGAAGGATTTACAGTAAAAGGCAGTACCACATCGGCCGAAAAGCTGCCGACCTTACGACAACAGGGTATCGACGCCCATCAACTGGTGCTAAACCCCCAACCCATTGGCGACCTGTCGGATTTGTTGCAAACCGATACGCTTGTCATCGATATACCCCCGAAAGCGGGTAAGTTGGGCGATGATTTTCATCCGGAACAAGTCCGTCAATTAGTTGAGGCCATTCGGAAATCAACGGTGGCACACGTAATCTATATCAGCTCAACATCAGTTTATCCCGAACGGAGTCAGCTTGCCGTTGAACAAAATGTAGCGACTGTAGAAGAGTCGGCGGCACCGGGTTTAATGCAGGCCGAGCTACTCGTTCAGCAGCTTTCAACGGAGCGTGCCGTAACCGTCATTCGATTCGGCGGGTTGATGGGGTACGACCGTATTCCGGGCAAATACGTGGCCGGCCGAACGGTGAACAGTGGCGATGTGCCCGTCAATTATATTCATCGCGACGACGCGGTTAGAATTCTATCCGCCATCATCAGTCGGCAACTGACAGGTACCTTCAATGCCGTTGCGCCGGAGCATCCAACACGGGAAGCCATCTATCGGAAAAGCTGCGCCGATTTCGAGTATCAACTGCCAACATTTACCATTCCTGACGAAGCGGTTCCGTACAAAATGATTTCGGTTGAAAAGCTGGTACAGGCAACGGCCTACAAATTTACCTACCCCGATCCGCTGCAATTTCACTATCGATTATGACCGCAGCAAATGCCGAACCCGCGTCGATAGAAAACTACCCGACGATGGTTTTCTCGTAGGTGTGATGGCTCGGTTAAGCGCTCCCAGGAATAAGAAGTACCCCTGCGCATACCAGGCCCGAAAGCGTTCGCTTACTTTCGGGTCGTGCTGAGGAAGGTAGTCCAGCAGCTGGTTAAGGTCGAAGCGATTGGATGCGATACCCACACCCGCCCGCTGACTGTCGATGGCGTTGCAGGCTTGCTCGTAATGGTTGGCCTGTGGAATCATCAGGGCAGGTTTCCCCAAATAAAGGGCTTCACAAACTGACTCGAACCCCGCTGTGGTCACGACCGCTTTGCTGCGCGACATAAAGTCCAGGTAACGTTTTCCATCAATGGCATGATACGTCAGGGTATCGTCAACAACTTGATCGGGGCCGGTGGCGTCAGCATGGAACGCATCCATACGAATATCGGGACGCTCCTGATGGGCTTTCTTCAACGCAACTTTCAGGCCGGGCTGGGTAACGTAGGCCAGCAGAAAGTTTCCGGCAACCGGCTTAAGCTCCGTAATTTCCTGACGCAGCAAAGGGGGGACCACCCGCAGGCGTTCTTTCGGTTCATTTACCTGTTTATCGAACGAAAGTGCCAGCAGTTCTGTAGCACCCAGGCACGTTAAGCGGGTATTGAACTTAAACGCCTGCCGATAGAACCACTGTCCTTTTGGGCGCTGAAAATCGGGGTGAAAAGCCATGTACTGGTGGGCGATACAAACCATAGGAACCGAGGGGCGAAGAAAGGCGTAGGTCATGCCGCCAAGCATCTCGTAGAAGTTAACGACCACATCGGGGCGCAGCGTGTCGATCTGGTCGCGTACCTGCTTTAAACTGCGCCAGAACGGCCGAAGGGTACGCAGCGCGTGTAGCGTCGTTTTGACGGGTTCAAGCGCATTCGTTCCGGCGTTATACACGAGCCCCGGACTAAACACCGGCACAATGGGCGCGGAGAATTTCTCGCTGAAGAACGTGGGCACTGCTCGTTCGGCCGTTACGCCAACCACGGCTCCCACAACCTTATGACCGGCCATGTGTAAGATCTGCGCCAGCGACAAGGCTTGTGTCAGATGGCCCCGGCCTTCTCCCTGTACTAAAAACAATACCCGCATGGTAAGAAATGAGTTGGCTAGATGAATAAAGTAGGATTCACGACCCGGTTGGTCTGATCAGGGGCTGGATTTGATTCAGCCTCATCGTCAAGGTCGGAGGTGTAGTAGAGCAGGCTCCAGTTGCCCTCATGATCTTCGACCAGCGCGCTGAGCGATTCAACCCAGTCGCCGGAGTTCATGTAAATAATCCCGTCAAATTCGTGAATGGCGGGCTGATGAATATGTCCGCAGATGACGCCGTGGCAATTCCGGGCGCGGGCTAGTTCGGTAAGTTTCTGTTCGTAATCGGAGATGTAGTTGACGGCCTGTTTTATGCGCGATTTCACTTGCTGCGACAACGAATAATAGGGGAGGCCCCGCCAGTTTCGGTACTGGTTATAAAACTTGTTGACCCATAACAGAAAGGTGTAGCCTATATCGCCCAGGTAGGCCAGCCACTTCATTTGAGACGTGATCGAATCGAAGACATCGCCGTGGGTAATGTAAAATTTCCTCTCTCCGGATGTCAGCGTGTAATCTTTCCGGATCGAGAAATTCCGTCCGACTTTGAGCGGCATAACCTGATCGAGAAAATCGTCGTGGTTACCGCGCAGATAGATAACTTTGGTATCGTAGTGAACGATTTGTTTTAAAACCGTTTTAAAAAAAGCGGTGTGTTTCTTTTTCCAGGTTCCGTACTGCTTCAGTTGCCAGCCGTCGATGATATCGCCGTTCAGAATGAGCTTCTGACACGAGTAGTTGCGCAGAAACTCGGTGGCTTCTTTGGCTTTCGATCCGGCACTACCCAGGTGGATATCTGACAGAACAATCGTGCGGAACTGCGTACTTGATTTCATGAACGAAACTACAGTTCAGCTGTTACGTATGATTTACCGCACTGTTACCAAATTGCCAATTTTATAAAGCTCTAAGACAGGGGCTTAACATTGACTTAATAAAATCAGAATAGATGGAAAATCCAGTGCTTATTTTCGGGGCCGGTAGCCTTGGTCTTACGGCTTTAGACCTGTTTCAGCGGAATAATGTAGTTGTATATGGTTTGCTGGACGATAACAAAGAGCTGCACGGAAAGGAGTTCAGTGATGTATCGGTACTGGGCGAAACGGATGATGATGGCTTCCTGAAACTCATTGGGCAGAAGTGCGAAGCTTTTGTAGCCATCAGCGACAGCCGTGTGCGGAAGCGGCTCGTTAAAATGCTTAACGAACGGCGGAAGGTGCAGCCCGTCAATGCCATTCACGACACAGCTACGGTATCCATTATGGCGGCTCTAGGTCACGGCAACCTGATAGGGGCTCGTGTGGTCGTGAATCCACTGGCTGAAATTGGCCAGCACTGCATCATTCAGACGGGGGCCATTATCGAAACCGGTGCCCGAATCGGCGATTTTACTCTGGTGGGTACCGGCAGCGTCATCAACAGTGGCGTAACCGTTGAAGAAGGTGCTTTTATTGGTACCGGGGCCACGATCATTGCCGGGGTGACAATCGGCAAAAATGCCCGGATCGGGGCCGGTTCGGTAGTCGTTGAAAATGTTGAAGCTGGCACCACCGTTTTTGGTAACCCCGCCAAAAAGATTTAGTGTATTCAACAAAGCGGTGGTGTATTCGTTTTTTCGATGGCGAATGCGCCACCGCTCCCCGATTAACAGAGCAACATAAAATGCGGGGCATCCTTGCGTTATTTGGGATACGCTGATTACTTGCGGGATAATCAACGTCATCTGTCAATACGTATGAAATTCCTTCTTTTTTGGATTTTGCTTGTGGGTGCACACGTAAGCACACATCCGTCTTTGTTCGCTCAAGCAGTCAGTATAGGCATGGGGTCTATCCGGCAATCCAGGCGAATTGACGAAAACACACGAATAGTTGATAAGACCAGTGGTAAACAGCTTTCGTACAAAGCGTATCAGGAGTTAATAAACAATGATCGATATGGCTATCATCTGGAGCCGATTATTGATGGAAACGGCCAGCCCAGCGCCTATACAATTCGGCCTACCACGCCGGAAGAGAGAGAAACACATAGGTTCAGCACCTTCAACACGTCACTGCGACCGAAAGTAGGCCAGCCAATGCCTGAGTTTGCCATGAAGGGCATTGACGACAAGTTATACCGATTATCCGAGTTGAAAGGTCGTGTCATTCTGCTTAGCTTCTGGATCAGTCTGGCAAAACCTTTCTGGGGGCCTAATCAGGCAAAATCTTTCGCCAACGTTTTGCGGCCTTATCAATCGGAAACCGACCCTATTTCGCTGGGTATCTTGCAGGAGTCGAAGGAAGTAATCGACAACGTGATGACTACGGAGACGCTGCCGTTCATTCCCATCCCCAACTCATACGGCTTCAACCAGAAGTTTCAGGTGACCACCGGGCCAAGCTTTATTGTAATTGACCGGTTAGGTAAGGTGGCCGCTTTCATCGAGGGATCGAATTATGATCAGCTACAAAAAGTATTGCGGACAGTGAGCCAATAAAAGAAACAAGCGGAGTACAGGATTTACCAATTGAGCAGTAAACCCTGTACTCCGCTTGTTTCTTTTCTATTGTAATGGACTTACTCTACATATAAAACTTCGTTCGTCAGGAAGTCCTGATAGGTGCGTTCCAGGCCGTCTTTCAGCTCAGTGGTGTGTTTCCAGCCCATGTTGTGGAGTTTGGATACATCCATCAATTTTCGGGGCGTACCGTCGGGTTTATCGGTATTCCAGCGCAGTTCTCCCGTAAAGCCAACGGTTTCTTTGATCAGTTCCGCTACCTCGCGGATGGTTACGTCTTCGCCGGTGCCGATATTGACAAACAGGGCGTCGTTATAGTTTTCCATCAGGAAGAAACACGCGGCTGCCAGATCATCGGCATGCAGGAATTCGCGCTTTGGAGAACCCGTTCCCCAAACTTCAACCGTTGGCTGGTCATTTACTTTGGCCTCATGGAACTTCCGGATCAGGGCAGGCAATACGTGAGAGCCCTGCAAATCGTAATTGTCATTCGGGCCGTACAAATTGGTAGGCATGGCCGAAATAAAGTTGCAGCCATATTGGCTCCGATAGGCCTCGCACAGCTTGATGCCGGTGATTTTCGCAATGGCGTAAGGCTCGTTGGTTTCTTCGAGATAGCCACTTAACAAATACTCTTCCTTAAGCGGCTGGGGGGCCAGTTTAGGGTAGATGCAGGATGAGCCTAAAAACAACAGCTTCTTAACCGCTGACTGATACGCACTATGTATGATATTTGCTTCAATCATTAGGTTGTCGTACAGGAATTCGGCACGATAGATGTTGTTAGCCAGAATACCACCTACTTTGGCTGCGGCCAGAAATACGTAGTCGGGTTTTTCCTGCTCAAAAAAGCGGGAAACGGCAACCTGATTGCGCAGATCTAATTCCGATGAAGTACGGGTGATAATATTGTCGAAGCCTTCGGCCTGAAGTTTGCGAACGAGGGCCGAACCAACCATACCCCGGTGTCCGGCAACATAAATACGAGCGTGTTTTTCCACAATGTCTGGAGATAAACTTAACCGCTGGGAAGAGAGACGGTCGGGTAGATAAAATAATAACGCTTTAGAAAGCGTTGCAAAAATAACAAACTTAAGGCACCAATTACCTGTGCAGGCCATGTTTGGATCGAACTTGAAACAACTGATTATAATCTTTTTATCTAGTGGGCTGTTTGTTTTTCCGGCAAACGCGCAAACGGCTCCGTCGTCGCTCACCACAGCGGGCAAGCCCGTATTGGCCCCGTCTGGAGCCGCTCCCTCCCCATTGGATGGATTTTCGTCGGTACCGTCGTCGCTCACTACGCTGGGATTACCCACTATGTCGTCGCTGAAAGAGCAGAAGGATGCCTACCTGGCCGGTATCATGCCCGACCTGGGATTAAAAGTAAAGCAGCTTAAAAAATTAAAGGCTGACCGGAAGAGTAAGCAAAAACTTTCCAGAACGGAGTACGAAGGTTTATCAATGGTGAAAGCCTATACCAAGTTTGGGAGTGGAGACCGGACGGTTGTAGAGGAGTTTTACGTCCTGCGCGACAATGATGCTGCCAAACCACTGCCCTACGTTCGGGACATATTTCGCTACTATCAGAAATCAGCTCGTGTCACTAATTCCATTGTGCGCGATGAAGGGACGGGCTTGCTGCTGCATGGCCCGTACAAACGTTATCAGAACGGCGATCTGGTTGAAGAGGGTAACTATTATGCCGGCATGAAAGATGGGCGCTGGGAGAAGTATGACAGTAAGTTTATGCTGACCGATAAAACCCGCTGGCATCGGGGTGTCCCCGCCGAATCGAGGCTGGTCTTCTATGATTCAACTCACCATAAAATCAAGGAAATTATTCCCATCGAATATGGCAAAGTGAAGGGTACCTATATGGCCTTTTACGAAAATGGCCTGCTGGCTGAAGAGGGTAAATACGACAACGGTGTGAAAGTGGGCCGCTGGACGGAGTATTATCCGGTTAACCCCAATGGCCGCCGGATGCGCCGAAAATTGTCACAGTACGCCAGCGATCAGTGGGATACCGAATTTGAGCCCTACACCATCACCGAATGGGACGAGAAGGGAAAAGTAACCTTCGAGCGGGCCAAAGAAAAGGTCGTTCAGGAAGACGAAACGGAGAATTAAATACAAGTGGTAAGTAATAAGTTTGTAAGTGGAAAGTGGCTGACGCACGAGTAATCTTACTCTCGCAGGCCCGTAACTTATTACTTACCACTTGGCAACTTACAACTTGCTAACTTACTTAAACTTCCCTTTCGGGTCGGGATGTTTGGCGAGCAGTTCGTTGAGGTAGCCGATGTCCAGAATGGATAAGTCGAGGGTGTAAGCCTGATGAAAATAATCCCAGGCCTTCGGGTAATCGGCTTTCAGATAATGGACGACAGACAATTTCTGGTAGGGAGCCGCATTTGCCGGGCTGAGTGCAATGGCTCGTTGCAGATGTTCCTCCGCTTCGGTCAGTATGTCAGGGGTTGGTTTGTCCTGATACTGCTTAATTTCTACGGTAGCCAGATCGGTTATCAGGGCCACGTTGCTATCGGCCACCGATAGGCCCTTCTTTAGCATACGAATGGCGTCGGGCAGTTGGTTCTTCTGATAACAAACCACACCCAGTCCCCAGAACGCATCCGGATTATGATCATTGAGCAGCCACGACAGGTTAAAGCGGTAGGCCGCCGTATCCAGCTGCCCATTGCCAACATAATCCCAGCCCCGGGCCGCAAAAAAATCGCTGGCCTCGGTGCGACTGGCAAAATTTCGGTCGCAATCATTCAGGAAGTGAATTTCGGCGTCGATCTGTTCGGGGGTTTTGGTCCGTTCGCCAAATAGAGGCAGATTATTGACCTGACCGCTGGCAGGCTCGGCGGCATCGGTAGAAACAGATTCTGTGGGTTGATGGGCGATCGTTTCGGCAGGCCGTTGCACGGGTTGCCTCTGCTGAACGGAATCGCCTGAACGCGCCGATATAATAAGTTGCTTTGGTTGTGCCATCGACAAAAACGGCAACACAACTAAAGTACACTGTATCAGATTCATCCGAACGTTCATAGAAAGTACTATACCAGGGGGTTTTGTCTCGATAGAACGAAATGGGAATCCAAGTTAGTACATTTTAAATCGATTACCGACGGCCTCCGCGTGGGCCTGCCTTTCGGGCACCACCTGCCTTACTGCCTACCTTTCCGCCAGATTTGCGGCTAAATCCACCGGAACGCGTTCCCGGGCTTGATGGACCCGTTTTTTTTGCCCCACTGAGCTTCGCCTGAGCTTTGTCACGCTCCTTACCCGGAGCCATATTTGATATTTTTTTATCGTGAAAAGCACCCAGAAAGGTTGGATCATCTTTCCGGCGCTGCTCATCAATCTCACGCAGCATGGCCTGTTCTTCCTCAAAAGGTGTTTCCGTAACCTCCACTTCGGGCGGCAGCGGCTGGCGGGGAATTTCCATGCGAATGATGCGTTCGATCTTTTGCACGTGGTACTCTTCGGCCTTGGTCAAAAAGGTGATGGCTTCGCCCGTATGATTGGCCCGCCCCGTCCGGCCAATTCGGTGCACGTAATCTTCATAGATCAAGGGCAGATCGAAGTTAATCACGTGGCTTACCTGCGCTACGTCAATACCACGAGCCGCAACGTCTGTCGCTACCAGCACCTGAACGTTTCCTTCTTTAAAAGCCTCCATGGAGTTGATCCGGGTATTCTGCCCTTTATTGGCGTGAATGACCCGCACTTTCTCAGGGTCTAACACTTTGCGTGCCAGAAACTTATAAATATTTTCGGCTGTCCCTTTGGTGCGGGCAAAGATGATCACACGCTGGAAGTTTTCACGGGTGATCAGGTAATTCACCATGTTGATCTTAGTGCGGAAGTTCGGCGCTTCGTAGATCACCTGATTCACCATATCGGCGGTGGAAGCCTGCGGGCTTACCTCGACTTTAATAGGCGCTTCCAGAAACTCGGATGATAACCGTTCAACTCGTCCACCAAAAGTGGCCGAAAACAGCAGATTTTGCCGCTTGGTCGGAATCACCTCCAGAATAGACCGGATCTGGGGCATAAAGCCCATATCCATCATTTTGTCCGCTTCATCGAGCACCATGGTGCGAATTTCCTTCGTCACAATTTCGCCGGTCCGGTACAGATCCATAAACCGGCCGGGGGTGGCTACCAGAATATCGATGCCGTTCCGAAGGGCTTCAATCTGTGTTTTTGGTCCAAGACCGCCAATAAGCGCCAGATGTCGAAGATCCGTAAACTTCCCTAACTCGCTAACGGCCTGGTCGATCTGCATCACCAGCTCGCGGGTTGGCGCCAGGATCAGCGCACGTGGGTTTTTGCCCTGTGCGTATTTGACTTTCATCAGAATCGGGAGCAGGTAAGCCGCCGTTTTACCGGTACCCGTTTGGGCAATGCCCAGCACATCATGATTGCCCAGACTCAGCGGAATCGTTTTCTGCTGAATAGGTGTCGGCTCTGTATAACCCAGTTCGGCCACGGCGTTAAGCAACTGCCGATTCAACTCGAACTGTTCGAACGAAGTAATTTCCATGAGAAACAGTCAGCAAGTTAGTAAGTCAGTAAGTTGGTGAGTCGGTAAGTGGCTGACGCAAGTACTATGCATGCGTCAGCTACTTACCGACTTACCAACTTACCAACTTACCGACTTATCGACTCATTAAAATTGTTTCAATATTCTTTCTACGCCACTAACGTAGCCTGAGCCAAACAGATTCACGTGAACCAGTAATGGATACAAATTATAAATGGCCACGCGCTCGTTGAAGCCATCCTGAAGGGGAAACGTTTCGTGGTAAGCGTCATAAAAACGGTCGTCGAAACCGGCAAAGAGTTTAGTAAAGGCCAGTTCGGCTTCCCGGAAACCGTAGTACACTGCCGGGTCGACCAGAGCGGGCTGGCCCGTTTCGTTCACCAGCACATTGCCTGACCACAAATCGCCGTGAAGCAACGCCGGTCGCTCGTTTGGCAACAGATCGGGCAGACGCGTGCGAAGCCGGAAGAGGGCGTCGTACATTTCTTTGGACAACAACCCTTTGTAGAGTGCCAGACCCGCCTGCGGCAGCAGCCGATGTTCGAAAAAGAAATCGTATCCGTTCGCCGTCAACGTATTGTTTTGTGGCAGGGCGCTGATGTAATTGGCGAAGTTCAGGCCAAACGATGGCTGGGTGTGCGAATGAAGAACGGCCAGCGAATGCCCCAGGGTTTCCCAATACGCTTTGTCGGGCGTGCCCGGATCGATATATTCCAGAATCAGATAGGCTTTGTCCAGAAGACGGCCGTGGCCAATGACTTTCGGAATGTGCAACGCTTCTGTCTGGCGAAGCAGGTCGAGGCCGCGTGCTTCGGTAGCAAAGATGCCGGACTCATCGTCAGAGGAAACCTCCAGCTGATTCCATTTGACAAAGAAGACGCCTTCCGACGAAAACACCTGAGCCGACGTATTGATATTGCCCCCCGATAGAAACTGCATTTCGATAACCTGCACCGGCTGGCCCAGGGCCGAAAACAGAATGCTTTCAAAAAAAGAAAATTGCTCGTCGCCCCAAAAATCCATGCGTTATTTGCGTATCGGCTGTTCTAGTGAGTGACCATTGGCGATGGGCACTTGTCAGCCGATCAGCCAGAAATAATTGATATAGAATGAATCCACAAATACAGCATCTTTACGATATAGCCCGAAAACCCAACCGCCGAATCATCGGCCTGATGTCGGGAACTTCGCTCGATGGCCTCGATGTGGCGCTTTGCCGTATTTCGGGCAGTGGCCCCCAAACCCAGGTAATCCTTGAACGATTCGACACCATCCCTTTCGACGAAGCGTTTAAGAATGATATTCGCACCATTTTTGCCAAGTCAACCATCGACTTCGAGCAACTCTGTCTGCTGAATCCATACACTGGCCGGCTTCATGGTCAGCTCATCCTCGACTGTCTGTACAAGTGGGGTATTAACCCGAATGAGGTAGACGTTGTTGCGAGTCACGGGCAAACGGTGTATCACGCCCCAAAAAGTCAGCACCGGCGCGATAAGTTCCCGAACGCAACGCTCCAGATTGGCGATGGCGATCACATCGCGGCCGTTACGGGAATTCTTACCCTCAGTGATTTCCGGCAGAAACATGTCGCACATGGGGGCGAAGGGGCACCTCTGGCCGTTTATGGGGATTACTTCATGTTCTCGAAACTGGGCGAAAACCGGATTTTGCTGAACATGGGCGGCATTGCCAATTTTACTTATTTGCCCGCCGATGGCGATGCCGGTAATGTCTTCACGACCGATACAGGACCGGGCAATACGTTGCTGGACGCTTACGCACGAAAGTTCCTGAGCAAACCCTACGATGAAGATGGGGCCTTAGCTGCGCAGGGTGAAGTCAACGAACGCTTGCTGGCGGCCCTGAAAACGAATCCCTTCTTCGACGCTCCCTTTCCGAAAACAACAGGTCCCGAAGTGTTCAACATACCATATGTGGATGATGCACAAACCCGCAGCCAAACCACCAAAATACACCCCGCCGACCTGATGGCTACGCTCGTTCAATTCAGCGCCGATACCATTACCGAAGCCATTGGACGCGTGATGGAAGAAGGTGAAGTTTACCGGATTTATATGAGCGGGGGCGGTATGCACAACCCTGAGCTAACGGCCAGACTCCGCAACCTACTGCCCAACTGCACTTTTGGGCTTACTAATGAGCTGGGTATCAACGGTGATGCGAAGGAAGCCGTTCTGTTTGCCGTACTGGCCAACGAAAGTTTAGTGGGCGGAAACACATCCTTTGGCGACCGGCAGGGTGTTCCAGCCGTTTCAATGGGAAAGGTTAGCTTTCCCAAGTAGTTTCCTTTAAACCTATAAGGTTTTAAAAACCTTATAGGTTTGGAGCTAGCTTTTTGGCCTGAAAACCGGCATTACTCCTTCATGCGTGGTCAGAAACGGCCCGCCAATAAGGTCGATGCAGTACGGAATGGCGGGAAACACCACCGACAGGCACTGGCCAATGGCTTTGGGTTTGCCGGGCAAGTTCAGAATGAGTGTCTGGTTGCGTATACCGGCTGTCTGGCGCGATAAAATGGCTGTAGGGACGTATTTCAGGCTTTCCTGGCGCATCAGTTCGCCAAAGCCGGGCATCATCTTTTGGCAAACGGCTTCGGTTGCTTCGGGCGTAACATCACGCAGGGCCGGGCCGGTGCCGCCGGTCGTTACTACCAGGCAGCAGCCTTCGGTGTCGGCCAGTTCGATCATTGTCGCTTTCAGTTGGTCCTGCTCGTCAGGGATGATGCGGTACACGGGCTGCCATTCGCAGCTAAGCCATTCGTTCAGGAAACCAACGACCGCCTTTCCCGGAATATCTTCATAGATCCCCGCACTCGCTCTGTCCGAAACGTTAATAATACCAATGTAAATCATATATGATGTATGATATAGGGTGTATGCTATAGGATGCAAGGTATCTGCTACATACATCCTATAGCATACATTATACATCAAATTACGGTTTCCTTCGCTTCAGCGCCAAATCGTGTGCGGTGTCGTAATAGGATCGGAGGCTGCTCCAGTCGAAGACATCGGCAATACTCTCGACCCGGTTTCGCTGCTGAATCCGGTCACGCTGGGCCATTCTGACAAAGCGGTACAGCACATCGGCCAACTGATCGGCGGCTTCGTCGAACGACTGGGTGCGTCGGTTAATGACGTAAATACCCCGGTTCTCATAATCACGCATGATCTGCATGATAAAGTCACCAAAGCCCGACTGGTCGCTGGTGACGGTGGGAATGCCGCGTACAACGCATTCCAGCGGTGTATAGCCCCACGGCTCATAATAGCTCGGGAACACGCCCAGGTGGCAGCCCCGAACAAACTGGCTGTAATCCAGACCGAACAGGGGGTTGGTCGACGCAATGAAATCGGGGTGATACACGATCTTCACGCGGTCGTATTCATTGTTGACCAGGTTGGCCTGCCGGATAAACCGCGTCATGTCATCCTCCTGCACCAGATTGTGCGTCACAAAGGGTGGCAGGTGTTTGGTTTTCCAGCTCTGCACGGTTCGCCGAAGACGCAGCCGCCAGTATTCATCAACAAAACTGTTCAGGTCGGGGAGGGAGGTACCCTGCGGGTCGGAGGCTGCTGCCTGGAAAAGCCGCTCGCCAACCTGTTTCTCGATGCTTTCGCAGGTTTCCTGAATTTCGTCCAGCAACGCCCGTGAGTGAAGCACTTCGGGGTTGATGGACGTGTAGGGTTGCTTGGTCACCATGAACATCACGATCGTCATGTCCATGTTGGCTTCCCGCATTCGGTAATTCAACCGGGCCAGGGCTTCGAGTGTCAGGTCATAGCCTTTGTTGGAAAACTCGAATCGGCCGGAGGTGAAGAAATAAAGCGTTTTCTCCAGATCGAAGGAATAACTCTGGAAAAAGTGGCCCATGACAAACTCATGAATCTTTTGTTTGTAGCGAACGTGCAGATTCTGAAATTCGTGGACGGCCGCAAAACGCGTAACGTTCAAGCCGTTGGGCAACACCAGATCGGGGTTTCGGCCCAGGAAGACCTCGCATTCACGCGCCGTTACATCGCTGACGGTGGTGAAAACGTGAGACTGTAACGCCGACAGACGCTCGATAGTGGCCTGCGTTTCAATATTGTAATGCTGGGCTTCGCGCTTCCAGTCAAAAAAGGGCAGCTTCCCATAAAATCCCGGCTCATTCTGTGCCAGGTACCGCCCCAGCATGGTAGCGTGGGTTGTAAAAACGGTAGCTACCTTAACATTGTCATGCCGCAGGTCGGGCAAGCCTGTGCTGGCCATCCATTCATGGAAATGGGCCACGAAATCAACACGACGGGCGTGGTCTTCGGCCAGCAGGGTGATAAACAGGCGGACCATCTCGCCGAAGGCGATGGTCTGGTTGACCAGGTCTTCGATGTTTAGCGTCGAGAGTTGATGCCTGAGCCAGAGCTGGGTTTTTATTTGGTTGAGTTGTTCAACCGTAATGCTGCTAATATCGAAGAGTACCACCCTGGGCCGACCCGTAACGAGCCAGTAACCGTACTCAACGCGATAGCCCATCTGCCGCATCTTACGAACGGTCTGTCCAATTTCGGTTTCGTCTGACTCGATGATGGGTTCAAATTCAGCGGCTGCCCGTTGAGGGAAATAGGGGCCTAGAGCTACGTAATTGTCGTCCCACTTTTCGACCATCGCTGGTACTTTGGACCTGATTACTGTGTAAATTCCACCTACTTGATTGCACACCTCCCAGGCGACTTCCAGTAGTAATTTCCGCTTCGATGTTGAGAATACCGCTTCCAAATTAGTTAGTTAGTTTTGACACAAGGGTAAGTTGTGACGATTTTCAGGCCTTTGACGTGCAAGTAAACAATATAAACTATAACAGATAAATTTGTTTATTTTAAATATGACTTGGCATCTGTCACCTGAGTTTGTTTGTTTCGGGAAAGGGTGTAATTAAAGCCCGGTTGTATACTGAATGCACCATGTTCGCCTTTTTTATTTACCGCTAAAAAGCCAACCTGTATATCCTTGAACTCCTGTTTGTTAACAATGCGTAGTGCGGCTTCTTCGCAGGCTTGCTGAGGAGTTCGGCCCTGACGCATCAGCTCGACGACCAGAAATGAGCCGCAGGTCCGCATCACCAGTTCGCCCAACCCCGTAGCACAGGCCCCGCCAATTTCGTTATCGACGAAAAGCCCGGCACCGATAATGGGTGAATCGCCAACGCGACCGCGCATCTTATAAGCCAGGCCGCTGGTTGTACAGGCTCCCGAAATATTTCCTTTAGCGTCGATCGCCAGCATACCGATGGTGTCGTGCCGCTCGATGTTGGCAATGGGTTTGTATTTGGCCGTTTTCAGCCATTCCCGCCATTCCTTTTCGGCTTTGGGCGTCAGCAGGTTTTCTTTTTTGAAGCCCTGCGACAGCGCGAATTGAAGGGCACCTTCGCCACTGAGCATGACGTGGGGTGTTTTTTGCATCACAGCTTTGGCCACCGAAATAGGATGCATGATATGCTCCAGAAAGGTAACAGCGCCCGCGTTCCCTTTCTCATCCATAATGCAGGCGTCGAGCGTAACGTGTCCGTCGCGATCCGGGCGACCGCCGTAACCAACGCTCATATCCTCCGGATCGGCCTCGGGCACCCTTACACCGGCCTCCACGGCATCCAGGGCATTGCCTCCCTTGTCCAGTACAGCCTGGGCTGCGGCATTGGCTTTAGGCTGTTTCCAGGTTGAAATGACCAGCGGGGCAGGCTCCGCAGCGATATCAGCCGGAATCGATGAATTAGGTCCGGAAAGGTCGGTTGAGGAGCCCGTATGGGTTGATTTGGTGTTGCTAAACGATAGCGAAGGAATGAGCCCGGCCAGCGAGCTAAGTGTGAGAAAACGGCGTCGATTTACCATAGATATAGGGCTTACGGCTCAAATTAAAGGAATAAACGCTTGGCATTTACTACTTTTAGGCGATTTATTGCAAACGATGTATGGGCGTTCCTGATAAACATATACTACTCATGGACGGCCCCGATAGCAAGGGCCTGATCTATCACGTAACGGGTGTGCTGTTCCGGCATAATCTGAACATTATTCATAATGATGAATATGTGAGCCCGTCAGGGCGTTTTTTCATGCGGACAGAGTTCGAAGGCACCTTTGATAGTGTGGCTTTGCTGCATGAGTTGCAAACAACGATTCCCGCTTCGCTTCAGGCCGCTGCAAATCAGGAGGGCCCGGCTAAACCGTCGGGCATTACCTTTCGGCTGAATCCAAAGCGCAAGAAAAACATTGTTGTGATGGTCACAAAAGAGCATCACTGCCTGGGCGAATTGCTGATCCGGTATGCGTTCGACGAGCTGGATGCCGATATTCTGGCCGTTGTCAGTAATTACAATGTGCTGCAGCCGTTGGTCAGTAAGTTTGGCATTCCGTTTCATTACATCTCGCACGAAGGCAAGTCCCGCGAAGAACACGAAGAGGCCATTTTGCGCACTTTAGCCATTTATGAGCCCCAGTACCTTGTGTTGGCAAAATACATGCGGGTGCTTACCCCCGGCTTTGTCGATCACTACCCGAATCAAATCATCAATATTCACCACTCCTTTCTACCGGCCTTCATAGGAGCCAATCCCTACCGGCAGGCGTATGAGCGGGGGGTAAAGATCATTGGTGCCACGGCCCACTTTGTCAATAATGACCTGGACGAAGGTCCTATTATTGCCCAGAACGTGAAAGAAGTCGATCACCGCCACACAGCCGCCGATATGGCAACAGAGGGCAAAGACGTGGAGAAAATCGTGTTGTCGCAGGCGTTGAAGTTAGTCTTTAACGATCGGGTGTTCATTTCCGGCAATCGGGCTATTGTCTTGTAGTCGCTGCCAGACGAACGACTCCACGAACTTTGTCCTCATTGGTTTCGATGTATTCGTATTCGTCGGGTAAAGAAGAGGCCATGGACACGGATGGCTGCCGGAAATTCATACCGCTATCTTCCTTTTGACCGCCACTTAAATGCAGGGCATTTACCCCCGCGTCGATGAAGCGTTGGGCGTTTTGGGCATTGACCCCTGCACCCGCCATAATTTCAATACGTCCGGCGGCTGCCTGTGCCAGTTGGCGAAGGGTATCCAATCCTTTCTCGGCGGTTTGTTGCTGACCAGACGTTAGAATACGAACGGCTCCCGAGCGAATGACCGCTTCGAGGGCTTCGAGTGGGTTGCTGGTCATATCGAAGGCGCGATGGAAGGTAACCGGCAACGGATTTGCCAGGTCGACGAGCTGTCGGGTCAGTCCTTCATCGACGGTGCCATCAGGCTGAAGGAGGCCGAATACAAGTCCGTCGGCGCCAAGGGCTTTGGCCAGCTGAATGTCGGCTTTCATGACGGCTAATTCATTTTCGGAGTACAGAAAATCGCCACCCCTGGGCCGAATCATAACATACAGCGGAATAGACAGGTGCTGGCGTGCCAGTTGAATCAGACCTGCGCTGGGTGTAGTACCCCCTTCGGCCAGACCTCCGCATAGTTCAATTCGACCGGCACCGGCTTGCTGGGCAACCAGGCATGAATTCAGAGAATAAGCACACACTTCAATGAGCATAAAGTAGGGAAGGGCTAGATAGTATAGAAAAGATTTGGCAAATAGCTGTATATTAAGGGTGATCAGGGAGTTTACAGGGTCTGGACAACGAAGAGAAAATAGGTTACGGGTGCGGTATATTACCAACCAAACCGTTAAATAGCGACTTTATTTTGCCGAAGAGAAACATTCGCCAGTTTTACGCGTTAATGGCCTAAATCCCGTCAAAAGAACGACCGACAACATTTTTGCCAAAAAGAGCTTGGATATTAACGGTTTTTTTACTTTTGCACCCATATAAAAACACAGTCATTTAACTATCGGACATACTATGTACTGGACACTTGAACTGGCATCCTATCTGGAAGATGCCCCCTGGCCCGCCACCAAAGACGAACTCATTGATTATTCAATTCGCTCCGGCGCTCCCCTTGAAGTTGTTGAGAACCTACAGGAACTCGAAGACGATGGGCAGCCCTATGAAAGCATTGAGGAAATCTGGCCGGATTATCCAACCAAGGATGACTTCTTCTTCAACGAAGACGAATACTAGTTGTTCGGCATTTTTACTAAAAAAGGCGTATCCAGATCAATGGATACGCCTTTTTTGATGTAGGGTTGTTTATAGGATTTCTGATGAAAGAAGAACACGGATGATGCGGATTGAACGAATTTCTACGGATAAAATCCGTGATCGGCCCTTCTGTCAGTGAAAATCTGTTCGATCTGTATCATCCGTGTTCTCACTTTTATTGAGAAAGTCCTGCGATTGTTGATAATCGTACCTACGGACCGGGCCGCAGGTACGATTACGTTTGATTGGCCTTTGCCTCCGTCTTTACGGTTTTCACCGGCCTGTCATACTTTTTGGGCGCATACAGAAATCCGAACGCTTCGGCTCCTTCGCGCGTGTGTACTTTGTGATGGATGTAGTGGGCACGCATGATGCGTTGCATGTAGCGGCCGCTGGTGTCGATTTTTACTTTCACACGTCTGTGGACGATCACATCGTGGAAAACGAAGTAGAAGAAGCCATATAAGGTCACTCCTGCGCCAATCCAGATCAGATAGGACAGTTCCGGATATTCGACGCCAGCCAGAATCAGGCCGATGGCTGTCAGGCTAAAGACGACTGCAAACAGGTCGTTTACTTCAAAAAAGCCTTTATGGTGATTGTGGTGATCGTTGTGCCAACTCCACAAAAAACCGTGCATCACGTACTTATGAGTAAACCACGCAACGCCTTCCATGAACAGGAAAGTACCCAGCACTAAAGCAACATTTACGAGCATTTTTGTGTTTCTTAAGTAGTACAGATAAGAAAAATAACAGAATTAGTGCCGTTTTACCAATTCTGTTTTATTTGTCATAGAATCTACTTCGCTAACGGTTTGTGGCATCAAAAAGTTGACACCAATAGACCAGGATTTTAACGCAAAGTAGAGATACGCGCCAAATAATTGCAAGTTTGTGGAAAAGTCGTATCTTTATAAGGAGTCAGTTGTCAACCAGATGAACCCATCGGTTATGGACTATCAGGCACTCAAGAACCTGGTAAAACGGGGAGAGGGTAGCAATTTAGAGTTCAAGCTGAAAACAAATCATCCCGAAAAAATTATTCGGGGCGTGGTCGCCTTCGCTAATACAAACGGAGGAGTGATGTTGATCGGCGTTGGGGATGACAAGAAAATTCCCGGACTAAAATACGCCGATGAGGACGAATACCTGCTCGTCCGGGCCATTAACAAGTTTTGTTTCCCCCGAATTTCCTATACCATAGAGCGCGTGCAGCTCTACGACGAACGCGAAGTGCTCGTGATCCGGGTACCCCGCAGCCCAACTCGTCCCCACTATATTATCCCCGATCCCGCCGAACCCGACAACAAGAAAGCCTATGTGCGTGTCGGCGATAAATCCGTTCAGGCCAGCCGCGAAGTGCGCGAAATCCTGAAAGGCGAACAGGCCGAACGGGACATCCGCTTTACCTACGGAGAGAAGGAGAAAAAGCTTATGCAGCACTTGGGAGAGCACAACAGCATAACCGTCGACCTGTTTGCGTCGATTGCAGGTATCTCCCGCCGGATCGCTTCCCGAACGCTGGTGCTGCTGGTGCTGGCTAATGTGCTTGAAATCCATCCCAGCGATGTTATGGATAAGTATACGCCCCGGGCAATTCAATAATGTTGGTCCCGTTTTTCGGTATGTTCCGGGAATGTCTTACTTTGTCATGCTCAGGAATGATGCATAACAAACCCGAAGACAATGGTTTCAACTCCACCTGCTCATAAACCCTTTGTTCCCGCAACGGAATCCCCCGCCGAGTTCACCGCTAAAGCCGTCATAACAGGGGCTGTGTTTGGTGTATTATTTGGCGCAGCGACGGTATACCTCTCGCTGAAAGCCGGTCTATCGGTGTCGGCATCCATTCCCATTGCCGTACTGGCCATCTCCCTCGGGCGTCGATTTCTGAACACGACCATTCTCGAAAACAACATCATTCAAACAACCGGCTCGGCGGGTGAGAGCATCGCTTCCGGGGTGGTGTTTACCATGCCGGGCTTTCTCTTCCTGACCAACGGCTCCGGTGCCGATTTCTTTAATTACTGGACCATCCTCACGCTGGCCATTCTGGGCGGGTTGATCGGCACGCTGATGATGATTCCACTGCGTCGGTCGCTCATTGTGCAGGAGCATGGTACGCTGCCATATCCCGAAGGTACGGCCTGTGCTTCGGTGCTGATTGCCGGAGAGAAGGGTGGTGACTTTGCCAAAACGGCCTATCAGGGCTTAGGAGCGGCACTCATCTACGCGTTTCTTCAGAAGGTGCTTCATATTATTGCCGAAGTGCCGGTCTGGGCTACCAAACAGGCCAATCGTTATTTTCCCTCGGCGCAGGTGGCGGGCGAAATAACACCTGAATATTTGGGTGTGGGTTATATTATCGGTTTTCGCATTTCGGCGGTGCTGGTGGGCGGGGGTATTCTGGCGTGGCTTGGTCTTATTCCCCTGCTGGCGTCGGTTGTGCCGGGCGATACCATTGCCCTTCAGCTACAGAAGCTGGGCTACCTGGATAATCTGCAAACGGCTGGCGGGCCGGGTGGCTGGAATCCGGCCACGCATACGTTCTCGGATACGGCAGCGGCTATTTACCGGGCGTATATCCGGCAAATTGGGGCCGGGGCCGTAACGGCGGGTGGGTTCATGACGCTCATAAAAACCATTCCAACAATTGTCTCGTCGTTTAAGCAGAGTTTCAGCAAAACATCGATCAACGCCATCGAAGCCGAAAACGCCTTGAGTGGCCACAGCGGCATTCCCCGTACCGAACAGGACTTAAGCGTTCGGATCGTTGTGATCGGTAGCATTGTACTGGCAGCCCTAATGGTCATACTGCCCCAGATTCCCGGTGATTCTATTCTGACCAAATTGCTGATTGCTGTGCTGGTCATCGTGTTCGGATTCTTCTTCGTTACCGTGGCCAGCCGGATCGTGGGACTCATCGGGTCAAGTTCATCGCCCGTTTCAGGAATGACCATTGCCACCATCATGGGCACGTCGCTGGTGTTCATCGGTTTCGGTCTGACCGGCAAACTGTATGAACCCGCCGTTTTGGTTGTGGGAAGTATGATTTGTGTAGCGGCTGCCAATGCGGGGGCAACGTCGCAGGATCTGAAAACCGGCTATATCGTTGGCGCAACGCCGAAGTACCAGCAGATGGCCTTGTTTGTTGGCGTCATTGTATCGTCGCTGGTGGTGGGAGCCACAGTAAAAATTCTGGACACGCCCACGCCCGATCTGCTGGCGCAGGGCATTACGCATGCCATTGGCTCCGATAAGTTTCCGGCTCCGCAGGGTACGCTGATGGCCACGCTCATAAAAGGACTCTTATCCTTTAATCTCGACTGGCAGTTTGTGCTGGTAGGGGCGTTTATTGCCTTTGTCTTTGAACTGGTGGGCGTTAGTGCGCTGGCGTTTGCCGTGGGGCTGTACCTGCCGTTGTCGACTACGCTGCCGATTTTTGCCGGTGGTCTGGTCAAAGCCATTGTCGACGCGAGTAAAAAGCGGAAAGGCATCGTAGAGGAAGATGCCGACCTTGGAAAAGGAAATCTGTTTGCAACGGGCCTGGTGGCCGGAGGGGCTTTGGCGGGGGTAGCGGTCGCGCTGTTATCGGTCAACGCTTCCATCTACAATGGCCTGGCCTCGCTGACGCTGGAGCCTGTATTGGGTGGTGCATTAGGAGAGGGCGGGTATATGCTGCTGGGCGCGCTGTCGTTTGCTGGTCTGGCGATACTGCTGTGGCGCGTTGGTGAGCAAAAGCAGGAAGGCTAAATAGCCTACCGCTTAGTAAACCCTTACAATTCTAAGGTAAGTATTTGGTAATTAGGGGGCTGATTAAAATGCCCACCGTTTACTAAAGACTTGAAACGATATGCTTACTGCGCTATCAACTTTCTTTTACCGCATAGCGTCCTGGAAAACGCTGTTGCCGGGAGTTATCCTGTATATACCCTTTCCTGCCTATTTCTTCAAAAATCTTGAAGCAAGTATGAATGCACAGGCGGGCTATGCCGTGGGGCCTATCGACTTGCTGGTTGGGTATAATCCGGCTATCATCAGTAAAATGGTTGCCGCGTACGGCGACGTGGGGCGGGCCATCTATGCGCAGGGGGAGCTGACTATTGACGTAGCTTACCCGTTCATCTACACATTTTTATTCTGTATCATACTCACACTGCTGTTCAGACACAGACCGTATACCTCGTTCCGGCTGGTCAACGTGTTGCCCGTGGGCATACTTGTGTTCGATCTTCTGGAAAATAGCTGTATCGTTTACCTGCTCAAAACCTATCCCGAACCGTCTCCGGTTATTACATCTTTTTGCTCCGCACTGACCAATCTGAAATGGACGATGTTTATGATCGTACTGGGCATGGTGCTCTACGGGCTGGTGAAACTGGCAATACGAAGTAGCCAGGGAAAAGTCGCACGTGGATAAATGACCGCGCAGGCAAAGGTATCAGCGGGCCTGTCCGGCTTTCTTCAGCAGGTCCACGACTTTTTCGATGGGCAGCTGTTCGACGGTGTGACCCTGATCGCCCGTGCTTGTTTTGGCCGCAAACAGCGAGTTGATAATGGCTTCTTCCGTAGCTTCGATAGCTGCCATGAATAGGGGCGATACGTTATCATTCCGCAGCAGTTTCAGCTCATCGAATGAGCTGGCGGTTTCGTGCGGAATGCGGTAAGCCGTCGATACGGCAATGACGTAATCGCCACTGCCATTCGAGGCAATACCACCCGTTTGGGCAAGACCCATAAATGCCCGCTTGGCCAGCCGTTTGAGGTTGCGGGCATCCAGCGGGGCATCGGTCAGCACGACCATCATGCACGAGCCGTCGAGTTTTTCCTTGAATGAGTATTTTCCTAAGGCCACCCCAATCGGTACGCCCGCAATCTGCAGCACCCCGCCAAAATTCGTCTGAACCAGTGCACCGACGGTATAGCCGCCCAGCGAGGCCGGTAGCTTTCGGGAAGCGGTACCGATGCCGCCTTTGAAACCGAAGCAGACCGTTCCGGTTCCGGCCCCTACGTTACCTTCTGACACCGTTCCGGTTTTCGCCTGCTGAATGGCGTCGAGCACATGTTGTTTCGTAACATGACGCCCACGAATGTCATTTAACGACCCATCGTTGGTTTCGCCCACGACCGTATTCACCGAACGCACCTGCTCATTGCCTTTTTGCGCCAGCGTATAGTCAATAACCGCATCGGCTGCAGTGGGAACGCTGAGCGTGTTCGTCAGAATGATGGGTGTTTCAAGGGTGCCCAGTTCCTCAACCTGGCTGTAGCCGGTCAGTTTGCCAAAACCATTGCCGATATACATTGCCGCCGGGCTTTTCTGCTGGAAAAGGTTGCCATCGTGAGGAATAATGGCCGTAACGCCGGTGCGGATGTTTGTTCCCTGATTCAACGTAACCTGCCCCACCCGAACCCCCGGTACATCGGTAATGGCATTGAGTGGACCGGTGGGCAGTACGCCAAACTTGATACCATACTCCCGGGGGCGTTTGGATTGTTGAGCCATGGCCGTAGTTGTTACAAGCGAAGCGGTGAGTAGTAAAAGTAATCTGGAGGGACGTAACATAAGTAAAGAAGGTCTTCTCCAGCTAATTTACGGTAATTGCTTTAGTACAATCGTACAGCGGAACGGTTTTCCATTGGGCCAATAAGTTAATAGGCTATCAAGAACGGCAATTGGTCTATCGGCCCAACGGAAAACTCCCGCGCGGGTGACCCCGTCCGTTGTGCAAAAACTCCTACCCGCCCGTTGGACCAAATCGCTCGGTGCGAATGCTCGTTGGGGGTAAACCAACATCGGCCAGTGCATTGGCGACTTGCTCAACCAGTGGGGTAGGGCCACAGACGAAACAAAGCGGCTGGGTCGCGAACCGGCTTAGCACTTCTGACAGCATAGGCCCGTCGATGCGCCGTTGGTAACCCGTCCAGTCCGATGGTGGCCGACGGGTGAAGGTGATGAGCAGGCTGAATTGAGCATCCTGACTGGCTAACGTTTTCAGTTCATTCCAATAAATGACGTCCTCATCGGTGCGAACACTGAACAGCAAAACCGTCGGATTAGTGGCTTTTATAGTAGCTCGATGACGCAGCATCGCCATCAGCGGCACAATGCCCGAGCCACCGGCCACCAGTAGCAGGGGTTCATTGGCCATGCTGTCTTTCCACACAAAATAACCGCCAATTGGCCCCCTCACTTCCAGCGGGTCGCCAATGGCGATGCCATCAAAGAGATAAGAAGACACTTCGCCATCAGTAATGAACTCGATGGTCAGGTCAATCTCGCCGGTCTTCTCCGGTGGCGACGCGATGGAGTAGCTACGCTCGGCCTGGTATCCATCTTCGGCCGTCAGGCGAAGGTCGTAATGCTGGCCGGGGAGATGTGGGGTCCACTCCGGAAGACGCAGCGTAAGGGTTTTCACGCGCGGTGTTTCCTGAACGATAGCCGTTACTTCGGCCATCTGCCATTGAATTTTGTTCATTGGTGATAGGATCAGTCGTCGCTGCGGTAGCGTTGTTCTTTCCAGGGATCGCCGTACATGCTATAGCCGCCCCGTTCCCAGAAACCGGCTTTGTCGGCATCCATGAACCGCAGGCCTTTGATCCATTTGGCACTTTTCCAGAAATACAGATGCGGAACCACCAGCCTAGCGGGACCGCCATGTTCAGGTGCCAGCGGCTGGCCTTCAAAACGAAGACCAACAAAGGCTTTGCCGTGGCGGAGGTCTTCGAGCGGAATGTTGGTGGTGTAATCTCCGTAGGAATAGGCCATGACGTGGGTGGCTTCGGGTTTAACGTTGGCGTGTTCCAGCAGGGTTTCGATGGAAACGCCTTCCCAGTGCGTATCGAGCTTCGACCACTTCGTGACGCAGTGAATATCATTGGTGAATGACTGATGCGGCAGGGCATTGAACTCCTCCCAGGTCCATTGAACGGGTGTGTCGACCAGTCCTTCGAGCGTAAACGTCCAGGTGGTCAACGGAATGCGGGGCGTAGGGCCAGCCGTCAGGACGGGGAAATCGCGGGTTTCGTATTGGCCGGGAGGAATGCGTCCGCTCGTGTCGGCTTCCCGTTTCCGGCCAAACCCTTTGTTAAAAAAAGAAGCCATAGTCTATGACGTTAGTCGTCTGGCAAGATAATCAGTCTCTTACAAGCGAACAACGGTACTATGGCATGTGGCCAACAAAAAAGTGTGTATCGGGCGAGGTTTATAAATAATGAGAATCATGCCATGGCCGCTTCTGTCATCCTGACGCCAGGAGGGGCCGCCGGAGCGGGGATCTTCAATAGGGGCTTTTTTCGTATCTAGACAGCGCGGCTGCCGCAAAGAATTACGCTAAGCGTTTGGGGTAAAGATTAATCGCTCAAACTCAGGTGCACCGCTGAAAAAAAGACTTTGATTGTTGAGATGACAATTTGAGATTGAGCGTAGCTAGAATTGACGCGAACAGCAAAGACCCGGTGACGGTCGCTTTAAACGGGCGTTTAATGGGATGATTTATTTTATTTAGCAGTCAACTACTAGCCCTAACATACGCCCTCATAAGTAGAGTGTTTCGTGTGACTTGCTACAGTCAGGGAAGTCAGAATAAAGGGAATCCTTAGCTAGCCTGAAAGACTCTGTTTGAGCGATTGACTTATTGACCGGGCCCTGATCATCACGGGCGGTGGCTCAACTAATCGCTGGCCTCCCCAGGATTCCTGGGTGTAGGGACTCTTTTTTGTTCATCCAGGCAGCTTTATCTGGGTGTTCAATACATATTATGGAACGGCACTCTTTTCCTTTCACCGCTTTTGATGGCACTCTTACCCACTGTTCGCTGCTGATCGATCGGCCCAGTCAACTGGTTATGGTCTGTCAAACCCAGCAGGGATTGGAACTCACCTGGGCGGCCCCGGAAATTGCGACTCGGCTGGTTACCCACTATAAGCTTACCCCCAGCCGGATGCTCTATATTGAACGGGACCTGCAAAGCCAAGCCGAGGATTCCATTCAGGCGCTATATTATCTGGTTACATTTGTCTGGCAGGGAGAACAGGCAACCCGACCCGACTGGCATTACTTGTCTGCCGATACCTGCCGGTCGCTCTTTAGGTGGATGAGCCACCACTAGCGGACCAGGACTCGCCCAGGGCACCTCAGGCCTAGGGGGTGGAAGGTTGATAAACGCGGACATAATCAATCTGAAAACGGCTCCGGAAACGAGTACCCACCGGATCACCCCCTTTATCTCCGCCAACGGCCAAACTTAAGAGCAGCGAATGGGGTTGCCGAAACGGGTTAGGAATGGGACCATACCCGTTCACCAGTTTCTTAAGCCGAAGGGCTACCCGCTGCCGTAGGTTTAAGGCAGCGTAATAGTCCCGGTTTACTGTTTGTTACAGGTCGATCCGGTTGAGTAATACATTGTCCACGTATAGACGGATGCTGGCTTGATCCCAGTCCATCCGCCACTCATGAGATTTTCGGGACCAGTTCGGGTCATTGAACGAAGAGAGGGGTTTGGTCCGGATCCGCCAGGCGACCGCAAAGGGCTTGTCTCTCTCTCAGGCCACATTGGACAGCAACTGATGCTGGTAGTATTCCATAATATCAATATCTCCCCCATAAGGCCATTGACCCTAAGTCCCCATGGTCCAGGAGACGGGCCATAACCCTGGTATGCAAAGAAGCGGTGTGTATACTGGCTGCTGTATACGCCATAACTGGAATCAGTTAAAAGATGCTGGCCTCCTCTGTGAATACAAAAGGCTAAATGGGCCTCATGATTGCTAAAGTTATTATAAGAACTCACATAAGGTGTTTTAACACCTACATTTTCATAATCTATATTAAGCAACAAACGACAGGCGTGGTTGGGGCTGTACTTCCGCTTTTTTCCTAGTATGATTTTTATCGCGTAAAGATTAGTTTTTGTTAGAATGCAACCAAAAAACCGATAAATCCTACACTTCATCGAATTAAGTTATAATTAACTACACTATTGGATAAAATTTGTATCGATAAACTACATAAGGAAACTTATTTATCAAATAAATTTCATCTGTCACGCGAACTAATGAACACGACGCTTGACGATAAAGCCTACTTGTCAAAAATTGGCAAGTAAACAGTACTTTATTGTTCTACATATACGATTGAATAGTAAATGCTATCTGCCCATTCTCACCAAACGTCCACTGATTTTCAAAAAACCGATTGCTCAGGCTCTTCGGCTAACGTTGTCATGAGTGAATTTCAGAATCGATTCTGGTTTTGTCTGGCCTTGAGCTTACCCATTCTGGCCTATTCTACTGCCCTTCAGCAACAACTGGGTTATCAGCTGGAACTGGCTGGCCGACCTTATCTGCTTTTGATCTGGTGCACGGTCAGCTTCTTATACGGAGGATGGCTGTTCGGCTTAGGCATGGTTATGGAAGTGAGTCAACGCCAGCCGGGTCGCCAGACGCTTTGTCTGCTCGTTGCCAGTTTGAGCTACCTGTTTAGTTTGATACTATTTACCGACCAGCCGTTCGAAAAGAACTGGTTTTGGTTAACTGCCCTGCTGATGGATGGGTTACTACTGAGCAGTTATCTGGAGTTAAAACTAAGAGGTTACAAATCCGAAACCTATAAGTTGTTTCAAACCAAATGGCCTGTTACCGAGGTTGAGCAATACACGTCAAGGCTGATATGAGCCAAAGGAAGTGAGCGTTGTATTAAAAAAACGCTCCCGCCTGAGACGAGAGGCTGATAAATGCGTCTACAACAGGGCGTGGCTGTTAGCTCGCGGGATTTTTTGATGACGCCCTCAGAAATACCAACCAGACTAGTAAGATAGATTCGATTCTGTCTTTTTCTATCAGGCACCTTGAAGGCCAGAAACATATCGTTTGAAAACTGTCATAGTAACCTCCCCCAAGTCGATGGCCAAACTCACTAAACTACTGCTGACCCTCAGTATGGTCCTTGTTTGGGGGTGGACTATCTTTATGGGAACATTTGCTACTCATGCTCATGGTCGGCTAGCCGGCTGGATCATTGGCCTTGTTCTCAATGTGCTATTGGGCCTAGTTTATAGCTACCAGACAACGCATCCTAAAACTATTAAAGAATGGTTTAAAAGGTAATCATTTGCGGGTGTGCACCGGCCAGCGTTTTCAGAAACAGTATTCAGCCTGAAGTTTGGTTCTTTGACTAAATACGCATGTAAGCCCGTCTCTTCAAACCCTCACTCCTAAAACGAAAAAGCGCTCATGTACCCGTGTTAATAATGGGACATTTATAATTACCAATTGATTGGGGCTTGCTATAATCCTAATTAAATGGGACTTGACACCAGGTAATTCGTGAAGGTTACGAGCTGGACTAGTTTTAAAAACAGAACTCAAAAGAGGGATCCTTTTCTTTTAGCAAGTCGCGCCTTTACTATTTATAAATTGTTACCTAATTAATTAGCTTAAAACAGTGCTTATGTTGAAAGCAAAAATTTTGATACCGTTCAGTGTACTTCTGTTATTCCTTTATTTTATACTTGTTGTCCGTCAACCGCCAGCCGAACGACAAAAAATTCAGTTTATTGATCCGATTCAATCGGTGCAGGATTCTATGCAGACTTTAAACCAGATTTGTGATACCATAAGGACCGAGCCGAATGGATTTATGAGTCTTTTCGTGCGACCGAATGATGGTGTGTTGTATTATAGTGGTGAATCAGTCGGAAATTTAGATTCAGTCACTGCGTCAAACGAAGCACTTAAAAGGATGCGAACAGCGCACGCCAACAGGTTGCTTTTAGTAATAAAATTCCTGAATCGAAATTTTATTAATGGTATTCGTTACGAAGGGACCGTAGGTTCTTGGCTGTACGCCTACAGAAGCGATGTAAACTATAGTGACAGATATGGTATTCGCAGTCTCTATTTATTAAATAGTTCTGGCGATGTACCTCGGCGCTCATTAAAACAGTACTGGACTATATTAGACCGAGAAGGACGTATACTGCTTCTTAGTCATATTTAGCCGATGCCCAACAGTCTAACGAAAACGCTCCCGATTGAGACTAATGATTATTGTGGATCTGCTTCAGCATGGGGGCGTTTAAATAAACGCCTTGTTTAATAACTGTTAACGACAGTTCGTAGCAAACGGAGCTAATTCGTACTTCTAAATCTTGTCATACATCAGCTCGTTAGTAGCTTTGTAACCAAACACGTTATGAACTTATGAAGAACAAGATCCGACAAAAGCTAATGAGCTACGTGGGTTGCTTGGTTAGCCTGTTCTGTTTACAATGTACACTTGATACACCGCCAAAAATTAATTACGACCAGGTAGCCGCTCAGCTCATGACCGATCTGAAACCACAATTGGTCGGCACTTGGAAACTTCGCCAAGTACGGGTTAGCCCTAAAATGGGCAATAACCGGCTTAACCTGACCAAGGATAGTACCTTTCAGGATCTAGCGACCATGACCATCGTGCCAGCCCTCAAACCGCGCACAACCCCGACTGATCCACAACAGGGGGAATACGACGGAACCATCCAATACAAAAACAAGACCTATCCCATTCAATTCGATATGTGGCCGGGAACTCGGGTCTATAATCCGACCCAGCAGGGACCACAAGCCTTTTTATTGTTCAGCTATCACTTCCCCGATGGCATCCGATACCCCGAACCCGAAGAGACCTTTTTAGAAGATCTAGGGCTGATTTATGAGACCTTCTCGCTGGAAACGGATTTAGGTCAGCCCACCATGAAATGGGTTGGTCTGAATCGTGGTATTCAACAAATCGACTTTGTAAAGCAACCCTAAACCAAGTAGGTCGATTATAAAAGCCAAAACAGACCTTAAGCGATCTGTTTTGGCTTCCCATTTTTCAGCAATCTTGATTATCAAAGCTTACAAAGACCCGCCTAAGAGACAGTTGGGGTGGATATGCCTAATAAAACCGATTGGTTACATCTCCATTCCCAAGCCTCGACTCTGCTTCGTCGATTCCTCGAACGAACAGAACGTCGATCTGCAGATACAATTAGTTGATATTAATGCTCAGACTGTCCAGGTACTTGACTTGCTAGCTTTCTTTGGACAAAAAGCGAAGTAACGTTTGTCTAAAAAGTACTAAGTCTAATCTCACAAATCGCTCCAACTTGAAACGAGGAAACGTTCATAAATAGGCTGATTTTTATTGGTCCGTAAGTGCATGGTGATTAAACAAATAGAAATTGACGGAACCGCCATCAACGACATTGCCTCCTTTTATGATGAGATCAATCGGGCGTTCATGGTAGGCGAAAGCTGGCGGATCGGCCCGAGCCTGGATGCGTTCAATGATTTACTGTATGGGGGCTACGGTGCCCTGCAAGGAGCCGAGTCAGTTGAGTTGGTCTGGCACCACATGGACCACAGTCGAAACGCGTTAGGGAAGCAAACCACCCGCGATTACTATCTGGATAAGCTGCGGCCTGGCTCTCCCTATAACAAAAAGCTATTTAAAGAAAAGCTGGAAACGTTGGACAATGGTGCTGGCGAAACGTATTTTGACACGGTAATGGCCATCCTGACCGAACATCCAAGCATTCGACTGATCAGTGGATGAAATGTTTGGGTTGGGCACGACTTTAACTGAAAGATGATGTCTACCCAATCAGAAGCCATGGGTATCCGTTCTTAAATTAACGCTCAAATAAATAGCCAGCTATCTACCTCAATCCTTTTTGCAAACAAAGCATTAACGGGAGCGTAGTTTTTCTAACGAGCCAATCAGATCTGGCAGGAAGTCTGTAAAGGCTGGATAGCGAGCCCGATTCTTCTCATAAGAAGCCAGTTGGGCACTAAAATGATCCAGGTAAGGCCAATCTTTGTACAAACCTCGTAGTCGCTGACTCTCTCTGGGGAGCCCCATTTTTAAGGCAATCCGTATCTCACCCGCTCGCACCGTCAATTCATTGAAAAGCGTGAGCCAGTCGGTATACTGGGCTTGATTGGGGACGGGTTTAAACAAGTCTTTATATTGATTGATTCGCTCCGTCCATTCGGGTTGCATGGTGTACGGATTGACAAAGGAATGGCCAAACTCGTGCACACAAAGCGTACGAACGGCTTCCCGGTCGTTGAAACCAGGATCCACGACCCGTTGACCGAGTACGTGCTGGTCCCCATAGGGCGCGCTAATATTAAAAAGCCTGGCCTGCTGCTCTTCCCCAGTTTGCCAACCCATCCCCCACTGAGTAATGAAGAAAGGCATCACCACGATGGTATAGGCTTGCTTGCGACTCCCATAGTAGGCTTCCATGGTCGGTATAAAGTCAACCGAAGGGCGGTTCCGGCTCACTTGCCCTATGGCTTTTTGGTAGGTACTGCGTTGCTGGGCTAAAAACTGGCCAAGGTGAGCATCCTGATAGAAACGGGCTACCTGAGCCATATATTCGTTGACAATAGTGGCTGCCGAATCGGGATTAGTATTTACAGCGGCTAACAGCAACGGGGATACGGGATGCTGCCAGCCGGTGGCAGGCAATGGGCGGGCGTATAGCCCCAGCAGATACACGCCCGTCCCTAGTTTGTCGGCTAAGGCTTTGGTGGCCCTAATGGCGGGATGGTTGGTATAGGACCGAAAGGCATTATAGTTGATCCGCATTGACCGTGAACGCCGATAGCCCGCTGGGTCTTTAGCTGAATCGGGCAGGAATTCAGTCGACAACTGGTTCATCAAGGTGGCGATGGTTTCGACCGTGGGGTTTACTTGGACGGTAACCTGTCGAGTAATTGGTTGAGCGATGGCTATACCAGAACTGAACAGCAGCCAGGATAAGAAACGCACAAGGGAATAGTTCACTTGTTTAAAGCACGACTAAAGCGTTGGTAAATAAGTACTGTTGGTCAATCTAGAAAAAAAACGGATACTTACTACAATCTAAAGCACTCTCGTAAATCGCTCCTTTATCGAAGGCTTCTTTTGGGCATATAACCGTAGCTTGGACGTCAGTTTCACTATTAGACGCTCGCTTGCCGAAACAAGCAGGTGAAATTAAATTCGTCCTTGTTACTTTACGTAATCTATAGAATATGGTGGACATTTAGTAAACAAATCGCGTTCAAGAACTCCCGATCAATTTCCTAACATCTGTCACTGAATTACAATCAAACTTGACCCTTCGTGTCCATGAGTGATCACCATCCTCAAACAATTAATCGCTTGCCGTTTATCCTTTTGGCTGACCCTGACCCGGATAACTATTTGTTGTTAAGTGGCTTGTTACGTTGCCTTGGCCTTACCCCTACCCAAACCAAGTCTTTTGAGGAGGCTCGTTTACTCATGCAACAACAGGAAGTTGGTGTTGCGTTTATTAATCTAAGGCTTCCTCTAGGGACCGCTCTGCGGTTGCTAACGGAAAGCCAGCAGATGACGCCTTCACCCAAAGTCATTCTTATGAATGCTTCTGGTACTCTGGAGGTAGAGCGGTCGATGGCGTTAGGGGCGGATTATTATCTGGAGAAGCCGTTTACAAGAGCAAAGCTCATGCAAGCCTTTGTCAAGTTGGGGTTTAGCCTAGACCGTTGAAAGCTTCATTTGGGCTAGGCAGCTCGTGCAAATCCTGGCAGAACGTTAATGCGGATAGTCGAACAGAATCTGAGTGTCGCTCGGCAAGCGAAAGCGGACAAAGGGACCAGGCCCTTGCTATGGTTAAAAGGCATAGGCGAGTGATTAGGTGATTTCATTGAATACATGGCAAAACATAAGTGTTCACTTATCGAAACGGTTTGGTGTACGATTTAAGACGGTAACGGCAAAGGTCAAGCCAGGCCGCAACTCAGCCAGTAGCGTCCATTTGGCCAAGTGTTTTTTTTCTCGATCTCCTAATACATTGACTAGCTGTACAACTTATTGTTATTGGACTAGTCCGTATGAATGGGGGCGTTCCCCTTAGTTGCTTATCCAATGAAGACCGTTTGAATCGTGTGTTGAGCCAATCTCATCTTTAACCCGGCCGACCACCGCAAATAGCGGATCACTCCAGCCAGGCGGGCTACGATCAAGGACCTCTAGTTGGTCGAACAGGCCGGTTTGCTCATAATACGAACGCACCAACTGCTGATGGCCCCGATCATCGAGCGATTGCCAGATGGCAACGGCCTTGGTCGGAAACATGCGATTGGAGAACACCGTCAGGAACGGACTGCCGGGCCGCAGCACGCGCGCCAGCTCCCGGTAAACCATCACTGGCTGAGTCAGGTACTGCACCGACACGGTTACCATGCCACCGTCGAAGGTATTGTCGGGGTAAGGGAGGCTGGGTGTTTGGTTGAGGTTCTGTACCACGTACTCGGTGAGTTGTGGGTTGGCCTTCAACTCGACCTCGTTCATGCCCAGCCCGGCTACGCGTCCGTACTGGATGTTGGTTGGCAGATGGCTTACCCAACTGCTCATCAGATCGAGAATAGTGCCGCCAGCGGGCAAATATTCGGCATATAAGTGGGTGGTAGCCCGGAGGGCAGCCTCGTCGATGTGGTTGACCAGACGGGGTTGCCTGTAAAAGTGCCGGTCGTCGGTTTCGTCGTAGCGTTGAAATGGGTTATTAGCGGTCATAAGAAGCAGGGAACTGATCAAGAGCCAAACCGATCGTTTATCGGGGATGTTTTGCTGGATCAGGCGTAAAGCTGATCCAGAAATGAGCAAACTTACCCACCATGTTTGGGCTGCTTTGGCTAGAATGGTCCGCGTTCTATAGGGGGGGCGGGTTGTTGACTTGTTACTGTTTATCAGTCTTTCTAGGCAACTTATCGGATCAATTCTCAACTAATGCTCCTGCGTGAGACGAATGGACTTTAATGAATCTGCTGCTAAGAACCGGGCGTTTAAGTGGGCGGATGGTTTTAATAACTGTCAACTGTCATAACGAGCATACGAGTGACTAAAAGCTAATAGCCCATTGCTGATAGCTTCTTTATAATCACCTTCTGATCGGCTTTGGAATTTGTCAGATCCAGCGAAGTTTTGAAATGATTTACCGCTTTTTCATTGTCGATGCCTGTGTACAATTCACCTAATAAGGCATGGTATAAAGGGTGGGCAGTGAGATTCAGTTTCTCTGCTTCCTGGATCGCGATTTCTTTCCCGTTTGCTTTCGACAACGCGTAAGCTCGGTTTAAAGCGGCCATCGGTGAATAGTCGATGATCAGCAATTGATTGTAGAGTTGCAGAATGCTTTCCCACTTTTCCTTTGTATCCTTTTTAAGGGTATGAAAATACGCAATCCCAGCTTCCAGGTGATATTTGGATAGCCTATTCCCTGATGAAGACTGGTTCAGAAAATGCTCGCCCTGGCGGATCAGATCTTCGTCCCAGAGCTTTTTATTCTGATCTTCATACAGCACCGTTTCCCCTTCGGAATCGATCCGGGCTTCGAACCGGGAGGCCTGGAAACACATCAAGGCAAGCAACGCATACACGGGCGGTTGACTCGTGAGCTTGCTTTCCAGAAGCAAATTTGTGAGTCGGACAGCTTCGAGGCAAACATCCTTGCGTAGTGTTACATTGCATCCGGAAGCATGATAACCTTCATTAAAAAGCAGATAGAGTGTGGTTAGCACATTTTCCAGGCGCTTCTGAATTTCAGCAGCCTCCGGAAATTCAATTTTCACCTGATTCGAACGCAGCCTTTCCCGGGCACGAAAAAGGCGTTTGGTAATGGTTTCTTTGTTGGTTAAAAACGCAGCTGCGATTTCATTTATACCAAAACCGCAAAGGATGTTGAGTGACAGCCCGATTTGAGCCTCCGCCGGAATGGACGGGTGACAGATCGCAAACATCATCTGTAACTGGCTGTCGGTGATGTTCCGGTCCGAAAGATCAACGTCGATCCCGGCACCGGAATTTTCCACACCGTTTTGCTCATACGTAATCTGCTGCGCAATTTTCTCCTTGAAAAGGGTATTGCGTTTGAGGTAATCCTTTGCCTTGTTTTTAGCGACGGCATATAGCCAGGCGGTGGGATTTTCCGGAAGTCCTTTTATCCCCCATGTTTCCGAAGCCTGCAAAAAGGTATCACTCGCAATATCCTGCGCAATTTCAATGTGTTCCAGACCGAACCGTTTCGAGAGAACGGCCGTGATTTTCTGGTATTCTATTCTGAAAAGATGAGGTATCAGGTCTGGTTCGCTCATTTAAATGGCAATTTCTCTGACTTCTACATTTCCGCCGTCGAGCAGGATGGGACAGCTACTGGCCATGGCCGCAGCTTCTTCCAACGATTCGGCTTTTACAATGATGTAGCCGGTGATCGATTCTTTGATTTCGGTATACGGACCGTCGGTGATCACCTGACCCGGGCGTACCACTTTTCCGTCATGAACCAACCGGTTTCCACGATTGGATAGCTTGTTTTGAGCGGCAATGCTTCCAAACCAGTCCATCCACAGTTTCAGGTTCGCCTGCATTTCTTCCGGCGATGCCGATGGTCCGTCATGTTCCGGGGATCTGAAAATTAATAAGAAGTCTTTCATTGCGGAAATGTTTAGAGGTAAAAAACGAATGACGATCGGGAGGGCCGGGAGTGGACAAAAGATTAGATTTTTTCAAAAAAGATTTTCACTTTCCATTAACAATCTTTAAATCAACAGAAAAAAGCTATTCACTACTATGGTATGATTGGTTAGGAATTCCAGTACCTTCAGGATGGCTGGGCGGCTACCTGGTGTGCACCCTGCTTACATGAAATGCCGCACAATAAAAAAAATGCACAGGTCGTCAAAGAGTTGCTAATAGTGTTTGTGTACGTGTGCACAGCCCGAGATTCGGACGAGGACAAGTGGAAGTGAAGAGTGGCTGATTTAAAACTGTCTGCCATTCACTTTTTCATTGATGAAGCTCTGGATGCGAACCTGTCGCAGTCTCTCTCCTTTAGAGGTTACCCAGGTTATGCCTTCATCGATCAAAATGGGGCCTATAAGTTAGGGGCCATCAGGTGGCTATTAGCCATAAAAGGCAAGGATGACCTGGCGGCATTACTTAAGTAAACGGACGAAATCTGTGAAGTCTGTCATTGACTTACCTTTAATTCCATTCAGCGCAGGTTGATAAGTCCAGATTAACTCGTTCTCACATAATGCTCCTGCCAGAGACGAGGTCGTATCTACAATTCAGGTTTTTTAGTATAGCCTACCGCTTCACGCATCACGCCACCGGACGGAATTAATGGAGTGGGCTTACAACACAAATTGATAGTTACCTCAGTTACCTAAGCTATATGCAATGAATCTGTCACTATGTTCACGACTTACTTTGCTCTAAGTACATGGGCCATTTTTTGGCTAGGCTGGGCCATCTGGGGGTATACAACACGCCGTCGAGTTCAGGTGCAGCAGCCATCTAAGACAAGTTGGTATCGGCTAATCCATGTAGCACTCGTCGTGCTGTCCTTCATTCTATTGCTTAATCCACTACCCATGGCGTTCACGAAACCTGTTTCCGTTATGCCGCACTGGGTTCACCCAGTAGGCATGGGTTTGATGCTGCTGGGCATGCTGTTCGGAGCTTGGGCCCGCCAGCACCTGGCGGATAACTGGAGTGGGGCCATTCAGCAAGTTGACAACCAGACCTTAGTGACGAGTGGCCCCTATCGGTACGTTCGCAATCCGATGTATACGGGTTTCCTCTGGGCCGCGTTCGGGACGACCCTGTATCAACCCAGCCCGTCAAGCTTGGCGGGCTTACTGCTCTTGTGTGGAACCTATTTGGTGAAAATAAGCCGGGAAGAGCAGTTCTTACGGCAAGTACTTCCTGGCTACGCTGCCTATAGTGAGCATACTTGGCGTCTGATTCCGTTCCTCTATTGAGTTGAGAATCGGCGAGACGTACCGGGATTGGGATTGCCACAACTGAATGCCCCGGTTGGAGGACGCTACCCAGAAGAATTTTTTGAGCGGATTGGCTAATTTTTGTGCCGACCTACTATACAGCTGAGGAAAGCATACCATCTTAATAAACGCTCCCAAATAAGACGAACAAGTGTTTATGTACCTGCTCATTAATTTCTGCGTTTAAAGAGATTGTATAGCAAAGCGATATACGCCCCAAATTATAGCCCTTCTCAAGTGCCTAATTCATACGGGCGACACTTCACTAAATAAGAGACGTCTATGGATACAATAAGCATGGCCCACAGCCACAGCTTTTTATTGAAGTGGCTGACCGATCTTTGTCGGCCGTCGTCTTCTATCGAGCTTTTAAGGCTATATTTGGGCTGACACCACTCCGAGTATCGTCACTACAGCACGCCCTAATCCGGTCGTGATCAGGCAAAAATTCGAGAATTCGAGGCCATCATTCGTTAAATTTTACCCAATGAAGTTGTTGCTGTATTCCTTACGATGGCTATCGATTCTGCTTATGTTTGTCGATTCACCGGCAAAGCCCCAGTCTACGCAGCCCTATACCTATCCAGCCAGCGAGGTGGTGAGCCTACACTCCCAGCTACTGAACGAAGAGCGTAAAGTATATGTGCATTGCCCTAAATTGGACTCCACCCATAGAAACCAGCGATTTCCCGTCTTATACGTACTGGATGGTGACAATCATTTTGAACTGCTTGCTCAGTACGTCGATTATCTTTCTCGGCCCGATGTGATGGCCATGCCCAAGACAATCGTCATTGGTATCCCCAATACCAAACGGACCCGAGACCTTACCCCAAGCCATAGCGTCCTGAATTATGAGGGCAAACCCGATACTAGTGCGTATCAAGGCAGTGGGGGCAACGAAAAATTTTTACAATTCATGGCGACCGAATTGATGCCCCTGATAGAGAAAACCTACCCAACCGCGGCTTATAAAATTTTGGCCGGGCACTCTTTTGGGGGCCTTGCATCGCTGAATTGTCTGTTGACCCATCCTAATCTGTTTGATGCCTATATGGCCGTCAGTCCCTCGCTTTGGTGGGACAAGGAGTATGTGTTGAAGATGACCGATGAAAAACTGAAAACCGGTTCAGCCTTAAACAAGCGGCTTTTTATTAGTGACGGAAATGAAGGGGGGCCTAATTCGTTTTTTCATAAGCATTTACTAAAGTTGGCAGCCACACTAGCTAAAAAAAAGCTGCAACGCCTGACTTATCTGTATAAGCATTACCCCAGCGAAACGCACATGACCGAACCCGTTGTGGCTTATTTCAATGCGCTACGTTTCATGTTCAAGGATTGGGAAAAGCCTCACTAAGGATTCTCAAAAAAGGCTCCTCCGTCTCACGGAGGAGCCTTTCTGTAATTGCTTGTTTACTAGGCCTGCAGTGGCGGCTGACCTCTATTAAAAGGGCTACAACATAGACCAGAACGTTATCGGTCAAACTTCTCAAGTGCTTCTGGGGTAACCGGTGTGAAGAAATTCACCAGATTGCCATCCGGGTCGCGAAACAGGAGCGAACGATTTCCCCAAGGCATAGTCGTCGGCTTCTGAACGAGCTTATCACCTAGAATGTCGGCTAACTTCTGATACTCCCGATCAACATCATCAACCCGAAATTCAAGAATGACAGACTGATTGCTGGAAGCCCTAGCTATATTGTCTCCTCCAAAGAGTTGCAGGGTACGCGTACTGCCGATGGCTAAGGTAGCTAAAGGCATCTGCAATTCGGCGAAATCATCGGTATACTGAGTCACGGATAGTCCAGTGATCTGCTCGTAAAAGCGAACCAACGACATTATGTCGGCCGTAATGATTCGAAGGGAAATAAAATTCATGAAATCGGTGAATTTGGTTTAATTCACACAAAGTACAGTAGAGCTACTGACAGCAGTATGTCAGCAGAGATTGCCTTATACTCGTGATACTATTCGTCTCTCCAAAGGCTCCCGCGTGAGACGAAGGGAGTTCAATGTATCTGCTGCTTAATATGGGCGTTTCAAGAGACGGCTGATACTCACTTGCCTTTCTTTAACAAATCTTAACTTGGAGACAAAAGTCTAGCTATCCACCTTTGCTTGACCACTAAGACCAGCTTAGCTTGTGAAGTTCTTTCTGATTTCCGCTTACCTAATTTTCTGGACAATGAATAGCCTGTATGCCCAATATACGCCACGAGCGGTTGGGGGCTATACCGTCTTTACCATTCCCTTCGAGGGCGATTCGGTCACATTTGCCGTCGTTGCTAAGCCTGGCCAGCTGAAAGCCAGGAAGCCTGTTTTTTTGTTTCGGCAAGGCTCCCTGCCTATTCCCTTATTTACAATCAATCCCAAAAACAACCGACCCTCATTAACCGAATTACCCATCACCTGTTATGATCATGAAGGTGACTATTATAGCATTATGATCGCTAAGCCAGGGGTGCCCCTCGTCGTAAAAGATGCCTACCTGGATACCTTATTTACCACAAGGAACAACCCTAAGCCATCGATGTACCCGCCCAATTATCAAGCTCATAATTATCTGGACTACTATGTTAGGCAAACGAACGAAGTCCTCAAGTTTGTACTTAAACAGCCTTGGGCCGATGCCAAGCAAGTGGCCATTGTTGGAGGTTCAGAAGGGTACTATGTGGCGATTAAGACCGCTTTTACTAACCCAAAAGTTACCCATTTAATTGCTTTTTCTGGCTTCCTAGATGGGCGACAACAAGGGCTTATTCGGCAAGAGAGGGCTAAAGGAATTAGTGGTGAAATTAGTCAAGAAGATGCTCAGCGTAATATTGAGGCTTTACAACAACAATGGGTTGAAATATGCAAAGACTCACTAAATACATCGGCCAACGTTGGTGATCCCCCTCGTACCACCTATTCGTTTTCTCATAACCAAACCAAAGATCAGTTATTATCACTTAGCGTTCCAATTCTGATTATGTATGGTACTGCTGATATTGCCGCAACTTCCAATGACATTTTGCCGCTAGAGTTTGCTCTGCATGGTAAACGGAATTTAAGTGTGAAAGCTTACCCCAATCATGACCATAAATTCCACAAATTAACATTTGATAGCAGGGGTAAGGTTGCTAACAAAATTTACAATGGTATACGTGTTGAACAAGATTATTTTCAATGGCTAAAAGAGCATTGAATTTGATATTTTTCGAGTTATTAAACTTGTGCCTCTAAATAGGTATTCGTGGCCCAACCACATAACAATATTTTATGTGGTTTTACTTTAAACTATCAATAGCTGGATTTCGCCCTTTCATTCAAATAGTTACAATCCATAGTTTCGCTCGAAGGTATAAGCAGGACCATCAGTGAATGTATAATCTATAACTAATTGTTTGTTGTTTACTTTAAGATAGCCCCCTCCAGCAAGAAAGATAGAAGAGTTTCCACTTTGCTGAGTAACAGTAAAAAGCAACGTTTCTGAAGTTGTTTTATCTAGTGTAAATTGATAGCGAGAGACCTCTATTGCGTCTTTATAAATAGTAGCTTGTTGTTGCTCAGTAATTGTCATATCTATTTTTTCTGTAGATAAAGTAGTTTGCCCTGTCCATCCTGAAGTAGTAGAGACCAAATGCCAATTCCCTGTTGCTTTCTGGTAGGCGTTTGCTTTCTCTGTGGCTACTTTATTTGGGTCGCAACTGACCAGGCAGAAAAATAAAACTGTGCTGATTACCGCCCAAAAAGCAGTAGGTTCATTCGGTTTCATAGTACACTTATTTGAGTTACTAAATTGACCCCCAATAAGCTTTAATGGTTGGAAGAGCTTTCGTATGCGACAGATAGCGTTTTACAGATATTAGGACTTAGTCCTCTCGTAAAAGGCTCCAATACGAGACAAAGGATCGTTCAGGAATCTGCTGCTTAAATGGGGCGTTTCAAGAGATTCGAATAATTTTCATACTTCGATTAACTAGTACATTTTTAGTCGGTTGTTTGCTTGCGTATACGACTAATAGTATTTGACAGATATTAAAATTTCACTGTCTTTTCTTGGAATCATACGGGTCATTGCGTGAACCAATCGCACGGGCGACCCCGTTCTTCCGACGCATTGTCAAAGATTACGAGTACGCCGTATCATCTTCGGTCAACTGGCTTTATTTAGCTAATATTCAACTGATACTTCAGCGAATTTGAGTCTACTACAAAATATAATTCCCCAACACGTTCTTATATTAGGAGCTCAGTTAAAAAAACGAGCTATTTATCCTAGCACCATGAAACAAGCGTTGTACCTATTGACATTTTTAGTTAGTAGTCAATTAATTGCACAAAGTAACTATGTTGCAAACACGGCTAACTCATTTTCACCTGGTACATTTAACACGTTCGTTGGACCCGGTGCAGGTAATACCAGCATGACGAGCGGTCAAAATACATTTATAGGAAATGGAGCGGGTTCCAATAATACTACTGGGTTTGCGAATACCTATGTTGGGGCTTTTGCTGGTGTTGTTAATTCAACCGGAGCCATAAATACATTTATAGGAAATGGGGCTGGCCAGCAGAATGAAACAGGTAATTCTAACGCATTTATTGGCAGTGGGGCAGGTAGTCAGAATACAAGTGGCTCTTACAATTCCTTTGTGGGGCCTTCGGCAGGTCAATCGAACTTAACCGGAGATAATAATTCTTTCATGGGTTATTTAGCGGGCTGGTTAAATACAAGTGGCGTTAGAAATGCGTTTTTTGGTAGTCAGGCCGGGTATTCTACCACCAAAGGGAATTATAATACCTATTTAGGGGGGAATACGGGATTTTCAAACAAAACCGGCAATGCCAATACGATGGTGGGTTTTTCATCAGGCAATCAGGCAATTGCTGACTCCAACACCTTTGTTGGCTATCAGGCTGGCTACGCGACCACAACTGGAAAAGGAAACACCTTCTTTGGAACAAAATCAGGGCAAGGCAATGTGACTGGGAACCACAATACATTTGTAGGGAATGGAGCTGGACCGGCTAGCAGTAACTCGGATAATAACGTATACCTGGGCTATAACACAGGCCTCCATGACAGAGGCTACCAAAATACGTTTTTAGGTACTGAGGCAGGTGTTCTATTGGCCGATAATGGCGATCCACTTTTCAACGCCACGGCCATCGGTGCCCATGCCAAGGTAGCCAGTAGTAACGCGGTTATTTTAGGTAATCAAGCAAACGTCGGTATTGGCACTTCAGCCCCTACTGCCCGCCTGGAGGTCAATAGTGGAGTAGACAATCAATCCGGCGTTCGGTTAAGCCAACTCACAACTGATAGTCCAGTCCAAATAGCGATCGCCGAAAAGGTACTCACCGTAGATAAGACTGGCCAGCTTGTCTTGACTCCATCAGGCCGCTTCTTGGTGCGGACTGTAGCCGATTGGAGCGATAAAGTATTTGCTCCTGCTTACAAGTTGCAAACCCTGGCTGAGGTGGAACGATACATCCAACAGAACCAACATTTGCCGGGCGTACCCTCAGCTCAGGAGGTAGTAAAGAATGGTGTTGAAGTGGGTAAGATGGAGGCTAAGTTGCTGGAGAAGATTGAAGAGTTGACCCTTTATAGTATTCAGCAACAGAAAGAGATTGATGAGTTAAAGCGATTGGTAAAGCAATTAGCCGACAAGAAATAGCGAATCAGGCAGGTGGGGCTATGGCGAATACATTGGGGGTTAGTTACCAGAATCAAAGATCCAGAGTCGTTTTTGATGAATTGCTAGAAAGTGCTTTACTTTTTTCAGGTCTCACTGTTGAGCCTTTATCCAGTCACCCAATACCACTTATTAAACGGCGATCAGTAGTCTTTTGGAGCGAGTGAATGTGTACGTTAACTGCGTCCGGATCGAGACAATAAACGAGCGGCTTTTCGGTATTTTACGATCTCGATCACACTTATAGAACAGAACTGAATGATTGTTTCCGAAGATGTTACTCCTCAAGATGCGCTAGAGATCCGTCGGCGATTGCTGTCGTTCAATGCCCAAGCTGTGCCCATAAATGGTCCCAATTTACAGCCCCTTAAGCTAGCTTTACGGGATATAGAAGGGTTGCTTAGAGGAGGAATAATTGCTTCGTTACATGGATGGAGTATTCTGTTTATTGATTTGTTATGGCTTGATGCGGAGTATCGACAGATGGGCTATGGTGCACAACTACTTCGGGAAGCTGGGCGATTAGCCGTTCAACGCGGTTGCCGGATGATTCAACTCGATACCTTCGATTTTCAAGCACCCGCCTTTTACCAACGAGAAGGATATGAGTGTTTTGCCATTTTAGACGACTTTCCTCCAGGTCAGAAGCGATATTATTTCAGGAAAGTACTTTTATAATCTCTTCGCTCAATTCTATCTTTAATTCATCAACATGATGCCAGTGGCTGTTGCAAAAGTTTCTATTGGTAAAGAAATCCTGAGTGGTCAGACTGTTTTTAACCGTTCATTAGCTAAAAATTGGCTGTGTGAGCGAGTACGTCCAGAACCCGAATTTCTTTTCAAACTTTTGCAACAGCCACATAGTATATGCAACTTGACTAAGAAAAGTAGCATTTTAAAAGCATTCAATTTGTCGAAAGGATGTGCCGGGAAGCGTCCCTTCATGGCTATACTATGACAAATGAGCTAATCTTTTCAAGAAATGGTTGATAAGCTAGGAAAATTTATAATTCTCAGATGACGCTGATTTCAATGGTATAGGTCACCCTGCTGAATTTGGTGTTCAAAGGCCCCCAGAGGCTTACATCCACTGATAACGGGCCGCCGGGTGATTTTAGCTGACATACGAGTTAAAGCATCTTGGCAGGGCCTGCCCTGCTAGTGCGGTCGCTCACATTTGTGAGTTATCCAAGATAGAAGTCCGGCTAAGGCTATCTTAAACTAATAGCACTGAGCATAGCTAAAGGCATACGGTTACTAGATAAATGAATCTCGTTGTCGGAATTATAGACACTAGAGCCGAGATAGCGTCGAAGGGGGTAATACTTCGCTGCTATCTCGGCCCCGTTAGCTTACTTGCCCGAATACGCTACCCGGTAAATCACTCCGTTGGCATCGTCGGTGATCAGCAACGACCCATCGGTATGCTGCGCAATGCCACACACCCGGCCAAACTGTTCCTTGTTGCCGTTGACTAACCAGCCCGTCACAAAATCTTCGATGCCCGTGGCTCGGCCTTGCTTATCAAAACGCACTCGCACCACTTTGTAGCCCGACGGTTTGGCCCGGTTCCAGGATCCGTGCATGGTCACGAAAGCGTCGTTCTGGTATTGGGTCGGAAAACTGCGGCCCGTATTAAAAACCATGCCCAAAGGAGCAGCGTGGGCATCGTACAACTGAATGGGCTTCGTCGTTTTGGCGGCATACTGTTCGGGCGTTTCGCCGGCTGGTTGCGGGTGGGGAGGCAGCTTCCCATTGGCATATACGTAAGGCCAGCCGTAGTCGGCCCCTTGTTTAATTTCGTTGAGTTCTTCCCGCTGATCTTCGTCCCCCAGCCAGTCGATGCCGTGATCGAATCCCCAAAGTGCCTTTGTGGCGGGGTGCCAGCCAAACCCGATGGTATTACGAAGGCCTTTGGCATATACCCGGCGCCCCGAGCCATCGGTATTGATCTGAAGCAGGGTGGCCGCTTCTTTATTGCGCTCGTCGCAGGCATTGCAGGTGCTGCCTGCTGACAGGTACAGCTTCCCATCAGGACTAAAATTGATCGTGCGGTTCGGATGTTGCCCCGCGTCGGGCAGATCGTTGTAAAGGGTTTTTAAGTCGCTCAGGGAGCCATCGGGTTTGATGTCGGCTACGTACAATTCCCGAATGGAGGTCATGTAGAGCTTACCCTCGCGCAGGGCCAGCCCGTGCAGGTCCGCTTTCTGAGCCACGACTTTAACCAGTTCGGCCTTGCCGTCTTTGTTCGCATCACGCACCAGCATGACGGTTCCTTTCGTGCGGTCCGACACGTACACGTCGCCGTTGGAGGCCACGACCAGCATGCGCGGGTTACCCGTTTTTTCGGCAAACGTGGTGACGCTAAAACCGGCGGGGGCTTTCAGTTGCGCTACGCGCTCTGTTGTGGCATCAACCTGCTGGGGCTTGAATACATTGACGGAGTAGCCGTCTTTGACTGTGGTCTGATAATCGTTCTGGGCGCTGGATGGCAGGGCCCCCAGCAAAGCGGCTGCGCTGAATAGTAACGAAATGGATTGTTGTCTCATAGGTTGATTAAGTATCGCCAACAGGTTGTTCACTGTAAGCAATCTCCTAACCACCGGTTAATTCGACTTGTTTTGAGGGGATTATTCTCATTCATGCTGCTGTTTATCAATAGCTGCCAAACCCCACTTTAACCTCCATTTTTTGTCTAATGGGCGTGGCTCCGGATCGTCGGCTGTGGCCGTGCCGTTGCAAACGAGCAAACGTAGTCAAGTTGGTTTAATCAATTAGCCATGCCAACCCAATTTTGCCTCTCAAAATGGGCGTTATTTGAAACACCGTTTCATTGAACTACTAGTGTTTTTGCCCTCTGTCTTACAGGTGTCAGACAGTACTTATTTTTGTCTGACACAATGTAGTACTTAACAGCCACAGAGATTATACAACAACAAAGAATGCATTTCCAACTCTTTGTCGGGTATTCAGGTCTACATCAAAAACGTAGTCCATGCGAATCATAACCAGTATATTACTACTAGCCTTACTGAGTTGTAGCGGCCCTACATCTGTTAACCGGCAATGTGTAAAAGGTCGATACCTTACCAGTTATTGCGAGGGGGTAGTTATTCAAGTTTTAGATGGTACGCCTATTGGCCAAGAGTGGAGAAGTTCTTTCAATGGCGTACATCAGAATTGTGTGGTAGCGAGTCTGGACAGCCTTGCTTTCAAGGGTTCGTCCAGCGCAATATTGACGCAAACCGACTCTACCTTTTACTTCCAATATCGAGAAGGAGGCTATCCTCAAAGAGCGTATGTTCTTTGTCATCCACCTTCTTTTATAACGATCACGGCTATAGCAGAAACCGCCTGTAGATGAGTTACAAATTAGTTTTGGTTATCATAATGGTAGTTATACAACTGCTCTGCTTTTAATTCAATTATTCGACTGAAAGATAGGTAGTTAGTAATAGTATTTTATTAATAATCACTGATGGCTTTTTATTTAGAATTGGATGGCCAACAGATGGAACTTAGAGACGTTTGGCTAGAATACTTAAAACCCTACTTGCTTGACTTTTCAGAGCATCATAAGGTTGAGCATACGAGCCACAAGTTATCAGTACCATTTGACGAAAAGGCGCATCTGCTGCATTATGTCGAGACCGCTTTGATCGACTTACTAGCTGCATCTTATGTAGCACCGACTCACGAGCAGGCCAGCAAACATTCAAGCCGTTATGAGAAGATTACAGTTCAGGGGAAAGTCTATAAGGTCAATTATCGTTCTGATAAAACAGGTATAATAGCCTATGGTCTATGGACCATAATTAATTGGACCAACTCGGTCTATTTATATCATTAGTAAGAGTATAAAATAGCACTTCTCATAGACTAGTTGTATAACTACAATTATGTAAAGGGATAAAAGGCAGAAATAAGGCTACAACCTTACCTACATACGTGTTGGAAAAAGTGAACTTTTACCTTCACCTAATAGAAGCAGTTGTCACGTCAATACTTGGATAGAAGGGCCCTAAATCTGTACAAGCTCGGGCCTCACCAGCTGTTATTTTTCGAATCTTCACTTGAAGACTTATTCCAGCCTTGGCGTAAGATGAGTCCAGGTTAACGGCATAATAAAACTTACTAGGAGAGGTTACTCCAATAAGGTTTCCCACTTCAGTCGTTCGAGATCCAAAATCTAGCAGGGGTAGTTTGCAATCCCCTCCAATACCTTGCACAACCACGTCAAAGACTGGTGATATTTCATTTTCTGAAGTTCTAGTGCAAGCGGTTGTCAACAGAAACACCATACCTAAAAACACACAAGTAGATTTCATCTGATATCATCAGTTTTCAGTGCTTTTAGTGACCCGCAAAAAGTTACTTTGGTTGTAATAACCTGTTGTATAATTGGGCATTACGAACTTGTGCTTGACTTTTAACACAGTTCATAATTTCACTTATATAACAAGAAATACAATACTTACTTGGGTATCTGCTAATATACTAGTGTACTGACATATATTAAACTCTTTTCCAGACGTTTAGCACTAAACAAGCCGCTCAGTTTGTACTTCTAAACCCTGTAGTTATGCAACGCTTCTTACTTATTGGTTTTCTAGTCTGTAGCTTAACTAGCTTCGCTCAAAGTTCTCAAGATGAGGAGGCAATCAAAAAGTCGATAGTTCGATTCAACTTTACAGCTAAGAACAGCAATCATGACCGGCTAATTTCGTTCATTGCTCCTCTACCTTACACGCGAATTTTATTTTTCCGAGAGACAAAGGATGGCTTGCGAGCCATAACGTATGAGGGTTGGACTAAAATAGAAGAGTTTATCAAAACCAATCCTGATCCAATACTGAAACGGGCGGATCGAGCCGAGTATGGGGATTGGCAATTCACGCCAATGAGCAGCGACTACTACACTGTTACTTGCTCGGTAAGATATAGCGCCAGACTAGATCCGTGGGCTCGGGAGACCCGACAAACATTGCTGATGCAGCGAATGGGGGACTCTTGGAAGCTCATTTCACTAACGAGTGTACCCCTCTCAGATCAAAGTTAATATGACTCATATATGCCGATTTTGTCAAGGCTATTGATGAGAACACTAACTCGTTGGTGAATTGATGTAGAGTATTAGTTATAGAACAGAATCCAGATCTGCCACTAATTATTCGTTAATGGCAATCTGAGAAAAATCAATTTTTTAGATGTCGAGCAAAACGCAGTTCAATAAGCAGCTGAAGAATACCACCCCACAGTATTGCATTCAATAATAGGCAGATTATGATGCTTGCCACAGATTCTGGCCATGGTAAAGTAGCTAAGGGGAAAAGGATATACCACAACACTTTTTGCCAAAGAGCTGGCTCACTAGCTGAGACGCCGAGTAGTAGCCAGACCGGAAACAAGGCGACGCATAAAACTAAATACCTAATAGCCTTCAGGGTTATTCCTCCTACATAATTACGCCAAGTACGATTAATCATAATTTTGTTGTATAAGTGCAATTATGTAAAGGGATTATTTAAATAAGGCCCACATAGTCAACGAGATAGCCGTATTTGAATAGTTATATCATGACTCACGTGGATGCATTTTTTCATTTTTCTTGAGGTTCATCATGGCTTTTTCACTTGGATCGTTGCCGAATGATTCTGATCAGATCGTATTTCACAACCCCCGAAGTTTGGTGAATTATCTGGTATTGGACAACTAGTGATTATGTAAGGTGAACCTATACGAATGTCGTAATAACTAACCCCCTTTGGCCAAGATAATGTCAATTTTATTACTCCAGTTTGGTCAGTCACGTTGTTGAGTGTTTCCAGATCATATAGGCGGGTAGAACTCGTTTTGAATCCTGTTAAAGTGACACCAACTCCGGGTAGTGGTTTCCCAGTTGTGTCCTGCACGGTTAGTACCAATTCAGACTTTTTGTTGATGGCTAAAAAACAGCCACTCATTAGCCAGCTTACAGCACTGTATAGGATCAAGCTATTAAGCAACAGCCGGCTGAAATGATTGAGCGACATCTTCCTGATTCCAAACATATGGTGTAGCTGATTAATATTGTATAAGTAAACGTTATAGTACGTTTGAATTAGTTTGCAAAATACTCGAAAAAGCAGTTATTCAACTGTGGTTTGAGCCACCAGCATGGGTAAGTCCGATACGTTATTAGCCAAACCTGTTTAACATGTTTTGACTCCTGCTGGTGAATTTTTAAGCCTGAACAGTTCAATTGGTGAAAAACCGCGTCTGCTATGCTAGGGTCTAAAATTCAAGGCGTCACTCCCCTGTTATCTGTTTTCTTTTCCCTTTGTAACTATCTATTTCTATGACCACTTACATTGGTATTGACGTCTCCAAAGATAGTCTTTCTGTGGCTATCCCAAAACCAACGGCGGGCTAGAAAGTGATCAGCTTTGCCAATTCGCCTGACGGTATTCATTCACTTGTAAATCAACTTCCCGAGCAGGCCCACTGCGTGCTGGAAGCCACCGGTTCCTATTCTGTTTTAGTGACCTATATGCTTACTCAGGCCAAAGTGACGGTATCGGTCATTAATCCTAAGCAGATCGGACCGCCGAAGCGGCCATCACTTTGCTAAAATGCATTTATCGATCACTAAGACCGATCCGAGCGATGCCATTTTATTGGCTGAATACGGACGAGCGCTCCAACCGCCTGTTTATCAGATGAGTAATGAAAGTCTGATGCTGCTCAGACAGAAACGTACGTTGCTCCGGCAATATCAAAAACAGCGGGTAGCGTTGCTTAACTTGTTCGAGTCGTTCCAGCCATTACCCCTGAAAGATGCTACCGTTCAGCATAGTTTGCAACAGATGATTGCTCATTTCCAGACGGCCATCACTCAATTAAAGGCTGAAATTAACCAGGTATGTCAAGCTGATTTTACCGACCAGTACAAGCGGTTGAGGTCTATAAAAGGGATTTCTGACGCCGTTGCCACGGCCTTAATTGAGACGACCAATGGATTTCGCGACTTTACTTCTGCGAAGGCTCTAGCCAAGTTTATCGGTGTGGCTCCGGTGATCTATCAATCGGGAAAAGTGGGGATCACCAAGGGAATCAACCGCTCGGGGGATGCACATTTGAGGGGCCAATTATACATGGCCAGCTTATCAGCTATTCGCTATAACAAACCGTGTCAAGAGTGTTATCAGCGCTTAAAAGCGGCCGGTAAAGTGACTAATGTAGCGTTAATGGCAGTCGTTAACAAACTGCTTCGTCAGGCATATGCAGTAGTTAAATTTAACGAGGACTATGATCCGAATTATCAACCAATTTTACGTTCAATGGCTTGACTTTTAACACAGTTCATGTTAACCCCTAATCTGTTAATAGCGGTCCTTTACTCGTAGTCTGCGGGTTCAATCTACCGATATTCCATTAACATAATAACCGTCTTTTGCCTTCCCTTTCCAAGTTACAATTTGGTCTCTTTTTAGGGCTCGTATGCGGTGGTTGATCTTAGAATAGTTTATTAACATAATTCATAGATATTAAACTTGACTGGGAAGAGGACAAATATTAAGGCGTGTTACAAACAGATCGACACTTCCTTATGGTGGATAGTATACGAAACGGCTAATGAGCGCTTATTCTCAAAATACGCTCCTCATTGAAACGAAAGCGCTTTTTTGTCATGCGCTGGCTTACCCTACTTTTATTCGGACGTTTTCATAATCAATAAAGGCCCCAGCAGCTGTTTTATTACCTACTAATCGTTCAGCCCATTCTCTCACCAGCGAGTGGAAAGCCGATTCCTGCTTTACTTTAACTTACGGGTTTGTTTAGTCATGCTGGGGTCAAACACCCAGGACTCTCCATAAATAGAATGATAGTACACCACACAACGCATCAAATCGTAGTGTTGGTCTAAATAGCGGGCAACCCCTCGGTGGCTTGTTTGGTAAAGATTCAGCTTTTCATTGGCTGGAATAACTTTGCCGATCCACA